>QCRN01000030.1 GCA_003211835.1 Pelagibacteraceae bacterium AG-461-B04 | reverse complement strand
GATTGGTTTAAAGGGGAAAAAGGTACCGACAACGAAAGGCCAACTTCTGCATATCAAGAAGAAAAATATAAGATGGGCAGTCAATATGAAAGTCTAGTAAATGAAGCATCCAAACAAGTCATAAATGATCAGATTGCTTGTGGAGTCGATATTGTCACTGATGGAGAGGTTAGAAGAGAAAATTATATTCACTATCATTGCAGGCATTTAAAAGGGATAGACTTTAAGATACTCACTGAAAAAACTGCAAGAACAGGAAATTATAACTGCTGGCTTCCAACCATAACAAAGAAAATTGAATTCAATGGTTATTTTTTAGATAAAAAATTTAAGCTTAATCAATCTGTTTCAAACAAGCCAATTAAAGCTACAATACCAGGCCCTCTTACTATTGCTGATACTATTTCTGATAACTTTTATCATGAAGAAAAGAAGATGTGCTTCGACCTAGGTGAGGTAATCAATAAGGAAATTAAAAATCTTGTTGATGCTGGCTGCAGATATATTCAAATTGATGAACCACTATTTGCAAGAAAATCAAAAGAAGCGCTCGAGTTTGGAATTGATAACATTGAACGATGCTTTCATGGCATTAAAAATTGCGATAAAATTGTACATATATGTTGTGGCTATCCTGATAAAATAGACTCAGTTGATTATCCAAAGGCTCCTCTATCTAGCTATTTTGATTTGGCTGACGCATTAGAAGCAAGTTGTATTGATACAATTTCAATTGAAGATGCACATCGATATAATGATTTAAAGTTATTAGAAAAATACAAAACAAAAAAAATTGTATTTGGTCTTTTAAAAATAGCCTCAAGTCAAATTGAAGATATTGATATGATTAGATCTAGAGCTTTAGATTGCCTTAACCATATTGATAAAGAAAGACTTATAGCTGCTCCTGATTGCGGTCTTGGCTATCTATCGCGAGAGCTAGCAATAAAAAAATTAACAAATCTCTGTAAAGCTGTGGAAGATATTTAAGCGATTAACTTTTCAGGCATACAAAAATCTAAATCAAGATCTTTAGCTACATCTTGCTGTGTACAGTTTCCATCCATTACATTTAGACCATTTAAGAAATTTTTATTTGAACTCAAAGCTTTATTGAGACCATTTTTGGCTAAATCAGATACGAATGGCAATGTTGCTTGATTAAGGCTGATTGTTGATGTTCTAGGAACACATCCAGGCATATTTGTAACACAGTAATGAACAACATTATGCAGAACATACACCGGATCAGCATGAGTTGTTGGCTTGCTGGTTTCAATGCATCCCCCTTGATCAATGGCTACGTCAACAAGAGCAGAGCCTGGTTTCATCTTTGAAACTAAGTTTTCTGAAACTAGTTTTGGCGCAGATGCGCCTGGCACAAGAACACCCCCTATCAATAAATCACAATCTTTTACATTTGCATTAATACTATCAGGTGTTGAGATCACAGTTGTAACTTCATTGTTGAAGAATGATTTTAACTCATCAAGCCTCTGTTGAGATTGATCAATTAAAATAACATTTGCTTTCATTCCATGCGCTATTAATGCGGCATTAAATCCAACTACTCCACACCCAATAATAACTACATTTGCTGGTGGGGCACCAGTTGCGCCTGATAAAAGAACGCCTCTGCCATTGTTTGTCATCTCTAATGATCTTGCTCCTGCTTGAATAGAAATTCTACCTGCAACTTCGCTCATCGGAGCGAGTAATGGTAGACGATTATTCTCATCTGTAACAGTCTCGTAGGCGATGCACGTTGATCTAGATTTCATTAACCCTAAGGTAAGTTCCTTATTTGCGGCTAAATGAAGATAGGTAAATAAAAGTTGATTCTTTTTAAGAAGCTCAACTTCTTGTTTTTGTGGCTCTTTAACTTTAATTATTAATTCGCTTATATCAAAGACCTCTCCGGAAGTTTTGCAAATGCTTGCGCCTGCAGAAGAATAGTCAGCGTCAGTAAAGCCTGAGCCTATTCCTGCTCCTGTTTCAACAATTACCTTATTGCCCTCTGAAACAAGTATCTTTACACTATCAGCAGATAGTCCTACTCTATTTTCTTGAGGTTTGATTTCTTTTGGGACGCCTATTAACATATATAACTAATT
>QCRN01000029.1 GCA_003211835.1 Pelagibacteraceae bacterium AG-461-B04 | reverse complement strand
AACAATTGAAAATAAAATCAACATTCTCAAAGTCTATATTTTCAATTGTTTGATATCTAAGTGATTGCTCTAATTCGTTATCATCAACCAATTCTCCAGCTGATTTATTTGCAGACAAAGCTGATAGATTTATATTTGGATGGGCTTTACACATATTGTAAAGCTCATGACCAACAAATCCACTAGCACCTAATATTACTACATTTTTCATTTACTAATTAAAATTATTAATTGATAGACTCTATGAAATCCAGTTCAAGACTTCAAAACTATCTTTTAGAGAATTGAAATCTTCTTCGAGCTTTTCGTCTACCGTATTTTTTTCTTTCAACGATTCTTGAGTCTCGTGTAAGAAGACCTTCAGTCTTTAATGCCGGTCTCAAGTTAGGATCAAAAAGTGTAAGAGCTTTTGAAATTCCATGTCTAACCGCACCAGCTTGTCCTGACAAACCTCCACCACTAACAGTTACTGTCGTATCTACTGCAAGCTTTTTATCAGTTAATACTAATGGTTGATTAACTAACATACTTAGAACTGGTCTTAAAAAATATTTATTAAGTTCTTTTCCGTTTATAGTTATTTCTCCAGATCCTGACTTAATCCAAACTCTTGCAACAGCATTTTTTCTTTTACCAGTGGCGTATGATCGTCCAAGCTTATCTATAACTGGTTTAACTTCTGTATTTTCGCTTTTAAGAATAGTTTCGGTATTTGCAGTATCACTCATTACTATATTAACTCTTTTATATTTAATACTTTAGGGTTTTGAGCTTCATGCGGATGACTGCTCCCAACATAAACTTTCATACTTGATAGCTGTTTACGACCTAAAGGGCCCGATGGTATCATTCTTTTAACTGCAAGTCTTACTAGTCTGTCAGGGTTCTTTCCTTCAAGAACTTTTTTTGCTGTAATAGATTTAATCCCTCCAGGATAACCTGTATGACGATAATAAACCTTATCTTCTAGCTTATTTCCTGTTAGTTTAACTTTTTCAGCATTAACTATTACTACATTATCTCCGCAATCAGCATGTGGAGTGTAGCTTGGCTTATGTTTACCTCTTAATATTTTAGACACTGCCGATGCCAATCTACCTAAGACAATGTTTTCAGCATCAACAACTAACCAATTTTTATTAATGTTTTCCTTAGCAAGGGACTTTGTTTGTTTTAGTATTTTTGATGCAGCCATAATCGGTGTTATTATTAATAACTTGTTTATTTGTCAACCATTATATATTTAATCAATTAAATCAATGTTTTAAATAATGGTATTATAGTACTTTATATTAAAGTTTACATAGTCATTAAACCGGTATTAAATTTTACGACGACATGATTGTTTTTTGCAGGCTTTTATAGCAATTAATGTCGATTTAAAAAATTAAAAGGGGAATTATAAAGAAATGGCTAAAAATAAATTTGTACCAGCTGACTCAGTTAATCCTGAGACTATTGCTTTACATGGAGGTGACTACAGAAGTGATCCATCCACAACATCTGTAGCGGTGCCTATATATCAGACAACTTCATATCAATTTCATAATACTGAACATGCGGCTAACTTATTTGGCGCAAAAGACTTTGGGAACATTTATACAAGAATTATGAACCCAACTGTTGACGTTCTTGAAAAAAGAGTTGCTGCAATGGAAGGTGGTGTCGGCGCTCTTTGTGTGAGTTCTGGACAATCTGCTTCTATGTTAAGTATTCAAAACTTGGTGAAAGCTGGTGATAACATTGTAAGTTCTACTGATTTATACGGAGGTACGTGGAATTTATTTGCGAATACAATGAAGGATCTTGGAATTGAAGTTAGGTTTGCTGATCCAAAAGATCCTGAAAGTTTTCGAAAATTAACAGACGACAATACTAGAGCGTATTACGCTGAAACTTTACCTAACCCAAAATTGAAGGTTTTTCCTATTCGCGAAGTAGCAGATATAGGTGACGAATATAATATACCATTGATTGTTGATAACACTGCAGCACCAGTGATCTGCAAGCCAATAGAGCACGGAGCTACAATTGTTGTTCATTCATTGACTAAATTCATTGGTGGTCATGGAACAACCATTGGGGGAATTATTGTTGATAGTGGTAAGTTCGATTGGGGAAAGGACCCTAAAAGACAGCCTGCTTTAAATGATCCTGATCCAAGTTATCATGGAATGGTTTGGACAGAATTTGCCAAAGCTGTAGGGCCAATTGCCTACATAGTTAGAGCAAGGTTTGTTGGCTTAAGAGATATAGGTGCAGCTTTGAGTCCTCAAAGTGCGTTTAATATCATACAAGGCCTCGAAACAGTTTCCCTTAGAATGGAAAAACAC
>QCRN01000028.1 GCA_003211835.1 Pelagibacteraceae bacterium AG-461-B04 | reverse complement strand
ATTATTCTCGAGTCAGAGCAAATACCTTTGTACTTTATCTTGTCAGAATTTATTTTTTTCAGGAGACGACTATTTGTCATTTATTGCAGTGATGTATTAATTAATAAGTTATCACTTGGTAAATATTTACTTTTTGTGTCTAAAATAGGACTTATCCTGTCTATAATTTGTCGCGAAACTCTTGCTGCGTTCCATCCAGCATCTGTATAACCCCAGGTATTATAGGGCGTATCATATTCTCCAACTATTCCTTTTGGGTCATCTAGTGAAATAAGTACAAGGTATTTTGGTTTATTGATGGGAAAAGCTGAAATAAATGTAGTCATTTTTTCACTTGCATAAGACTTATTGTTTATTTTCCTAGCTGTTCCTGTCTTGCCTCCGACTAGGTATTTATAATCACTATACTTACCAGCATATTTTTTATTAGAATCCTTTCCAAAAGCATCTTTTGCAGTTCCTTCATCTACGACACGATTAAGTAAGTATCTCATAATTTCACTTGTTTGCTCTGAGAATATTTGATTTTTGAATAATTGATTATCTTTTTTTATCAATGACGGCTCTATTTTGTAACCTCCATTTAATACCGTTGAAGTGGCTAAAGCTAAATGAAGAGGAGAAATCGAAAGTCCGTAGCCATAAGAAATGGACTCAGTATTAACCATTCTCCAAGGATCTGGAATAAGCGGCTCTGCTCGTTCAGGTAAATTTACAATAACTTGATCAAAAAAACCTAAATCATGTAAATAATTCTTCTGTAATTCTGGTCCAATATCTCTAATCATATTAATAGTACCAACATTTGATGAGTGCACAAATATTTCTTCAACTGTACATTTTTTAGTTTCACAGGGACGATGAACATCATGTACTTTATGTTTACCGACATAAATATGATCATCAATCTCATAAAGTGTATTAGGCTTAAATATATTTTCTTCAATCCCAATTGCGGTTGTAAATATTTTCATGACTGAACCAAATTCATAAACGCCCAGAGTATTTTTATTAAATGCAGAATTTTCGTCAAAATTTTTGCTGTTAGGATCAAAGTCAGGAAGTGATACCATGGATAATATTTCTCCAGTATTTACTTCCATAACAAGCCCTGATCCACCAGTCGCTTTGTATAACTTCATAGAATCTAATATTTCATCTCTTACTATATGTTGTATTCTTGTATCAACTGAGGAAATAACATCGTTTTTATTTTGATTATTTAATAATCTATTGAAGGATTTCTCCATTCCTGAAATACCATCATTATCAATATCTACTTTTCCTATGAGATGGCTAAATAGCTCTTTATGAAGATACTTTCTCTTATAAATATCTCTTATCTCTATACCAGTTTCTCCAAGGTCAATAACTTTCTGAAGTTCATTGGGACTTATATTGCGTTTTAAATAAAACCATTTGCCAGAGTTAATTCTATTTTCTAAATCATTTGCTGATATGTCATAATACAATGATGAGACTTTCTTTATGAATGCCTCACGATCATAAATTTTTTTAGGATCAATACCAACATCAGCCATTTGTAAGTTAGCTGTTAGAGAAATATTGTTTCTATCTAATATATTACGCCTCTCCTCATCTATCGATGACACAAAGTAACGATTTTTTTCAACATAAAAGAGATTTATTTCAATCATTTTAATTGTAATAGCAATAAACAAAGTACTGAATATGATTGCTGACAAAATTAAACGATTATTAATCTTAAGTGCGAAGCTTTGCTTTATTGAATTTATTTTTTCAATAGCAAATTTTTCAGCATTGTATCGATGAGTAAATGAGAAACTTTTTTGATAAATGTCTATTTTCTTTTTTCCAGAATTTTTTCTCTTTCTCACAAAGTTCTATCGTGCAGGGCTTACAATCTTCTTTGATGGCATATCAACTGCAATGATATCCTGGAATATCTGATTTTCTTGACCCAGATCATCTTTGTCTAAAACTACGAAGTATTTAGTATAATCATTGGATATGACCATTTCCGATATCTTTTTCAAATTTATAGGTGAGATCATATGATCCCATTCTATTTTATAAAGCTCACTCTTATTTTGCTCTTCTCTCAGGGTAATTTCTAGTTCATTGATATAGTTTTGTTTTTCAGCTGATATATTTTTTATGATCATTATTGCAAGTAATCCTATTAATAAGATGATCACCGAGAGAATTTTAAATAAACTACTAATCATGATTGTTTAAATCCCAAATCTTCAATAGGTACATAACCAAGTTCTAGATTATTCTTTTCGTAGAACCTTAACTTGGCTGATCTTGATCGTGAATTATATTCCATCTCTTCTTTGCTGGGTTTGAGAACTTTATTTATCTTATTATTTTGACTTGCTATTTTTAAAAAGTTTTTCACAAGTCTATCCTCAAGCGAATGGAAAGTAACAACA
>QCRN01000027.1 GCA_003211835.1 Pelagibacteraceae bacterium AG-461-B04 | reverse complement strand
CATCACAAGTACCAGTCACTGTTCTAACAGGTTTTTTAGGGGCAGGTAAAACTACTTTATTAAATCGTATCTTGACTGAACAACATGGTCGTAAATATGCGGTTATCGTGAATGAGTTCGGCGAACAGGGAATTGATAATGATCTAGTCGTTGATGCTGATGAAGAAGTCTTTGAAATGAATAACGGTTGCATTTGTTGTACTGTGAGAGGCGATCTCATTCGTATACTTGGAGGTTTAATGAAGCGTGCAGATCAATTAGATGCAATCATCGTTGAAACCACTGGACTTGCTGACCCAGCACCTGTAGCTCAAACATTTTTTGTGGATCAAGACGTTGCAGATCGTACGAAATTAGACGCTATTGTTACAGTCGCGGATGCAGTACATCTAAGCTCTCAATTAGGAGAGCATCACGAAGCTGAAGAACAAATTGCTTTTGCAGATGTGGTGCTGTTAAATAAAATTGATCTAGTCGATCAGAATCAAATAAAGGGTGTTCATGACCGCATTCGCAAAATCAATCCTTACACAAAAATAATTGAAACCAATCGTTGTGAAGCCCCTCTTGATGAGGTTCTAGGTCTTAATGCATTCAGCCTGGACCGTGTTTTAGAAGTTGAACCAGATTTCCTAGACTCAGATCATGATCATGAACATGATGACGATGTGACGAGTATTTCTTTTGTATCAGACACGCCACTTATTATGGAAAAGTTCGAGTCATGGTTTGGTAATCTGCTGCAAACACACGGCCAAAATATTTTAAGGTCAAAAGGTATAATGGACTTCAAGGGTGAAAATGATCGTTATGTATTTCAAGGAGTACACATGCTTATGGATGCATCACCAATGGGTCCTTGGCCCTCAAAAGCAAAACGAAATTCACGTGTTGTATTTATTGGTCGCAACCTAGAAAGCATGAATCTGAAAGAAGGCTTTCAAAGCTGTAAATCTGAATAAATGCTTTGATTAATGTTCGAGCAAATAATAAAAAAATCACAATTTGAGGAAAGAGGTACATTGTTTGAGACTGGTGCACCTGTAACGTGTTCAGTCTCAATTGATAAAGTTATTGCGGTTGGTTTTGGGGATGGATCGCTTAGATTATATAAGCCTAAATCCGAACCGGTTGTAGTGCATGCACATAATGGCGTAATTCTAAGTATCGCAGCCAATGATAGTCACATTATAACTGGTGGCCAAGATGGGTCATTCTTGAAAATATCTTTAGATGGTGAAATTGAGGAAATTTTTAATTTTGGAACTCAATGGGTGGATAATGTAGCAGCATATGAAGATATGTTTCTATGTTCATCAGGCAAAAATGTTTATATCTGGTCAGGAGATAATAACAAACCAAAATTGCTCGAACATCAAAGTACAATAGGTGGGATTGCCATTGACCAAAACGGAAGACGTATTGCTGTTTCCTGTTATGGTGGCGTGACTTTATGGAGGTACGAAAAAAATAAATGGAAATCATCTAAATTCGCCTGGAAAGGCTCTCATAGTAAAGTTGGGTTTAGTCCAGATGGTAAATATATTGTGACAACAATGCAGGAGAATGAACTTCATGCATGGCGAATTCGAGATAAAGCTAGTTTTGCTATGTCGGGCTATCCTTCGAAAGTAAAAAGCTTCACATGGGCTGGTGATAATCCTTATCTCGTCACTGCTGGTGCAAGAGAAGCCATATGCTGGCCATTTGATGGCAAAGAAGGTCCACGTGGTCGCACTCCATTATGTATAGCAAGTGGTGGTCAAGAAAATGCTACCTATGTTGAAACCCTTCCTGGAGAAAAAGCAATATTTGCAGGATTCAAGAATGGTATGGTTCTTCTTTCAGAGTTATCAGAAAATCCAAACGATGTTCTCATTCAAAGTCCGACTGGTTCTGAAATTTCTAACATAAGTATTTCGCCTGATCGCTCGCATATTCTGGTTGGCGACATCAAAGGTAAAGTTTTATGGTCACCGCTATGGGAGTAATAAATTAATGGCCAGCATGTTTAAAAAAAAAGAACCTAACGTGATAGCTACACAAAAGGTGAAAGATCTAGTCGATGAAAAATTTAAATTAGATGATAAATCAATTTTAAGTATTGCAGAGTTAAATTGCCACAAACCGGACTGTCCCCCTAAAGAAACAGTAATTACGATACGTGATATTAATGGAAATGCAATAAATTGGAGAATACATAAGCCGATAAATGAAATTGTAGATGAGGATATAAATTCGTTGGACGAAAAAAAGGGCTCAAACTAGAAGCCTGAGCCCAATCTTTATTAATCGTTAAGAATTTTAAAACGTAGTTCCAATCCTCATGCCTGATCTGCTATAGAGAACATTCATGAGAACAAAAACTAGTATACTTGCAATCATCGGTACAGGGTTGGCTCCACCATCGACACCCATATAAATGATGATCTGACGTATAGCCGTGATGAAAGAACCAACAAGCATCAATCTAAAAAACACTGTCGATTGCTCTAACGGCGCAAGTAAACAAGCTGCGAACCCTATTGCAAACGTGATATAAACCCACCCCAAGTTTGCAAATAATAGTAAGTGCGCTGCATCAACATCTCCAGGATCAGTTCC
>QCRN01000026.1 GCA_003211835.1 Pelagibacteraceae bacterium AG-461-B04 | reverse complement strand
TCTCTGAATTGAAAAGAACCTCATTTCTTGCACTGCATCCTCTGCGTTTATATTTATAGCGTTTATGTAAAATTCTAATAATTTTGTTTGTAAATTTTTCTGAAGTGGTCTTCTTACATCCTCGAGTAAGGATGCTAAATCATATAGAGGAGATCCAATTACTGCATCTTGGAAGTCAATTAAACCAACCTGCTTTAGAGATTTTTGATTATTTAAATAAAATAAATTGTCTACGTGATAGTCTCTTAATACCAAAGTCGATGATTGTGGTTTTATATTCTCATAAAAATTATATAAAATTTCAGTAAATTCCTTTTTTTGATTACTGCTAACCAACTCACCTTTTCTTTTTTCTAAATACCAATCTATAAATAATAATGATTCATTCACGAGCAAATCTATAGAATAACTTTTTAATTTACTAAGTTTTTTTTCTTTACTTTTCGATTGTCGATTAATTTCAATTAATACCTCAATGGCTTTTTTATATAATTCACTCTCATTGTCTTTATTAAGAATATTTGAAAATGATGTTTGTCCAAAATCTTCTAGTAACATAAATCCATATTTTGTGTCGAAAGATTCTATTTGCGGCGCACTCAGATTAAAAGCATGAATTATATCAGCTACAATTCTGAATTGTTCAATTGACTCTCCTCTCTCAGGAGGAGCATCCATAACAATTAAATTTTTATCTTTGATACGATAATATTTTCTAAAGGAAGCATCATTTTTAATAGAAATCATATCCTTACCTTTGAAGCCGCAATTAAGTACAAAATTATGAAGTTCTAAATCTCGATTATGCATCTAATACTGTTGATTTTTAAATTTTCCTCTTAAAGAGATTTGCACATTTCTTGAAACCTTACTTTTGATATGAAAATTAATTTCGATTCGGTCTTTTGGTAATACGTCTTCAAATTTATCTGACCATTCAATCAAGCAGACATCATCAGTTACTGCCTCACCAAAATTAAGTTCAAAAAGTTCACTAGAATTTTTTAATCGATAAAAATCATAATGATT
The DNA here is from genome assembly GCA_003211835.1 of Pelagibacteraceae bacterium AG-461-B04. Lineage (GTDB taxonomy): Bacteria > Pseudomonadota > Alphaproteobacteria > Pelagibacterales > AG-422-B15 > CACNXQ01. The sequence continues at coordinate 1,923 of QCRN01000026.1, read as the reverse complement.
TATTGTATGGCCATCATGCTCATAAACTTGCAATAGAGTAAATGTTGGGCTTGGAATTTCTTTAATTTCTAAACCCTTAAAAAAATTTCTAATAAAATATCTTATAAATGTAGTTTTTCCTGAACCTAAATTCCCATTTAAACAGATGACTGTATTTTCTTTTTTTGACAGTTTAACCAATCTTTTGGCAAGTTTCTCAGTATCACCTTCATTCTTCAGAAGCATGAGAAAATAATATCTTAAAAATATGAATTAGTATCTATAAGCTTCGGGCTTATAAGGCCCTTCAGGTGTAACACTTATATAATCAGCTTGTTCTTTAGATAATTTTGTGAGTTTCGCTCCTACTTTTTCCAAATGAAGTCTTGCAACTTTCTCATCTAAATGTTTCGGTAGTACGTAAACTTTTTTCTCATATTTTTCAGGATTGTTCCAAAGCTCAATTTGAGCAGTAACCTGGTTTGTAAATGATGCACTCATTACAAAACTTGGATGTCCTGTAGCGCAACCAAGGTTAACCAATCTACCTTCAGCTAATAAAATAATTCTCTTTTCACTGGGAAGAGTAATTTCATGAACCTGAGGTTTAATTTCATCCCATTTATAGTTTTTCAGCGCTTCAACTTGAATTTCGTTATCGAAGTGACCAATGTTGCATAGAATTGCTCTATCTTTCATGTCTCTCATATGATCGGCAGTCACAATATCTTTGTTGCCTGTGGCAGTTACGACAATGTCTGCTTCTTTTATCATATCATCCATTGTAACAACTTCATAACCTTCCATTGCTGCTTGCAATGCACATATTGGATCTGCTTCAGTAACCATTACTCTTGCCCCACTTTGACGTAATGAAGCTGCGCTTCCTTTTCCAACATCCCCAAACCCAGCAACGATTGCAACCTTTCCTGACATCATCACATCAGTTGCTCTTTTAATGCCGTCCACTAAACTCTCTCTACAACCATAAAGATTATCAAATTTAGATTTAGTCACAGAGTCATTGACATTTATTGCTGGTACCATAAGAGTTCCATCAATTTCCATCTTTTTGAGCGCTAGCACCCCAGTAGTAGTTTCTTCGGATAAACCTTTTACATCATGAAGCAGCTCTTTGTATTCTTTATGCATAAGTCCTGTAAGATCTCCACCATCATCTAATATTAAATTAGGTTTCCATCCTTCTTTTCCCTCTATAGTTTGTCGAACACACCACCAATACTCTTCTTCTGTTTCTCCTTTCCAGGCAAAAACCGGGATGCCTGCTTTAGCAATTGCAGCGGCAGCATGATCTTGTGTTGAAAAAATATTACAGGATGACCATCTGACGTCTGCTCCCAATTCTACTAGAGTTTCAATTAAGACTGCAGTTTGTATAGTCATGTGGAGACAGCCAACTATTCTTGCGCCATCTAGCGGTTTCTGGCCCTTATACTCATCCCTGAGTGCCATAAGGCCTGGCATCTCTGTCTCAGCTAAAGATATTTCTTTCCTACCAAATTCGGCTTGTTCAATATCTGCTACTTTAAAATCTTCATTGGCCATAGTTATTTAAAATATAGGGTTAAATAGACTAATATTCAATATGATTATTTATTAATATTTACCTGGGGCAAATTGACAATGAACTTCGCTCCCTTAATATCATTTTCTTCTATAACGTTATCTACGGAAATTGAGCCTTCATGTGCATCAACAATCTGTTTGGCAATATTCAATCCAAGTCCGGAATGTGATTTTATATCTTCTTCTCTTAGAGAATAAAAACGCTCAAAAATCCTTTTCATATCAGGCTCTTTAATACCTGGTCCCTCGTCCACAATTGCTATGCTCAAGTAGTTACTTGTTGATGATAAAGTAACTTTTATAATTCCAGGCTTTGGAGAAAAGGAAATTGCATTATCTATAATATTTTTAATAGCT
>QCRN01000025.1 GCA_003211835.1 Pelagibacteraceae bacterium AG-461-B04 | reverse complement strand
GACTTACTAAAAAGATCCATAATGAGAGTCTTGCCAATGCCTACACCTCCATGAATATAAAAGCATTTCTTTTTTCCATTGCTCGGTGTATCAAATATTTTAAGAATAAAACTCTTTTTCTTATAACTTAAGAACTTATCAAGTTCATAAATTAAGAGTTCTTGTTTATGATTATATTCTACTTGCTCTTCTGAACAAATTTTCTTGTAGAAAGTGATTGCACTAGACACAAAATATTTATTTAAGCTCTTATTTTGTCATTTTTAGGATCATACGGGCTCTCTGGTATAACTGTCACATCGTGCATATTGCCTAATATATCAATTTGTAATTTTGTACCAACTTCTGACTGAGCAGGATTCACCATTGCAAGAGCAAGTGATTTATTCACTCTAAATCCGTAATTGCCACCTGTTGCTCTGCCTACTACCTTTCCCTTACTGTAGATAGGATTGTTACCTAATACATCAGCATCTGTAACTCCATGTACTTCTAATGTGACAAAAGAATTTTCAAAGCCTTTTTCCCTCCATCGTACAAGTGCATCTCTTCCAATAAATTGACCTTTATTTGGATGAATGAACCGATCAATGCCCGACTCGTATCCAGCATACTCAATTGATAACTCTGTACCGATTAGCTTATAAGATTTTTCTAATCTTAATGAGTCCATGGCTCTGATTCCAAAAGGTTTCAAACCCAGATCTTGTCCTGCATCCATTAATGCATCAAAAATATGGTTTTGAACCTCAATTGGTGAATGTATTTCCCATCCAAGTTCACCCACAAAGTTAACTCTAATTGCCAATGTTTCAGCACTGCCAATCTTAATATTTTTACCTGATAACCATGGAAAAGCTTCATTGCTGAAATCATCAGAGGAAACAAGCTCTAACAACTCCCTAGACTTAGGGCCTGCAATAACCAATACCCCCATTTGATTAGTAATATTTTCAAATTTAACACTTCTATCTTCTGGCATGTGCTTTTTGATCCAATCATGATCTAATCTTTGCCATGCACCTGCTGAAACACAGTAAAAACTGTCTGCAGACTCTCTCATTATTGTAAATTCCGAATGAACTCCACCTTTTGTATTTAATGCATGACATAAATTTGTTCTTCCAATTTTTTTAGGAAGCTTATTAGCGACTAGATTATCAAGAAACTCTTCAGCACCTGGTCCACTAATTCTACATTTTGCAAAAGCACTCATGTCAAGCAATCCTACGTTTTCCGAAACATTCTTACATTCATTGCCAATGTGTTTAAACCACGCAGAGCGTCTAAATGACCAATCATCCTCTTGAGGAACTCCTTCAGGTGCAAACCAATTTGCTCTTTCCCAGCCAAATTTCTGTCCAAATACAGCCCCAAGATTTTTTAACCGATCATAACATGGCGCTTGTCTTAATGGTCTTCCGGCAGGTCTCTCTTCATCAGGATAATGAATAGTAAATACATTAGCGTAAGCCTCTTCATTTTTTTTAATTAAATAAGCTTTCGAGGCATAATCGCCAAACCTTCTTGGCTCAACACCAAGCATGTCAATTGTAGGCTCACCATCTACGATCCATTCTGCTATTTGCCATCCGGCACCCCCTGCTGCTGTAACACCGAATGAATGGCCATCATTCAGATAAAGATTTTTTCTATCCCATGCAGGGCCTATAATAGGACTTCCATCTGGCGTATAACAAATTGCTCCATTGTAAACTTTTTTAATTCCAGCCTCACCAAAAATTGGGACTCGATTTATTGCATGCTCAATATGTGGGCCTAGTCGATCAAGATCCTCTTGAAATAATTCATATTCACAATCTTTGCTGGGACCATCTACATAACAAGCTGGAGCTCCTTTTTCATATGGACCCAAGATAAGACCTCCTGCTTCTTCTCGCATATACCATGCGCCATCTGAGCCTCTTAAAACCCCCATTTCAGGAAGGCCTTCTTTTTGTCTCTCTAAAATTTTTGGGTGCGCTTCTGTTACAATGTACTGATGCTCTACTGGGATTACAGGTATGTCTAAACCAACCATCTCGCCTGTTTGTCTTACAAAATTGCCTGAACATGAAACTACAACATCACACTTAATCTCACCTTTATCAGTTGTCACAATCCAACTATCATCAGGCAATTGCTCGAGGCCCATTACTGCTGTTTGTCTATAAATTTCTGCTCCAAGTGCTCTCGCTCCTTTTGCAAGTGCTTGTGTTAGATCATTTGGTTGAATGTAACCATCTTCAGGATGTTGTATTGCTCCAACAAGTCCATCAATAGAACATAGTGGCCAAGCTTTTTGAATTTCTTCAGGTGTAAGAAAATTTACTTTAACTCCAATAGTTTCAGCAACACCAGCATATTGCCTGTATTCATCCATCCGATCTTGGTTCTCAGCCAGTCGTATATTGCTAACCTCCCTAAAACCAACATCTTGTCCTGTTTCTTTTTCAAGCTCTTGATAAAATTTGACAGAGTATTTATGAATTTGTCCAACCGAATAACTCATATTAAATAAAGGCATGAGACCAGCCGCATGCCAGGTTGAGCCTGAAGTTAGCTCTTTACGTTCACATAAAACGACATCTGACCATCCTTTTTTTGCAAGATGGTATAGCGTACTTACTCCAACTACACCGCCACCTATGACGACAACTTTAGCTTTATTCTTCATGAATTAAGGGCCTGCCCAGTCAACAGCGCAGTATTCAGCGCTTCCCCCAGTGAAATCCCAATTACGACCGTGATCTCTAATCCGACTTCTTTTTGACCCTTTACAAACTATTATCTCTGGCGCAACCCAATATTTTAAATTTGAAACTTTCACAACCTCACCACGTTCTTTGCCCGCTTCATGCTCAATGCGCCCATCAAGTATTTCAGGTATCGTAAATGACCAGCCTTCATCAGTTTCTTTATAAGAAATAGAACATCTTTTAACTCCAAGAAAATTTGCTATCATATGTCTAAACCAGCCTGTCTGTCCGCCTGCTTGACCTGAAAATATTACTGCTAAGGCATCTGCTGCATCATCGGAAGCTTTTTCATCAATATATAGGCCTGCAGTCCAACCGCCTGAACCCAGAGGACCTGGAACCTCTAAAAGTATAGCAACATTTAATCCACTCAGATCCATTATGCCTTTGACTTCTCTCTTAATAGGGTTAAATCCAGACCATTTTTCTTCCGCATAACCCTCCTCAATATTAATGCCCCACCACGAAAAACATTTACCGTTAGGTGAGTTAGGAACAGCCTTT
>QCRN01000024.1 GCA_003211835.1 Pelagibacteraceae bacterium AG-461-B04 | reverse complement strand
GATTAATAAAGGCATTAAGAAAAGTGCTGCCAATGCTGTTTTAATTAAACCAAATCAAATAGGCACATTAACTGAAACTATGGATGCAATTGAACTCGCTCAATCAAATGGTTTTGAGACTATCATTTCTCATAGGTCCGGTGAAACTGAAAATACTTTCATATCAGATTTAGCTGTGGCTACTAATTCCGGGCAAATCAAAACAGGCTCAATGTCCAGATCAGAAAGAATAGCAAAATTTAATCAATTACTTCGAATAGAAGAAAATTTTACGTTAAAAAAATCATTAAAAAACAATAAGTTCTACTAATTATTTAATAGCTAATTAGAACAAAAAGAGTCCAAATACATATTTAACCATTTTTTCGAGGGTTTTTGATCCATTAGAATTGTCATGATTCGTGAACTATGATTCTCTATAGTTTATGAACAGAATTCTTAATTTAAGCACAAGAATTAGAAAGTATTATCCATACTTTTTCTTGCCATTAATAATCATATATCTTTCATTTAATATATTTGATGGAAATAATGGTCTATTATCTCATGCAAGATTTGATAACGAAATTATAACACTAAAAAACAAAATTAACTCTTTAAAAACTAGTAATAACCTAATGCAAATTAAGATCTCTTCTCTGCAAAACCTAAGCCCCAACAGCGACCTGGTTGACGAACAGATACGTAATGTTTTAGGCTATGGAAAATCAAACGAATATATTGTATTTTTTGATAAGTAGTATCACTTGAAATATAGGTGAATTGTCTTTATTTAATAATAAAGAACAATGAATAATCAAATTTCCAAAGCATTATTAAGAAAAAAGTTTTCTGATTTTAAAAGCCCAATAAAACCTGAATGGATTAAGGTATCTATTCCATCAAACGAGATCAATCAAACTAAGAATACTTTAAAAGAGAATAAGATAGTCACAGTTTGTGAGGAAGCAATGTGCCCAAATTTGTCTGAATGCTGGGAAAAGAAACATGCTACTGTTATGATATTAGGAGATGTATGTACTCGATCATGTAGCTTCTGCAATATTAAAACAGGAAAACCAAACAAGGTTGACATTTTAGAGCCATCAAGAGTTGCATGTGCTGTTAGAAGTCTTGGTTTAAAACATGTTGTTATTACTTCTGTTGACAGAGATGATCTAAATGATGGTGGGGCCCAGCACTTTTCAAATACAATAAAAGAAATAAAAGAAAAATCTCCAAATACAACTATCGAAATTCTTACCCCAGATTTTAGGAGGAAAGATTCATCATTGAAAATTATAGCAAAAACAGAAATTGATGTTTTTAATCACAACCTAGAAACAGTAAAAAGACTTTATAAGGAAGTTCGTCCTGGCGCAGATTATGCCCATTCTTTAAAAATACTTCGAGAAATTAAACATTTGAAACCTTCTGTATTTACTAAATCTGGAATAATGATTGGTCTTGGTGAAAAGTTTGATGAAATAAGATTCTTGATGGATGATTTAAGAGAACAGGATGTAGATTTTATTACTATCGGTCAGTATCTAAGACCTACATTAAATCATCATCCTGTAATTAAATATCACAATCCGGATTATTTTATACGCATTCACGATGAGGCGTTAAACAAAGGTTTCAAAATTGTATCATCTTCACCATTTACTAGATCATCTTATCACGCAGAAAGTGATTTTAATAAATTAAAAAATTTACATTCAGGTGCCTAAGCAAGAAGAAAAACAAGTCGTTTCATACACAAAAGATCAGATGTTTGATCTAGTTTCAAATATTGACGAATATAAGGAATTTCTTCCGTGGTGCAACGATTCCAAAATTATTAGTAGAGAGAGATTTGATGACCATGAGGTAGTTACTGCAGATTTAGAAATTGGATATGATCAATTTGTTTATACATATAGAAGTGAGGTGAAGCTGGCAAAAGATAAATCATATATAAATGTGAAAAACCTTGATGGTCCTTTTAAATATCTTACTAATGAATGGAAATTTGCTGATATTGATGAAAATAATTCTGAAATTGAATTTATGATTGATTTTGAATTAAATCTTTCTTTATTAGATGTATTAATGAAAAAATTTTTCAACTTGGCATTTCAGAGAATGGTTAGTGCATTTATTGATCGCGCAAAAGAGATATATTAAATCTTCTTTAACTCTTTTAATATTAGATAAATTGCATATTCTGTGCTCTTTTTTTGAATAGCATGTCTTGTTTTTTCATGAAATATTTTTTTTGTTGTTTTAAATTTATATTTCTTATTAATTTTTAAACCAATGCCAAAAAATACACATCCAACAGGTGTTCTTTCAGTGCCACCGCTCGGCCCTGCAACCCCAGTCACTGAGAGAAGAATTTCACTATCTGTTATTATTTTAAGGCCCTTAACCATAGCAAGAGCAGTTTCGTGACTAACAGCTCCATAATTTATAATTGTACTCTTTGGAACCCCTAATAATCTTATTTTCATCTTGTTTGAATATGTAATGCACGCTCCATTAAAAAAAAGAGAAGAGCCATTTATGCTTGTTAAATATTTACTTATCATGCCGCCTGTACAGGATTCTGCTAAAGATATTGTAAATTTTTTTTTTGTTCGTATTTTTTTTATTTTTAATAAATCTGAAGTCATAGTAAAATCAATATCTTATATACCATAAGAATAATTAATGAATATATTCCGGCAACAATATCATCTAATATTACGCCATACGATCCCTTCAAGTCTTCTATTTTGTTTATTGGATAAATTTTATATATATCAAAAAATCTAAATGTAACAAACGCTATTAAAACTTCATATATATTAAAATTTACTATAAATAATAATGGTATCGATTGACCAAGAAATTCATCTATAATTACCTCAGATGGGTCTTTTTTTTTATAATTATCTAAATAGATATCTGTAAAATAAAATGAAACAGATAAAACGCATAAAAAAAAAATTATGAAATAAAAAATAGAAAACAAATCATTTAAAAAATACCAAGTAAAGATTGCAAACAATGATCCAAACGTACCTGGCGCAATAGAAATAAAACCAATTCCAAATAGTGTAACAAAATATTTAGTGAAATTTTTCATTAATTAATCAGGTTAATTGTTGCCCAGCAACCTATAGCTTCTGATTTTCCAAAGATGCCAACATCGTCAGCTGTTTTCCCTTTAATGTTAATTAAGTTCTTATTACATTTTAATAATTTAGATAAGTTATTTTTAATTGCAGCTTTGTATTTTTCTAATCTAATTTTCTGACAGATAACTGTAATATCTAAATTTATGATTATAGAGTTATCTAGATCAATTTTATTTTTAATTTTATTAAGTAATTTAATTGATGAAATATTTTTATATTTTTTTAACGGAGGAAAGAACTTGCCAATATCACCTTTAGCATTGGCTCCAAGTAAAGCATCTATTACTGAATGAAGTACTACATCACCATCAGAATGTCCTATAGCTTTATAATTTGATTTTATTTTTACTCCTCCAATTGTAATGTAATTACCTTTGCATAATTTGTGTATATCA
>QCRN01000023.1 GCA_003211835.1 Pelagibacteraceae bacterium AG-461-B04 | reverse complement strand
AGAGGAAATAAAAAAAAGAAACACAATACTTAAAAAACAACTTTCATCATTACCTAGAAAAATTGACCCAAAAAAAATCATAATTGCTTACGAGCCAGTTTGGGCTATTGGAACTGGAAAGATTCCATCACTTAATGATATTAATAAAATACATGAAAAAATAAGAAGCATACTTTCAAATTTAGTGAGTCTTAGTTTTAGTAAGCATGTATCTATCCTGTATGGGGGGTCAGTAAATGCTGCAAACTCAGCTGATATTTTAAACCTAAATCATGTAGACGGCGCTCTAGTCGGAGGAGCTTCATTGAAGTCAAAAGAATTTTGTAAAATAATTGATTCTTACCGCTAATTAGATATATAAGGACGCAATGGAAAGTGCACTATTAATTATACATGCTATTTTAGCCATTATCTTGATAATCGTAGTTCTTATTCAAAGAGCTGAAGGTGGAGCTCTTGGAATCGGTGGTGGTAGTGATGGGATGTCTCCAAGAGGTAGCGCCGACGCCTTAACAAGAACTACAGCAGTTATTGCCGCTCTTTTTGTTGTCACAAGCATCAGCCTCACAGTTTTAAGCCTTAGATCTTCAGACAGGACACTATCCTTTGATGAGCCTGAAAACATATCTTCTGACCAACTGAATATTGAGGATTTGCCAGAACTTCCTCAGTTAGATTAGTTCTTTATTTTAAATCTTTTTTAAAGTATAAAATACTTCCATGGCGCGATTTATATTTGTCACCGGCGGCGTGGTTTCTTCTCTTGGTAAAGGTTTAGCTTCAGCGTCACTTGCTTCATTGTTGCAACATCATGAATATAAAGTAAGGATTAGAAAATTAGACCCATATCTCAATGTGGACCCAGGAACGATGAGTCCATATCAACACGGTGAAGTATATGTAACAGATGATGGCGCGGAAACAGATTTAGATCTAGGCCATTATGAGAGGTTTACTGGTGTTACATCTAAAAAATCAGATAATATTACATCAGGAAAAGTCTATCAAAAAATTATAGCAAAAGAAAGAAAAGGCGAGTACTTGGGTGCAACAGTACAAGTAATTCCTCATGTCACAAATGAGATAAAAGAATTTGTTTCTAAAGATCTTAATGATGAAGATTTTGTAATTTGTGAAATAGGTGGAACAATAGGTGACATAGAAAGTTTGCCGTTTATAGAAGCGATAAGACAATTTCACAATGATAATGGTCATGAAAATTCATTGTTTATGCATGTAACATTAGTTCCGTACATTGCTAGTTCAGGAGAACTAAAAACTAAGCCAACTCAGCATTCTGTCAAAGAGTTGAGGAGCTTAGGCATACAACCAAATATTCTGCTATGCAGAGCCGATAGAGAAATTCCAGAGAGTGAAAGAAGAAAAATTGGTTTATTTTGTAATGTGAAGGGTGACTGTGTTATCCCAGCAATTAATGCAAACTCAATTTACGAGGTTCCTATAAATTTTTTCAATGAGGGACTTGATAAGAGAGTTCTAGAGTACTTTAGATTAGAGTCTAAAAAAGAAATTGATTTAAAAATGTGGTCACAAGTATCAAAAAGAATATTGGAACCAAAAGGTAGTATAGAAATTGGCATTGTTGGCAAATATACTGGTTTGGCAGACGCATACAAATCGCTAAATGAAGCACTGTCGCATGGAGGTATTTTTAATAATGTTAAAGTTAAATTAAATTGGATTGAGTCTGAAGAATTAAACAGTTCCAATATTAAAAATAAGCTTAATAATTGCCATGGCATCTTAGTTCCTGGCGGGTTTGGTGAGAGAGGGGCAGAAGGTAAAATAGCAGCAATTAAATATGCAAGAGAAAATAAAATTCCTTATTTTGGTATCTGTTTTGGAATGCAATTAGCAGTAATAGAAATGGCTAGAAATATACTTGGAATAAAAGAGGCAAATTCTAGTGAATTCACTGATTGCAAAGAGTCTATTGTTGGATTAATGACCGAGTGGTCTAATATAGATAATACCACTGAAAAAAGAACAAAAGAGAGTGATTTAGGCGGATCAATGAGATTAGGAGCTTATGAGGCAAAATTAGACAATAATTCTAAAGCTAGAGAAATTTATGGTAGAGATTTGATTAGTGAAAGACATAGACACAGGTATGAAGTTAATAACAATTACGCTAAAGATTTTGAAAGTAATGGAGTTCATTTCTCGGGTTATTCCCCAGACGGCTTATTACCTGAAATAGTCGAATTAAAAGATCACCCATGGTTTATAGGCGTTCAATTTCATCCTGAACTTAAATCTAAACCGTTTGATCCACATCCACTATTCAAATCATTCATCGAAGCTGCAAAGAATAAAATATAAAATGCAAAAAAGTGTAGATTTAGGCAATACCGTATTTAGTAATGAAAAGAAGTTAGTTTTGATTGCAGGTCCCTGCGTACTAGAGTCATACGAACACGCAAAAATGATGATAGAATCTTTACTGGAATTAACGTCAAAATTAAAAATTAATTTTGTTTATAAAACCTCCTTTGATAAAGCCAATAGAACAAGTATCAATTCTGAAAGAGGACTAGGTATCGATCAATCCATCGAAATATTTAATAATTTAAAAAATGAGTATGGAATTCATATATTAACTGATATTCACAGTGTGACTGATTGTGATAAAATAAAAGACCATGTAGATATTTTACAGATCCCTGCATTTCTATGTAGGCAAACTGATCTTTTGATAGCCGCAGCAAAAACCAATAAAATAATAAATATTAAAAAAGGACAATTTCTAGCTCCAATGGACATGGTTAATGTGACTAAAAAAGTCAGTGATAGCGGGAATAATAAAATATTATTAACTGAGCGTGGTGTTTCGTTTGGTTATAATACTCTCGTTTCAGATATGAAATCATTGCATATAATGAAAGAGGAAATTGGTTTTCCAGTTGTTTTTGACGCGACACACTCAGTTCAAAGTCCAGGTGGAAAAGGCGATAGAAGTGGGGGAGATAGAAAATATGTGCCTACTTTAGCAAAAGCAGCAGTCGCCGTTGGGGTATCTGCAGTATTTATGGAAACTCACGATAATCCAGATGCTGCGCCCTCAGATGGACCAAATATGGTAAAACTAGAAGAATTAGAGAAATTAGTCTCTAAACTTATTCAAATTGACAATTTAGTTAAAGAAAACTAAATAAATAATTAATTAATAACGTTATTTTTATGTCCAAAATTAAAAATATAATTGCCAGACAAATTTTTGATAGCAGAGGCAATCCTACCGTTGAAACTGATGTTTATTTGCAAGATGGGACAATGGGGCGGGCTAGCGTTCCTTCTGGTGCATCAACGGGCAAATACGAAGCATTTGAATTAAGGGATAGTAAAAAGTCATATCATGGTCGATCTGTTTTCAAAGCAGTTGAAAATATAAATGTGACAATTTTTGACACCATTTCTGGTTTTGATTCACTAGATCAAAACAAAATTGATCGAACAATGATAGAATTAGATGGAAGCAAAAATAAAAGTAAATTAGGTGCGAATGCTTTATTAAGTGTTTCGCTGGCTGTGGCAGATGCTGCTGCCAAGTCATTAAATCTGCCTCTTTATAAATATCTTGGAGGATCCAAAACGTTTAAAATGCCTGTACCGATGTTAAATGTTATCAATGGTGGTGCACATGCAAATAATAATCTTACATTTCAAGAATTCATGATCATTCCTATTAATGAACAAACATTTGGCAACTGTTTAAAAAAATCATCTGAAGTTTTCCATACTCTAAAACAGATATTAGAAAAAAAAGGTCTTTCTACAGCAGTAGGTGACGAGGGCGGTTTTTCACCTAATTTGAAAAACGAGGAAGACGCATGTAAGCTTATTAAAGAAGCAATTCTAAAATCGGGATATAAACTTGGCAAAGATTTCATGCTTGGTTTGGATGTCGCTGCATCAGAATTTTATAAAAACAGAAAATAT
>QCRN01000022.1 GCA_003211835.1 Pelagibacteraceae bacterium AG-461-B04 | reverse complement strand
GTAGAAGTTGCATTTCCTTCTCCAATTTTTTCCATCATTCTCCACAACCACCCAGTGCCTTCACGACATGGAGTACATTGACCGCAACTTTCATGTTTATAAAAATGAGATAATTTTGATATGGCCTTTACCAGATCAGTACTTTTATCCATAACAATAACAGCTGCAGTTCCTAACCCACTTTTAACTTCTGCAAGAGAGTCAAAGTCCATTAAAACACTATCACATATATTTCTTGGTATTAGCGGAACTGAAGATCCTCCAGGTATAATAGCTTTTAAATTATCCCATCCTCCCATAACTCCACCAGCATGTTTTTCTATCAACTCACGAAGAGGTATGCCCATTTCTTCTTCAATATTACATGGGTTGTTGACGTGTCCTGAAATGCAAAAAACCTTTGTCCCTGTATTTTTCTTTCTACCAAATGAAGAAAACCACTCTCCTCCTCTTCTTAGTATTGTAGGGACTACAGCAATAGTCTCAACATTATTGACAGTTGTTGGGGCTCCATACAGGCCCTTATTCGCAGGGAATGGTGGTTTAAGTCGAGGGAATCCTTTTTTACCCTCAAGACTCTCAAGAAGCGCCGTCTCCTCTCCACATATATAGGCGCCTGCTCCTCGGTGAAGATATAAATCAAAATCCCAACCAGACTTAGCAGCATTCTTCCCAACCAGACCTGCTTCGTAAGCCTCATCAATTGCATTCTGAAGAACAACAGCTTCATTAAAATATTCACCTCTTATGTAAATATAACAAGTATGTGCGTTCATGGCGAAAGAAGCCAGCAGGCATCCCTCGATAAGCTTATGGGGTTCATTTCTTATCATATCACGGTCTTTACAAGTCCCTGGTTCGGACTCATCAGCATTAACAACAAGATAGTTGTTCAGAGCAGGGTCTTTAGGCATGAAAGACCATTTCAATCCTGTCGGAAAACCAGCACCGCCGCGCCCTCTTAACTCAGATTTTTTCATTTCATCAATGATCCAATCGCGTCCTTTTTTTATGAGTGTTTTCGTATTGTCCCAATCACCTCTTTTTTTAGCACTCTTTAAACTGTATGCATCATCTCCAAAGAGATTTGTAAATATTTTATCCTTTTCTTTTAACATTATGAAACTGCCTTCGAACTAGTTCGACCATTTTGTGATCCAACTTTAATTTCTTTGCCATCCATCAATGACTGCAGTATATTTTTTGTTGTGTCGTATGTTAGATCTTCATAGTAATCATCATTAATTTGAACTATAGGAGCGTTGACACATGCACCCAGACACTCAACCTGCATCCAAGAAAAAAGGCCATCTTTTGATAGAGTATTTTGATCAGGTGAAATCATTTCTTTACATGCTTTAGCAACTTGGTCTGATCCTCTAAGCCAACATGGTGTTGTTCCACATACTTGAACTAAATATTTGCCGTTGAATTTTGTGTAATACATTGAGTAAAAAGTAACAACTTCCCAGGCCTTGATAAAAGGTATTTCTATAAAGTTGGCCACATACTCTACGACATCTCTGCTCAACCAATTATCATTTTGTCTTTGAGCTAAATCTAATAATGGCATTATTGCACTTTGTTTTCTATCTGTGGGATATTTAGCGAGTATCTTTTCTGCTTCCCGTTCATTTGTTTCGTTGAAAGAAAAATTGTCATTGAGATTGCTCATCTATCCACCTCTCCAAAGACAATAGCAATAGATCCAAGTATTGCTGGTACGTCTGCTAACAAGTGTCCTTTTGATAATAGATCAAAAGCTTGAAGGTGTGCAAACCCAGGAGCCCTAATTTTACATCTATAAGGCCGACTGGTTCCATCGGCTATGAGATAAACTCCAAACTCACCTTTTGGCGCCTCAACAGCAGAATATATTTCACCTTCTGGCACATGAAAACCCTCTGTAAAAAATTTAAAATGATGAATAATAGATTCCATTGAATTCTTCATATCCATTCTTTTTGGGGCTGCAATTTTAGAGTCTCTGTTTATAACTTCACCATTTGGCATTTTATCGAGACACTGAAGCATAATCTTAATGCTTTCTCTCATCTCATCAATTTGACATAAATAACGATCGTAACAGTCGCCGTTTGATCCAACTGGTATTTTGAAATCAAGTTTATCGTAACAATCGTAAGGTTGAGATTTCCTTAAATCCCATGGAACACCACATGCTCTTAAAACAAATCCACTAAACCCTCTATCAACAGCATCTTCTTTGGATACCTTTCCTATATTCACATTTCTTTGCTTGAATATTCTATTTTCAGTCAACAAACTTTCAATATCATCAAGTGCTTTTGGGAAGTTATTACAAAAATCAAAGATTTTTTCAGTTAAGCCATCTGGTAGATCTTGATGAACCCCGCCTGCTCTGAAATATGCAGCATGAAATCTTGAACCAGAAACTTCCTCATAAAAATCGAGTAATTTTTCTCTTTCATCAAAACCCCATGTAATTGGTGTCATTGCACCAACATCCATGGCTGTTGTAGTTACATTTAAAAGATGACTAAGTAATCGACCAATTTCAGAAAATAAAACTCTTATATATTGCCCTCTTTCAGGAACCTCAACATCAAGCAACTTTTCAATTGCTAATGCAAAAGCATGTTCTTGGTTCATCGGCGCGACGTAATCCAGCCGGTCAAAATACGGCAACGCTTGTAAATAGGTTTTGTGTTCAATTAATTTCTCAGTACCGCGATGCAATAATCCTATATGTGGATCAGCTCTTTCTACAATTTCGCCATCAAGATCTAAAATTAGTCTCAAGACACCGTGCGCAGCAGGATGCACTGGTCCAAAATTTACAGTAACTGTTTTACTACTACTCATTATTTTTCTTTTCTTCTTTCAAATAATTTGTTCTCTCCCAGGGACTCTGAATGTCAAAACTTCTGAAATCTTGTTGTAAATTTACTGGCTCATGAATTATTTTTTTATCAATTTCGTCATATCTAATTTCAACATTACCACTAAGTGGAAAATCCTTTCTTAATGGATATCCCTCAAAACCGTAATCTGTAAGAATTCTTCTTAAGTCAGGATGATCCTTAAATTGGATGCCATACATATCAAATGCTTCGCGTTCAAACCAATTTGCAGCAGGAAAGATAGATGTAATACTGGGGATAGATTCATCTTCACCAATAATTATTTTTATTCTTAAACGACTATTATGTTTAAAACTTAAGAAGTGGTAGATAAGCTCAAATCTTTTTTGTCTATCAGGGAAATCAACTCCAGCAATATCAGTAATCTGCCTAAATTCACAAGCTTCATCATTTTTTATAAAATCAACTACATCTAAAATTTGATTAGTGGAAATGGATATTTGCAGTTGATTGAAATCATCTGAAATTTCAATGGGCTTACATTTCTTTTTTATAGCTTCTTTAGCTACTTCAATGCTCTTTGACATTATCTTTTTATATTACCCTCGCGCCTAATTTTCTTTTGAAGTTGTAGAAGTCCGTATAACAATCCTTCTGCAGTTGGTGGGCATCCAGGCACATAAACATCTACTGGAATAATTCGATCACACCCTCTTACAACGGAATAAGAATAATGATAATAACCACCACCATTTGCACAACTTCCCATTGAAATAACGTACCTAGGTTCAGGCATTTGGTCATATGCTTTTCGTAATGCCGATGCCATTTTATTCGTTAGCGTTCCAGCAACTATTAAAACATCTGCATGTCTTGGTGATGCTCTTGGTGCAGCTCCAAATCTCTCTACATCATAACGAGGTGTTCCAACATGCATCATTTCTACTGCACAGCAGGCTAGGCCAAACGTCATCCAATGAAGTGAGCCTGTTCTTGCCCAATTTATAAGATTGTTAATGCTTGTTACAACAAAGCCTTTATCTGCGTAGAGTTCTTTTAGCCTTTCTAATTCAGGACTTGTTTCTTGAATGTCAGTATTTATTGCCATTCCAACGCACCCTTCTTCCACTCATAAATAAATCCAATTGTAAGAACCCCAAGAAAAATCATCATCGAGATAAAACCAAATAATCCAAGGCTTCCGAAAGTTACTGCCCATGGAAAAAGAAATGCAACTTCAAGATCAAATATGATGAATAACAGTGTTACCAGATAAAAACGAACGTCGAACTTCATTCTGGAATCTCCAAATTGTTCAAAGCCACATTCATAAGCTGAGTTTTTTTCCGAGTCAGGATTGCTTACTGCTGCTAAATAATTAGCAAGCACAAAGAGGCAGCTAATCGCAAGCGCTACGAAGATAAATATCAAAATAGGCATATATTCACTAAGTGAGTAATTCATATCTATTTATTGAGTCGTATTAGTATCATGAGGAAATATATATTTTAATCTCCTAAATTCAAGCGAATCTAAGCTAAATTAAGCTTTCCTTCCGTTAGCGATTGTAATATCTACAAAAA
>QCRN01000021.1 GCA_003211835.1 Pelagibacteraceae bacterium AG-461-B04 | reverse complement strand
TTGACAGAGTTATTATTGCCTCTGGGGTCTGGTCAAAAAGTTTGGTAGAAGCTACAGGTGACAAAGTGCCACTGGAAGCAGAGCGTGGCTATCACATTATGAATCCTGAGCTAAAGGATATTATTTCACGTCCTATTTCTTGGCAAGAAAGAGGAACGTATTTTACTCCTATGGAAGATGGACTCAGAACTGGAGGAATAGTCGAATTTGGTGATACAAATTATGAAGAAAACCCTAAGGTTATTAATTTTTTAGAAAGAGCCCTTAAATCAATATTCCCACAGTCTAATCGTCCCGCCCAATCCTGGGTCGGCTTTAGACCTTCCGTTCCAGATTCACTTCCAGTTATTGGACAATCTTCAAAAAACCCTTATATTTATTATTGTTTTGGTCATCAGCACATTGGATGGTCATTAGGAGGCATATCAGGAAAACTGATAGCCCAAAAAATTTGTGCAAATAAAACTGATATTGATTTAGCGCCTTACTCGTTGGAGAGACTTTAAATATGAAATATTCTTTTTACAATTTAGTTCGTAACTCATTTTCATACCATGAGAATTGGGAAAAGGCATGGAGCAGTCCAGAGCTTAAACCCGAATATGATGTTATTATTGTAGGTGGTGGAGGTCATGGACTTGGTACAGCTTATTATTTAGCTAAAGAATTTGGTGTAAAAAATATTGCTGTTCTTGAAAAAGGCTGGATTGGTGGTGGTAATACTGGTCGAAATACAACAATTATACGATCTAACTATTTATGGGATGAAAGTGCAGCACTTTACAATCATGCAGTTAATTTATGGGAAGGTCTTTCAAGTGAACTAAATTTTAATGTAATGTTTTCTCAACGTGGACTGTTTCATCTAGCCCATTCAGTCCATGATATGCAAGAAATTACTAGAAGAGGATATTCAAATTACTTGAACGGAATAGATGCTGAGATTCTGAACCAGGAACAAGTTGCAAATAAAATTCCTCACATGAATATGCATGGTAGATATCCCGTGTTGGGCGCGTTACTTCAAAGGCGTGCAGGTACGGCAAGACATGATGCTGTTGCCTGGGGATATGCAAGGGCTGCGGAAAATCTTGGTGTCGATATAATTCAAAATTGTGAGGTAAAAGGAATTGATATTTCAAATGGAAAAGTCGTGGGACTTCAAACAACAAAAGGTTCTGTTAAGGTAGATAAGGTTGGATTAGTTCCCGCAGGACATTCATCTGTATTAGCCGACATGGCAGGCTTTACTTTACCTATTAATTCTGTTCCTCTTCAAGCACTTGTAAGTGAGCCGATCAAGCCAATTTTAGATTGTGTCATCATGTCTAATTCTGTGCATGTTTATGTAAGTCAGTCTGATAAGGGTGAATTAGTTGTCGGCGCAGGTTCTGATGCATATAACTCGTACTCTCAAAGAGGTTCATTTGATATGATTGAACATATGATGGCTCCATTAGTTGAACTATTTCCAATATTTTCAAGATTAAAAATGCTGAGAAGTTGGGGAGGTATTGTGGATGTAACACCTGATCGAAGTCCTATAATTGGAAAGACTCCAGTGAAAGATTTATTTATTAACTGCGGTTGGGGCACAGGAGGATTTAAAGCTACTCCAGGATCAGCTCATGTATTTGCTGAAACTGTGTCAAAAGGTGAACCGAATGATATTGCAGCTCCATTTTCACTAGACAGACATTATTCTGGCGCTTTAGTAGATGAAGCCGCAGCAGCAGCTGTAGCTCACTAATTGTATGTTTGTTATTAACTGTCCATACTGTGGTGAAAGAGATCAAACTGAATTTTCGTGTCACGGGGAAGCTCATATAGCAAGACCCGATAATCCAGCAGAAGTTAGTGATCAAGAGTGGGGAGAGTACCTCTTCTTTAGAAATAATCCCAAAGGAATACATTTTGAAAGATGGACTCATGACCATGGCTGTAGGCGATGGTTCAATGTGATGAGAGATACTGTCAGCGATAAAATTATCAAGACTTACAAGATGGGCGATCAAAAACCAGGAGTCACGAATGTCTAATCAAAATAGAACAATGTACGGTGGTCGAATTGATCGTGGCAAAGTTATAAATTTTGTTTTTAATGGAAAAAAATATAAAGGCTTTCACGGCGATACTTTAGCATCAGCATTGCTTGCTAATGATGTTCATTTGGTGGGGAGAAGTTTTAAATATCACCGCGCAAGAGGAATTTTAACTGCAGGTTCTGAGGAGCCCAATGCGATAGTTCAGTTAGGTTTAGGTGCAAGAACAGAACCAAATATGAGAGCGACAGAAATAGAGCTGTATGAAGGTCTTGAAGCAGCGAGTCAAAATTGTTGGCCTTCTGTAAATTATGATATTGGTTCATTAAATAATGTTTTATCAAGTATATTTCCTGCTGGCTTCTACTACAAAACTTTTAAATGGCCACCGAGTTTATGGTTGTTTTATGAACACTTTATTAGAAAAGCAGCTGGATTGGGGCATTCACCAACTGCAAAGAACCCTGACCGTTATGAACAAAAGTTTTACTATTGTGATTTGACAATCGTAGGTGGAGGAATATCGGGGTTACTATCTACACTTGCCGCAGGTCGCTCAGGATGCAGCGTATTATTAATTGATGAAAACCCTGAACTTGGAGGCTACTTATTAGATTACAATTTTTCAATTAATGAAAAAGATGGCATTAAATGGATCAAGAACATAGTCGATGAATTGTACTCAATGGATAATGTTCGTATTCTAAAACGAACTACTGCGATGGGATATTATGACTATAATTATCTTACAGCTTTAGAAAAAGTGACTAATCACTGTGATCAACTATCAAAAACTCTTCCACGAGAAAGATATTGGAGAGTAAGATCAAAAAAAATTGTATTAGCACAAGGCGCTTTTGAAAGACCACTTGTATTTGCTGATAATGATAGGCCAGGAATAATGATGGCATCTGCGGGAAAGAAGTACTTATCAAGATATGGTGTTCTACCAGGTAAGTCGGTAGTTTTATTCACAAATAATGATCATGCTTATCAAACGGCATTCGAGTTTAATGATAAAGGCGCAAAGTTATCAGTTGTTGATACGAGAGATAATATTGATTCAAGAATTCAAAAAAAATGTGAAGACCTTGGAATAAAACTATATTCTTCATCTTCAATAATCTCTACAAGTGGAAATAAAAAGGTTAATCAAATAGAAGTTCAAAAAGTCGATAGAACACAAAATGAACTGTCCGGTAAGTGTATAACTCTGGATGCTGATTGTATTTTAATGTCAGGTGGATGGAACCCAGCTGTTCAATTGTTCAGTCAATCAAGAGGAAAATTAAGATACGATAAAGTATTAAATACCTTCGTTCCTGATAAATTAATTCAAGATCAAATTGTTATTGGATGTAATAACGGATGTTTTGATCTAACAAAAAACTTAAATCACTCTTATCAGGAGGGTCTTAATGCTGCCAAAGACCTAAACTATGAAATTGCAGATAATATCAATTGGACAGGTGAGGAAGAAATTTCCTTCACTGAGTCATCTATCGAACCTTATATGCTTGGTAAGAAGAAGGTTACAAAGGGCTCAAAGCATTTCATTGATTTTCAAAATGATGTCACGGCTGCCGATATTTTCTTAGCACAAAGAGAAGGGTATATCAGTGTCGAGCATACCAAAAGATATACAACAACTGGAATGGGAACCGATCAAGGCAAAACTTCAAATGTAAACGCGCTCGCATTGATGTCACATATACATGAAAAACCAGTAGATGAAATAGGGCATACAACATTTAGACCTCCTTTTTCGCCTCAAACTTTTGGCGCAATAGCAGGAAGAAGTGTTGACCATTTATTTGATCCCGAAAGAAGAACTTCAATTCACAAATGGCATGAAGAGAACAACGCTGTTTTTGAAGACGTAGGCCAGTGGAAGAGACCATATTATTTCCCAAAAAAGAAGGAAAATATTCATGATGCAGTAAAGAGAGAATGTTTAGCAGTACGGAATAGTCTTGGGATGCTTGACGCATCCACACTTGGTAAAATTGATTTAAGAGGGCCGGATACAACGAAATTTTTAAACATGATCTATACGAATGCCTGGTCAAAATTAGAAATAGGTTCTTGCAGGTATGGATTAATGTGCAATGAGCATGGAATGATTTTTGATGACGGGGTAACAACCAGATTAGGTGAAGATCACTATCATATGACGACTACGACTGGTGGGGCAGCAAGAGTGATGTCATGGCTAGAGGAATTTCTTCAAACAGAATGGTTAGATATGGAGGTATTTTGTACATCAGTTACTGAGCAATGGACTGTTCTCTCAATTTCTGGTCCTAATTCAAGAAAATTTCTTCAGGAATTAACAGATATTGATTTATCAAAAGAAAATTTTCCTTTTATGAAATTTAGAGAGGGAAAAGTGTGTGGTATAGACTCAAGGGTTTTTAGAATAAGTTTTACTGGAGAATTGAGTTTTGAGGTCAATGTACCATCCCGATACGGTAGATTTGTTTGGGAGCAGTTTATGCAACATGGTAAAAAATACAACATAACTCCATATGGCACTGAAACGATGCATGTTCTCAGAGCTGAAAAAGGATTTATTATCGTAGGACAAGATACTGATGGAAGTGTTACTCCTATGGATATGAATATGGACTGGATAGTATCTAAAAAGAAACAAGATTTTTTAGGAAAACGATCATTTATAAGACCAGATACTTTGCGTTCTGATAGAAAAAAATTTGTTGGACTTCTTGTGAATGATAAAAAAACAGTTCTACCGGAAGGATCGCATATTGTAGAAAAAGCACTTAAACAGCCACCAATGAAAATGCTAGGACACGTAACATCAAGTTACTATAGCCCGATTTTGGGCTACCCGATAGCACTAGCAATGG
>QCRN01000020.1 GCA_003211835.1 Pelagibacteraceae bacterium AG-461-B04 | reverse complement strand
ATGTGACTCATATATTGGATAATTTTCATGCAGTAAGACTGGTACTGTTGCAGTAGGATTTATCTTAAGGAAATCATTTGATAAATTTTCACAATCTTTTGTTTCGATAAGATGTATATGTTGAGAATAATAATTAATGCTTAATTCTTCTAAACATACCCTTACTTTTCTTGAACAAATAGAAAACTCATTATGAAACAGAACCCATTCATGATTAAAGTTTGAAACCTTATAATTCTGTTTACCTATAAGAGTATCTTTATTGGGATTCTTTTTTTTCATCCCAGACTTTATTTAATAGCTGACTGGCAGAAACAGCAGTTGGGAACCCACTGTAATGAGCAACGTGCAAAATCATTTCTTCAATCTTTTCTTTCTCAATTCCTAAATTCTGGGCTCCTCTAAGATGAGACTTCAATTCATTTTCTCTGTTTAGAGCTACAAGTACAGTTAACGTGATCATGCTTCTTTCTTTAAGGCTCAGTTTGTCAGTTCTGGACCAGATAGTTCCATAAAGCATGTCTATTATTTGTTTTAATAAATTTTTAGATACTGGTGTTTCATCATCTTTAAGGAGATCCATTTCCTTGAGTATTTCTAGGCCTTTTTTTCTATCCTCATCATTTAATGTCATTCAATATTAATAACTCATAAAATATTAGTTTCAATTTATATCTTTGATTTTTTTTATACCCATTATAGGATTATTGTATGAGTGAAAAAGTTTACATGCTTGTGGATATCAATATTCAAGACAAAGAAACATATCTAAATTATGAAAAGGGATTTTTTCCAATATTAAAGAAATATGGAGGTGAGTTTATAACCTTTGACGATAAAATTGAACATCTAGAAGGTGAAAAACCTATTGAAGGACGAACTATATTATGGACCTTCCCATCAGAAGAAGACGCTAAAGCATGGTATAACGATCCAGAATATCAAGAACTTGCAAAGATTAGACGCTCATCGGCAATTTTGAATAATCTAAGCATAATTAAAAGCCTACCTAAAAGAAGTTAGCTTAATTAACTTGGAGTAAATACAGCTGTTTCTTGTAAGTTTTTAATTGCAGATGAAACTATTTCATCAAGATTGTCGGTTTCAAAATTAAAAATATCAAAAACATATTTGTCAGGCCTTAAGATGACAGCGTTGCAATTATACTTATCACAATAAATCTGCATATCAGAGTGAGTATCTTCACAAGCAATATAATTGTCGTAGTTAGATTGTTCATGATTGTTAGAGATATTTATAATCTTAAAATTATGTTTATTTAGGAATTCAAGATATTTATCAGAAATTTTTTTATTGCCTTCAAAATCATTTAAAATTATACCAAAATTCTTTCCTAAAATTTTATCAGTACTTCGAATCCTGCCATCATTAAGTCGTACACTAATTTCATTAAAGTAATATCGTTCAAGAGAGACATCTTTTATTTTTGGCATATTATGAACTCCTTGGCCCAGACGGTTTCCATTAAGAATCGGAAATACATTTTCTTTGCCTTTGAAGTAACCCTGTATCCTTAACGTAGCGTTTCGGATAAAAGCTTTAAACTTACTTTTAGCATTTATCACACCACCCATTTTGATAGCTGCTCTTGTTATACGTGCAACATGAGGTTTTCTTTCTGTTTCATAAGTCTCTAAAATTTTCGGTTTATAGTGGCCTTTTAGCACTCCATTAATTTTCCATAGTAAGTTCTCAGCATCTCTGCAGCCAGAGTTCATGCCTTGCCCCATAAAGGGAGGCATCTGGTGAGCAGCATCACCAAGAAGAAAAATATTTCCATTACTCCATCTCTCCGCAGCCGCTGCATGAAAGGAGTACACTGCAGTTCTGCTAAATTCTACTTCATTATCACCAATCCATTGATCAATATATTTTCTAAAGACACTTTCTTTTTGTATTTCTTCAACGGTATCTCCAGGCATAAATGCAATTTCAAATCTAAAGCAATTTTCTACACCTTGAATAATCGTCGTTGGCCTAGTTGGATTACAATATTGAATAGCATCTATATCTGTGAAACAGTCAAAACTACTTTTAGTATATCCATCAACTACCATCCAGGACTCATCAGCATCAAGACTATTCAATTTGATATTATTAAGCTTTCTAACTGTGCTGTTTGCACCGTCACAAGCTAAAAGATACTTGCTTGTAACTGTGAAATGCTCATTGGTATCAAT
The DNA here is from genome assembly GCA_003211835.1 of Pelagibacteraceae bacterium AG-461-B04. Lineage (GTDB taxonomy): Bacteria > Pseudomonadota > Alphaproteobacteria > Pelagibacterales > AG-422-B15 > CACNXQ01. Next base: position 2,923 of record QCRN01000020.1, on the reverse strand, counting down.
ATTTTTGTATGTACAATTAATGACTCCATTTATTTCATCTACCGCTAGAAGCTCACTGCCTGTTTTGATGCTATTTGTGCGATATTTTTCTGCGTTTTCTCTATGCGCCTCATCAAATTGTGGCTGATGGATAAACAAAATTCTATGCTGATAGTTATATGTGTCAAAACCCTCCGTTGTAATTTTCATGATTGATTTTTTATTAGCGTCTTTATTATCAACACCTCTTATTTTTCTGGTCTTTACTTCGCTTAAGAATTCGCAGTGCGACATTGCTCGCTGGCATTCAGCATCCCATGTAATCGCTCTTGGTAAAGGGTAGGCATTTTTTTCTTTATCTAGGATTAGTGCTTTGATCCCATAATACCCAAGAAGATTTGCACATGTTTCACCTACGGGACCATACCCTGCAACAACTACATCATATTCGGTTTCAATCACTTAATTTAATATACGGGAGTATCTTCTGGCTCTTCAATAACTTTATTTTTAATAAAGCCCAATTTTTCAATCTCAATCTTTACTTCATCATCTGCTTTGAGCCAATTTCTTGTCATTACAGCTGATCCAGCTGGAGTACCTGTTGGAATTAGATCGCCTGGCTCTAAAGTAAATGCAGTTGATAAGTATTCAACAAGAGTAAAACAATCAAAAATCAAATCACTTGTTGATGCTGATTGTCTTAGTTCGCCATTAACATGAGTTTCGAGTTTTAAATTGTGAGGATCACCAACTTCGTCACTGGTTACTAGGTAAGGTCCAAAAGGGCAATGCGTATCCCATGATTTGCCCATGGTCATTGTCATTGGCGGTCCACGCATCTGCCAATCTCTAATGGTGACGTCATTCACAACTGTGTATCCATAAATAACGTTCGCAGCACTATCGTAAGGAACATGACGGCATTTTTTCCCAATAACAAAACCTAGCTCACCTTCGTAGTCTAAAAATTCTGATGCTCTTGGCCTATGTATTAAATCGAACGGACCAACAACTGAGCTATTTTGTTTATTAAATATATTTGGATATTTTTCCTGCGCCTTGCCAATAGTCTTTGCTGCAGTTTCTGCGACTTCATCTTTATGTTCTTTATAATTCAATCCCACAGCAAGTATCTTACTTGGTTTAGGAATAGGCGCACACAATTCTACTTTACCTACTTCTATTTTATCTTCACCTTTTTCAATGAGGTCATTAGCTGTATCAAGTCCATCGTTACCAAGTTCAATAAAGTCAATCATATTTTTAGGAAGCGATGATTGGGCAAAGCTAATAATCAGATCGTCTTTGACCGCACCGATGCTAAGATTGTTATTATGTAAAAAAGTAACTAATTTCATATGTTTATATATATTGAATATCTAAAAGCTAGAATTGTATCAAGACAAATTATTGTATATTGTTTTTTTTCAATATGAATAAAAAAATCTCAAGACGATCTTTTATCAAACAATCTGCTGCTTCAGTTGCACTAGCTGGATTAAGTTCAATCTTAATGACGCAACAAGCACCAGCTTACATAAAGGCAAAAAATTACAATATTCTTTTAATATTAAATGACCAAGAAAGGGCGTGGCCATATATACCCAAGAGTATTGATCTACCCGCTAGAAGATATCTCGAGAGTATATCAACTTATTTTAATCGGTCTTACACTTCTACACCGATCTGCTCACCCGCTCGTAGTTCAGTTTACACAGGTCAACATGTTCAATTTACAGGTGTATGGGACAATACAGTCACCCCATGGGTTCCTGGTTTATATGATAATGTAAATACAATTGGCCATTTGTTAAGAAATCAGAATTATGAAACTGGATATTTTGGGAAATGGCATCTAACAAATATTACTGAGAGTAATACAAATGAAAATGCTCTCGGATATAATGGAATGTCACAAATGTTTGGCAAATATGGTTTTGATAATTCAGATCAACCTGGCGAAAGAGATATGGGTCAAGGAGGATATAGGTATGATGGACTTACTGCAAAGTCTGCTACAAGCTTTATACTAGAAAGAAAAAATAATGACAAACCTTGGTCTGCGTTTATAAATTTTGTAAATCCTCACGACATAATGTTTTTTCAAACTTCCTCTGAAATAAGAGGATCAGGCTTAGTGGGCGATCATCAACTGCCTGCCCCAATCGAAGCTTTATATGATTTAAAACATGATTTTGAATTTCCAGAAAATTTTGGACCAAGAAATGTCAGTGAGGGCAATTTTGATGCAACTTATATACAAAACACGATCTACGGTGAGATTCCATATTCTCAACCTCAGTTATGGAAGAAATTCTGCAATTATTATTTTAATTGTTTGCGCGATGTTGATAGGCACATGACTACAGTCTTGAATGCTCTCAAGTCTTCTAATCAATTGGATAATACGATTATATTTATGATATCAGATCATGGTGAGATGCTTGGTCAGCATGGTTCACGAGGAAAGGTTGTTCCATGGGAGGAATCAATAAGAGTGCCAACTCTTGTTTATCATCCGGATCTAAAGAAACAAAAAAAATGTGAGTCAGTCATATCAAATATTGATATTGTTCCCTCAATCCTAGAATTTTCTGGAATTGAAAGAAACGAGATAAAAACAAATTATCCAGAACTTAAAGGCGACAGCTTTTCAAACTTAGTTGAAAATCCTAAAGATGATAATGATCGAAATACTGAAGGTCACTTAATTCATGGTGTGCAAATTATTCCAACCATGTTTAATGTTGCGGAGAAATTTAGACATATTGGATTAGCAGATGGATATGCTGAAAAGTTTACAGCATTCGCAACTGAAGGTTCATTTTTACCAGATTTCTCACTACCACTTAATTTTAAAGGAATCGTAGACAAAAAATATAAATTTGTCAGATCATTTTCTCCTCGCATGAACAATATACCTCATAACTATGAAGACTTA
>QCRN01000019.1 GCA_003211835.1 Pelagibacteraceae bacterium AG-461-B04 | reverse complement strand
GTTGGCTGCAACACCTCCTGCAACAACAATTTTTGTATTTTTTTTTGATTTATTAATTCTTTGAAAATGCTTAATGGCATGTTGAGCTTTGGTAGATAAAATTTTATTGATAGTTTTTTGGAAAGAAGCTGACATGTCCTTTTTAAATTTTTCAGTACATTTATTTTCTGCTACCACATTAGCAACTGCTGATTTCAGGCCAGCAAATGAGAAGTGACAATTCTTTTCATTGATGAGAGGTAAGGGTAACTTGAATTTATTTTCATCTCCTTCTTTAGCATACTTTTCGATTTCGGGGCCACCTGGATATTCCATTTTTAAAAGACGTGCCGTTTTATCAAATGCTTCGCCCAGTGCATCGTCAATGGTTGTGCCAATGCGTTTGTAGCTATTAAATTTTTTGATCACTGTAAATTCAGTGTGACCACCAGACACTAATAATAAGAGATATGGAAACTCAATCTTTTGTTCGAGCTTAATGGATAGGGCATGGCCTTCTAAGTGGTTGACCGCGATGAATGGTTTATTAAGTGAGGAAGCCAGAGTTTTTCCAGCAACTACTCCCACCAATAAGCCACCAAGTAAACCAGGTCCAGCTGTTGAAGCGATCGCATGAATACTTCGAAATGTAATGTTTGCTTTATCAAGAGCTATTTTAATTAACTTATGAATAACGTCTGAGTGAGCTCTTGCAGCGAGCTCTGGGACAACCCCACCATAATCTTTATGAACATCGAGCTGAGATTTAACTATATTTGAGAGGACTTTAATCTTATCTCCTGCCTTCTCTACAACTGATACTGATGTTTCATCACAACTGGACTCAATGCCCAGCACCCTGATTATTTTCATAGTCATAATTTATAAAAATCCAGTTAAATTAAGTATACTTTAAATGTTATATCTTTAATTATAAACCTAACGTAGAAAATGTTCGATATTATAATGTATGTCTGAATTGCAAAAAATTGTAGTAGGGATTCGCAGCAGTAACTTATCTATATCTCAGACTAATCTTTTGATTCAGGAGCTACTTAAACAAGACCAAAACTTAGACAAAGATATATTTGACATAAAGACAATCAAAACTACTGGAGATGTTCATAATACTCGCCGATTGGACCAAATTGGTGGGAAAGGTCTATTTATAAAAGAAATTGAGGATCAAATTATGTCGGGTCAAATTGATATTGGCGTGCATTCAATGAAAGATGTTCCTGCTCAAGATGTTTATCCAGATCTCGATATTATTTGTTGGATGCAAAGACATAAATCAAACGACGCGTTAATAAGTAATTCAGGAAAAAGTTTTATGGATTTACCATCAGGTAGCGTAATTGGTACCAGCTCCATTCGCCGACGCTCGCAAGTTTTATCTTTGCGAAAAGATTTATCAATCAAGTTGCTGCGAGGTAATGTTGATACACGCATTCAAAAACTTAAAAATAATGAATATGATGCTGTTATATTAAGTCTTGCAGGATTAGCCCGTTTAAACTTAGATCATTTAGCCACTGAAGAATTAGAGCATAATTTATTTTTACCGTCTGCCTGCCAGGGAGCTGTTGGCGTACAGGCTCTTAAAGGTAGTGAGGTAAAAAAAATACTAGCGCCCATTAATGATCTTAAAACTCAAACAGAGTGCATAGCTGAAAGAAGAGTTTTAAAAAATATAAATGCAAACTGCAATAGTCCTGTGTCAGTTTATGCAAGCATAAATAAAAATAATATATCTCTTAAAATTGAAATGTTTGATCATGTAGGGAACAAAATTTTTAAAAAATCAAAGGAAGGTCTTGAAGAAAATTATTTAGAGTTATGTGACGAACTCAGCGAGGAGATTATTAATACTTTAGGTCAAAAGAAGATAAATGAATTGGATAATTTAAAAAGTGATTTTGATTACACGCCCTAGAAAAAACTCTTTAGAGTTTCAAAAAAGATTAGAAAAATTAAATATTAATTCTGAGATTCAAGAGCTATCAAAATTTGAAATTCTTAAAGGTCAAGTTCCTTTACGTAATTCTCTAATACTGATTACTAGTCCAAGATCTGTAGATTACCTTATCAAAACCAAAACCATTGAAAGTTGTAAAAAAAATGAATTTATAGTTATTGGAAAAAAAACAACTCAACGTCTCAAGCAATTGGGGTGTCGAAAAATACTCATTTCCGCAAAAGACAGCTCTGACTTAATCAATAAATCAAAGTCCGTGATAAATGGAAGAAGTGAAGTGCAATTTTTATGTTCAAATGTTCATAATAATGAGCTTGTTAGATCGTTAAAAAAATTAAAATGTAAAATTACATTAGTTAGAGTCTATGAAACATTGAAAGTTAAAAAATTAAAAAAGTCAGTTATTAAGAATCTAAAGAATGCCAAATTTTCCGCGGCTGTATTTTTTTCTAAGTTTTCACTTATGGTTTTTCTTGAGCTGTGCAAATTAGAGAATGTTCCAAACTCTTGCCTGAAAAGATTGCATTATATATGTGTCAGTAAGCGTGTTGGAGAATTTGCTCAAAAACTACGATATAATGTTCATTATTCGTCAAACCCGTCCGAACAGGCAATGCTTGCCCTAATTAAAAATTTGAAGTTAAAATAATAAATATCATTGAATTACAACGGTTAAGCGCCAATTTGCAGTCCAATAAATAAAAATTATACTCTTTTAAAAGCACCTTTAATTGCTTGACTAAACTTGTTTTTTTAAGTTGAATAGGCAAATTATTAAATTGTAATAAGTACATAAGAGGGGAATTCATATGTCACGAAACACTATTTTTGGATCATTTGTAAAGTGTCTATTTGTTGTATCACTTTTTCAAATATCTACTATCACTGTAAAGGCTGAGCAATTATCACTTGGTGGATTTACAGGAACTTTAACAACCACTGTAGGATCGGGTTTCTCGATGAGAACTGAAGCTAATGATTGTAGATTGCTTCAAGGAGACTCGCTTTCAAAAACTGGAACTGCTGAAGATCGTTCAGCTTTTACTTCTCATATAGGATACGCTCCAGATAACGGCGGCGGTGGATGTAATTTATATGAAACGGATGCATATGGAAACGTATCTTCCAAAACGATTGTTCGAGTAAATGAAAACCAAGATGACGGTAAATTAAACTTTGGTAAAGGTGATATTTTTGATGCAGGTAATACTCTCTCAATTGGTTTTACAGGAACTAATGCTGAAGGTGTTTCAGTCAATTTATCTGGTCTTGCTTATTACAATGCTGCATTGGAAGCGAGTACTCCTTCACACAAAATGTTTACTGCTGATCAAAAAGATAGTTTTGAAAATGATTACAAAATAGGTAATGCATACGTCTCTACCCCTCTAGCTGACGGCATTGACCTAACAATTGGTAACTATGTTCAATCACAAGGTGTAACTGCGTTATTACCAATCGGTGTGAATGTTGTTAACCCTGTAAACTTACCTCTATTAAGATCTCCAGGTGCTCAACTCAAAGATGCTCTATTGCCACAGTTGATGGTTGGAGCAACTGCATTCCTCGACAATGGCATCACACTTGAAACGTATTATCAAATTGAACAAAAAGAAGTTGAGATTGATGTGGCACGTTCATTTTTTGGAAGTGATTTCGTAGGCGTGAATTCAGTTGATGGTCTTTTAAACTCTCCAAGTTACAGACAAAGAACTGATATTCCATATGCTGGTAACTATCATAACTTAGCTGTCTGCTTATCAGACGAGGATGCAGCATCCGCAAGCGGTTGTGGTGATGCAGGTCTATTTGCAGGAATTGGTGCGTCAGGTACAGGTACTCCAACAGCAGATACTGAAACATTATTTTATGATCTTATAAAAGGATTGTCCGATGGTTCCAACAGTGTTGTGAATTATGCAGCTATATCCGCAGGACAAGGTGGTGCATCTTATGATACTGTTATACAGAACGTTGTTGGCACTCTTGCAACTTCCATTGGTGCTACTGAAATGAACGGTGTGCCTGGAGCAACAGATACAGGTGTGACTTTAACCAATGCTCAAATCACTGGTTCTCTTGATGCACTGTATGCACAATACAATGGCATAGGTAATACTGCTGGACTAGTTGCTATTAGGCGAGCTCCTGATGCGCAAGCTAAAGACGAAGGTCAGTATGGTATTAACTTAAGTGGTTACCTAGATGACGTTGGTTCTGGTGTTGAATGGGGTCTTTATTTTAATAACTCTCATAGCACAGCACCAAGAGTAAGAATGCTTGCTATTGAAAATGGATATGCAACTACCTTACTAGCTGGTATGGGTGCCGTCCATTCTACTATAGACTTTGCTGATGCAACCGCTACTCAATATGAACAAGTTCTAGGTGGTGTTGCCTACGGTGATCTCCTCTGTAAAGCTGTCTTGGGACCAAGAGTCGATGCTTTAGCACTTTATGGAGCAAATGCTGGTACTGAAGGTACTGCGAGTTATGTTCATGATCCAGAAGCATGCTATGCAAACTTCAACGCTACACTTGGTGGTGCGTTGCATGGTGGAGCACAGTTAGCAGCTCTAGGTGCTCTTGGAACTCTTGGTTTTGGTATCGGTTCAAAATATCAAGTTTACTACCCTGAAGATATCCAAACGTTTGGTGCTTCGGTTTCTACAGGAATAGGTCCTTGGGTAGCAAACGCTGAGGTTGCTTATCGACCTGACTTCCCATTGCAGATTTCTGTCCCCCAACAAGTCTTTAATATATTTGACTCAACTGGGGGTACCGCTGTACAGAGTTATGCAACCGCTGCTGCTGGAGTAGCTGCAGGTTCAATAGACTCAGATACTTTAGCTTTAATTCAAGCAGCGAATAACGTTGCTAACACTAAGTGGTCTTCAATGCCAAATTGTGACATCTCGTCTGCAACTGGAACGGCCTCAACTAGCGTAAGCGGTTACGTGGAATGTGACGGTACTGCTGAGCACGATGTTTGGACTCTAGACGTGAATGCTTATCGATCATTTACTTCATCAGACCCAATGATTTCAGGCACAGGTGCTGACGGTGGAAGTATATTGGTTGAGATCGGTGCGGTAATGATCCCAGATTACGATAATAATCAAGGCTTGGTGCAAACAAACCATCAATCATTTGGTTTTGATGTCTATGGAAACCAATGTGGAGATAGTGCTGGTATGCCACTCTTCTCTTTTCAGAAGAACTCTTTATTTGGAAACAATTACTGTGAAGATGATGCAGGACCAGACGACTTGGCGATGACTTCACGTATTCGTGGATCATTAAATTACTTTAACTTCAATAAC
>QCRN01000018.1 GCA_003211835.1 Pelagibacteraceae bacterium AG-461-B04 | reverse complement strand
TTTGAATATCCTTATCATCGCTTATATAAAACCTTTGATTATTTGATTTTTTATTTTTCAAACAACAAATTAAAAAATCTACTAGATTTGAAATACTCACAATGCTAATTTTTTTTGAGAGTCCTAAAAAAGGCAATGGAATACTTAGTTTTAATATAGAAATCATGCGCCTTAAATTTCCAGGAGACCCAGACCCATAAACTAAAGGAGATCTAATGATCGTATATTTTGTGTCATTATTTAAGCACATATCTATGAGAATATTTTCAGTTTTTAATTTATATTTTGTATACGGATTGGCTGGTTTAGGTTTATCATATATATTGTATGCCACACTTCTACCTTCACCCATTACACCAACTGTACTTAAGAAAATAATTTTTTTTACACCTATAACTATAGATTGTTCAAAAAGGTTTATTGTAGACTCATAGAATTCTTTGTGTTTATTGAGGGTTGATTTTTTGTGCGCAATTCCCGCAAGATGTACTAATGTATCCACATCTTTCAATAATGGTAGCCAATTTGTATCTCTCTTGAACGAGAGTTTTAAATTATTATTGTTATCCGCTGTTCTTGAAACTAATTTGTGGTTGATATCCAACTTTGATAATTCACTTGATAAGTTTTTTGCAATGTAACCACTTGAACCAGTAATTAAAATCATTTTTTTCTAATATAAAAAGATCCAGGATCTCTGTCCTTTGATAAAAATCTACAAATATTATTAAGTTGATTAAAATAATTTTTTGATAAGTAATTTAATGATCCAATGATTTCCCAATCACTATTATTTGTTAAAAAAGCTTCAAGTAGATATTGCTCATTCCAAAACCTCATATGTTCAAATAACCATTCTTCAGGGTAGTCATACGGACTAAATATATCATGAAAATGAACGTAGACACCAGAATTTAGCTTTGGTAATAATTCTAAAATCTCAAAAATAACATCGCCCTGCGGTCTAATAACATGACTTGAGTCAATAAATAATAAATCATTTTTATCTAATTTTTCAAATAACCTCATTTCTACATTTTCTACTCTTTCTCTTAATAAATTTATATCTAATTTATTAAGCCATGATTGCTCGTATGGTTCAATGCATGTAATTTCACAAGCATCTTCAATGTTCATCAATTTATTTTTTTCAGTAGCTTGTTTGATTATTAGTGTTGAAAATCCTGACCCTACCTCAATAATTTTTTTTGGTTTTAAATAGCGGATTAGATTATATAAATACTCCGCGTCTCCACTTTCAATACTACCGTTCCCAAAATAAAATTTTTTTCCTGAATAAGTTTTCCAATCATTATCTAAAATTTCTTTTGTAAAACTAAAATGTTCTAAAAATTTTAGTTGCTCATCTAAGTTCCATTCAATACCTGAAAGTTTCCTTTTAGTCGATAAAGGTGTTGATAATTTTTTTTTATTAAAAAGTGGTTCATAATAATGATCCAAAATAGGGAATACACCTAAGTGAACAAGAAAAAATCTTGAGATTTTCATCCTTTGCATGCCCGCTTTACGAATAAATTTTAAAATAATCCCACTTAATATTACTGGTACAAATAAAAAATAATCGAATGTTATAAGCAATTTTTTAATGAGGCTTTTCATTTTTTTATTTCATTAAAATGGTAGAATAAACATGTATATAGGTATAAGAATAATAAGTAAATTATTTTAAATAACGTAATTTCATGAAAAAGAAAGTTGCAATCATTTGGGGACTTACAGGGCAAGATGGCTCGTATCTTGCAGAACTACTTTTACAAAAAAAATATATTGTGCATGGAGTGAAAAGAAGATCCTCCTTAATTAATACATCAAGAATTGATCATATCTATCAAAATCCTCAATCAAAAATAAGAAATTTTTTTATTCATTATGGAGATTTAAGTGATTATGGAAATATATTTAAATTAATATCTGATACAAAGCCAGATGAAGTATACAATTTAGCGGCTCAAAGCCATGTTGATGTAAGTTTTCAGAAGCCTGAATACACTGCTGATATCAATGCATTAGGCACCCTTAGAATATTAGAAGCAATCAAAAACCTTAACCTCGCAAATAAAACAAAGTTTTATCAAGCATCAACATCAGAACTTTATGGACTTGTAAAAGAAAAGAAACAATCTGAAAATACCCCTTTTTATCCAAGAAGCCCTTATGGAGTATCAAAGTTATTTTCTTATTGGATAACAGTTAATTATCGTGAAGCTTACAATCTTTTTGCTTGCAATGGCATCTTATTTAATCATGAGTCTCCAAGGAGAGGAGAGACATTTGTAACAAGAAAAATTACAAGAGGCTTATCGGATATAATTGTTGGCAATATAAATTGTCTTTATATGGGAAACTTAAGTGCCAAACGAGACTGGGGACATGCAAAAGATTACGTTCGTATGCAGTGGCTTATGCTGCAACAAAAAAAAGCAAAAGACTATGTAATTGCAACTGGAAGACAATATTCTATTAGAGACTTTATAGTAAAGTGCTGTAAACATTTAGGTATTCAAATTACATTTAATGGTTCAGGTTTAAAAGAAGTTGGCATAGTAAATAATATAAAAAATAATAAATATCCTCATTTAAAGTCGGGCGATATTATTATTCGAGTTGATAAAAAATATTTTAGACCATCGGAAGTTGAAACTCTTTTAGGTGATCCATCATTGGCAAAAAAAAAGTTAAAATGGAGTCCGAAATATAATATTAATGATCTAGTTGAGGAAATGATGAATAGTGATCTTAAAGCGGCTGAAAGAGATAAATTTATAAAAGACAATTTCTAAGATTTTAAAATGAAACTTACTAAGTCTTCAAGAATATTTATTGCAGGTCATAAAGGAATGGTAGGTACTGCGCTCAATAATTTACTTTTAAAAAAGGGTTTTAAAAACATTATTGTTGCAGACAGAAGCATATTGGATCTTACAGATCAAAAAAGAGTGATTAAATTTTTTAATAATAATAAAATTGATATTGTGTTGCAAGCTGCCGGAAAAGTTGGCGGTATTTTGTCAAATAGTAAATATCCAAAAGATTTTATTCTAGATAATACACTTATTCAAACAAACTTAATTGACGCTGCACATAAAACAAATGTGAAGAGATTCTTATTTATTGGATCAAGTTGTATTTACCCAAAATATTGTAAACAGCCTATAAAAGAAGAATATTTTATGACAGGCAAGTTAGAGCCAACCAATCAAGCAATGGCTACGTCAAAAATTAATGGGATAGAAATGTGTCGGAGCTACAATATGCAAGAAAAAAATACAAAATATATAGTTGTAATGCCATGTAATCTTTTTGGTCCTAAGGATAATTATCATCCAGTTGATAGTCACGTATTGGCAGCGTTACTAAGAAGAATCCATCTTGCAAAAAAAAACGGTGATAAAATGGTCGAAATATGGGGCACAGGTAGAGTTAAAAGGGAGTTTTTATACTCAGGTGAATTTGCTAAAGCCTGTCTTCATATTGTTTCATTGAGCGAAAATAAAATTAATACAATAATAAATGATAAAAAAAATAATTTTCTACCAATAATCAATGTTGGTTCAGGAAAAGAATTAAGCATCAAAAAACTATCGCAAATTATTTCTGAGGTAGTTTCTTATAAGGCTAAATTTAAATATAATTCTAAATATCCTGATGGGACACCACGAAAGTTACTAAGTATAAAAAAACTTAAAAATTTAGATTTCACTCCAAAGCAGGATTTAAAAAAAGAAATTGCAAACTCATATAAAGATTTCCTCTTAAATCACAGTAATATAGTTTGAAAATATTTGATTGTTTTTTTTAATCCTTCTTTTAGCTCTATTTGTGGTTGCCAATTATATTCACTTATGAGAGATAAATCGGGTTTTCTTTTAATTGGATCATCTGAGAGAGGACTTTTAAAAATTATATTAGAGTTTGAATTTGTTAGCTCTAACACTAATTTAGCAAGATTTAGTATAGTAAATTCTTTATCATTTCCGATATTAAAAGGTTTTTCACTCTTAACATCTGGGTTACAAATCGTATTAATCCCATTTATTAAATCGTCAATATAACAGAATGAGCGAGTTTTATTCCCATCACCATAAATTTCTAAATCCTTATTTAAAATGGCATTAACGATAAAATTAGATACTACACGACCATCATCCCGTGACATATTAGGCCCATACGTATTAAAAATTCTTGCGACTTTTACATTTAGGTTCTTTTTTCTTTTGAAGTCAAATATAAGTGTTTCTGCAGCACGTTTTCCTTCATCATAGCAAGCTCTAATACCTATCGGATTTACATTCCCTAAGTAATCTTCTTTTTGTGGATGCACTTCAGGGTCACCATAAACCTCAGATGTTGAAGCATGAAAAAATTCTGAATTATGAAGAAGAGCTAAATTAAGAAGATTTAAAGTTCCAGTTACAGATGTAGTCATAGTAAATATTGGATCTCTCTGATAGTGTATTGGAGATGCGGGACATGCAAAATTAAAAATTTTATCTACTTTAATAGATATCTCATCTCTTACATCTTGATTTAGAAATTCGAAATTATTTTTATCTTTGAGACTTTCTAAATTTTTATCTGATCCGGTAAACAAGTTATCAAGGCAGAAAACGTAATTTGACTCTTCTTTACATAGCATTTTTACAAAATGGCTTCCTATAAAACCTGCGCCACCAGTTACTAAAATTTTGGTCATTTCTACTTAAAGATGTTATATTTTAAAATACAGTAAATAGCCCTAAACCCGTCTTTATAATTTATTTTTTTTCCATCCTCGTAAGTTCTACCATTATATGAAATTCCCACTTCATAAATCCTACATTTTAATTTACTTATTTTGGCAGTTATTTCTGGCTCTATACCAAATCCGTCTTCTTTTAATTCTATTTGGTCAATTATATTTTTTCTAAAAACTTTATAGCAAGTCTCCATATCTGTTAAGTTTAGGTTAGTGAACATATTGGATAACGTAGTTAAAAATAAGTTTCCTATACTATGCCAAAAAAATAATACTCTTCCCGCAGAACCTCCCTTGAATCTTGAGCCATAAACAACATCTGCTCGATCATCTAGAATTGGGTTCAAAAGCTTAGGATACTCTTCAGGATTGTATTCAAGATCAGCGTCTTGAATCAATATGATGTCACCAGTTGCTTCAGTGAAGCCTCTTCTTAATGCCGCTCCTTTACCCATGTTTTTTTCTTGAAAGATTAGTTTATCAATCTTTCCTAATTTTTTTATTTCGTTTAATGAATTTCTTGTACCATCAGTTGAGAAG
>QCRN01000017.1 GCA_003211835.1 Pelagibacteraceae bacterium AG-461-B04 | reverse complement strand
TCTAAAAACAATGCAGAGTCAATTTTTTGTTTATCCAAATAGCTCTTTAAGATCTTAGTTTTTGGCTCAGCGATCTTGAGTTCATCGATTAAAATTAGATCATTACATTTTACTTTTTCTGATAATATATGCTTAACAGCCAAGTTTCTTAGGCGTTTTGGAAGTTTCTTTAATGATCTTACACCCCTTAGATTATGTGCCATACCACCACTTCTAAAAATATTTGCCTTCTTAGAACCATGTCTTGCTCCACCACCACCTTTTTGCCTCCCCAATTTCTGTGTTGTACCTGCAACTTCAGAACGATTTTTGGTCCTAGCGCGAAGAGGTTTTTTATTAGACTCATTCCATCTTACAAGAGAGCTTATAACTGAAAAATCTGGTTTTAAATTAAAGATGGCTTCATTAAGTTCCATAGATTCTGTACTCTTGCCATTCATTTTATTTATCTCTACTTGCATTCCTATTTATCCTTTTTAGTTGATTTTTCTGCTTGTACAGAAGTACCTTCAACTTTTTTAATATCACTTCTCTTAATAGAGTCTTCGACCACTAGCCATGTTCCTCTCGCGCCAGGAGTAGCTCCCTTTACGCAGATAATATTTTTTGCTTCATCAACTTTTACTACTTGTAAATTTTGAAGTGTTTTATGAACATCGCCATACTGTCCAGCCATTTTTTTTCCTTTAAAGACCTTACCGGGATCCTGACACTGTCCTGTTGAACCAGCGCTTCTATGAGATACAGAAACTCCATGAGAAGCCCTCAAGCCTGCAAAGTTATGTCTTTTCATCACTCCAGCAAATCCTTTACCCTTTGTAAAACCAGACACATCGATAAATTGGCCTTCCTGAAAATGACTTGCATTTAATTGGTCTCCCGACTTTAATTCAGTGTCTTTATCTACTGAGAATTCTCTGAGATACCTAAAAGCATCACTCTTTTTCTTTTCAAAAAATCCTTTTTGAGCCTTATTAGCCTTTTTTAATTTACATGCTCCAACTAAAACTTTGTCAGCATTTGCGTCTTTAGAGTCAAATCTTTCAACTATCTGACATTGATCAATATGCAAGACAGTCACTGGAATATTCGTCCCACTTTGCGTATACAAGTTACTCATACCTATTTTTTTTGCGATGATCCCTGTTCTCATATCTATAACTTGATTTCTACATCAACTCCCGATGCTAGATCTAATTTCATAAGTGCATCAACTGTTTGAGGGGTTGGATCAACGATCTCTATTAAGCGTTTATGCGTTCTTATCTCAAATTGTTCTCTACTTTTTTTATTTACGTGAGGAGATCTTAAAACAGTAAATTTTTCATTATTAGTAGGAAGTGGAATTGGCCCCTTGACCATTGCACCAGTTCGTTTTGCTGTATCTACTATTTCAACAGATGATTTATCCAATACCCCGTGGTCAAATGCTTTAAGTCTGATTTTAATATTTTGATTTTCCATTATTGTAATTAAGCGAACTTTGCTTTTACCTCATCCTGTACGTTTTGTGGAACCTGCTCATAATGATCAAAAAACATTGAATATTGAGCTCTTCCCTGTGTCATAGATCGTAGAGTGTTTACATAGCCAAACATATTAGCCAGTGGCACCATTGAGCTAATAGCCGTTGTATTGCCTCTAGCTTCACTTCCACTTACTTGACCTCTTCGACTACTTAAATCCCCTATTACATCTCCCATAAACTCTTCAGGTGTAACAACTTCAACTCTCATTATTGGTTCTAATAACTTTGGATTGGCTTTTTGACAGGCATCCTTAAACGCCATTCGCCCAGCTATTTCAAAGGCAAGGCTACTTGAGTCTACATCATGATATTTTCCATCTATAAGAGTCACCTTATAGTCAATTATTGGGAAACCAGCTATAACACCTGTATCGGCCACTCCTTCTATGCCTTTCTCTACACCCGGTATATATTCCTTAGGAATATTTCCACCTTTAATTTTATCTTCAAATATTCTACCAGTTCCCGGCTCGCAACCTTCGACGATTATCTTAACCTCAGCAAATTGACCTGCGCCACCACTTTGTTTTTTGTGTGTATATGTTACTTCCATGTTTTTAGAAATGGTTTCTCTGTAAGCAACTTGTGGGGCTCCTACATTAGCCTCTACGCTGAACTCTCTCTTCATCCTATCAACAATAATATCCAAGTGAAGTTCACCCATTCCTTTTATTACTGTTTGTCCAGATTCTTCATCTGAAGTAACCCTAAATGATGGATCTTCTTTTGCTAATCTTGCTAGTGCTTCACCCATTTTTTCCTGATCAGCTTTTGTCTTTGGCTCAACAGCAATTTCAATAACTGGATCTGGAAAATCCATAGATTCTAAAATAATTGGTTTTTGAGCATCTGATAAAGTCTCACCAGTTATAGTGTCTTTTAAGCCAGCAATTGCAACTATGTCGCCAGCGTAGGCAATTTTTATGTCTTCTCTATTGTTAGCGTGCATTAAAAGCATACGACCAATTCTTTCTTTATCGCCTTTAACAGAATTCAAAATTGTTGAACCAGCCTCTAATTTACCAGAATATATTCGAGTGAACGTTAGAGAACCTACGAAAGGGTCGTTGGCTACCTTGAATGCCAATGCAGAGAAAGGCTCATCATCAGAAGCTTTTCTTACCTCCTCTTCTTCTTTTCCTGGAATGTTACCAGTTGCCTGCTGAACCTCACTAGGGTCAGGCATAAAATTAACAATTGCATCTAACAGAGGTTGGACACCTTTATTTTTAAATGCGCTACCAGTTAAAATTGGAACAAACTCAAAATTAATTGTTCCTTTTCTGATACACTTGATCAGAGTTTCTTCGTCTGGTTCTTCACCATCTAAATATTTTTCAAGGACTTCTTCATCTTGTTCGACAGCCATTTCAACCATTTCTGATCTATATTTTTCAGCAGTACCCTTTAATTCTTCTGGGATATCTGTGTATTCATACTTAGCTCCAAGGTCTTCATTTGCCCAAACGATTGCTTTATTCTTAACTAGATCAATCACACCTTTTAAATTTGATTCACTTCCGTAAGGTATCTGTAAAACTAATGCATTTGCCTGAAGACGATCTTTGATCATATCTAAGCATTTATAAAAGTCTGCACCTGTACGGTCCATTTTATTAACGAAACACATCCTTGGTACATTGTATCTATTTGCTTGTCTCCAAACAGTTTCGGTTTGTGGCTCAACACCAGCTACACCGTCAAATACTGCAACTGCCCCATCGAGCACTCTTAAAGAACGCTCAACTTCGATAGTAAAATCAACGTGTCCAGGAGTATCAATAATATTAATCCTATGGTCATTCCAGAAACAAGTAGTTGCTGCAGATGTAATAGTTATT
This sequence comes from Pelagibacteraceae bacterium AG-461-B04, assembly GCA_003211835.1. Taxonomy (GTDB): domain Bacteria; phylum Pseudomonadota; class Alphaproteobacteria; order Pelagibacterales; family AG-422-B15; genus CACNXQ01. The sequence goes on along the minus strand of QCRN01000017.1, from coordinate 1,942 downwards.
CCACGTTCTTGTTCTTGCTCCATCCAATCCATTGTGGCCGCACCATCATGCACTTCACCAATCTTATGGCTTTTTCCTGTGTAATAAAGTATTCGCTCAGTAGTAGTTGTCTTTCCAGCATCTATATGCGCCATGATGCCAATATTTCTATAATTATTTAATGAATATTCTCTTGTCATTGTTACCACCTAAAATGAGCAAATGCTTTATTTGCTTCAGCCATTTTATGAGTGTCTTCTCTTTTCTTAATAGCAGAACCTTTATTACCTGCAGCATCCATTAATTCTGAGCTTAGTTTTTCCATTAAACTTTTTTCTTTTCTATTCCGAATAGCATTGACCAACCATCTTATGGCTAATGCTTGAGATCTGTTTCCCTTTACCTCAACAGGGACTTGATATGTAGCACCACCAACTCTTCTAGATCGAACTTCTACTAGTGGTCGTACATTTTCAATAGCCTTATTGAATATACTCATCGGAGATTCACCTGTTTTATTCTGAATATCTGAAAATGACTTCGTAATAATGGCCTCTGCAACTGTCTTTTTACCATCAAGCATTATCGCATTTGTAAATTTTGTAAGTACAGTACTATTATGAACGGGATCAGGTAAAATGTTTCTAACTTGTGCTTTTCTTCTTCTAGACATAATTATTTTGGTTTCTTGGCTCCATATAATGAGCGACGTTGTTTTCTCTCACTGACACCTTGGGTATCTAAAACTCCTCTAACTGTATGGTATCTCACACCTGGGAGATCCTTGACTCTTCCTCCGCGTATTAAAATTACTGAGTGTTCTTGAAGGTTGTGGCCTTCACCTCCGATGTAACTAGTAACTTCAAAACCATTTGTTAATCTTACTCTCGCAACTTTTCTCAGCGCTGAATTAGGTTTCTTAGGTGTTGTAGTATAAACTCTTGTACATACGCCCCTCTTTTGAGGGTTAGCTTTAAGAGCTGGAACCTTATTTCTTTTCCGAACCTTAGTTCTCGGTTTTCTTATTAACTGACTTATAGTCGGCATACAGTATCTCCAGTTAGAAACTAATAAAAAAGTTAACTATTAAAAAAAAGTCTAAAAAAAGTAGCGTTTAGATTTCTCTACCACCTACTATTTAAGAATGCCGAATAATACTTAATAGTCTGCTTTGGTCAACATATATTATTAGGAATTTTCCTGAATTTCTGCAGTTTCTTGATCTTTAGCGGCTTGCATTGCTTCGATTTCAATTTTGGCCTCTTTATCAAGATTTTTTGCCTGATTTTCAATCTGATTAAAGACTCTTCCAGTACCAGCAGGTATTAATCTACCCACAATAACATTCTCTTTAAGTCCCTCTAGTCGATCCACTTTTCCTTTAATCGATGCATCTGTAAGTATTCTCGTCGTCTCCTGGAATGAGGCAGCTGAAATAAATGACCTAGTTTGCAGAGAAGCTTTTGTTATACCTAATAAAACTGGCTTGCCAGTGGCTTGTTTCTTGCCTTCAGCGGCAAGCTGCTCATTTATAACTAAGAATTCGTATCTATCTATTTCTTCGCCATTAATGAATGAGCTATCGCCTTTTTCAGTAATACTAACTTTTTGAAGCATTTGTCTACACAAAACCTCAATATGCTTATCATTTATTAAAACACCCTGAAGTCTATAGACTTCTTGAACTTCATTAATTAAATAATCTGCTAGAGCTTCAATGCCTAAAATCTCTAAGATGTCATGTGGATCAGGATTTCCATCAAGTAAGTAATCACCTTTTTCAATACTTTCCCCTTCTTGATAAGCTATGTGTTTACCTTTTGGAATTAGTACTTCTACTGGATCTTTTTCACTATCCTCTGGGGTAATGATTACTTTCTGCTTTCCTCTTATATCTTTTCCAAAAGAGATGGTTCCAGATATTTCAGATATAATTGCATGATCTTTCGGCTTTCTTGCTTCA
>QCRN01000016.1 GCA_003211835.1 Pelagibacteraceae bacterium AG-461-B04 | reverse complement strand
GAAAAGGTAATGGCTGGCGATAAGCGTATAATGCTAATTACTCAGAAAAAAGCATCTGTAGATGATCCTAAAAAAGATGATTTATTTGATTTTGGAACTGTTGCAAATGTATTGCAGTTATTGAAGCTTCCAGATGGCACAGTTAAGGTTTTAGTTGAGGGATTGCAACGTGCTTCTATAAACATGTTTGCTGATAAAGAAGTTTACCTTGAGTCAAACATTGACTTAATTGAAGAAAATATAGATACGACAGATAAAAAAATTAGAGCACAATCTAAATCTATTACTGACTCATTTGATAAATATGTAAGTTTGAATAAAAAAATACCTCCAGAAGTAATTGGAACAATAAATGAAATAGATGATTTATCCAAGTTAAGCGATACTATTGCTTCTCACTTATCTATAAAGCTTTCTGATAAACAAGAAATATTAGAAGCGATAGACCTATCGGATCGTTTTGACAAGATCATGAATTTTATTCAAGCTGAACTTGATGTGATGCAAGTTGAAAAGAAGATCAGAGGTCGGGTGAAAAATCAAATGGAGAAAACTCAACGTGAATATTATTTGAACGAACAAATGAAAGCTATTCAGAAAGAGCTTGGCGAAGGTGAAGATGGTAAGGACGACGTCCAAGAATACGAAGAAAAAATTGAGACAACAAAATTATCAAAGGAAGCTCGTGAAAAGTGCTACGCTGAAATGAAGAAATTGAAGTCAATGAGCCCGATGTCGGCTGAATCAAGTGTTATTCGCAACTACCTTGATTGGATTTTGTCCATACCTTGGAACAAGAAGACAAAAGTTAAAAAAGATATAAATTTTGCTGAAAAAGTTCTTAATGAAGATCACTATGGATTAGAAAAAGTTAAAGAGAGAATACTTGAATATTTAGCGGTTCAGCAAAGGATAAAAAAAATGAAGGGGCCAATTTTGTGTTTAGTAGGTGCCCCAGGTGTTGGAAAAACATCTTTAGGTAAATCAATTGCACGATCCACTGGAAGAAAGTTTGTGCGCATGTCACTTGGCGGTGTACGTGATGAGGCAGAGATTAGAGGCCATAGAAGAACTTACATTGGTTCTTTGCCTGGTAAAGTTTTGCAAATGATGAAAAAAGCAGGTTCATCTAATCCTTTATTTTTATTAGATGAGATAGATAAGCTTGGGGCTGACTACAGGGGCGATCCTTCGTCTGCTTTGCTTGAAGTATTGGATCCAGAACAAAATAATTCCTTCAATGATCATTATCTTGAAGTTGATTATGACCTGTCAGATACCATGTTTATTACAACCGCAAACACATTAAGAATGCCACCAGCATTATTAGATAGAATGGAAATTATCAGAATTGCAGGTTACACAGAAGATGAAAAATTAGAAATTGTGAAGCAACACCTTGCGCCTCAGATGCTTGAAAAACACGGCTTAAAAAAAGAGGAGCTTATTTTAGATGACTCAGCGATTTTAGGTTTAATTCGATATTATACACGTGAAGCTGGAGTTAGAAGCCTCGAGAGAGAACTTTCAAATCTCGCACGTAAAACTGTAAAGAAAATTGTAGCTGGTGAAGTAGCATCAATAAAAATAGATGAAAATAATTTAAATGACTTTGCTGGCGTTCGAAAGTTTAAGTATGGTGAAATTGACAATGATGATCAAGTTGGAATTGTAACGGGACTTGCCTGGACTGAGGTAGGCGGTGATATATTGCCAATTGAGTCTGTTATTATGCCTGGTAAGGGTAGAATGACTATAACTGGAAAGTTAGGCGATGTGATGAAAGAGTCAATACAAGCGGCTAAGTCCTATGTTCGCTCAAGATGTATAGAGTTTGGAATCAAGCCAACTATTTTTCCTCTAAGAGATATTCATATACATGTGCCAGAAGGCGCCATACCTAAAGATGGTCCATCAGCTGGACTTGGTATGGTAACATCAATTGTATCAGTACTAACTGGAATTCCAGTTAGAAAAGATATTGCAATGACTGGTGAGGTAACATTGCGTGGAAAAGCTCTTGGCATTGGTGGCCTTAAAGAAAAGTTATTGGCAGCACTAAGGGCTGGAACAAAAACAGTAATCATACCTAAAGAAAATGAAAAGGACATGGCCGATATTCCTGATAATGTAAAAAGTGGTCTTGAGTTGATCTTTGTCGACAATGTAGATGAGGTTTTAAAAATTGCCTTAACAAAGCCACTGCTTCCAATTGAGTGGAATGAGGATGAATCGACTAAGTCTTCCAGTGAGATAAAAGACGAAGACAGCGAACAAGATGCAGATAACCCAATAACTCATTGATTAATTTATCTATTCTAAGTTCTTAAACATCAATATTTGATTTTTAGCCGTTTTTCAGGGCTTTTTCTTGACTATATATAGTACTTCAGATCTCATAGTTATATTACGAATCAATAACTCCTAGAAAAGGTGGGGATTATGAATAAACAAGACTTAATAGGAAAAGTAGCTGAAGTTACTGGTATGCAGAAATCAGATTCAGAAAAGGCAGTTAATGCCGTTTTTGACCAAATTACTGACGTTCTAAAAGCAAGAGGCGAAGTAAGATTGGTAGGCTTTGGCACATTCAAAACTTCCATTAGAAAGGCTTCTCAGGGGCGAAATCCACGTACCAATGAGGTCATTCAAATACCTCAATCAACCAGACCTAAATTTACAGCTGGTAAAGGTTTGAAAGAGGCTGTTAATAACGCGGGCGGAGGAATGTAAGTTCCACCCAATCGCGAAATTATTTTAAAATCCGATCGTACATTTTTTTGTATGGTCGGATTTTTTTTAACAAATTACATTTTACCTTCTATAAAATAGATATATAAAAGACTTTCCGGGCGATTAGCTCAGCTGGAAGAGCGTCACGTTTACACCGTGAATGTCGGCAGTTCGAACCTGTCATCGCCCACCACTTTTTTGTGGGGGTGTAGCTCAGTTGGTTAGAGCGCCTGCCTGTCACGCAGGAGGTCGCGGGTTCGAGTCCCGTCACTCCCGCCACTTACAAATTGCTTATTTGCTTTTATTTGCATCCAATATTATAATTTTTTTGTGATTGAAAATTTCAATAGTATTTATCTTCTTATTCTGCATTTATTAATGACAGCATTATTCGGAGTTTTTTCTTACAGAGCTCTTTTTGCACCAGAAGGTATGGCGAAAGAATTTAACATGGATAAAAGCAGCATTTATATTATTCGAGTATTAGGCGCATTTATAACACCATTTTTTCTTATAGGTATTTATTTGATATTTAGACCGAACGGTCCTGAGGGTGCTTGGGCTTATTATAATCTTATATTTTTATTAGGTTTAATTTTATCTATATATGATACGACTTTTTTCGTTAAAGGAATTGATACAGAAACAGGCGCAAAAAATTCAGTTACTGATCTTATGATCGATGCGTTTACTCTAGTGGCCTCGATTATACTAATTATTGGATTATCCGATAAGATATATGTCTAAAATAACTATTTAATTTATTTTTTTAACTTAATACCGCATTCCTAAGTTGCTGAGCGCCCTCAATAAGTCTTGTTGTAGGACGACTGAAATAGGCATCAGAATCAAATGAATAAATTTTATTTTCTTTAAATGGTTTTAAAAAATTAATTTCCTTATTATTTTTTAATCTTTCAGCAAAAGCTTTATTTTCATGCAACTTATACCCACAACAGATTACAGCAATATCATCTGGGTCAGACTCAATAATCTCTTCAATACTGATCACTCTTGAGTGTTCTCCTCTTTGTCCAATAGCAGAACGAAAACCAGCAATTTCAATTTGTTCAGGCACCCAGTGTCCTGCGGAAAAATAAGGATCAATCCATTCAAGTGATAGAATTTTACGAGAGTATTTTTGTAAGCTATCCAGTTCGTCCCTTCTCGCTATAGCCTTATCAACATGTTGTTTCGCTTCCTTTACTGCATCTAACTGTTCTCCTAGCTTGAGAATTTCTGAGCATATTTCTTTAAATGATTTTCCATTTAATGAAATGATTTGAGTTGATGACGGTAAAGTGCACAGAGTACCTTTAAGAACTACCTCTATCTCACTACTTGAAATCGCGCATACATCGCAGAGACCTTGGGTAATAATTACATCAGGCTTTAATTTATTGAGTAGCTGAGTATTTATTTCATATAAAGGTAGTTTACTTTGAACCTTTTTTCTAACCTGTGTATCAATTTCGCGTTGATCCTGATTTGAAACAATTGAAGAATGGGTAATTACACTAAGTTCTTTTAAACTTTTGGGGTAGTTGCATTCATGACTAATGGCAACAAGATTATCCTTTAGGCCAATATCACAAACTATTTCACTAGCACTAGGCAGTAAGCTTGCAATGCGCATCATATCTAATCATGCTCGCCATCTTTTCCTCTAAAAGACTTTAAATCGTAAATTTGAGGTCTGTTTTTTGCTGTATTAAAAACAAAGGCAGTAATGAAGATTGCAGCAATAAAAAGTACATGAGCAATGGAGGTTATTCCGAAGACAAAAATACTGTCAACTATGTATAGAGAAAACACACCACTCCACATAAAAGCGAGTATTTGCATAACCATATGTCTAACTTTTAGATTAGTAATATTGCTGAGTGGATTAACATTTGGATCCATTATAGAGGACCATATTTTTTTTATAAAATTCATATTAATTAAATAGTTTCATTGTTATTAAAAAGCAAGTCTATTGAAATAATGTTGCCGTATCTTGAACGTCTTTGAGAAATTTTTTTCTTATCTTTTCCGATACAAAAGGTACAGCAAAATATCGTTTATAGAGAATATTTTTAATACCGCAGATATGAAAAACACCTCTTTTTAGACGCCTTATCGGCAGATTTAAAAAGAAAGTCGTTATTGCCAATCTAGGTGACCCATATGTACAAAAGATAATTGCTTTCTTGTCACCAAGATTGCCTTGAGGATATCCGTAATTACCAACCAGTTGTTTAAAGGTAAATGCCCATGGTGGAGCTAATACTTTATCAATCCAGCCTTCCAGAATTGCTGGCATTCTAAAATTCCAAATTGGTGCAATAAGAACGATGGTATCACTTGCATCAATGCGACTTCTGTGGTCAAGAACATCTGGCCCTGGATTACCGCCTGCATAAACAGGGTCAAATTTGTCTTTATAAAGGTCGACTATATCAACGCTGTGTCCTGCCTTTTCAGCGCTTTCAATAAATGTATTTTTAATGGCAGCATTGAACGAGTTATCGTCGTAATGCCCATAAACAATAAAAAACCGTCTACTTTTTCTCTCTCTCATTTTGTAACCTCTTCACGGCTAGTATTGTCTGATTCTTAGACATTTTGTTGAAAAAACTATTTATTTTTTCATAGCCATTCAAATATCCATCTTCTTCAAGCCAAGCAAGAAGCATATATAAATAGTAATCTGCAGCAGTGATATAATTTCCACACAGATATTTATTCATACTTGTATCAATAAATTTCAGATAGGTATTTATAATTTCTTCGGCTTTACGTACTAAGTCAGACTCACTATTTTTAGATGTATAGTGATCTGGGTGGTATATTAACAGAATTATTGGGTAGACAGATGACGATAAAAAAGACATGAATTGATTAAATTTATCATGTTCAATTGAGTTTGATTTTGGGACAAGTCGCCCACCTTTATTTACTAAATGGTAAACTATATTCATACTTTCGATCATATATTGACCATTAGATAATTTAATCATTGGAACCCGACCTAACGGGTTATGCTTAAGAATTTCTTGATTTTTTTTTACATTCATTTCATCCACATGAATAAAATTATAATCAATATTAAATTCGTGGAACAAATACTCAACAATATCAGAGCCTGTTTCTGATCTGCCGTATAACACATACTTAGACACTATGGACAACCAGCGCGAGCAAACTTTACGAGAGTCGTATAAATTTTACCATTCTTTTCACTTTGAGCTTCTTCAGGGATTGATGATTTGCCAGTAATGACAAATAATGTTTTTCCATCATCTCCTCCAAGCATGCATGCATAAGCTCTGTCAGGGGTAGCTAATCTATCTGTAATAACGCCACCTTCCTCAAACCTTATAACTTCAGATGTGGTAGGGGATGCAACCCACACTCCATTGCCTTCATCAAGACATATACCATCAGGTACTGGAAAAGGTGTAATGGAACCCTCTTTAACCTGCAAATTTAATAGCTTATAAATAGTTGCTAAAGCAAATCTTACTCCAATGTAGTACCAGGTAGGCATCATTTTAGCCCAGACTTTTCTATTACTCAGCCGTTTATCTAGGCCAATATCAAATGATGTGAGTCTTCCTGCATAGGTCTCTCCAATAATCATTTTCTTCCCATCAGGAGTAATTACAGTTCCATTTGGAAAATCTAATTTTTTTGCAGCAACTTTTGCATTGCCTTCTGGATCAACATGAATAAGACACGTTGGTTTTACATCTCTTGCATGATGCAAAGAGCCAAAGTTTCCAACATAAGCATCACCATCTTTATCCACTACCATGTCATTGCATCTAAATGGCGTTAGCTTAGATAAGTCTGAGTGAAGTGAGAGTTCATTGTTGCTGTATCTCATTATTTTTCGATCTAACATTGAAACAATGAGCAAGTCCCCATTAGGCAACCATCCTAACCCAGAAGGTTGATTAGGGATTTCAACTATTTTTTCAATTTTGCCAGAAAGATCCAACGTCATTACTGAATGTTGGTAAAAGTCTGAAAAC
>QCRN01000015.1 GCA_003211835.1 Pelagibacteraceae bacterium AG-461-B04 | reverse complement strand
TATCGTGTTTATTAATTTAATAACTATAATTTTCTTATGAGTGCAGACGTAGAGTTAAATAACGTTTCAGTTACTTTTGGGAGTTTTTATGCAGCTAAAAGCGTAAACGTAAAAATTAACGGCGGTGAATTCTTTTCTTTCTTGGGACCATCTGGCTGCGGAAAGACAACATTGCTGAGAGCTATTTCAGGATTTCAAGATCCCTCTGAAGGATCTGTGTTAATTGATAACAAAGATATGTCTGGCATAGGACCAAACAAAAGACCTACTTCTCTCATATTCCAGAATCTAGCCTTATTTCCTCTAATGTCAGTTTCTGAAAATATTGCTTTCTCTCTTGAGGTCAGAGGAGTCTCAAAGGGTGATAGACAAAAAAGAGCAGATGAGCTTTTAGAGCTTATTGCATTGGAAGGACAGGGCGAAAAAAAAGTACATCAATTATCAGGAGGACAAAAACAAAGAGTAGCAATCGCAAGAGCATTGGCTGTTGAACCAAAAGTTTTATTACTAGACGAACCTTTGTCTGCATTAGATCTAAAACTAAGACAAAGAATGAGAACCGAGTTAAGAGAAATTCAAAAAAGAGTTAATATAACATTTATCTATATTACTCATGACCAAGGTGAGGCATTAACAATGTCTGATAGGATTGCTGTAATGAACGAAGGGGAAATTGAGCAGATAGGACCTTGTGATGAAGTTTATAACAACCCATTAACCCCTTTTGTTGCAACTTTTGTTGGAGAAAACAATCCTCTATTTGGAAAAGTAAAAGAGACCAATCAAAATAAGATTAAAATAGAAACTCCTGATGGTGATTTCGTATCGACAATGAACGAAAATAAGAAATTAAACATTGGGGATGAAGCAATTGCTTTTGTAAGACCTGAGTCATTATTCATACCAAGAGATGGTGACAGTTTTGATAATTTAATTGAAGTAAATATTGAAAGTTTTGAGTTTGAGGGAAATATAAAAAATTTCTACGCAACGTTAATGTCTGGAACAAAGATCAAGTTTTCTATTCCAAATGCAATTGATACTTCGTCAATCTCTGCAGGTACCAAATTACAACTTGGCTTTGAGTCCACAAAGTCTTCAATTTTACCTAAAGCACAATTAGCCATAGATTAAATATGGGAAATTATTTATTCACGCAGCCATTTTTTAAAAAGAACGGTAAGGCAGTTGCTATTTATTTCTTGGTGGCAATAGTCTTTTGGTTTGTTTTCCTTGTCATAATACCTCAACTATACATGCTGGACTTATCTTTTAGATCAAATGTCCCGCCGTTAGCGCGCGGAGGACCTCAAGATTATTATACAATGGAACATTATCAGCATTTTGTTTTTGGCTCAAAAACATCACTTGATGCATTTAATTTTGTTGATCTCGGAGTTTTTGGAAGAACTATTCTTGTATCGATAATGGTCACTATTGCGAATTTGCTATTTTGTTATCCAATTGCTTTTTATATTGCTAAAATTGCCAACCCAAGCACTGCGAGATTATTGATTGTTTCTTTAATAATACCATTTTGGATCAACGAACTCTTAAGGTCCTTTGCATTAAGAATACTTTTTGCAAATGAAGGAGTTATAAATAATTTTTTAACTGGAATAGGAGTAATTGATCAAAGTATTTTGTTTATTACATATGATATTGGACTATATACGGGTCTGGTATACGCATACATTTTATTAATGATGTTTCCTCTATATAACTCCATTGAGAGCTTAGACATTAATCAGATTGAAGCCGCAAAAGATCTAGGCTCCTCCTCTTTGAGAACGCATTGGAGGATAGTAATTCCTCATGCAAAGCCAGGAATTGTGTCTGGATGCACAATGGTATTTATGTTGACTGTGGGAGCTCTTGCAACACCAGTGGTCTTAAGCAGCCCAAATACGCTCTGGTTTCCACAGCTTATTTATCAGTGGTTCAACATGAATGATAACTGGTCACGTGGATCAGCATACTCAATTATTTTATTAATTATTTCTGTTATTTTTGTTTTAGCAATGATGCGGATTTTTAAAGTTAAGATTGGTGAAATTATAAAATGAAACCAACATACTTTATTAATTTCATGATGGGCATGTATATCTTTATATTTTTTGCCTATCTATTTGGTCCATTGATCATCATGAGTATTACAGCATTTAACTCTGCTGAGTTTCCATCTATTTCTCCTTGGGAGTGTTTTAGTTTTAGATGGTTTAATGAAGGAAAAATTGCATACGACGGGCAACATTTAGCAGGCCTTCTTTCAGATTGGCGATTACACGATGGAATCATTAGCAGTTTAATTATAGGAGCAGGAGTTGTATCACTTTCTGTACCAATTGGCATGGCAGCCGCAATTGTCTTAACACAAGTTCGATCTCAGTTAAGAGATATTTATTATTCAATCTCTATTATGCCTGTTTTATTTCCTGGTGTCATTATTGGAATATCCACCGTAGTATTATGGGATCGTATCGCGGGACTTGGAGGAGATGGCTTCATTTCTGATGTTGGTAGAAATGGAATATTTCTCACAATTCTAGCACAAACCTGCTTTATATCAACTTACTGCTTTTTAATTTTTGTCGCAAGACTTCAAAGATTTGACCAAACACAAGAGGAAGCTGCATTGGATTTAGGCGCAACTCAAACACAAGTATTTTTTAAAATTTTAGTACCTTATTTAATGCCAGCGATTGCATCAGCAGCCGTTATTGCCTTTTTATTTTCTTTTGAAAATTATAATACGACTGTATTTAGTATTTTATCTGATCAAACATTAACCACAGTCATTGCTTCCAAAGTAAGACTTGGCATAAGTCCCGCCTTAAGTGCATTGGCTTTGACCATTATAGCATTAACTGTAATTGCAGCAGTTACATATGAAATATTAAGAAGAAGAAGTGAAAAAAAATATGCTCAATCCCAAGAAATATTTGTTAAAGAGAAAGCTGCTTCTGGCAGAATTAATAAGGAATACAAGGCAGGCTTTAAAGTTCCAAAAGGAATAGTTGCAATCTTACTTATATTAGTTTTTGTTACTTATGGAGCAACACAAATTGTCAAAAATGATCTTTATGGGCAGTCTTGCATTGATGCTGCAGATCAGCAAAAAAAATCAAAATTCCTTGAACAATTGCAAACCTTAGAGTCTAATGAACTAACTGAGGAAGAACTCTCAGGAGGATCCTTAGGAGGAACAGAGGATTACGGCGACATTTTTGGAGATCCATCGCTATTTCAAGATTTTGGAGGATTTGATTAAGCTTTATGACTGATAAAAAAGGACCTATTCAACCAGTAAGTGGTACTGTTGTTCCAAGATACGCTGGACCTTCTACATTTGCACGTTTACCAGAACTAAGAGATGTTGATCAGTGTGATGTAGCAATAATCGGCGTACCATTTGATGCCGGAACAAGCTACAGACCAGGAGCTAGATTTGGTCCTCAGGCCGTTCGACAGGCTTCTCGCCAATTAAGAACAAATTATCATCCAGATTATGATGTTGAACCATTTAAGGTTCAGCAAGTTGCTGATGCAGGTGACATTGCCTGCAACCCGTTTGATATTGATGAGGCCATCAAGCAAATTGAAAAAGGAGCTGATGATTTTCTCTCAAAAGCAGGAAGCATTGTCACAATTGGTGGTGATCACACAATTGCATTGCCACTTTTAAGATCTATTAACAAAAAAGTTGGGGGACCAGTTGCTTTGGTTCATTTTGATGCCCATTTAGATACGTGGGACACTTATTTTGGCGCACCTTATACGCACGGAACTCCATTTAGACGAGCAAGAGAGGAAAGTTTATTTTTAGATGATGCTTCAATGCACATTGGCATTAGGGGGCCTTTATACAGCACTAATGATTTAAAAAATGATCGAGATCTAGGATTTAAAACAATACATTGTGATGAATTTCAGACTAACTCAATTGATCAAATTGTTCAGAGAATTAAAGATAGAATTGGAGACAACCCTCTTTACATATCTATTGATATTGATGTGTTAGATCCTGCCCATGCTCCAGGCACAGGAACTCCCGAAGTAGCTGGCATGACCACAAGAGAAATTTTAAATGTGTTACGTGGCCTCGCTGGATCTCAACTTGTTTCAGCTGATGTAGTTGAAGTTGCACCAGCCTATGATCATGCTGAGTTGACATCCACTGCTGCAGCAACAATCGTTTACGAATTAATAAATATTATTGCCCGAAATCCAAAGTAATTATTTTATTTCAAACCAAATAGGCACATGGTCAGAAGGTCGCTCAAGACCTCTGAATTGTTTTTCAATTTGACAATCGATTATTCGATCTGTTGCGCTGGGTGTTGATAAAAAATGATCAATTCTAAGACCATTATCTTTTTCCCATGAGCCGCGTGAATAGTCCCAGTATGTAAATTCAAATTCTTTTGAATTAAACACTCGAAATACATCTGTTAGCCCAAGGTTGATTATTTCTCTAAAAATTTTAATTGAGTCGGGATGATGGAGAGCGTCATTTTTCCATTTTTCAATATTCACAGCATCGCCACGGTTTGGAATTATATTGTAATCTCCCCCAAAAATTACAGTCTCTTGATTATCAATTTTCTGTTTTGCATAATCTTTAAGTCTTTGCATCCAATCGAGTTTATAAGGAAATTTTTCCGTATCTATTGGATTACCATTGGGTAAATAAATCGTAGCAATATTGAAAGGGTTTCTATCTTTGATTTTTACTTCAATAAATCTTGCTTGCTCATCTTTCGCATTGCCAGGAAGTTCATTGGCTATAAGCTCCATGGGAAGTTTCGACAATATTGCGACACCATTATATGATTTTTGCCCTTTTGTAATTATTTCAAAACCCATTTCCTTAATGTTATCAAATGGAAAATTTTCATCTGTTGACTTAGTTTCTTGAAGCATGATGACATCAGGATCAATAGTTTCTTTCAACTGGACAAGGTGAGGTAAGCGAACTCTGATTGAATTGACATTCCAACTAACTATTTTAGCCATAATAAATCTATTGTTGTTTTTATAGGATTCTTAAAGTAATCAATTATTATAGGATATAATTTAAATATATAGTTCGCAACTAATGAGTAATTCAAAAGACTTATCATTACTTTCTTCATCTCCTGAAGCATCAAAAGGAAGATTGATTAAGGAAAGTTATAGTCAAACTCGGTCTGAATTTCAAAGAGATAGAGATAGAATATTGCACTCAGCTGCGTTTAGAAGACTTAAACACAAAACTCAGGTCTTTGTGTCTCATGAAGGCGATCACTATAGAACAAGACTTACCCATTCTCTTGAAGTATCTCAAATTGCACGATCAATATGCAGGGTTTTTAATCTTAATGAAGATTTAGCCGATACACTGTCCATTAGTCACGATATAGGACACCCACCATTCGGACACGCAGGAGAAGATGCTCTGTCTTTGTCAATGAAAAATTATGGAGGGTTTGATCATAATGATCAGGCGATAAGGATAGTGCACCTACTTGAAAAAAAATACTTTAATTTTGATGGTCTAAATCTTACATGGGAGACGTTAGAAGGCCTGGTAAAACATAATGGTCCAATTAAAGAAAATATTCCTATGACGATAAATGAATTAAATAATAAATTTAATTTACAATTAAATGAGTTTCCATCCTTAGAGGCTCAAATATCATCAATAGCAGACGATATTGCTTATAACAATCACGATTTAGATGATGGCCTCAGAGCTGGTTTTTTCACTTACGATGAGCTGGCCAATCTTCCGCTGATCGGTGATATAATAAAAAGCTTTCCACTGGAATTTGAATCATTTGAGATGCAAAGGATAAATAACGAGATAACACGAAAATCAACAGCAATTATGATCAAAGATGTAATGAATACCATTGACGAGCAAGTGACCAAGTTATCTATAAAAACTGCCAATGATGTTAGGTCACAAAATCAATTAGTTGCTGATTTCTCACCTGTTATGAAGGAAAAAGTTAGTTCCATAAAATCTTTCCTTTCATCTAAAATGTATAACCATGATAAAGTAAAGAGCATGACCCAAAACGCTCACAAAATAATTACCTCCTTATTTGAATTATTCATGAATGCTGACGACATGATATACAGCAAATATCTGCCAAATTATGAAAATGAAAATCATAAATCAAGAATGATTTGTGATTTTGTTGCAGGTATGACCGATAATTTTGCACAAACAATATATAATAAACACATTAATTGATGTCAGATATATTTCATTTTTATAAGTCTATTATCTCAAAGGAATTTGTATCAAACTTTAAATTACCAGAGCAAGTTATAAACGAAAGTCGTTTTGTTGTTGAAAGTCCAAAGAACGAAGACAATGGAGACTTAAGCACTAATATTTGCATGGTTTTAAGCAAAGAGCTCTCCGAACCACCGATCAAAATTGCCGAAATTCTTAAAACCTCCCTAGAAAAATATTCTGAATTTGAACAGCTAGAGATTGCAAAACCTGGTTTCCTTAACTTTCGTGTCAAAAAGTCTGTTTGGTATAAATTTCTAAGTGAGAAATTAAATAGCAGCGAACTGTATGATAAAAATATAGGCAATGGCCAAACAATTAATGTGGAATATGTTTCGGCTAATCCTACTGGACCATTGCACATAGGCCACTGTAGAGGTGCCGTATTTGGAGATGTATTATCAAATTTACTTACATCTACAGGTTACGTTGTAACAAAAGAATATTACGTAAATGATGCGGGAGTTCAAATTAATTATTTAGCTGACTCAGTTATCATAAGAATTAAAGAAATACTAAATCAGCAAAACGATAATAATTATCCGGATGATTTTTATCCTGGCGAGTATCTTATTGACGTTGCAAAAAAAATAATTGATAAAAATGGGAATAAAATTTTAGAGCAAGATAATTCATTTGAATTAATCAAAGATGAAAGTGTAGCTTTGTTATTGGATTTGATAAAAGCAGATTTAAAACTTTTATCTATCGAGCAAGATCATTTTATATCTGAAAAAAAACTAATTGCGGAGGGAAAGATCGATAAGGCTATTAAAAAATTAAAAGATTTAGATCTTATTTACGAAGGCATCTTAAATAAACCAAAAGGAAAGCAAATTGAAGATTGGGAGCCACGGGAACAGATGCTTTTTAAATCTTCAAATTACGGCGATGAGACAGATAGACCATTACAGAAATCAAATGGGGAATGGACTTATTTTGCAAATGATATCGCTTACCATTTTGATAAATACCAAAGAGGGTCTCAGAAATTAATTGATATTTGGGGCGCTGATCATGGTGGTTACATAAAACGTATGAATGCATCAATAGTTGCTCTAACTAATGATAAAGCAGAATTTTCAGTTAAATTATGTCAAATGGTGAAACTAATAAGTGATGGGAAACAACTAAAGATGTCCAAAAGATCAGGTGATTTCATAACAATTAGAGAATTAGTTGATGAAGTTGGTAGCGATTGTATTAGATTTATGATGTTGTATAGAAAAAATGAGGCCCCATTAGAATTCAACTTTCAGAAAGTTACGGAGCAATCAAAAGATAATCCAGTATTTTACGTTCAATATGCTCATGCAAGAATCTGCTCAGTTATAAGGAACCTTGAAGATTATAAATTAGGTCTTGATCTAAATTCTTTTGATAAATGTAACTATGAACAGTTGAAGGAAGATGGTGAACTATTTTTATTAAAAAAAATAAT
>QCRN01000014.1 GCA_003211835.1 Pelagibacteraceae bacterium AG-461-B04 | reverse complement strand
TTATATTTTAAGAAAATCCTAGCCTATTTGTTCTTGACTCATGTCACTGGAGTCAATGCCTGCAATTTCAACAGGCTTTTTCATTGCATCTCTTCTGAAAGGCTCGCCTAATTCTTGATTCAAAATAACTTCTATAAATGTTGTGATACCTCTATCCTGATCTTCGCAGGCCTTCCTTAGGTTTTGAGTCAATTCTTCCATCGTTCTAACTATGACACCTTTTAAGCCACATCCTTCTGCTACTTTTGCGTAACTTAGTTCTGGATCTAATTCAGTGCCAACAAAATTATTGTCATACCAAAGAATTGAGTTTCTTTTCTCGGCACCCCATTGATAATTTCTGAATATTACCATGGTAATGGCAGGCCATTCTTCTCTTGCACAAGAGGTCATCTCATTCATACTAATGCCAAATGCACCATCGCCAGCAAATCCAACAACTGGAATGCTAGGGCATCCAATTTTAGCGCCTAGAACTGAGGGGAAACCATATCCGCATGGACCAAATAGACCTGGAGCAAGATACTTTCTTCCTTCATCAAAAGTAGGATAAGCATTTCCTATTGCACAATTATTGCCAATATCTGAAGAAATGATTGCTTCTCTGGGCAGAGCCGCTTGGATTGCTCTCCAGGCCATTCGTGGAGACATTCTGTCAGAGTCTCTCTTTCTAGAGTCTGCGTTCCATGTGGTTCCAGGATCATCATCTTCATGATCCATGCTGCTTAGCGTTTGTAGCCAAGAAGATTTAGTTTGATGCACTAATGCTTTTCGATCATCTCTACCATTATCACCAGCACTTGGAGATAAGTTATTTATTAATTGTTGTGTTACAAGCTTTGAATCTCCACAAATGCCTACAGTTACCTTTTTAGTAAGCCCTATACGGTCTGAATTTATATCGACTTGAATTACTGATGCGTCTGTTGGCCAATAATCTATGCCATAGCATGGCAAAGTAGAAAAAGGGTTTAACCTAGTACCTAAAGCAAGAACAACATCAGCCTTTGAAATTAATTCCATTGCTGCTTTTGATCCATTGTAACCTAAGGGTCCAACAGCTAAACGATGATTACCTGGAAAACTATCATTATGTTGATATCCGCACGCAACGGGAGCATCCAATCTTTCAGCGAGTAATTTGCATTCTTCAATGGCATCGCCTAATACAACGCCAGCGCCAGATAAAATTACTGGAAATTTAGAATTAGATAGTAACTCTGATGCTTTCAATATTGCTTCATTTCCTCCAGCTGGTCTTTCAAAATTTATAATCGTTGGTATTTCAATATCAATGACTTGTGTCCACATGTCTCTTGGTACATTTATTTGAGCAGGTGCTGAACCCCTAAACGCTTTTGATATTACTCTGTTTAAGACCTCTGCTATTCTAGAGGGATCTCTCACCTCTTCTTGATAGCAAACCATATCTTTAAATAAAGCCATCTGCTCAACTTCTTGGAATCCGCCTTGACCAATTGTTTTGTTGGCAGCTTGAGGAGTTACTAAGAGTAAAGGAGTATGATTCCAGTATGCTGTTTTGATTGGCGTAACAAAGTTTGTAATACCAGGACCATTCTGAGCGATACACATTGACATTTTTCCTGTGGCGCGAGTGTATCCATCAGCAACAATGCCTCCGTTAGTTTCGTGAGCTACATCCCAAAAAGTTATACCAGCTTTGGGAAATAAATCGGATATAGGCATAAACGCTGAACCAATAATCCCAAATGCATGTTGTATACCATGCTTTTGTAAAACTTTGATAAAAGCCTCTTCTGTTGTCATTTTAGTCATATTTGAAACTTTTCTATTAATATTTAACAACTACTTCTTTTATTTTTTGTACCATTTCGTCAATGTGCTTTTCTTCGGCAATCAAAGCAGGTGCAATTATACCACTGTCGCCAGTAAATTTAATATGAACTCCGTTTGCAAAAGTTTTCTTTTGAGCATCATATCCACGTACCCCTGGAGCTTTATCAACTGCAAGATCAATGGCAGCCATCATTCCATCTCCCCGAACATCTGTTACAGCCGGAACATCTTTAAACGTATCAAAAACAGCATCTAAAAAATAAGGTGACATCTTTTCAGCTCTTGCAAAAATATCTTCTTTTTCATAAATATCTAATGTAGCTAATGAAGCTGCAACACATGCAGGGTGGCCTGAGTATGTGTAGCCATGAAAAAACTCAACTCCGTGTTCAGGGCCATTGTCAACAATTGCGTTATAAATTTTATCTGAAACCCCAACGGCTCCCATTGGCTGGGAACCATTCGTAATAGCTTTAGCCATAGTTATCATATCTGGTTGAACATTATATTTTACTGAACCAAAAGACTTTCCTGTTCTTCCAAATCCTGTGATAACTTCATCAAAAATTAATACAATGCCATACTTATCACATGTTGCTCTTAACTTTTCTAAGTATCCCTTAGGTGGAACTAATGTTCCCGTTGATCCTGCGATAGGCTCGACAAAGCATGCAGCAATTGACTCTGGACCATACATATCAACAAATCTTTGAAGGTCATCAGCTAAATGTGCGCCATGTTCTGGTTGACCTTTTGTGAACTTATTTTCATCTAACCAGGTATGTCTTAAATGAATAACACCAGGCATTGCAGCAGTAAATATTTCTCTGTTTTTGATCATACCACTTAGAGATGTGCCGCCAATATTCACACCGTGGTAAGCTCTTTCACGTGATACAAACTTCATTCGATGAGCTTGTCCAATTGCATGCTGATATGCTTGAACAATTTTTATAGCTGAATCTATTGCTGTTGATCCACATATCGTGAAAAAAACATTGTTTAAGTCACCAGGTAATAGTTTTGCAACTTTTTCTGCACAAGCAAAAGCGGGCAAGTGCGAAACTTGGAAGCTAGGTGAATAATCTAATTTTAATAATTGCTGGTGTACAGCATCTGCAATTTCTTTTCTTCCATGGCCCAGAGGAACACAAAATAATCCTGAAGAAGCATCAATTACCGTATCACCTTTATGGTTCCAATAATATACACCTTCCCCTCTATCCAAAAGTCTTGGATCTTTTTTGAAATCCTTATTTGCAGTGAAGGGTAAAAAGTAGTTTTCAAGAGAATTAGTCGTAGGTGTGGTGTTTGCCATATGGATCCTTTCAAATCTATAAAGATATAATGATTATACTAATCTTATTTAAGCTGCTTGACTAGAATTACCACTTTTATGAAATGTCTCATTTTTGGCGGCCATATCACGAAGAAGCTTGCAAGGTGTAAATCTTTCACCATATTTTTGTGCAAGTTTATCTGCTTCAGCAACAAATTCTTTGACGCCTATCATGTCAATGTAAGAGAGTGTTCCGCCAGTCCAAGGTGCCATTCCCCAACCTAGAATTGCTCCAATATCAGCATCGCGAACATCTGTTAAGACATTTTCTTCATAACACTTGGCTGTTTCCAAGGCTTGAATATAGAGAAATCTCTTTTTTAGTTCATCAACTTCAGGCTGCTCATCACTTTCTTTACAAAGATTAGATAATTCAGGCCATAGATATTTCTTCCCACTTTCAGGATATTCATAAAAACCTTTATTATTCTTCTTTCCAAACCTGCCTTGCTTTTCAACCATTTCTTCCATGATTGAATACATAGGTGTAACTGGAAACTCTTTTCCCTCTGCCTCGAAGTCTTTTTTGGTTTGAGTAGTCACCTTCCATGCAAGATCTAAAGCTACAGCATCTGAGAGTGCTAAAGGCGCCATTGGCATACCTGTCATCTTTCCAGCATTTTCAATAAGAGCGGGCTTAATTCCTTCTGCAAGCATTGCAACACCTTCGCCTGTATATGTGCTGAATACGCGGCTTGTATAGAATCCTCTGCTGTCATTTACTACAATTGGAGTTTTCTTAATCTTTTGCACATAATCCATTGTCTTCGCAAGGGTCTCCTGTGATGTTTCTTTTCCCATAATAATTTCGACTAATGGCATTCTTTCAACAGGAGAGAAATAATGAATTCCAATAAAATTATTAGGTCTTTTAGAATTTTTAGCCAGTCCTGTGATAGGTAAAGTTGAAGTATTGGAACCAAAGACAGCTGTCTCAGCAATTTGTGCTTCAGCTTTAGCGGTAACTTCAGCCTTGATGTCTCTGTTTTCAAAAACTGCTTCTACAATTAGATCTGCACCTTGTAGTAAAGAGTAATCAGTAGTAGGAGTTATTAAGTTTAGCAGTTTTTCTTTCTTTTCTTCTGTAGTTCTTTTTTTGCTTAGTTGCTTATCTAAAATCTTAGTCGAGTAATCTTTTCCTTTATCAGCGGCATCTTGATCTGTATCAATCAAAATAACTTCAATTCCTGCTTTTGCTGTCACATAAGCAATTCCTGCACCCATTAGTCCAGCTCCAAGTATACCAATTTTTTTGACATCGTACTTATCAAAGTCCTTTGGCCTTCTTGCTCCCTTACTGAGAGCTTGCATATTAACAAATAAGCTTCTGACCATATTTTGTGATCTTGGATCCATAACAACATTGGTAAAATATCGAGCCTCAATTCTTAATGCAGCATCAATTGGAACTTGAACCCCTTCATATACTGCGGACAAAATAGCTGTTTGAGCTGGATAGTTATTATAAGAATTTTTTCTAAGAGATGATGAGGCCGCTGCCCATAGCATCATGCCTTTTGGAGTATAAGGAAGTCCACCAGGGAATTTAAATCCTTTTTCATCCCATGGTTGAACTGCTTTACCGCCATCAACAATATATTTTTTTGCAGCAGCTAATAAATTTTCTTTGTCGGTCACCTCGTTAATAAGCCCTGCGCTTAAAGCTTTTTTAGGAGTGAATGGAGTTCCTGCTAGAAGAAAGCCCATTATGTCTTGGGTAACTCCTGCCAATCTAGGCACTCTTTGAGTTCCGCCCGCTCCAGGTATAAGGCCAACTTTTGCTTCTGGTTGTCCAATTTGAATTTTGTCATTATCAATTGCAACGCGGTAGTGACATGACAAACAAATCTCAAATCCACCACCTAAAGCATGTCCATTTATTGCTGCAACAAAAGGCTTGCCGCCTGTTTCCATACTCCTAAACAGCAACTGCATTTCCATATTTCCATTATATATTTTTTCTGCAGCTTTAACTTTATCCTCTTGAACGCTGTCAAAGCCAAAAACTTCAGAAGACGTAAGATCTGCTCCGGCTATGAATGCATCTTTAGCGCTTCTCAGAACAATGCCTTTAACAGCATCGTCGCCAATTAACTTTTCAATAATTTGCCTATATTCGCCTAAAGATTGAAAATTTAGAACGTTCATTGAACGATTTTCTAAATCCCAGGTTACTACAGCAACGCCGTCGCTATCTATTTCATAAGTTACATCACTCATTATATTACCTTTAATCTAAATTTTTAAACGCGCTCGATGACAGTGGCAGTTCCCATGCCTCCGCCGACACACAATGTAGCTAGTGCTGTAGACTTGTTCGTTCTTTCTAACTCATCAAGAACTGTGCCAAGTATCATTGCACCGGTAGCACCAAGAGGGTGTCCCATTGCAATAGCTCCGCCATTAACATTAATTTGAGAATGATCGATGCCCATATGCTCTAAGTATCTTAGAACAACAACTGCAAAAGCTTCATTCAATTCCCATAAATCAATGTCGTTTTTATCCATTCCAAGATTTTTTAAGACTTTGTCTGAAACATAGCCCGGGCCAGTCAACATTATGCTTGGCTCAGATCCAATTGAAGCAAATCCTTTAATTTTCGCTCTTGCTTTAAGGCCGTGCTTTTCACCCATTTCTTTATTGCCAAGTAGAATTGCAGCAGCACCATCAACGATCCCAGAGGAGTTACCAGCTGTGTGCACATGGTTTACTTTTTCTACTTCTGGATACCTTTGTTGTATTGTCGCATCGAAGCCAGCCATTTCACCCATCATAGCAAAAGAAGGATCTAGTGATCCCAGTGATTGCATTGTTGCATCGGGTCTCATATGTTCATCATGATCTAAGATTGTTAAGCCATTAATATCTTTGACGGGTGTAATTGATTTATCAAATCTTTTTTCATCCCAAGCCTTTTTAGCTCTTTGTTGACTCTCAACTGCATAAGCATCTACATCATCTCTGGTAAAACCCCATTTTGAGGCAATCATATCTGCGCTTATTCCTTGAGGTACAAAATAGTTTTTAATTGCTACTGAAGGATCAGCTACCATTGCCCCACCATCAGAACCCATTGGAACTCTTGACATTGATTCAACACCGCCACCTATAGACATCTGTGCCTGACCAGACATAACTTGAGCCGCTGCCATGTTTGTTGCTTCTAAACCAGATGCACAAAATCTATTTATTTGCACCCCTGATACTGATTGATCAAATTCTGAATTGAGGACAGCAGAACGAGCAATATTAGCACCCTGTTCACCAACCGGAGCAACACATCCCAGTACAACATCATCTACATCAGATGTATCTAGTTGATTGCGGTCTTTGACATTATTTAGAACCTGAGTTGCAAGTTCTAAGGCTGTAACTTCATGTAAAGTTCCATTTTTTTTGCCTTTGCCACGAGGCGTTCTAATTGCGTCATAGATATAACAGTCAGTCATTCGAGTACTCCAAAATATTGATAATAAGTTTGTCGATTATAATAATTAAGAATTTTCAAACAATACTAAATATAAGAAAGTGCCAGTAAACTTTCTAAATATTATTTAATAAAATCAATAATTTAATTAATAATATATCATGGTTACAGATCAAGTTCAGTATAACTTGATAAATCAGGAGAGCCATTGGCAAATTTATAAATAGGCTTTTGCTTTGCTCCCTTAGGTTGAAAGCTGGGCAGTGCGATTAAGGTTGATGATACTGTTTGAAAACCCATATCAGTTTTCACACACATAGCGCTTAGTGGATTTTTATCTTCACTGTAAGTGCTTCCCAATAACATTTCCCAGTCTTGCCATTCCCCTTTTGATGGATTTGGTTCGAGAGATAAAGCAAACTTTGATAGGTAAGTTCTAATACGCTTTGATTTTAAATCATTTCGATCATACGCAGTTATCATCGAAAGCCCGTCCGGAATATTAAAGTATTCAATGACTTCTTGTTCCTCATCTGACTTTATCCAGTAAGCGTTTATATTATCAGCGATGAGCATATTAAATCCTCGATAAGAGTCCTTTTCAATTTCAATCATCGCGTTAAGAGCCTCAGACGCATCTGCATGATCCAATGCGTCTAAAACTAATTCTCCCCTACTTCTTTTATTTTCTAATGGCCCTAAACTGTTCATTCGATTCATGATACCAACAGCTAAACCATAATCATTGATACCAAGCCATGTGCCTCCAGCAATTAAATCCTTTCCTGCAAATACATGGGGTCTATCTTCCCAGTGTCTGCCAGGTGTAAGTGACTCCCTGTCCTTCATTTCGTCTCGGTTAGCACCAATAATTAATGGCCACTCTGAGTCACTTTGTTTTAAAATTACTATCGAACACATTTGATTTTTTATATAACTTTACTAGTTAATTGATGTCATGGAAAATAAAAAAACAGCTCTGATCGTAGAAGGTGGTGGCCAAAGAGGTGTATTTTCTTTTGGAATAACCGATACTTTTATTAATAGGAACTATGATCCTTTTGATATTTACATGGGAGTCTCAAATGGAGTAGCGGTTCTATGCTGGTATCTAATTAGAGAAACAGATAATAATTTAGAAAAAATGCTCTATGCAGCTAAAGGTGATTACCTTAGCTATAAAAATATTTTTATTGGTAAAGACATAATTAAATTTCATCAGATGTACGAGGATGGTGAGAAGATGTTTAGGCCAAGTATGGAAAAAATTAAAAATAATTTAAAAGGAAAAGATTATATTGCAGTTGTTACAGATGCGATCGAAGCAAATGCTGAATATTATTCATTTGGTGATGGTGAGTGGATGCCAAAAATGATTGCCTCTGGTACCCTGCCCATATTGGTTAGAACCCCAAGCTTAATAGATGGACGCAGGAAGTTTGATGGAGGTGTTGCTGATCCCCTTCCCGTAGAAAAAGCATATGAGATGGGAGCTAAAAAGATAATTGTGATTAGAACATATGAAAAAAAATTTAGAAGGAAGTTAAAAATTGAAAATTATATTGGCGCTTTTCTCTCAAGAGAATATCCTAAATTGAGAAAAGCATTATTAGTGCATGATAAAACTTATAATCGAGCACTTGATTTTATTAATAATCCTCCGAGTGATTGCGAAATTGTACAACTATGTCCACCAGAAAAACTAAAATCAAAAAGAGATTCAAAAAATATTGAGATTTTAAAAGCTGACTACAAATTAGGAAAAAAAGTTGCTAAAGTATATTTAGATGGTCTACAGGACTGATTTAACAAATTCACTTATTTTATTTTCAACTGATGTTGTTGTTTCTGACGGAAAAGCATTAAAAGCATGATCTGCTCCTGGGACAATTATAATTTCTGCATTTGAACCATAACTCAACCATCTACCGTACATGAATAATGAATCATCAAGCAATAAATCTCTTGTTCCTACTGTAAATAATGCTGGTGGCATTCCCGTTAAATCTCCCTGAATGGGTGAAACATCAGGCAAGCTTTTATCCACATCCCCTTGAAAGTATGAGTCTCTAAATTTTCTAATCATTGCATATGATAATAGGAATATTTCTTCAGAACCTTCTTGCCTGATTGTGCTTGGTGTAAGTCGAGCATCATAGGATCCGTAAATAAGGTTTGCACCCTTGATAGTATCCAACATCCCTTTACTTTTCAGTCTCAACAATGTAACCGCTGATAAGTTTGCACCAGCCGACTCTCCACCAATTACAATTTTTTCTGTATTAAATTCTTTCTTTGAATTTTCTATCAACCAAACAGCTGCTGTTTCACAGTCATCTGGAGCAGCTGGATAAGGGTCAGTTGGCGCAAGACGATATTCCACACTTACTACAACACAATTAAGATCATTTGAAATTTTTTCCAAAGATTGATCCTGCATATCTGCAGCGCCAATACAGTGGCCGCCACCATGTATGTGCATATAAATAAAATCAGGACTGTTGTGATTAATTATTCTTATCATTACTTTATGATCTCCTGTCCCGACTTGCCTATTTTCAGCACGATTAGAATAGGGCTGGAAGGCAAGCAATCCACCGCCTTGTCTTCTTATTTCTTGCAAGACATCAAAGGGTATTTCATGTGATGGGGGCGCGTTGACTAGCAAATTTTTTATATGATCATTCATTTCATGAATGTCCTTTGATATATTTTTATGATCAAAAGCATCAGGAGAAATAGACGTAAATAGCATTTTTTTTATGTGCGCGTTTTAATATAATTAAAAGTTCTATTCAGAATTAAAACATAAATTGGCAAAAATGCTAGGTAGCAAACAACTAGTTTCAACATGAAATCGTTGAATGCTATGAGATCCCAATTTTCTCTCATAAAATCGTCTGCAGAATTATAAAATGCCACTCCATAAAATAGATATGTATCAATCAATTGGGCAAAAAAAGTGCTTACAACAGGCGCAAGGTACCAATAAGAACTTAAATTGAAGCCATCATCGCCTACTCTGTCCCTTACTTTTGAAAATACAAAGACATCAAGCAGCTGCCCAATTGAATAAGCTAAAACAGATGCAATCGCTATTCTAAAATCAGCAAATATATATGAAATTATAAAAGCTGGTATAAAGGCGTATCCGATAACTTTACGTGCAATCGTTGCATTCGAAAGTCGTACTGTCAAATCTGTAGCTAAAACTATAACTGGGAAAGTGAATGTACCAATTGTATAATCCAAACCAAAAATATTTATTGGAAATTGAACTAGATAATTTGATATAGCAATAATGAAGCAATGCGCCAAAACTAAATAGGTTATTAATTTTCTATTAAGATCCATAGAACTCATAATTAATCCATATAACAGTTAAAACAAGTAAAGTTGCCATAAATCCGTTAAACCGATTAATTGCTTTATCAGATTTAATGAAATTATTTAAAAATACACCAATCGTTGTCCAAGTTAAAACAGCAAATATATTTGAGATTGTGAATGCAATTAATATCCATATCATGCCATTCATAAAGCTGTCAATGAACTCAAAATTTTTAAAATCAGTATAAATAGAAATTGTTGTAACCGCCATCATGACTCCTTTTGGATTAACATATTGAAACAATGATGACTCCAAGAAGGTAATTGGCTTTGAACGACTTTGATCTTCTGCGTTGTAAGAAAAGTAAATGCGGTAAGATAAGTATAAAAGATAAAATGATCCAAAAATTTGTAATAATGTTTGTATAAATGGAAAGTTATTAAAAATAGTTATTAATCCTAGGCTCAAAACAATCAATAAAGATAAGAAGCCAAACACTACTCCTGACATATGAGGAATAGATCCAAAATAACCAAAATTTCTACCCGATGCAGTTAACATGATATTATTAGGACCAGGTGTTCCAGATTGGATCACGCATAGAAGTAATAAAGGAAAGAAATACTCAATCATTTTTTAGAAATACTTTTTAGTGAACTATAAAGTAAATAGACACAATAATCACAATTATTGTTGGCAGCATCATGTTGTGAAGATTTTCATCAACTTTATAGGTTTTTACTTGCCCTTTTATTTTAAATGGAAGGTGTTTATCTTTGCCGGGTAGTAATTTTATTTTTTTCCCAAATGTATATTTGAAGGGCACTCTTCCTCCGGGATCAGACAGTGTTCCCTTAAATAGAGGCATGCTGAAAATAGTTATTATAAATGTTCCAAGGAAACCAAAATACCAAATAAGCCAAAAATAAAGCTGGTATGGATAATAAAATTCAGGAATATAAATCCATAATACAATTAAATTCAAAAACATAATTGGATAGAATCCGAGCACTTGCCAAACTACATGAAAGCGTGCATGCCCTATCCAATCAGGATGTGTAGCATGAGTTTTGTTAAAGTCAGCAATAGTTGGTCCAATCGTTAATATAATTGATATAATTGAAAAAACTATTCTTGGTATAGAATTGAGATCATATAGATCCATACAAATACTATTTAAATTTTTTTCTCATATTGATCGCAGCTTGAATACCAGACACCGGCTTTTTACCTTCAGGAACTGTATTTCCTTTTTTGGTTAAATTTTCAAAACTTTCCCCTTTTATGAACATGTCATATAGAATATCAATATCCATATTTGTACCCACTGGTTCTTCTGGAAAGCCCCGAGCTGAAACCTCATGCTTAAAATCTTCTTCATTTTTCCAGTGCTCAAAAAATATTTCAATAAGATTGCCATCAGGATCTTTATAATACATACCAGTGATCCAACCGTGATTGATAGTCCAGTATGGTTTTAAACCTCGTTCTTTAGCTTTTAAATAAAAATCAAACCACTTATCTATTGGATTTAGTTGGTAAGAAATATGATCTAGACCAACTGCTGATGGTGTGGACCTATTAAGCCATTCTTTAAATCGCGCTATCAATTTTACAAAAAAATTAAGCTTATCAACTCCAGGCTTAGTATTTGCAATAGCTACTCTATGATGTTCTTCATCAAAAGCTAAAAAAGCAATATCATTACTTTTATACAAAGGTTTACATCCAAAAAGTTTTTCATAAAAATTGACCATCTTATCATACTGCAATGTTTTAAAAGCTACATGATGGAAATTATCTGGAGAATACTCAGACCTAAACTTTCTATATAAATCAAAATTTAAGATAACTTCTTTTGTCATA
>QCRN01000013.1 GCA_003211835.1 Pelagibacteraceae bacterium AG-461-B04 | reverse complement strand
AGACTCAGCTGATCTTAGAGCGGCTTTAGCTGCTGACTTATCGCCACTCACAATATTTAGTTCAACTTTTTTGATAAAGGTACGATATCTATTTCTAACGGACTTATTTGTGTCTGTTTTATTAGAAATTTCTCTTATTTTTGCTTTTGCAGATTTAGTATTAGCCATATTTTTTTTGTATTTTCTATTTTTGACAACCACTACAGTAGAATGTCGATCGCTGGGCTATTACTATGCGTATTATTGGCAACTGACAAGATTTATTTAGACATTTTTGCCCATCACGACCGTATACTTGAAGTTTATTCTGATAATGGCCTAACTTGCCAGAAATCATCGTATGATCACTGATACTTGATCCTCCCATTTGAATTGATTTTTTCAGTACTCTCTTAATCGAACGTACTAGTCGATCACTTTCAGATATTGTAATTTTGTTACCTATTTTAAAAGGATTTATTCTTGATAAATATAGAGATTCAGATGCATAGATATTCCCAACGCCTACAATATACTTTTGATTCATAATTATTGACTTAATTGATGATGCTTTATTCCTAACAATTTCATGCAAATAATTTTGATTAAAAGATTTACTAAGTGGTTCAACGCCCAAATGTTTAAGAAGCTTTTCTTCGAATAGCTTGCTGGTTTCTCTCAGCAATATACAGCCAAACCTGCGAGGATCTATTAATTGCAATACTAAATCATTGGAAAAATATAACTGAAAATGTGTATGTTTAATCGATTTTAGTTCTTTTTTGTTACCAATAATTATTCTTCCGGACATACCGAGGTGAATAATAAGAGAATAGTCATTCGATAACCTTAAAATTATGTATTTTGCTCGCCTCTCTACATCTAATAGTGAGCTTTTATTAATTCTATTCTTTAGGTTTATTGGTACAGGATATCTAAGTTTTTTGACAAATACCTCTGTGTCTCTGATCTTTAATCCAATAAGTTTACTTTTTATCCCATTAACTACAGTTTGAACTTCAGGCAACTCAGGCATATATTTTTATATATTAATTATTAGTTATAAAATAAAAGATACTTAATTTATCAAATATTTATTAGATGGAAACAAAAGAAGTCTTTAATTCAGTTGCGAGTAAATACGACATTATGAACGATGTAATGTCTATGGGCGTTCATAGGTATTGGAAAGAATTAATGATTGATTGGCTTTCGCCTCATGAAGAAATGAAAATAATTGATGTCGCTGGTGGCACAGGAGATATTTCAAGGCGCTTCCTTAAAAGAGTTAATGGAAAAGGTAAGGCTATAGTCTGTGATCCAAATGAAAATATGGTTGAAGCAGGAAAAAGAATAGAGCAGTATTCAAATGATATTGAGTGGGTAGTCGCACCAGCTGAGGAACTGCCTTTTGAAGATAATACTTTTGATGCTTATTTAGTTTCTTTTGGTGTTAGAAATTTTAGTGATCTTAAAAAGTCCTTGCAGGAAGCAAAAAGAGTTTTGAAACCTGGTGGTAGATTTCTATGTCTAGAATTTTCTAAGGTTAAAAATGAATCTTTATCTAAGGTATACAACTTATATTCTTCATTAATTCCGATATTTGGAAAAGTTATTGTTGGCGATGAAGAGCCTTATAAATATTTAACTAGAACAATTAAAGAATTCCCATCACAAGAAGAGTTTCTAGAAATAATTAAAAGTTCAGATTTTGTAACAGTTGACTACCGCAATCTTTTTAATGGAATAGTTGCAATGCATTCAGCAGAAAAGAAAGAATTATGATAAACAATTTTTTTTTTCTATTAAAGATAATCAGAATATTTAAAGCACACGACATATTACGACTAATAGGTCAAAATGTGAGATACAGAATTATTTACACAATAATCACTCAACTTTTATCTATAGGAGTTTCTAAAAATAAAGAACTAATGAATGACCCAGACGGAGTTAGGGTTGCTAAAGCATTAAATGAACTAGGTCCCTCTTTCGTCAAATTGGGCCAGTTAATTTCAACACGGCCAGACATTGTTGGAAATACTATTGCAGATGACTTATCTATTTTAAGAGATAATTTACCACCTTTTTCAAAAGATATTGCAATTAAAATTGTAGAAAGTGAGTTCGGAACAACTATAGATAAGGTATTTAGTGATTTTAGTGAACCAATTGCTGCGGCATCTATAGCTCAAGTTCACTTTGCAAAAATAAATAATAATGGGATTGAAACAGAAGTAGCGGTTAAAATACTCAGACCTCAAATTGAAAAAATCATAGAACAAGAAATGTCACGCCTAGAATGGCTGACTTCTTTCATGGAGAATTTTAAGGAATTTGAGAGGTTAAGGCCTAATTCAATTATCAAAAAAGCAAAAGAAGTGATCAAGTTTGAACTGGACTTGAGATATGAGGCAGCAGCTGCATCAGAACTTAGAGAGAATACTCAATTAGACGGGAGTTTTTATGTCCCGCTAGTTTATTGGGAAAAAATTACTCAAAAAATACTTACCATGGAGAAAATTAATGGAATCCCAGCAGATAAAATCGAAAAACTTAATGAAAATAATTATGATATCAAAAAATCAGCTGAAAATTTAATAGTAAATTTTTTAAGACAGTCAATCAGAGACGGCTATTTCCATGCAGATCTTCATCAAGGTAATTTATTTTTAAATAAAAATGGAAATTTACTTGCAGTTGACTTTGGAATTATGGGAAGGCTTGATAAGAAGAATAGATCTTACCTAGCAGAAATTATTTACGGATTTATAAAGCAAGATTATTATTTGATAGCTAAAATTCATCAAGAAGCTGGACTAATTGATAAAACCCAATCTACTGAAGACTTTTCACAAGCTTTGAGGTCAATTGGCGAGCCTATAATTAATCAAAAAGCAAAAAATATTTCAATGGGCAATGTATTAATTCAACTTTTTAATATAACAGAACAATTTAATATGTTTTTACAACCTCAACTTCTTTTGCTGCAAAAGACTATGATTACTGTTGAGGGAGTAGCAAGAAAACTAGATCCTGAAATAAATTTCTGGGAAGTTTCTAAACCTGAAATAGAAACTTGGCTTAAAGATGAACTGGGAATAAAAAATAGATTAAAACAAACACAGGAAACGCTTCAAAGTATTGCACGTAAAATGCCTGATATTCCAGATTTTATCTCAAGAGCCGATCAAGCTTTTAATATCATCACTGAAAGCAATTCAGATAATGTACCCCATAAGACTAATAGAAAGTACTTTATAATTAGCGGAGTGGTCTTAATTTCAAGCTTGGCTTTAATTATATCATTGATATAGAATACTTTTTTATAATTGTATTTACTTTTCAAGATAAACAAAAAAGTATAACTCTACGGAATGAATAAAACAAAAAAAGTATTGTTAATCATTACTGGTGGTATTGCCGCTTATAAATCGCTTGAAATAATAAGGGGTCTTAAAACCAATAACATTGATGTTACTTGTATTCTAACAAAATCAGGTTCAGAATTTGTAACACCCTTATCCATTGAGAGCTTATCAGAAAATAAGGTTTATACAGATCTATTCAACTTAACTGATGAACATGAAATGGGTCATATACAACTTTCCAGACAAGCTGACGTCATTCTTGTTGCGCCTGCAACAGCAAACATCATGTCCAAAATTGCATATGGAAATACAGACGATTTAGCATCAACTGTTTTGGTGGCTACAAATAAACCCATAATTGTTGCACCAGCAATGAATGTAAGAATGTGGCTTAATAATGCAACACAAAGAAATATTCAAACCCTTAGGGGTGATGGCATAAAATTTGTTGGACCAGAAAATGGTGAAATGGCTTGTGGAGAATATGGTGAAGGCCGAATGAGTGAACCGAGTGAAATTATAAAATACACAATTGATTTTATTAATAGTTTATATTTCAAACCATTGAAAGAATTCTCAGCCCTTGTTACATCTGGGCCAACAAAAGAAATGATAGACCCTGTAAGATTTATTTCCAACGAATCCTCTGGGAAACAAGGCTACACAATTGCAGAAAAATTGTCATCATTAGGTGCACATACAACTTTAATCTCTGGACCAACTAAATTACCTGATCCTAATGTTGATAAGGTTGTTCATGTGTCATCAGCTGATGAGATGATGATCGAATGTGATAAAGCGTTACCTGTAAATATTGCTATCTGTGCTGCTGCAGTTGCTGATTATAAAGTTGCTAAACAAAATGCAGTCAAAATTAAGAAAAATGGTTCAAAGTTAGACATCACATTGGAAGAAAACCCAGATATTTTATCTAGATTAGGTAAACGTAATGATAAGAGACCAGACCTTGTAGTTGGCTTTGCAGCTGAAACTGAGAAACTAGAGGAAAATTCAAAAATTAAATTGGAAAAAAAAGGCTGTGATTGGATTCTCGGTAATAATGTTTCAAACGGACAAGTTATTGGTAAAGATACAAATGAGATTCATTTTATATCTAAATCTGGAACTGAAAACTGGAAGCAGATGCGAAAAGAGGAAGTTGCTGAAAAATTATCTCATAAGATAGTTCAGCATCTAAAAAGTTAGAAACTTGTCCACTAAAGAAAATTCAATACTCATTAAAAAAATATCTGATATTGAAAACTTTGAATTACCTAAGTATCAGTCAGAAGAGGCTTCAGGAGTTGATTTATGTGCCTCAATAAAAAGTGATATTACTATTCCCCCATGGGAAAAAGAAATAATTGCATGTGGAATTTCAATTTCAATGCCGACTGGCATGGAAGCTCAAGTAAGACCAAGGTCTGGCCTTGCTTTTAAACATGGAATAACTGTTTTGAATACACCAGGTACCATTGATAGTGATTACAGAGGAGAAATAAAAGTAATATTAATAAATTTAAGTAAAGAAGAATTTATTGTTCGTCCTTTAGAAAGAATTGCTCAAATGATTTTCTCAAATGTCACTAAAGTAGAATTTAAAGAAGTTGACAATTTAGATGAGACTAATCGAGGTCAAGGGGGATTTGGATCTACCGGCAAATAAGAATTACTTAAAATCTTTTGCCAGAGCTTCTTTAACTTCTTTAGACAGTACAGTAGTATGAAGATAGTTATCGTGGTCTGTACCAATCTCAATTCTGCTACTTGGATTTTTAAATTCCTCAACTTGCTTATCACTAAATTTAAAATGAATAAAATGAACAGATGAAGTTTTTCCTGAATTATCTGTACGATCTACATCTTCCTCAGGTGTCGCGTACAGTTTTATCCCATTAATACTTATGAATAATTTATTCTCAACATTTCCTAAGGACGATAAAACTTTTTGTCTTGTGTTTGGGTTATCAATTTCAAACATATAAGTTGCTACAAGTTCTGAGCCTTGTGGTACTAGAGGATTATAAGCCTCTAACTCATCCTTGAGTTGTTCATCGCCACCCTTTTCTATGTAAAGCATCTCTTGAATTTGAGCTTTCATAGTAAAGAAGTTTTCGAAATAAAACGTAGAATGTGGTCCGAGTTCCACTCTCCTATTTTTTTTCATCTGAACTACCTCTTTTCTTATACTTCTTCTTTCTTTCGCATAAGCGCTATATTCAAGCAGATCAGAGGATTCAATTTTTCTATTTTCTATAGTCATAGAAGTTTATGTAGTGCCTAACTTAACAAAATCAAGAGAGATTATACGCTTGAGCTACTACTTCTATTGGATGCATTGAAATATAATTAGAGTCTTTGTCTTCGTTTAAAAACTCATTAAGGTGCTTGCAAGCAAGTGGGCAATCTGAAACCATTAACTTATTTTTCTTATTTTTAATTTGTCTAGCTGTTGCTCTGCCGTACTTATTTGCAGACTTTCGAGTTTTCTTCATAACTCCAAAAGTTCCTCCATGCCCTGCGCACTTTTCTACAACATCAACTTTTGTATCAGGTAATTTCTTTAACATCTCCATAGCTTTATTACCCATGTTCTGAGCTCTTGCGTGACACGCATTGTGTACAGTCACTCCTCCATCAAGAGAATTGAGACCTTCAACTAATCCCTCTTTTTTACTTATATCAACGATAAACTCATCAATATCAAAAACATTTTTTGATAGTTTTTTAACATTTTCGTTATTAGGATTGAGAAGTGGCCACTCAAATTTAAGCATGAGTCCACAACTCGCAGTTAAAGTAACGATTTGATATCCCCGGTCTATCAAGCTACAGAGTTCTTCAGAAACAATTTCTGACTGTTTAATTACTTTTTCATGCTGAGCTTGCTCTAAATGTGGCATGCCACAGCATCCAGGATATGAAGAAATAGTTTCAACACCATTATGGTTTAGTACTTTTTGAGCAGCGATTCCAACCTTTGAATTATTGAAATTTACATAGCACGTTGAGTAAATTGCAACTTTTCTTCCGAAGGCAGGTGCACTTACGTTTACTTTAATATTAATTTTCTCCGATAATTCATGGAATGTCTTTTTTTCGAACTTAGGTAACTCAGCGTCTTTATCAATGCCGCTTATCATCTCCAGTGGACGCCGTGTTAGACTATTTTTTTTATCAGAACTCCAGTTTGCAAGAGTGGGAGAAATTTTGGCTAGATTAGCGTTGCGATCTATTTTAGCCAACTCTTTAGGAATTTTTGGCAACTTATTCTGCTTATCCTGAAAAGTTCTATAACGCAACATAAGGTGGGGGAAATCAATGTTAAACTCATGTGGTGGAACATATGGACATTTAGTCATGAAGCACATATCACAAAGTGTACATTTGTCTGTAATGTTTTCGAAATTTTTCTTGGTGAGATCATCAACTGATTCATTTGGAGAGTCATCAATCAAATCAAATAACGTCGGAAAGCTATCACAGAGATTAAAACATCTTCTACAACTATGACAAACCTCAAACTGCCTTTTCATCTCGGCGTTTAACTCATCTTCGTTGGTGTAGCTTTCAGAATTCCAATCTACTAGATCCCTAGTAGGTGCAGCGAGACTTCCTTCTTTTTTATAATCCATTATTTAAGTTAGGGGCTGTTTATTACAGCCCCAAATAACTTAATCGATTGAGTCTAGTGTTTTTTGAAATTTACCCGCGTGAGATTTTTCAGCTTTTGCTAACGTTTCAAACCAGTCCGCAATTTCATCAAAACCTTCTTCACGTGCTGTCTTTGCCATCCCAGGATACATATCTGTGTACTCATGCGTTTCACCTGCTATTGCAGCTTTAAGATTATCTTCTGTTGATCCAATTGGTTCACCAGTCGCTGGATCACCAACTTCTTCCATGAATTCTAAATGACCATGAGCATGGCCAGTTTCACCTTCGGCAGTAGATCTAAATACTGCAGCTACATCATTGTGGCCTTCTACGTCTGCCTTTTGAGCAAAATATAAATATCTTCTGTTTGCTTGACTTTCACCAGCAAATGCTGCTTTCAAGTTATCAAGTGTTTTACTTTCTTTTAATTCAGTCATGTCTTTTTCCTCAACGGTAATTAATTAATAATTATTTTTTATATAAGGTTGATTCAAATTTTGTCAATACTTTAGAATCATTCTAAACTGATATTGATAACTATTATCAATTACTTATCGAGGTGTACAATAACTTCGATCTTATTAATCTTTTTATTTTTTGGTGTCTTAGGCAAGCCATTTACTTTTATGTTCTTATTAATATCAATTAGGAATTGCTCCTTTTCAGAATAAAAATGATGATGATCATCTGTGTTTGTATCAAAATAGACTCTATCAGCGCTAAGAGTAAGTTTTTTCAAAAGTCCATTTTCATAAAAATCGTGAAGTGTATTATAAACTGTGGCCAGTGATATTATGTGCTTTCTTTTAGTAAGCTCCGTAGATAAGCTTTCAGCAGTTACATGCTTATCTGTACCGTCAAATAAGTAGCCTGCTATGACTATTCTCTGCTTTGTTGGTCTCAAGGCATTAGATCTTAAAAACTGCTTAATATCATTCATAATTTTACTATTTATTAAAATTTAATGTATTTTACAATAATAATACATTAGTCTAATTAAACTTCATATAAAACAATGAGATAAATAGCCTTAGTGGAAAAAAAATCAAGCTTTACAAAAGAAGAATTGCTGGAATGCGCTCATGGAACTATGTTTGGTATTGGCAATGCAAGGCTTCCCTTGCCCCCAATGTTAATGTTTGACCGCATTACTAAAATCACAGATGACAGTGGAAAATATGAAAAAGGAGAGATCCTTGCAGAGTTAGATATTAATCCAGATCTTTGGTTTTTTGATTGTCATTTTGAGATGGATCCTGTGATGCCTGGATGCTTGGGATTAGATGCAATGTGGCAACTGG
This sequence comes from Pelagibacteraceae bacterium AG-461-B04, assembly GCA_003211835.1. Lineage (GTDB taxonomy): Bacteria > Pseudomonadota > Alphaproteobacteria > Pelagibacterales > AG-422-B15 > CACNXQ01. The sequence continues at coordinate 19,022 of QCRN01000013.1, read as the reverse complement.
TAGGTTTCTATTTAGGTTGGATCGGTAACCCTGGACGTGGAAGAGCTTTAGGCTCTTCGAGTGTGAAATTTGGTGGCGAAATATTAAAAGAATCTAAACTCGTTGAGTATAAAATTAACATGAAAAAAATAATAAAAAGAGGTGTCATTGTCGGCGTTGGTGACGGCTCCGTTTTAGTAGATGGTAAAGAAATATATACAGCAGAGGGGCTCAAAGTTGGCCTAATCAAATAATGAGAAGAGTTGTAATTACAGGAATAGGAATAGTCTCATCTTTAGGAAATAATAAAAATGAAGTGAATGACTCACTTTTTAATACAAAATCTGGTGTCACGTTTGATGAGTCTCAAAAAAATATGGGATTTAGAAGTCAAGTTAGTGGGCAAATCAATTTAAATTTGGAAGAATCAATTGAAAGAAAATTCTTAAGGTTTATGGGTGATGGAGCAAGCTATAATTATTTAGCGATGAATGAGGCTATAAGTGACTCAAATTTAAGTGAAGATGAAATTTCTAATAATCAAACAGGTTTAATAATGGGGTCTGGCGGTCCATCAACAAAAAGTCTGCTAAGAGCATTTGATATTACAAGGAAAAAAGGCCCAAAAAAAATTGGACCTACTAGTGTTCCCAAAGTTATGTGCAGTACAAACTCTGCAACTTTATCAACGTATTTTAAAATTAAAGGGGTTAACTATTCTATTAGTTCTGCTTGTTCAACAAGCGCTCACTGCATAGGTAATGCATATGAGCTTATTCAATTAGGTAAGCAAGATAGAATTTTTGCGGGTGGTGGTGAAGAACTTGACTGGACTTTATCAGCTTTATTTGACGCAATGCCAGCTCTTTCATCAAGATATAATGATGATCCAACTAAAGCTTCAAGGGCTTTTGACTCTCAAAGAGATGGTTTTGTAATTGCTGGTGGAGGAGGTGTGGTTGTTCTTGAAGAGCTAGAAACTGCAATAAAAAGAAATGCAAAAATATATGCAGAAATTGTAGGCTATGGAGCGACTTCAGATGGCTATGATATGGTTCAACCTTCTGGGGAAGGTGCTGCAAGGTGCATGCTTATGGCAACTAAAGATATAGAAAAAGTTGACTATATAAATGCTCATGGAACTTCTACTCCCGTAGGAGACAAAGCAGAATTAAAAGCTATTAAAGAAGTTTTCAAAAATGAAATTCCCTTTATAAGTTCTACTAAGTCATTAAGTGGACATTCGCTTGGAGCTGCTGGAGTACATGAGTCAATTTACACTTTGCTTATGATGAATAACAATTTTCTATCAGAATCAGCAAATATTGAAGAGTTAGATGAAGATGCTAATGGTATGAATATATTGACATCTCGTATCGATGAAAAAATTAATACAGCAATGAGTAATAGTTTTGGTTTTGGTGGAACTAATGCTTCTTTAGTTTTTAGGAGGTATGAGTCATGAAATCACTGAGTGGTAAAAAAGGTATTATAATGGGAGTTGCAAATGATCATTCGATCGCTTGGGGAATATCACAACAACTTGCTAATGAGGGAGCTGAACTCTGTTTTACTTACCAAGGTGAGTCTTTAGAAAGACGGGTAAAGCCCTTAGCAGAATCGATCAATAACGATTTTTTAATTGAGTGTGATGTCTTAAAAGATGGCTCTATAAAAAATTCATTCAAACTAATTGAAGAAAGATGGGGAACTATAGATTTTATTTTACATTCCATTGCTTTTTCAAATAAAGACGAATTAAAGGGTAAGTATCTAAATACCTCTAGAGAAAACTTTTCGAATACCATGTTGATTTCATGTTTTTCATTTACTGAAGTTGCTCATGAGGCTGAAAGACTTATGAAAAATGGAGGATCTATGGTTACCTTAACCTATGACGGCTCCCAGAAATATATTAGGAATTACAATGTAATGGGAGTCGCAAAAGCCGCTTTGGAATCAAGTGTGAGATATTTAGCAGCTGATTTAGGGCCCTCAAACATTAGAGTAAACGCTCTCTCTGCTGGTCCAATGAAAACTCTTGCTATGGCTGGAATATCAGGTGGCAAAGATATGATGAAATGGTCTGAGAAAAATTCTCTTATGAATAGAAATATTAGCCTCGAAGATGTTGGTAAATCAGGCCTGTATTTACTGAGCGATATGTCTTCGGGAGTTACAGGTGAAGTTCATTACGTAGATTGTGGGTATAATAAGGTGGGGGTTCCAAAAGAAATTTAATTCTTCTCAGACAAAAGTGAAAATTGTTTTGATACTGTTCCCTGTTCTCTATCTAAAAGACTAGTTGGATAATCACCTGTGAAACAATGATCTGTAAATTGGGGTGTTTCATTATCCCTTTTTTCATAACCCATCGCTTTATATGTTCCCTCTAAAGAAAGAAAGAATATTGATTTTGAACCGATGACATTATTAATTTCCTCTAATGAGGATTTTGCCGCTATTAGCTCATTGTAATCTGGCGTATCAATTCCATAAAAATCTGGATGTTTAATAGGAGGGCATGCAATTCCAAGATGAACTTCTTTAGCTCCTGCATCATAAACCATCTTTATAATTTTTTTTGCTGTTGTGCCTCTTACTATAGAGTCGTCAATCAGAATAACTTTCTTATTTTTTATATATGAAGAGTTTGCATTATGTTTTAACTTTACCCCAAATTGCCTAATAGATTGTGACGGCTCTATGAATGTACGGCCTACATAATGATTTCTTATAATGCCTAATTCAAATGGAATTTTAGACTCTTGAGAGTATCCAAGTGCTGCCGGTACTCCAGAATCAGGTACCGGAATAATGACATCAGCATCAATGTGGTTTTCTTTTGCAAGCTCTTGACCTAGATTTTTTCTATAAGTGTAAACAGTTTTACCCCCTACTATACTATCAGGTCTTGAAAAATATATTCTTTCAAAAATACATGGCCTCTCTTGAACTTTAGGGAATGGCTTTATACTTTCCATTCCATCTTCAGATATAATAATTATTTCACCATGCTCAACATCTCTGACATATTTGGCGCCTATAATATCTAGTGCGCAAGTTTCTGAAGTCAGCACGGGCGCTCCATTAAGATCACCAAGAACAAGAGGGCGAATACCATAAGGATCCCTTACTCCAATTAATTTCTTATTTGTTAATATTACTAATGAATAAGCCCCTTGTATTTTGAACAAAGCATCTATTAATTTATCAACTGTTTGCTGCCTACTTGATTTAGCTACAAGCTGGAGAATTGTTTCTGTGTCAGATGTTGACTGAAATATGGCACCATCTTTAACAAGAGAATCCCTCAAAATAGATGCATTTGTTAAATTTCCATTATGCGCACATGCAAAACCACCTGAGGATAGATCTGCATATAGTGGCTGGATATTTTTTAGTATTGAGTTGCCAGTTGTGGAATATCTTACATGACCTATAGCGTTGCTACCTAAGAGTCTGTCTATAACTTCTGTTTTGTTAAAGTGGTCACCAACTAGGCCAGGTCTTCTAACACCATGAAATTTTTCTCCATCAAAAGTGACAATACCCGCACCTTCTTGACCTCTATGTTGTAGTGCGTGCAACCCTAAAGCTGTTAAAGTTGATGCGTCTGGACTCCCGAATATACCAAATACACCACACTCTTCATGAAGTTTATCTTCAGAAGTATCTATTTGGATCATTTCAAATTTTTAAAAAAATTATTCTTCAGTATCCTTAATTGATAATTTTACTTTACCTTTATCAAAGCCAAGGACCTTTACCTTAACTATATCACCCTCATTTACTACGTCAGTAACTTTTTCAACTCTTTCTTTTGAGAGTTGAGAAATATGAACAAGGCCGTCCCTTTTTCCAAAGAAGTTAACAAAAGCACCAAATTCCATAATCTTAACAACTTTACCTTCATAAACCTGTCCCACCTCTGGCTCTTCAATTATAGAATTGATAAGTTCTTTAGCCGCCTCAATACTTTCGTTATTAGTTCCGGCAATTTTAACATTTCCATTATCGCTTATGTCAATCTTTGCTCCAGATTTTTCGATAATATCCTTAATTGTAGAACCACCTTTACCAATTATTTCTCCAATATTATCCCGTTTGACTTTTATTGTCTCACTACGAGGAGTGTAAGGACCTAGTTCTGTTCTGGCTTCAGAAATTTCTTTGTTCATTTCATTAAGAATATAGTCCCTTCCACCCTTTGCTTGTTCAAGGGCTTTCTCCATAATTTCATAGGTGATGCCTGTGATCTTAATGTCCATTTGAAGAGAGGTTACACCTTCCTTGGTTCCAGCCACCTTAAAGTCCATATCACCAAGGTGGTCTTCATCTCCCAAAATATCTGATAGAACTGCAAAATCATCACCTTCTTTTATTAAGCCCATTGCTATTCCTGAAACAGAGTTTTTGATAGGAACCCCCGCATCCATTAATGCGAGTGATGAACCACACACAGTTGCCATAGAAGATGATCCATTTGACTCAGTAATATCTGAGACTAATCTTATGGTATAATCAAAATCATCTTTTGATGGTAAAACTGCCTTTAAAGCTCTCCATGCAAGTTTTCCATGACCAATTTCACGTCTACCTGTTGCTCCTAGTCTTCCTACTTCACCAACTGAATATGGTGGAAAATTATAATGAAGCATAAAATTTTCTTTATACGATCCTTGCAACGCCTCAATTCTTTGTTCATCTTCGCCAAATCCTAAAGTTGCCACAACAATTGCTTGAGTCTCTCCTCTTGTAAATAAAGCAGATCCATGCGTTCTTGGTAGCCACGATACTTCCGACGAAATATTTCTTACTTCATCTAACTTCCGACCATCAATTCTAGATTGATTATTTAATATTTGAGATCTAACAACATTTTTTTCGATTTTTTTAAAATATCCCATCACCTCGTTGATGCTATATTCCTCGTTTTCTTTATATTGATCCTCTAAACTTGACTTAATTTCAGATAGCGAACTTTGTCTTTCCATCTTATCAACAATTGAGTAACTCTTCGCAATTTTATCTTCACAAGTTTTTTTAATTTCATCTAACAATGACTCATTAATTGTATGACTGAACTCCCAAGGGTCATTTGCGCATTCCTCAGCAAGATTGATTATGATTTTTATAACTTCTTGCATTGACTCATGACCAAACTTTACCGCTCCTAACATTGTTTCCTCTGAAAGCTGCTTTGCTTCAGACTCAACCATTAGTACAGCGTCGCTAGTGCCTGCAACGACAAGATCAAGATCTCCATCATCATTTATTTTTGGATTCAATGTATAATTTGATCCATCATAACCCACTCTACAGCCACCAATTGGGCCCATAAAAGGAACTCCAGACAAAGTTAATGCACTTGAGGCTGCAATCATTGCAACAATGTCAGGATTGGTTTCTCCGTCATGCGAAAGCACAGTTAATATAACTTGAGTTTCATTTTTAAAGCCTTCTGGAAAGAGAGGCCTGATTGGACGATCAATTAATCTTGAGGTAAGAGTTTCAAACTCTGTTGGTCTTCCCTCTCTTTTAAAAAAACCACCTGGAATTTTACCAGCAGCATAAAATTTTTCCTGATAACTTACTGTAAGTGGAAAAAAATCTAAATCTGGTTTTGGCTCTTTAGCTGCTACGACATTTGCCATAACAACTGTATCACCATAGCTAACAATTGTTGATGCTGTTGCCTGTTTTGCTACTTTTCCTGTTTCTATTTTTAGTTTCTGGTCGCCCCAGTTCATTTCTCTTGAAATCACTTCTTTCATATTCATTCATTCCTTTAAATTTAATATAGTTCATTATTATTTTCTAATTCCTAATTTATCGATTAACTTGTCATAAGAATCTTTATTGCTTTTCTTTAAATACGCTAGCAAACTGCGTCTTTGATTTATCAATCTCATTAATCCTGTTCTAGAATGGTTATCTTTTTTATGAGATTGAAAATGTCCAGTTAGATTGGTAATTCTCTCAGTAAGAATTGCTATTTGCACTTCTGGAGAACCTGTATCTTTTTCTGATCTTGAGTACTCATTTATGAGTTTACTTTTACTTTCACTTTTTATCGACATCTCTTATCCTTTTACAAATTGAAAACCCTTACAGGTTTTATTTTTCCCTCTATAACTTTGCCAATGCCTAAAAGTTTTTCATCGGATATAATTAATAAAGTATCTTCAAATATATCTTCATTAAAGTAATCAAAGTTTAGTCCATTTTGAAATTTCTTACTTAAATCTCTATTTAGTTGTACTGCCGGGATGTCGTCCAGTACGTCTTGAATAGAATGTATCATCTCAAAATGATCGCCAATATGTACTAATTCAGCTAAATTATCTAGTAAAATAATATTATTTTCACCAAATCTTCCAATTTTGATCCTTCTTAACTCAGAAACATGAGCAAATGTATTTAGCATTTTGCCTAGATCTCTAGCAAATGATCTTACATAGGTTCCACTAGAGCATTCCATAGTAAATATGAATTCTTCTTTTTTTTCCGTAGCTGAACAAGTGAGATTCTGGATATTTACCTCTTTAGATTTAATTTCAAAGGTTTTGTTTTCTCTTGCCAATTTATAAGCCCTTTTGCCATTTATTTTTACTGCTGAGTATCTTGGAGGGACCTGTTGTTGAAAACCAATGAAATTTTTTAGACATACATCAATATCTTTTTTTGATGGAATTGCATCTGAGGTCTGCAGAGTTTTACCAGTAGAGTCATCAGTGTCTTTTGATATTCCAAATAAAACTCGAAATTGATAGAACTTGCTAGCATTAAAATATGATATACTTTTTGTTGCTTCGCCTAGTGCCACTGCCAGCACTCCAGTTGCAAATGGATCTAACGTTCCTGCATGACCAATTTTTTTAATGTTAAGAATTTTTCTTAGCTTCCTGATAACTTCAAATGAACTTATCTCCTTAGGTTTATCTATAAAAATCCACCCATCTTTCATCTTAATCTACATTATTGTCTTTAATAAATTTATCAGAATTTAATAAATTGTTGATATTATTTAATTGGTCAACTGTCTCATCATTTCGAAATACTAACTTAGGAATAAACTTAAGATCTACTAACTTATTTACTTCTTGAGAAATATATTTTTTACAGCTCTTTAGTCTTTCTATAATTTCATCCTTATCTATTTTTTCATGAGTTAATACATATACATATGCAATTTTAAGATCCTTATTCATTTCAACATTAACAACGCTTAATGGAAAATTAAATGATGGATTAATTGGAAATTCATTTCTTACAAGAACTTCACTTACTGCTTTTCTAATTATTTCAGAAACTTTTAGAGATCTATCAGTGGTTTCGTATTTTCTCTTTAAAATCACAGTGACTGTGCTATTTCCTCAACACTAAATACTTCTATATTATCTCCTATTTGAAAATCATTAAATTCTTTAACGCTAATTCCACATTCTGTTCCAGCTTTAACTTCATTTGCTTCATTTTTTTCTCGTTTTAAACTAAGAATATCACCATCAAATATAGTTTCAGAATTTCTTATCACTCTTACTTTAGCATTTTTATTAATAGAACCTTCAACAACAATACAACCAGCAATTGAACCAATTTTTGAAACTTTGAAAATTTGCAGCACTTCAGCCTTGCCAATAAAACTCTCTTGAAGAGTAGGCTTAAGTTTGCCACTTGCAAAATCAGAAACATATTCGAGAAGTTCATAGATAATATTAAAATTTTGAATATTTAGATTGCTCAACTTAGCTTTTGTTTTTGCTTCTTTAGTTGCAGTCGTATTAAATGAAATAAGTAATGCATTAGATGCTGATGCAAGGGCTACATCACTTTCATTTATAAATCCTACGCCTGAATGAATTACTTTTATACTAATCTTATCACTATCAATGCCTTCAATTTGATGAACTATAGCTTCTGAAGATCCTCGGGTATCAGATTTAACTACAACCTCTAAGATTTCCTTTGTACCATTTAATGAGCCGAATGTTGTATCTCCATCTAGGTTTTTGATCTTCTTTGGCAACGCTTTATTAATCTTAATTTCACTTCTTATCTCACATAACTCTCTTGCTTTTTCGTCACTTTCAACCGTAACAAAACTATCCCCAGCCTCAGGAGGATTATTTAATCCTAAGACCTGTACGGGCATAGATGAAGTTGCCTCTTTTAAATTTTTTCCTTTATCATTTAGTATTGCTCTTACCTTACCGTATTCACTTCCTGCAACAGCAATATCTCCAACAGATAGTTTTCCATTTGTAATAATTATATTACATATTGGCCCTCTACCTTTATCAACATTAGCCTCGATTACAGTAGCTTCAGCAAAAGTTTGATTATTTGTTTTTAGTTCTGAAATTTCTGACTGTACAATAATTGAATCGAGAAGTTTGTCGAGGTTGTGTCCTGTTTCTGCTGACACTTCAATACATTGTACATCTCCTGATAAGTCTTCAACTATTAATTCTTCTGATAATAATTGTTCCTTGATTTTTTGAGGTTGAGCCTCCTCTTTGTCACACTTATTAATTGCAACTATAATTGGGGCATTTGCCGATTTAGCATGGGCTATGGCTTCTTTTGTCTGAGGCATTACTCCATCATCGGCAGCGACAATTAAAATTACAATATCAGTTACATTTGCACCTCTTGCTCGCATGTCTGTAAATGCTGCATGTCCAGGAGTATCTATAAAAGTAATTTTGCTACCTTTATGCTCTACTTCGTAAGCACCTATATGCTGAGTAATCCCACCACTCTCTCCCGATACGACATTTGCATTTCTGATTTTGTCTAATAAAGAGGTTTTCCCATGATCAACATGGCCCATTATTGTAACAATAGGTGATCTAGGGTCTTCTTTAATTGCCTCAATATCCTTTGAGATTAAATCTTTCTCTATGTCCTCAATATTTTCTCTTTTAAAATTATGGCCAAATTCAGTTACTAATAATTCAGCTGTATCAGCATCAAGTGACTCATTGATCGTAGCCATCATTCCCATTTTCATTAGAGATTTAATTAAATCTCCTGATTTTTCCGTCATTCGATTAGCAAGTTCTTTTACTGTTATATGTTCAGGAATATAAACATCCCTTATAATTTTTTTAGCAGGTTCTTGATCTAATTGGTTTTTTCTTGTCTTCTGCTTAGCTCTTTTATATGCGGCTAGACTTCTCGTTCTTTCGTCCACATCACTCAAGGCAGTGACAATAGTTACTTTTCTCTCCCTAATTTTTTTTCTACCAAAGGTGTTGGATGGTTTCTTTTTTTCTTGAAAATCTGTTTCTTTATCTTGTACGGTTCTCTTTTTATCAGTATCTTTTTTATCTTTTGTTAGTTCAATACTAGAAACTAAATTATCTTCAACTTTTGTATCCATTTCATTTGTGGATTCTTCAGCTAAATTACCTTTTCTTATTTTATCAATAGCATCATTCTTTTCTTCTTTGCTGTCAGCTTGCAAAATCTTTTTTTGTTCATCCTTAGTAAGTGGTTTCAAAATTACACCAGATCTTAATTTCTTATTGGTAATAATTTTTTCTTCTATACTAGGTGCGCTGATAGCTTCTTTTTTATTAAAGGATCCCTGTTCGGGCTTTTGATCTGAATTAGTATTTCTCTTATACCTTTTTTTTTCTACAATTACTGTCTTTCCGGCCTCAATACCTCTTTTGTTAGATATGATGGGCTTTGATCCCAACTTAAGACTTAAAGTTTTTTTCCCTTTTTTTATCTCTTTATTTTCAGTCATGAGAGTGCTTTAAATATATATATGACTAATCAAGCCATATTTTTCTTGCCTCCATAATTAATTGATCACCTTCTTCTTTATTAATATTAAATTCTTCAAATAAACCTGCAACTCTAGAATTTTTATCACTCCTATCCTCAAGGTATCCGATTAGATCATCAGTGGTTAGACCTGCAAAATCTTCTAGTGTCTTTATGTTATTCTCGGCAAGTTTGACTAACATTGCTTTTGATAGAAAACTGAAATCAATTAAATCTTTTGAAACATTATACTCCTCAAGTTTCTTATTATTTTTTTCATCCATCTCAGACATATATTTCTTTGATCTCTCGACTAACTCAGCTGCAATTTCTTCATCAAACCCTTCGATTGCCAAAAGTTCACTTTCTTCAGCATCTATTACTTCTTCAATACTTCCAAATCCCTCACTTACTAAAAGTTGTGCAAGAGTTTCGTCAACATCCAGTGAGTCAATAAATACATTTGTTTTAGTTGAAAAGTCTTCTTGTCTTTTTGATGACTCCTCATCTTCAGTTAAAATATCTATTTCATAGCCTGTCAGTTCAGTGGCAAGTTTTACATTTTGTCCCCTTCTTCCAATTGCAAGACTTAAGTGTTCTTCAGAGACTACAACCTCTATTTTATTTTGATCTTCATCTAAAACTACTTTAAGAACTTCAGCTGGAGAAAGAGAAGAAATAGCAAGGTTCGCAACATTTTCCGACCAATTAATTATATCAATTTTTTCACCTTGTAATTCGTTCACTACTGCTTGAACTCTACTGCCTCGCATTCCTACACAGGCTCCTACTGGATCTATTGAACCATCTTCAGTGTATACTGCAATTTTTGCTCTACTACCTGGATCTCTTGCGACACTTTTGATAGAAATAATTCCATCGTAAATTTCTGGCACTTCCTGCATAAACAGCTTAGCCATAAATTGTGGGTGAGATCTTGACATAAAAATCTGTGGGCCTTTTAGTTCAGACCTAACGTCATATATGTATGCTCTTACTCTATCACCATTTCTAAGATTTTCTCTTGGTATAGTTTGATCTTTTCTCACAACTCCTTCTGCTTTACCTAAATCGAGTACAATATTTCCAAATTCAGATCTTTTCACAATACCGTTTACGATTTCTCCAACTCTGTCTTTATATTCATTGTATTGTCTTTCTCTTTCAGCTTCTCGAACTTTGGAATTAATAACTTGCTTTGCTGCTTGAGCTCCAATTCTACCAAAGTCAATTGCTGGCAATGGATCAAGTAAAACGTCACCTAACCGCGCAGCTCCATTAATTTTTTTTGCTGATTTTAAAGTTATTTCTAGAAATTTGTTCTTTACCTCTTCAACTACTGACATTTTTCTAGAGATTGATATGTCGCCGTTCTCTTGATTTATTTCAACAACAACTTCATTTTCTTCGCCATAATTACTTTTTGCTGCTTTTTCAATGGCTTCTTCTAATGCCGAAATTACAATTGACTTATCAATCATTTTTTCCTGAGCAACGGTCTCAGCTATTCTTAAAATTTCAATCTTATTTGCACTAACCATTATTTGTTCCTTTTAGAGTAAAAAAAAAGTGGGCTTAACCCACTTTTGCTTGGTTTAGCTATATTTTGAAAGATCTATACACTGCTAATTCTTATAAATCAAGTACCTAAATATATAACGATATCAGAAAGTTAGTTGGTATATTTTCTTCCCATTTTTAATAGCTTTTCTTTGGTATCTTGATACGCCGTATAACCTATCATTTTTTGATAAAATCTTATTTTTATTTTTATGAATTATGTTTGAATTTGAACTAAATATTTCATTAATATAATTAAAGTAAATTTCGGAATCTGTTGTAATGTAGGAAGAATATTTATTTTTTACTATTCCACTTATCTTAATAATGTTTTCTAAACTGAGTAATCTTCGTTTGCAATGACGTTTTTTGTGCCACGGATCAGGGTTAATAATTTTCAATTCATCAATGCTATTTTGATCGAGTGTATTAAGTAGGTGTAAAAAATTCATACCACATAAACGAATATTTTTAATATCATGCTCTAGGATTTGTTTTAATACTTTAGCAACTCCGTTAATATATACTTCAGAGCCAATAAATAAAACATTTGGGTTAGAAAGAGCACTTTCAATAAGATATTCTCCATTACCAAAACCGACTTCTATTTTTATTTTTCTGAATAAGCTGGATTCTAGCAACTGCTCTGTACTTATTTTAGAAGAAATATTTATTATTTTTTTATCTAATGAATACTTACTATAGTAATCATTTAAAATTCTTACATTTGATAATGAAAGCTTCTTAGAAATATTTCTTCCATGATACTGATAATAATCAGGAAATTTTGATCTTAAGTCTAACAATAAATTATAACTTTTCCGCTAGATCCAATTTTTCCCATGAAAAAGAACCATCCGCCATGGGTTCTCTGCCAAAATGTCCGTATGCAGCACTTTTCTTATAAATTGGCTTATGCAAACTTAAATGATCTCTTATGCCTCTGGGAGATAAATCAATATTATCAGTTATTTTTTTTATCAAATCATCGTCACTTATTTGAGATGTTCCATGAGTATCTACATAAATTGATAAAGGTTCAGAAACACCAATAGCATATGCTAGCTGAAGAGTGCATCTATCAGCTAATCCAGCTGCAACTATATTTTTAGCTATATATCTTGAAATATAGGCGGCAGATCTGTCAACTTTTGTTGGATCTTTTCCAGAAAAAGCTCCTCCACCATGAGGTGCAGCACCGCCGTAGGTATCAACAATAATTTTTCTTCCTGTTAATCCAGTATCACCGTCAGGACCACCGATTACAAATTTTCCAGTTGGATTAATTAGTATTTCAGTATTATTATTCATCCATTCTTGAGGCATTACAGTTTTTATTATTGGAATTACTAAATCACTAACAGCTTGCTGATCGAGTTCAGCATCATGTTGACTAGAAACAACGATTTTAGTACATATTTCAGGCTCACCATTTTTATACTTTAATGTAACCTGACTTTTAGAGTCAGGTTGTATTCCGATAGTATTTCCAGATTTTCGCTCTGATGCCATTAACTCAAGTATCTTATGGGAATAATATATTGGTGCTGGCATTAATGATGGTGTTTCTTTACATGCGTAACCAAACATTATTCCTTGATCCCCTGCACCTTGATCTTTATTTCCAGATGCATCAACACCCATTGCTATATCTGCAGATTGACTATGAACCCCTGAAGAATCAAATGACAAATTTTTCCAATGAAATCCATCTTGTTCATATCCAATTTCTTTAACTGCATTTCTCGCTAGCTCTTCGTAGTTACAATTGTATCCTTCAGGACCACGAACTTCACCAGCAATAACGACTTTATTAGTAGTTACCAATGTTTCCATTGCGACCCTTGCATTCTCTGGATTTTCCTGTGATAAAAAATCATCAACTATTGAGTCTGAAATAATATCACATACTTTGTCAGGATGACCTTCTGACACTGATTCACTTGTAAATAAATAATCTTTAGTCATTTTTTTTCCTCAAAAATAATTGATCGATAGCATAGCCAATAATAAAAAATAAAACTATTAAAAAATACACCGATAATTCACCATACTGTCGATAAATAGTCATTTCAATTTTTTTAGGTATTTCTGCATCTAAAAAGGAAATTTTATCTGGAACGACTATTCCATCTATAATGCCAATGGGGTTTATCAATGCAGATATACCCATATTAGATGATCTCACGAGAGGTATCCCTAATTCAACTGATCTATATAGTACATGTATAAAATGTTGTTTTGGACCACTAAAAGTACCAAACCATGCATCATTAGTAATATTTACTAATAATTCAGTTTCATTATTAATTCTATCACGAACAAAATTAGGAAATACAGCCTCATAACAAATGAGTGGTGTAATATTTTTTTCAAAGAATTGATCATCATTACCGCTCGTCATTGAGTTTAATAATAGAGAGTTTTTAGGAAAAAATATTTTTAGAAAATTAGAGAATGGTATTTTTTCACCGAAGGGTACTAGTTTAATTTTGTCGTACTGGTGATCGTTGAAAGATAATGAATTATAATATTCTCCTTTTTCATTACGAATATAGCCAATGATCCAATTTGATGGACCGATACCTTCCATTCCAAAAGCAGTTTCTGGAAATACTGTTATCAAATCCTGCGAGCCAATCTCAGCCATTTTCTTGTGTAACTCCTTTTTCCACTTTTCACTTTGATCAAAATTAGTGTGAACAATTCTTAAACTACCACCAGACTTTATTCCCTCATAGTTACTTACTCGATTGTAACCGTATGAAAATATTGTGAGCAATACCATGATAGCAATTAGAGGTAACATAAAATTGTTTTGTTTTGTTCTAAAAGAAAAAAAGCTAGCGGCGCAAAAAACAGTCATTAGGCTGAGGCCGAATACACCAAATATAGATAAAGATTGCATGAAATATATGGACCATGACCAGCTGTGAGCAATTAGATTCCATGGAAAACCTGTGAATATGTAACTTCTTAATAATTCAAATATTACCCAATTAGCTGAGAAATATAAAATACGTGAAGTGGACTGAGACCATGTAATACAATTGGAAATTTGCATAAGTGCGTAAAACAGTGACAAGACAAGTGGGAGAATTAACAGTGGTACTGGAATTAAGTAATATAAATCTGAATTTAACTGTAAAATTGAATTTGAAATCCAATTAATGCTTGATATGAAAAATCCAAACCCAAAAATTAGTCCTGTGAGAAAAAATATTTTCTTTTTATTTTGTAAATTTTGATAAATATAATCATTCACTAAAAAAAATGTGCCTATGACAATAACTGACATAAATGGCAATTTAAAGGGTTCAAAGCTGAGAGATAAGAGTATTCCAAGTAAAAACGAGGAGGAATAAACAAAAAGTTTTTTATTCTTAAAAAAAACTTTTGGATTCATATGCTATTATCTAATTTTTATTTTAACTGATTTTATTTTCATTGGGTCAGCATCACTGATTTCAAAGGTTACACCTGAACTATGTTTAATAATTTCCCCTCTTTGGGGAACTCTCCCAGCTATTGAAAAAATTAAACCACCTAAAGTGTCAATATCATCACTGTTTTCACTCGTTAAGAAATTTATGTTTGTTATTTTCTGAAGTTCATCTATTTCAACTCTTGCACTTGCTTCAATCGTATTTGTTGAAGTTTTAATTAACATTGGCAAATTTTTCTCGTCATGCTCATCTTCAATTTCTCCAATTACTTCTTCTATTACATCCTCAATTGTGACTAATCCATCAGTACAACCATATTCGTCAATTACTATTCCCATATGTAGTCGTGTGATTTGCATTTTTAACAGAAGGTCTAAAACTGGCATAGAGGGTGGAATTTCCAAGACATCTCTTTTAATCAAATCCAAAAATTTATTCTCTTTTCGACCCTCATTTTGATATTTAACTAAGTCTTTTATATGTATCATTCCAATGATATTATCTAAATTGTTTTCATATACTGGAACTCTGGAATGCGACTCTTTAATAAATATTTCTAATACTTTTTCAAAACTGTCATTAACCTCAACTGCTCCAATGTCGGCTCTTGGAATCATGATGTCTATTGTTCGTATTTCGTCAATTTTTAGTATATTTAAAAGCATTAGTCTCTCTTGTTTTGAAATGCTTTCGGTACCTTTTTGAGAAGACTCTAAAACTGTTTCAATACTCTCCTTGAGAGACTCACTGTTGATATTTTTAGTTGAAAATATTTTATTAATTAAGTCTTTAAACATATTTATTTATAAATTTCTTTAAGTATTTTTTTTTCAATTGAATTCATTTTGTTAAATTGGCTATCTGTATCATGTTTATATCCTAACAAGTGGAGTACACCATGTATGGTCATTTTTGATAAATATTCATACTTTTTTATATTTTGCTCAGAAGATTCATCAATAATTTTTTCACAAGCAATAACAACATCTCCCAAATAATTTTTATTTTCAATCTGCTCATGCATTGGAAATGATAAAACATTTGTAGTTTTATTTTTATTTCTGTATCTTTGATTTAAAAGTTTAATTTCACTGTTCGATGTAAGAAGAAAACTAATGGACATTTCATTATTTGAGGAAAATTTTACTTTTTTAAATATCTGACTAACAGAATTAGATATACATTTTTTGTATGAAGGAAATTTTTTATTCCATTCTAAACTTTCTATTTTATAACTAATATCCACCATTAAAGTTAGGATGATTTGTCAAAAAGATCTTTTATTTGGTCATCATATGTATCATACGCGTTTATAATTTTTGTGACCATTTCATCTCTAACAATATCTTTAGGGCCAAGCTCAACTACTTCAATATTATCAATTTTCTCTAAAATTTTAACTGACTTTAATAACCCTGAATCACTTTTTCTATTGAGATCTATTTGAGATGGGTCGC
Organism: Pelagibacteraceae bacterium AG-461-B04; assembly: GCA_003211835.1. GTDB lineage: Bacteria > Pseudomonadota > Alphaproteobacteria > Pelagibacterales > AG-422-B15 > CACNXQ01. The sequence continues at coordinate 2,797 of QCRN01000013.1, read as the reverse complement.
CTGTAACAACCATTCTAGAATTTTTACCACACCTGGTTAAGAACATTTTTATCTGAGTATGTGTTGCATTCTGAGCTTCATCTAAGATAACAAAAGAATTATTCAATGTCCTACCTCTCATAAAAGCTAAAGGAGCAATTTCAATTTCAGCAGATTCAATTTTTCTTATCGCTATATCTGACGGCATAAGATCATAAAGACTGTCATATAACGGTCTAAGGTACGGGTCTACCTTTTCTTTTAAATCACCAGGTAAGAAACCAAGTTTTTCTCCAGCTTCTACTGCTGGTCTAGATAGAATTATTCTGTCAAATTTATTATCTAATAATTGAGAAACTGCTGCTGCAACTGCTAAGAATGTTTTACCTGTACCGGCTGGACCAACCGCAAAGATAATTTTCTTTTTCTGGAGAATATCTAAATAATGGTTTTGCATTTTACTTTTACCAATGACATCTAGTTTTGCTGTCTTTGTGACAGTCAAGTTTCTTATTTTTTCATTTTCACTTAAAGATTGCATTTTTAGATTCTCCTGCATTAAATTAATATTGCTTCCTGTTCTGTTAGATTTTAATTCCTGTTGTGTTTTTAAAATTGCATTTCGCAAAATATTTCTGTATTTTTTTTCACCTTTTATATTTAGTTGATTTCCTTTTTGAAAGACCTTGATAGGAAGCTGGTCTTCAAAAAAAATTAAATTTTCATTGTTAACTCCAAATATCTCTACAACATCTAAATTATCAATATTTATGATAGAGGACTCTGATGTCTGGTCCTTTTGATTTTCGGATATGGTTTTTATTTGTTTATTTTTCAAATTTAGCGGATAATCAATTATTAACAAGTACCATATAAACTCTTATGGTTGCAAGACGTAATATCAATATCTTTTTCATGACCTGGTACTAGATCATTGGACTTGATATAAACTGATTGCATGAAAGGGGTTCTTCCAAAGAAATACTCAGGATTAGTTGAACTTTGATTCTCAATTAGAACTTTTACAGTTTTATTACAAAACTCTTTATTAAAGGAATATTGAATTTTCTTTAATTTTTCTTGTAGTACTAAGAGTCTTTCTTTTTTTACTGAAATTGGAGTATCGTCAACTTCTGTCGATGACTTAGTTCCTGGTCTTGAACTATAAATAAATGAATAAGATTGGGTAAACTGAATATCATCAATAAGTTTTAATGTATCATCAAAATCTTGATCTGTCTCACCTGGATACCCAACAATAAAATCTGAAGATATTTCTATATCCGGTTTTGCTTTCTTTAATCTATCGATAGTTCTTCGATAAAAATCAGGGTCATATTTTCTGTTCATTTTTTTTAGTATCGATTCTGAACCAGATTGAACAGGTAAATGTAAAAAGGGCATTAGTTTAGTATTGTTTTTATGTTCTAAAATTAATTCTTCATCCATATTAATTGGATGAGATGTTGTATACCTTACTCTTTGAACACTATCATAGTCACTAATTTCTCTAATCAAATCTGATAGTTTGGCATCATTATTATTTGATTTATCATTATATGCATTGACGTTCTGACCGAGAAATACAATCTCTCTTGCTCCTTTTTGAGATAATAATTTTACTTCATCACTAATTGATTTAATAGATCGAGAATATTCAGGTCCTCTTGTGTAAGGAACAACACAGAAAGAGCAAAATTTATCACATCCTTCCTGTATTGTTACCATTGAAGACACTCCTTGCGGTCTCATTTGCTCAGACAAATAATCAAACTTTTCATTCACTATGAAGTCAGTGTTAATTTGTTTGAAATTATTTTCTAGATCATCCAGCATTTTTGGAAGAAGATGATAGCTTTGTGGCCCAAGGACAATATCGATAGATTTATTTTTTCGAAATATTTCAAAGTTTTCCGCCTGAGCCACACATCCTACGACTGCAATTGTTTTTTTTAATCCAAATTTATTAACTCTTCCAATATCAGAATATAATTTATGTGCTGCCTTTTCTCGAATATTACATGTATTAAAAATTACTAAATCAGCTGATTTAAGGTCTAATTCATTTTTTAGTCCTTTGCTTTCAAGCATTGAAGTTATTTTTTGACTATCATAGATATTCATCTGACAGCCATAAGATTTTACATAGAATGATCGGTTTTGCATTTTAGCTAATTTTGAGAGTTTGATTTATGCCCTGAAGTATCTGGTTTTCACAATAATAGGTCAAATCTTTTCTATTATTAAAGCTACTTGCATTAAGCTCATTATGAAATACTAACTCAACTGTAACAGGCCCAGAGCTTAAAAAATTAAACATTGCGTTTACCATTGAAGTATCACCGACCCAAGAAATATGTCTTCTCAAAAAGAGTCCCATTGGTAAGTTATTTTTTCTTGAATAACATATAGAAATAGGCTGCACATGTATTAAGTTTTTCTCATGAAATGCACATTCTAACATTGATGATTTAAATTGCTTAATTCCATTTCCATCAGAAGTCGTTCCTTCAGGAAAAATTATAAAATTTTCACCCTGGCTTAGTTTTTGATTAATTATGTGATTATATTCAATTATTTTGTTTTTATCAGAATTATCAATAAAAAAAGTATTACTCAGCTTTGCTAAAAAGCCAAATATTCCCATTTTAGAAACCTCTTTTTTTGCAATAAATCTTGCATTCAGCATCGTACCTAAGCAAATAATATCAAACCATGAAACATGGTTTGCTACATAGAGAGTTCCTTTTTTTTTGCGGTTATGATTTTTCTTGTCATAAGTAATTTTAATTCCGGTAATAAGTTTAATTATTTTATA
>QCRN01000012.1 GCA_003211835.1 Pelagibacteraceae bacterium AG-461-B04 | reverse complement strand
TAAAGCTTGATCAGTTGTAATCAAGATACTTTGAGCACTTTTATCATGCTCAGATTGGGCGATGAGATCTGCAGAAATAATTTTTGGATCACTATTCTGATCAGAAATTACTACTATTTCAGAAGGCCCTGCAAACATATCAATTCCAACAAATCCTGAAACTTGCCGTTTTGCTTCAGCGACGTAAATATTACCAGGTCCAACTATTTTATTTACAGGTGCCACACTTTCAGTTCCATATGCCATTGCAGCGACTGCCTGAGAGCCACCCATGCAATATATTTTTTTAATACCAACAATTTTTGCAGCATATAAAACTGATGGATTAATCTCTCCGTCAGTTAATGGTGAAGCCATTACTATGTCTTTTACTCCTGCAACCATAGCCGGTATTGCATTCATAAGAACTGTACTAGGGTAGCTTGCTGTTCCACCTGGTACATATATCCCTGCTGTTTCCAAAGGCTTCCACATATATCCAAGAGTAGATTTTAGATCGTCATTAAAACTTAAATCCTGTGGTAATTGTTTTTCATGGTATGCCCTAACTCGATCTGCCGCTGTTTGAATAGCCTTGCATATCTTTTCAGATAATCCATCTGTCTGATTGTTGATTGCAGTTTCGTCTAAAATGAAGTTTGATTTTGAAAGTTCATTGCGATCAAGTTGATTAGTATACTTTATTAAAGCATCATCACCGTTGGTTCTTACATCATTTATTATGTTAGCTACAACATCTTTTACATCTTTGTCATCTGATCTATTAGTATTTACTAAATTTTCAAATTCTTGTGAAAAGCCTGAATTGCTTGTATTAATTATTTTTTTCATTTACTTGTTCTTCTGTACCCCAAGGGTTTCCTTGATCATCTAATTTGCACCGAATAATTTCGGTTTCGAGTTTTATAATTGCATCATTTTTGAAAAGCAATTCAATTTCAATATTTTTTGACTTATTGGGATAATAGTTAAAAGTCAACAGTTCTAATTTCTTTGATTTATTCAATTGATCAATATTTTTTGAATAAACTGATATGACATCCTCAAAGCACAGAACAGCCTTTATGCGCTGATTAACTTTATTTACGATTTTTTCTTCCCACATAAATCGTGTGATCATTAAAAAAAATGATCTTATTGAAGGTAGGTATTTAATATCGCTTACTTCAATGAGTCCATCCTGCAATATTGTCCCAATAATTTTTAATTCATCAGTATCAATTGCATTCAAATTCATATTTTTTAAACCCTCTTAATCTCTGCGCCACATGCTTCTAATTTTACTTCAATTTGTTCATACCCTCTATCCAAGTGATAGATGCGATTTAGGGTTGTTTCACCTTCAGCTGCTAATCCTGCTAAAATTAAACTTACTGAAGCTCTTAGATCAGTTGCCATAACTGGAGCCCCTCTAAATCCTGAGCAAGGATTAATAATTGCTCTTTTGCCATTAATTTCAATATTTGCTCCCATTCTATTCAATTCAGGTACATGCATGAATCTATTTTCAAATATGTTCTCGTCTATGACTGACTTAGTTTTAGCCATAGACATTAAAACCATCATTTGCGCTTGAACGTCTGTTGGGAAACCAGGATACTCCTTTGTTTGAATTTCAATACCCTCACTAATATTAGATTTATTTACTGTTACACTATTTTCATCAAAAATTATATCTACTGGCAATGTCTTTAAAGTCTCTAAAACATTACTAATGTGTTCAATGTTTAAATTTCCTATTTTAAGTCCATCTCCTGCTAATGCTCCAGCTATGATATAAGTAACAGCCTCGATACGATCAGGAATAATAGAATAGATTGAGCCGTTCAAAGTTTTTACTCCTTGGATCATAACAGACCTATTGTCACCAAGTTCAATTTTTGCTCCCATAGTATTTAAACAATTAATTAAATCAATCACCTCAGGCTCTAACGCGATATTAGAAATTTCAGTTTCACCACTTGCTAATGATGCTGCCATAACAATATTTTCAGTAGCGCCAACAGATACTTTAGGAAGTTCGATCTTGTTCCCAGTCAGTCCTTTAGTTGCGCTACATTGAATATATCCTTTTTCTAATTCAAAAGTTGCACCGAGCTTTGTAAGTGCGTCTATATGAATATCGATTGGCCGAGCACCTATGGCACAACCTCCTGGGAGCGATACACTCGCCTCACGCTTTCTTGCAAGTAAAGGTCCTAGTACTAATATACTTGCTCGCATCTTTCTCACTAAATCATATTCAGCAATAGTTTTTTCCGTATCTGAATATTGAAGTGTAATAGAATTTTTATTACTTTCACTTTTTGCGACATTAACTCCAAGAGATGATAAAACCAAACTCATAGTTTTTACATCAACAAGATCCGGAACATTTGAAAGTTCTAATTTTTCATTAGTTAAAATACTAGCAGCCATAATGGGTAGAGCAGCATTCTTTGATCCACTAACAGGAATCACGCCCCTTAGAGGTTGTCCTCCATTTATAACAATTTTCTGCATTGAATTTTATAGCTTGGGAAGAGTAACGCCAGTTTGTTTCATGTATTTCCCTTTTCTATCCTTGTAGGAAATCTCTGGCGGAGCCTCTCCTTTATAGAATAGGAACTGACAGCCTCCTTCATTTGCATATATTTTTGCTGGCAGTGGTGTTGTATTTGAAAACTCTAAAGTTACATGTCCTTCCCACTCTGGCTCCAAAGGAGTTACATTAACTATTATTCCACATCTTGCATATGTTGATTTACCTAAACAAACAACTAGCACATCTCTTGGAATTCTGAAATATTCTACGGTGCGTGCCAGTGCAAAAGAATTAGGTGGTATGATGCATTCTTTGCCTGGTCTATCAACAAAGCCTTTGTCATCAAAATTTTTAGGATCAACTAAGGCTGAGTCAACATTTGTAAATATTTTAAAATCTTCAGACACTCTTGCGTCATATCCGTATGAGGACAATCCAAAGGAAATAGTCCCATCTTTTTTTTGTCCATCCACAAAGGGTTCAATCATGCCTTGTTCTAAGGACATTTTTTTAATCCAGTTATCAGACATGATGGTCATCTTATTTATCTTCTTTCTTTCGTTGATATTCTTTTCTTTTTCTTAAATTCTGTCTCAAAGCTTCAGATAGTCTTTCAGTATCATTTAGCTTTTTATTCTTTTGCTCTTCCTTCGAGGAACTGTTTGATTTCATCTTTATTCAACCCTGCTTTTTTAAGCTCTTTTACAAGTTTTTCTTCTTCTTTTTTATCTGTATTATCAGCTTGTTTGGACTCTCTTTTCTGCTGTTTTGCCATCGCGCGCTCTCCGCGTTTAGACTTGTAATCGTGATGAATGCCCATAATTATCTCCGTGAATTGCGCTACTTTATACAATTTATTTATAGGATTCTCTAGTAAAAACAAGGAATGCTATTGAAGGATTATTTTCTAAGCTTATGGCTAGTCTTTAATGAACAGATCGCTTGAAAAATCAGAAAACTTTTCTGATCCATTTTCTGTAACTCTCAATGAATGACTCGCCTCAACACCCCAGCTGCCAAATTGCATAACTGCAATCATGTGAAATGTAACATTTGGATGAAGAATAGTTTGGTCTCCTTTAGAAATATTTATTGTATGCTCGCCCCAATCCGGAGGGTAACCTATGCCAATTGAATATCCTGTTCGTGACTCTTTTTTAATGTCATGCTTATCAAGAATAGCCCAAAATTTTTGTGCCACATCATCAGCTGTATTTCCAGGTTTAATGGCTGAAATGCCTTCATCTAAAGCTTCATTGGTAGCCTTAATAGCATCAATTTTTTTTTGCTCTGCCTTACCAAGCAACACTGTTCTCGCTAATGGAGCGTGATATCTCTTGTGAACACCAGCTAGTTCAACGATTGTAGCTTCGCCCTTAACAAACTTCTCTTGTGTTGCTGTTAAATGAGACGCAGATGTCCCTGCGCCAGTAGGTAGTAAGGTGGTGATACTTGAGTACTCACCACCAATTTCAGGTGTTCCATAAAACATAGCTTTTTGAATTTCTCCTACTGCATCACATTGCCTAATTCCTGGATTTATTATGTCAATTGCAGTTTGCATAGCTTGATCGGTAATCAATGCAGCTTTTTTCATTAGTTCAATTTCATTATCTGATTTTATAAATCTCACCCAATTCACAAGCCTTTCAGAGTCTTTAAGTGATGCATCAGGCAATCCATCAATAAGTTTCTGATAGCAATAAGCTGTAAAATAATGACTATCCATTTCAAGACCAATTGATTGATTGTCCCATTTTTTATTTTTAATGATCTCGATAAGATAATCATAAGGATGATTGGGCCATGTATGGATATATTTTTCAGAATATACAATAATATTTTCTTGAGGCCAACAGCTCTGTAAAAATGCACCACCAGCGTCTTGATCTCTCACAAATAAAAATGGCTGGTCTAAATCAACATGAACTAAAACACATTGTGCATAGTAAAATGACCATGCATCATATCCTGTGAGATAATTCATATTTGCGGTATCTTGCGATATTAACAGATCTATCTTTTTTTCTTGCATCGACTTCTTAACTTTAGCAAGTCTGTCTATATATTCGCTTTTCGGAAAATTCATAAATTTAGGATAGTCGTTCGCATACAAGTTTGGTCCAGAAAGAGGACCCGATCACAAGAAGTTTGTCATTAAAGTCGTATGTAGAAGAATGTAACGACTGGCCATGTGTTCCCTCTGTTCCATTGCCAATAAGTATGTAACAACCTGGTTTAACCATTAACATTTGAGCAAAATCCTCAGAAAATAATTTTGGATCACAATTTCCATCAACATTATCAGTTCCAGCAAGATCTTCAGCGACCTTAGACGCAAAAGCTGTTTGTGCGGTTGTATTAATTGTCATGTTAGTTCGAGTATCGTATGTAAATTCATATTTTATACCGTGAGCATTTGCAATGCCTTCAACAATGTTTTGCATACTATCTTCAATAATTTTATTAGCCTCAGGCGAAAGTGCTCGAGCATCTCCAGAAATTATAGAATGACCAGGTAAAATATTTTCATTTCCATCAGACTCAAATTTAGTAACAGATACAACCCCATTCATTGCGGGATTTAATTTTCTTGAAACTATTGATTGTAGTGAAGTTATAATTTGTGTTCCTACTGTTATAGTATCAACTCCCATGTGCGGCATTGCAGAATGTCCACCTTGACCCCAAAGCTTAATATTAAAGAGACTTTCACTAGCTGTTATTGTGCCTGAACGTGTAGCAAAAGAGCCAGCTTTCATTCCTGGCAAATTATGAAAAGCATAAACTTCGTCTATTGAGAATTTTTCAAACAAACCATCATCAATCATTGCTTGTGCGCCTTGCGTTTTTTCTTCATCAGGTTGGAAAATAAAATAAACTGTGCCATTAAAATTTTTTGTTTCAGAAAGATATTTGGCAGCACCGAGAGCCATTGCCGTATGACCATCGTGACCACACGCATGCATTTTTCCTTCGTGAGTGGATTTGTATTCGCTGTCACTCTCTTCTTTTACTGGTAAAGCATCCATGTCAGCACGTATACCTATACTCTTATTGCTATTACCATTTTTAAGAACTGCAACAATACCTGTTTTTCCAATACCCTCGAAGACCTCTAATCCAAAACTTTTTAAAATTTCAGCAACTTTTGCTGAAGTAATATCTAAATCAAAATTTAATTCTGGATGCGCATGAAAGTCATGCCTCCATGCAATCATTTCTTTTTCATAATTTTCTGTAACTACATTCATATTTTAATATTTATAACTTCTTTCTGAGCCAGTTATGAAACCTTTTTATTTCATACTCTTCGGGCATTAAGGTTCCACTTTTACGTATAGGATTATGTATGCCTTTTTGATTAAGTTCACAAGCCTCAGCATCCTGCTTCATTACGAGCACTGCAAAATCAACAACATTTTTCATCGAATATTTTTTGTCTTTAAGTGTTTCTTTTCGAAATACCCACTCAGCTGTAACTTCGGTGAGCTCATTTGATAGAGGAAGAATTCGAACCATCCTGATATGATCAGTAAAAATAGCTAAAAACATAGATGGCCAGCTTGTCATATAAATATATCCAGGGAAGTCTGTCTGATTTTCTAGGTATTCTACACGATGCCCTTGTGCGCTGCCATCCATCGACCACGTTTCAGTTCCTTTTTTCATACCACCTTTATACTTTGGGTCATCACGATTGACGAACCTTTTCCAGTTAGGATCATCTTTAATGTCTACAAGCCTTCGGCCGTAAATAGGAACAAGATTAGATAGTTCTGGATGAAGGTTTGGACAATGTAGACATTCACTATAATTTTCCCAAAAAATTTTCCAGTTACATTTAATTTGCTTTTTCCATGTATGACCTATTTGATAATTACTCACATTCAATTGTGAAAAAGAATCACTATAATCGGGGAAGACTTTTTTAGAATTCCATTTTGCATTATTGTCTAAGTTAATAAAAATTAGTCCATTCCAAATTTTAAATTTTACTTTAATTAAACAATTTTTATCTTTCTTAAAATTTTTTGGATCAGTTATTGAGGAAGTTTTAACAAGATTCCCATTACTTGCGTCATAGGACCATTGGTGATAGGGACAAATTAATAAATTAGACTTAAGCTTTCCATTTTTTTCTTTTTTTAAAATAGATCCTCGATGACTACAGGAATTGTAATATGCATTTATATTTCCCTCTTTGTCACGCACAAGAAGAATATTAAATTTACTTATTTCAACGGTATGAAAAGATAATGGTTGGGATAAAGCATGTTCATGACAAATGTATAACCATTCCTTTGATAAAACTTTCTTTATTTCCCTCTCAAATTGATTTTGATTGAAATACCAATTTAATGGCAGAGATTGTTCAGTTTTTTTTAAAATATATCCCTCACTCATGCTTGTAAAAATTTTATACCCTTATATTGTCTATTGCTAGATATTATGAGAAAAATAATGCATAAGATGGCCAAGTTATTATCTATCTTAACAAAAAAATAATTGAAAACATGTTTCCAAATGATCTAACAGAAAAGTACAAAAATTGGCAAAATGATACCTTTATAAAAAAGAAAGCTCAGTTTGAAAGACTCGCTAGAGAAGGGCAATCTCCAAAGTATATTATTATTTCCTGTGTTGACTCAAGAGTTGATCCAAATTCAATATTCAAATCAGAGCCAGGTGAATTTTTAGTTCATAGAAATATTGCAAATATAGTACCGCCCTATAATTATATAACGGAACATAGCGGAACAATTGCAGCTATTGAGTTTGGCGTAACTGTCTTAAAGATTGAAAATATAGTTATCATGGGTCATTCAGGCTGTGGTGGCATTAAAAATGGCTATAGTATGTGTAAAGAAAATTCCTTCAATACCAATTCATCAATTTCAAACTGGTTAAATCTTCTTAAGCCCTCGTTTGACAAGCTCGCTATCATGAACGAAGATGAATCAATAAAAGATTTGGAGAAAGTAAGTATTAAAACATCTATTGAAAATCTAAAAAGCTATCCATTTATTCAGGAAAAATTAGATAGTAAGGAAATCAATATTTATGGCTCGTGGATAGATATTGGATCGGGTAAAATTCATGCACTTGATTTTGCATCAGGTATCTTTAAGTCAATTTAGTATAAATAATATATTTAAAAGAATAAAAGACTTCTTTATTTTTAGTGATATAAAGTAGCGATGCAAAATGTCGTCTCAATAAAAAAATTATCAAAAACTTATGATAATGATTTTCAGGCACTCAAAAATATTACCCTAGACATAAAGAAAAACGAAATAATTGCTTTGTTGGGTCCAAATGGTGCTGGAAAAACAACAATGATTAGCATTATATGTGGAATTGTTATTCCAACATCCGGCTCAGTAACAGTCGATAATTTTGATATTATAAAAGACTATAGACGTACCAGGTCGCTAATTGGTTTAGTTCCACAAGAATTATCATTAGAACAATTTGAGTATGTATTTAACAATGTTTCTTATACACGCGGTTTATATGGAAAGGCTCCCAATCCATCTTTAATTGAAAAAATTTTAAAAGATTTAAGCTTATGGGATAAAAGGCACTCTAGAATTAATGAATTATCTGGTGGCATGAAAAGAAGAGTATTAATTGCAAAAGCTCTTTCACATGAACCTTCCGTATTATTTCTTGATGAGCCCAGTGCTGGTGTGGATGTTGAATTAAGACAAGAAATGTGGCAAGTAATCAAAGAACTTAGGAATAGCGGTGTCACAATTATTCTCACAACCCATTACATTGAAGAAGCGGAGGCAATCGCTGACAGAGTTGCTGTTATTAATAAGGGAGAACTTCTGGTAGTTGATAACACATCAGACCTTGTAAAGAGCATGGGTCAGAAAACACTTCTTATTGAATTACACGAGGCTATTCGTACTCTTCCCTCTAAATTAGAAAGATATAATCTAACAGTTTTAAATAATGGATTGTCAATCAGCTACAATTATGACTCGTCAAGTAAACAAACAGGCATTACATCACTGTTACAAGACATGAAAGAGACTGGATTAAAATTGAAAGACTTAAATACTGAACAAAGCTCCTTGGAAAATATTTTTGTCGAGTTGGTACGGGAAAATTAATGAATTTTTACGCTATAAGAGCAATATATTTCCATGAAATGGATAGAATGCGAAGAACAATAGGTCAAAGTATACTTTCGCCTGTTATTTCAACTTCGTTATATTTTATTGTATTTGGTTCTGTTATAGGGGGAATGATACCTGAGCTTGATGGTGTGAGTTATGGATCATTTATAGTACCTGGCCTGCTTATGCTTACTCTTTTGACACAAAGTATTTCAAATTCAGCATTTGGAATCTTTTTCCCAAAGTTTACAGGGTCAATTTATGAAGTATTGGCCGCACCAGTATCATCTTTTGAAATCATTGTTGGATTTGTTGGAGCTAGTGCAACTAAGTCTCTAATTGTAGGTATAATAATTTTACTTACTGCTAGTTTTTTTGTTGAACTAAAAATTCAATATCCCTTATTGATGCTTTTTCTCCTTGTATTAACTTGTCTTACATTTAGTTTGTTTGGATTTTTAATCGGGTTGCTCAGTAATAATTTTGAACAACTTCAAGTTGTTCCTCTAATAATTATTACTCCATTAGTTTTTTTAGGGGGAAGTTTATACACGATCGAAATGTTGCCTGAATTTTGGCAAAAAGTTTCATACTTTAATCCTGTTGTGTACCTTATAAATGGAATGCGATGGTCGTTTTATGGCGCTTCAGATATTAATATTTTTATAAGTGTAGTGTCGCTTGTGGGATTTTTAATTGCATGCATAGTTGGTGTAGCCATAGTGATATCCAAGGGCTATGGTGTTAAAACCTAAAATACAAAATCTTAAATTTTAAATTATTTAATCACGGATCCATATGGGAGATGACCATGCCATCTCTGTCATTGTAGCACTATACTCTTTAGGAGGTTTTCGGCCCGCTCTAATATTATCATATGTAGTCCACCTACATGTTGGGTTTTGCAATACTCGAGCATAATAAAAGGCGTTCTGTTCTGGCATATAATTTGGATCTGTCCATAAAACTTTAAGCTCGTTTGCTCCCCGATCTTGATCAATTTCACATGTGGTTAAATCAACATCTATTTTTAATGTTTCGCATCTCAATGAATTTTTATTAATTTTTCTATTTTCACTGCAAATAACATCCATCACTTCTTCCATTGCTTCACCATTTTCTATCCAGCCCTTTACGACTTGTATTTTATCTAATGGAGCGTCAATAGGATCCTTTTTTGCAGTTATATAAAATGAGAGATTTTTACCATCATTATGCTTTATTGTGCTACCCATAGGATTGCCATCATTGTAAGCGGACGTTATGGGATCGGAAAGTACCATAATACTTTCATCGTAGTCAAAACCTCCAAAAAATCTTAGTTCAATTCTTGTCCCCGTGGTCGCATATACTTCTTTGTTTTGCATGGCCTCAAAAAGTTCATCTCGATTATTTTCTTTAGCCCAGATTGCGGCAAGTCCTCCAGGATTATTTACAAATCGAGGAATAAATGCATGCGCGTCAGTTCTAGCAAATGCTGGTCCTACAACACTACTTTCCCCCTTAAAATCCCACTCTTCCGTATCTCCAGGGTTTGCGTTATGAGTATCAGAACTTCCAATCACTCCTAAATCTAACGGATTGAATCCTAAATCTCTCTCAAGTTCTATACCTCGTTTTAATGCATCTCTTACCATCGAAGTAGGTTGAATACACAGAGTATCTCCTTCTTTTTCGCATTTAGGATAAATTTGTTCAATATTACATTCTTCATCCGTGCTTCCAAAAAAGGTACTACACTCTGAGTTCCCCTTAATTTGGAACATTTCAACTAGAGGTTCAACCTCATCTCTCAACGCCCAGTCCGCTTCCGTATATTCAGCTCCATCAATCGTCTTATCAGCAAAAGTGACACCCCAAGATCGATTACTATTATGTGGTATGGTCATGAATTCACAGGGATAATTGCATGCTGCTAATAATTTTTCCCATAAATCTATTGCTGTATGAGCATCAAAAAGTGAAAATACTCTATCAGGTACCGTATTATTTTTAAAAATAACATTGCGGTGATTGTAGCCCCCATCAGGTAAAACTGGAGAATATTCGTATGCAATAAATGTTGTAAATTTTCCTGGATCATTATGTCTTTCAGCTGCATTAATAATTTTGTTCCAAGTGGACCTTATAAATTTTTCTTCTTTTTCTTTATCATTGATTGCCTCAGACAAAAAACTTACCGGTGGCCTTTTTACTGCTGTTTCTCTCAACTCGGCAAAAAATTTAAAACTAGGAGTCTCTAATCGCTGACACGTATAAATTGATTCTTCTGTAATATCAGGATCACTACAACTCTCATGTATTCCAAAAGTCTCTGCGTGATCAGTTACTGCTGCAAAATCCAGCGGTCTTGATATTTGCATTGTTTCACCATACATATTTTTAAATGGCATGCCTTTCGCAAACTCATAAGATTCATCAACGTCAAGCCGTGTATTGAATATATAGGCATCAAAGGAAAGGCTGGAGTGAACATGCAAATCTCCAAAGTATACATTTTTTAACTCATTCTTTTTCTTATATTTCTCTTTTTGGAACTCCCATTGTAAAAAAGCATCTTCATTTTGCTGAGCGGCCAATGCTCTAGCTTTTTCAACATCCTCTTTTGTCATCAATGGCTGGTCTGTCATTAACAACAGTGGTTTAAAAATTGGTTTTAAGTAAACATAGCCTCCTACTATAACTATAGTTAAAGTTACTGCGATTAAGATTAACCTATTTACTTTACTCATATATTTTTACCCTTATGTTCAATCACATTCACTTAATTAAATTCATACAATTAAGAAACAGAACTATGCCTAAAAAGTAAATGGTTACTCATACTGATCTTATTCTTAGTAAAAATCAATATAATCTAATTCAATATCTGATAACGACTGTAAAACTATCAATTAAGATTTTGATTTCCGATATTTTTTGCGGTCAATAGCTGAAAGATAGCGTTTTCTAAGTCTTAAATTACTAGGAGTTACTTCCAATAGTTCATCTTCATTGATATAAGCCATCATTTCTTCAAGTGACATTCTTCTTGGTGGAGTTAATTTAACTGCTTCATCTGTTCCAGAAGCTCTAACATTAGTAAGCTGCTTGCCTTTTAAAACATTTATTTCAAGATCGTTATCACGACTGTGCTCACCAACCACCATTCCACCATAAACTTTAGTTTGGTGACCAATAAACATAGTCCCACGATCTTGAAGATTAAAAATAGCATACGCTGCGGCACTGCCAGTATCGGTTGATATTAACGCACCATATTTTCGTCCGGTAATATTTCCTTTATAATTATCATACTTATTAAAGAGCCTGTTTATAACCCCTGTTCCCTTTGTATCTGTTAAAAATTTATTTTGGTATCCAATTAATCCTCTCGAAGGTGCTAAAAAAGTGAGTCGAGTCTTACCTGCGCCAGATGCTCGCATATCTTGCATTTCACCTTTTCTTTGATTCATTCCATCAACCACAGTACTTGTGTATTCGTCATCAACGTCAATGATAACTTCTTCAATAGGCTCTGTTCTTGCTCCGTTTTCACCAACTTTGTAAAGAACACGTGGTCTTGAAACTGATAATTCAAATCCTTCTCTTCTCATTTGTTCTATTAGGACACCAATTTGCAGCTCGCCTCGCCCACCAATTTCAAAAGCATCCTTTTGATCATTCTCTTCAAAGGTAATCGCAACATTGGTTTCAGCTTCAGCTAAAAGTCTCTCACGAATTAAAGTTGAGGTTACTCTATTTCCATCTGTACCAGCAAATGGTGAGTCATTGACTGTAATAGTCACTGACATTGTTGGAGGATCTATGGGTGTTGAAACGAGTGGTTCTGTAACCTCTGGGTTACAAATTGTATCTGCTACTGATGTCACAGCTAAACCAGCAATACAAATTATATCACCAGCTGTTACTTGATCAACTGGCACTCTGTCTGTCCCTCTAAATGTAAATAGTTTTGTCAGTCTACCCGTTTCTATTTGACGACCACTTAGATTAATAGACTTCACTTGGTCATTTACTTTTGCAGATCCATTTATAACTCTTCCGATCAGGCATCGTCCTAGATAAGGATCTGCATCAAGAAGAGTTGCTAGCATTGCAAAAGGCTTTGATAGATCTACTGTTGGTTCTTCAACGTGCTTTAATATTAGATCTAATAAGGGATATAAATTTTCTCTACGATCATCTAAATTCTCAACACACCATCCCTCTCTACCTGCTGCATATAAAATTGGAAAGTCCAACTGTTCTTCACTTGCATCTAATGCAACAAATAAATCAAAAACTTCATTGACAACCTCGTCAGATCTAGCATCGTGCCGATCTACTTTATTAATTACAACAATGGGCTTTAAATTTTGAGCGAGAGCTTTACCTAAAACAAACTTTGTTTGCGGCATTGGTCCTTCTGCAGCATCTGCTAATATTATTACGCCATCTGCCATTCCAAGAACTCGTTCTACTTCACCTCCAAAATCAGCATGACCAGGAGTATCGATTATATTAATACGGACATCTTTCCAAACAATTGAAGTTGGTTTTGCTAGAATTGTAATTCCTCTTTCCTTTTCGAGATCGCCAGAGTCCATTAAACGTTCATCTACGTTTTGATTTTCACGAAACATGCCTGTTTGTTTCATTAAAGAGTCTATTAATGTCGTTTTCCCATGATCAACATGAGCAATAATAGCAATGTTTCTTAACTTTAATGTCATTAGTGGAGTTTAAAATCTTGTTGAATGTCTTCTAATTGCTTTATCATATAAAAACAAGATTTTTAGTTATTAAGATGAAATATATTCTCGTGATATTTGTTAGCATGATTACAACAGCTCAAGCTGAAATTAGTCTTCGGCAGTACAACGGTCAGTACTGCTATGATGGAGATACTTGCTACATCACAATGAATGGCATGAAGAAAAAAATTAGATTACTTGAGTTAGATACCCCTGAAATATCAAAGCCAAAATGCAATGCTGAACTAGAATTGGGTATAAAGGCAAGAGATTACCTAAATGACCTTATTGCAAATGCATCAACAATTGAATTTAAAACCGAATACCTGGAAGATTATTTTGGAAGAATATTATCATATTTAATAATTGATGGTGAAGATGCATCAAGTAAGATTGTCGAAAACAAGCTAGGCGTTGTTTATAATCGCAAACAAAAATATGATTGGTGTCAGGATTTAAAACATGAATAAAACTATTAACTATAGAGAATAAGATGAAAAAACTACTTTCTCTTATTTTATTAACTTTCTTACTAATCCAAAATTCTCACGCTGAGGATCTCTCTGATCTAATTAGCCCGGAAACGTTTATTATTGATTATGAGTATTTAAATACTGAACAAATAAATGCTTCAATGCAGGCCAAAAAAGATATGGTTCCAGTTGTAGGGAAAGACTGGATGATTGTGACAGCAAATTCTTACGCTTCTGCAGCAGGAGCTGAAATTCTTCAGGAAGGTGGAACAGCTGCAGATGCAATGATAGCCGCACAAGCAGTTTTAGGATTAGTTGAGCCGGAGTCTTCTGGGCTTGGTGGTGGAAGTTTCTTAATTTGGTACGATAACAAAACCAATAAAGTTACTACATTAGACGGACGGGAGACTGCGCCAATAGCGTCTTATGCAACTCAGTTTCAAAACGAAAATGGAGAGACTAAAAAATTTTTTGACGCTGTCATTGGTGGTCTTTCAGTAGGGACGCCAGGTACTCCTGCATTAATGTTCAAAGCACATGAAAAATGGGGAAAAACAAAGTGGTCAAGTCTATTTACCGCTGCAATAAATCTTGGGGAAAATGGTTTTCCTGTATCTAAGAAGTTGGCGTCATCAATTGAAAGAGACTCAGATAGATTAAAAAAAAGTAGTCAAACATCTAAATACTTTTTACCTGATGGAAATAATCTTGAATATAAACAATTAGTAACGAATAGAGCTTATGCCGAAACGCTAAAAAAAATTTCTACAGATGGAATTGAAGATTTCTATAATGGAGAAATTGCTGATGATATTGTAAATACAGTTCAAAACTATTCTGAAAATCCTGGGTTTCTAGAAAATAGTGATTTAGAAAATTATACGGTAATAGAACGCGATCCAGTTTGCATAAGTTATAGAGAACATAATGTTTGTGGTATGGGGCCGCCATCATCAGGGGGTGTCGCAGTTGCACAAATATTAAAAATTCTTGAGAAATTTAATTTAAAATCACTTGGCTACAAAAATACTAAATCATGGCAGGCGATTGGTGATGCAAGCCGGTTAGCCTTTGCTGATCGAGATAGATATTTAGCAGACAGTGATTTTGTTGACGTTCCCATGAACGGTTTACTTGATCATGAATATTTAAAAAAAAGATCTAAGAAAATAGAATTAGGAAGAAGAACAGAAAATATTGAAGCTGGAAATCCTTCTCAAGAAGTTACATACAATTATGCAGATGATAATTCACTTGAGCTACAATCTACAACTCATATATCAATTTATGATAAATATGGAAACGCTTTATCTATGACTTCTTCAATAGAAAATGCTTTTGGATCTAGATTGTTTACTAAAAGTGGGTTTTTGTTAAATAACCAACTGACAGATTTTTCTTTTCGAAATGAAATTGACGGAAAATTAATTTCTAATAGATTAGAACCAGGTAAACGCCCACGATCCTCTATGTCACCAACAATCGTCTTAAAGGAAGGAAAGCCAATATACATAACTGGATCTCCAGGAGGTAGTAACATCATTGGGTTTGTTGCAAACCATCTTATTTCCCTTATTGATTGGGATATGAATGTACAACAATCTGTATCTTTGCCTCACGCAATTAATCGGTGGGGAACATACGATATTGAAGAATCAAAAAATGCTCAGATACTTAAAGAGAGTTTGTCATCTATGGGATATGATACCAAGATAAAGAAATATTTCTCTGGTTTAAATACAATTTATATTGGAGATAATTTAGAAGGTGGATCTGATCCACGACGTGAAGGAATAGCTTTAAGTGGACAATAGCATAAATAGAAAGGTATGATTTAAAAATAAACATGAAGGCATTAGAATTTATAAATCTTTATTTAAAACATTTTAACAATGATGATTTTGAATCATTAAAAAACTTTTTTGCATATCCATTATATATGAACGTTAACGGCAATATCATCTCTGTTAATGAATCGCCAATGGAACAAATGAAAGAATCTTCCAATTTGGGTAAAACTGAAGCTATTGAAGTAGAAGTCATCAAAGAGACAGAAAATCAAGCCCACGTAATTCTAAGAAATGCAAAGAGATTTAATAAAAGCGAGGAATATGTTGAGTCTATATCTGGATTTTATGCTTTATTCAAAAAAGGAAACGATTGGAAAATTGTTTTTTTGTCTGGCATTACTTACCAAGATCAAAATATCTAACAAAGCGAAGGAATTGTAATTGGAGGGTAACAAATAAAATAATATTAATCTCAGGACATTACTTTTTTATTATAGTAGAATTTTTTGGGGGATAAGATGGATATACATGAGTACCAAGCAAAAAAAATTTTATCTGACTTTGGAATTGGAATTCCAAGGGGAGGTATCGCCTATAGTCCTGAAAATGCAGAATATAAGGCAAAAGAAATTGGTGGTTCTAGTTGGGTTGTAAAGGCGCAGGTTCACTCTGGGGCAAGAGGCAAAGCTGGTGGAATAATCGTTTGCAACGATGCTCTAGAAGTTGCACGTGCTGCGGATAAGCTACTGGGAAAAAAACTGGTCACTAATCAAACAGGTCCATCAGGAAAAATTATCAATAGAGTTTACATAGAAGAAGCCTCTGATATCGAAAGAGAACTTTATTTAGGTCTCGTTTTTGATAGAGGATCTGAATGTATTATGGTTGTTGCATCTACTGAAGGTGGCATGAGTGTTGAAGAAATATCAAATAAAAAACCTGAAACAATAATCAGGTCAAAGATAGAAGCCGCCGTTGGCATTCAGGAATTTCAGGCAAGGGAAATTGCATTTAACCTTGGTGTTGAGACAGGTCTTATCTCAAGAACTGCTGAGGTCATTGAGGGTTGTTATAGAGCTTTTAGCGAACTAGATGCAACTATGGTAGAAGTTAATCCTTTGGTTATTACAAAAGATAAGCATGTTTTAGCTTTAGATTGTAAAATGAGTTTTGATAATAATGCATTGTTTAGAAGAAATGATGTTGCTGAATTAAGGGATAAATCTCAAGAAAACCCAAGTGAGGTATATGCAAGTGATAGAGGTTTAAATTACGTAGGACTTGAGGGAAATATTGGAAATATTATCAACGGTGCAGGATTGGCAATGGCTTCAATGGATATGATTAAGTCTGCTGGGGGAGAGCCTGCAAACTTCCTTGATATTGGAGGGGGAGCAACGCCAGAAAAAATAGTAAAAGCTTTCAAACTTGTTTCATCAGATGAAAAAGTAAAAGTTATTTTAGTTAATATATTTGCCGGTATTAACAGATGTGATTGGGTTGCTGAGGGAATAGTACAAGCACTTCAAACAATTAAAATTGACATGCCTCTCGTGATAAGGTTGGCTGGCACAAATGTTGAAAAGGGAAATAAGATTTTGAAAGAAAGTGGAATTGATTTCATTGAAACTCATTCACTAAAAGAAGCTGCTACAAAGGCTGTTGAGGCGTTAAAAAAGATAGAAGTAAAATAATGTCTATATTGATTGATGAACATACTAAAATAATTGTCCAGGGCTTCACTGGTAAAATAGGAAGTTTTCATGCGCAAGAAATGATTGATTACGGATCTAACGTCGTAGGAGGCGTTACTCCTGGCAAAGGAGGATCAACACATCTTGGCCTTCCTGTTTTCAATACTGTTAAAGATGCTGTCAAGCAAACAGATGCTGAAGCAAGTATCTTATTTGTTCCCCCAAGTTATGCTGCGGACTCTGCTATGGAAGCTGCTGATGCAGGTATCAAAGTGTGTGTCGCAATAACAGATGGAATTCCCTCTCACGACATGATTAAAGTAAAGAGATATATGCGGAGATATGCTAAAACTGAAAAAATGACGATGATCGGACCTAACTGCGCTGGTATTATTAGCCCAGGCAAATCAATGCTGGGTATAATGCCAGGACATATTTATAAAAAAGGAAACGTTGGCATTGTTGGCCGATCAGGAACACTGGGATATGAAGCTGCGTCACAAATGAAAGAGCTAGATATTGGTGTTTCAACTAGCGTAGGCATCGGCGGAGATCCAATTAACGGAAGTTCGTTTAGAGATATTCTAGCGCGGTTTGAGGAAGATCCAGATACAGATATTATATTAATGATTGGTGAAATTGGTGGGCCTCAGGAAGTAGATGCAGGTAAATTTGCGAAAGAAAATATGAAAAAACCAGTAGTTGCATATATTGCAGGACTTACTGCGCCAAAAGGTAGAGTAATGGGTCACGCCGGTGCTATTGTTTCGGCATATGGTGAGAGTGCTGTTGAGAAAGTTGAACTCTTAAAAGAGTCTGGTGTTACTATATCAAAAAACCCATCAGTAATTGGAGATACCATAAAGTCTGTTTTAAAAGGATAAATCTGATTAACCATATCACATAGCCCCCATAGCACAATGGTAGTGCAACGCATTGGTAATGCGTAGATACCTGGTCAGTACAGGTTGGGGGCACCATAAGATTGAAAAACTGTTAGTAGTATATTAAAAAATAATGAAACCTCCTCAGCCAAAAAAAATTCCTAAAATCCATATTGCACATAGCGATGAACGTGTTGATAATTATTACTGGCTCAGAGATGATACGCGTAAAGATCCAGAAATTATTTCTTATTTAAAGGATGAAAATAATTACTTAGAAGATTGGTTTGAAAAAAATAATGATTGCCGTAAAGATATTTATGATGAATTAGTTAGTTTCATACCACCAAAAGAGGTTTCAATAAAAATTAAATACGGAGATTATCTGTATTACTCTGAAATTAACTCTGAACAGCAATATAAAACCCACTATCGAGAGCTCAATGGGAATAAAGAGTTAGTTATTGATATAAATGCGCTGGCTGAGGGCTTAGATTATATAAATATTACATCAATAACGCCATCGCCAGATAATCTTTTAATTGCTTATGCAGAAGATCTATCGGGTCGAAGAGAATACAACATAAAAGTTAAAGATCTAACGACTGGCAAAATTATAGACAGTAAAGTTGAGAAGAGTTCTGGGAGCATTGTTTGGGACAAGAAGAATACTTCATTTTACTATGCTCAAAAAGATCCCGTCACTTTGATAGAAAATAAGGTTTTTAAACACAAAATTGGAACTGATCCAAATGAAGATGTTCTAATCTATGAGGAAAATGACACAGAATTTCATGTTCATATTTATGAATCACGGACCAAGAAATATTTAAATATTTATACCAGTAAAACTGAGTCTTCAGAGACATGGCTGCTAGATCTAGATGATGAACTCGGTCAACCGTTTTGCGTACTCAAACGATCTGATAAACATCTATATTCCATCGAAGACACACCAGAGTGTTTCTATGTCAGCAGTAATGCTGAAAATAAAAAAAATTTCTCAATTTTAACATTCACGATCCATCAAATTAATAAATATGATGATTGGAAAACTGTAGTTGAACATGATGATACTATTTTAATAGAGGATTTTGTTACTTTTCCAAAATATCTTTATTTAGAAATACGCGAGGACGGCCTACCCAAGATAGTAAAAATTAATAGAGAAACATTGGATAGAAAATATATTGAATTTAGTGACCCTGCCTTTTCTTGTTATCTAGCAACCAATAATGAATACCTTGATACTGAATTTTACTATGGCTATTCAAGTCCAAAGAAACCTAGTTCAATATTCAAAGAGGATATTGATTCAGGTAAGATTGAATTGGCATGGCAGCAGCCTGTAAGTAATTACGATGAAAGTTTATATGAGGTTGAAAGAATTAAAATTACAGCCCGAGATGACACAAAAGTTCCTGTATCACTAGTATATAAAAAAGGAACTGACTTATCTCAAGCTCCTATTCTTATTTATGGTTATGGTTCATACGGCATTATTATTGATGCAGCTTTTAGGACATCCATCTTGCCCTTACTTAATCGAGGATTTATTTTTGCTGTAGCCAATATCCGAGGTGGTTCTGAAATGGGACGGCAGTGGTATGATGATGGTAAAATTTTCAAAAAAAAGAATACATTTTATGATTTTATTGATGCAACCAAATCTCTAATCAAACAAAGGTATGGCAATGCTAAAAATGTATATGCGATGGGTGGAAGTGCCGGCGGTCTGTTAATGGGTGCAATCATTAATATGGAACCAGAATTATATAAAGGTATTATATCAGCAGTTCCTTTTGTGGATGTAGTGACTACAATGTCAGATGAAACAATTCCCCTAACTACTTTTGAATATAAAGAATGGGGTAATCCAGCAAATGAAGATGAGTATAATTATATTAAAAGTTATTCGCCCTACGATAACATTAAGCCTTCAAATTATCCCGCTGTATTAGTCACATCCAGTCTTTATGACTCTCAAGTTCAGTATTACGAGCCAGCAAAATATGTCCCAAAACTTAGAGAAAATAGCACTTCAGGTAATCCAATATTAATGAAAATGAATTTAGTAGGTGGCCATGCTGGTAAGAGTGGACGGTTAAATGCTTTGGAAGAAAGCTCTTTGGATAATGCTTTTTTGCTATGCTTAGAAAAATATAAAAATTAGTTTATACTAGAACCCACTTTCCTGAATGAGTATTGAGGTAGTAGCATTAAATATATTTTGAAAAATATTATAATTTTCAGCATCTATTTTGACAGATCCAGCTGTCTGCCATTGTAAATCTTTTGGATTTTCTAAGGAAGTGAAATTTAATTGATAAAGAGCATTCTCAGGTCTAAGAACCTGTTTTTCTCCTTGTATTTCTCTTGACGCAATTGTACCCCCATATGTTGAAGTCAGAGCTAAATAAGGCAACTCATCAGTGGAAGTTTTATTCGCAGATACTAAGTCAACTTTGACTTTCGCGAATTCATTATTTTTTGCGTGAAAGTAGCCGCTTGAAACTTTTTTAAGTTTATCAAGATCTGTTTCACTAACAAAAGCTATCACTTGCACTTCTTCTGACTGAACTATTGAAAATAGTTTGTCTTTTTTATTTACCCATTGATTAGCTTTAAGACTTATCAAATCTTTTACAATACCGTCTGATGGTGCGTAAATTGATAGAGCTTTATTTTCTTCTTTCAATGAATTCAGAATTTCAATTTCTTTTTGTAATTCGTTCTCAAGTATTAATAGATTGCTAAGATCAAGTTCTGATCCCACTCTACGATCAAGTTTTTGCTGTATCATTTTCACGCGGTCAATTGCTTTTTCAACTTTATTAGAAATCAATGGGTTCGCCATAGCAACTAGCAAATCTCCTTCAGCTACGTATTGATCATGCGAAACAAACACCTTCCTTATCTTTGAATCTTCAGAGGCAAAAATATCAAGAACAACACCTTCTTCAATAACAGCTGGCAAGCTAAGAGATGTACGCCATGGAACAAGCATAGCAAACATGAACACTGCAAATAAGATGATTGACCTCATAGAAGATCTATTGAATTTCATAGATTTTCTAAGCTTCCACCATTGAATAACTTCTCTGGCGATCGGCAATAAAATGAACCATACAATTTCTATTACAAATAAAATAATTCCTAATATTTTAAATGTTAAATAGTAAACTAATAATGCAATACCAATAAAAATGAAGAAACGATAAATCCACGTAGCCCATGCATAAATTATGAAAGTCCACCTTCTGTTAGCGATCAACTGTTCCGGTGGTTGAAATTTAAAACCAAAGAGCCACTCTCTTATCTGCCATCGACCTAAAGCAAATGAACGTGGTTGCAAATTTTCAGCTTTAAGAAAGTCTGAAAGCACATAATAGCCATCAAACCTCATGAAAGGACTTATATTTATCAATAAAGATGAGATCCAGCTTGATGTGGCAATGAAAAATGCTGCACTTTTCATGATACCCTCAGGAAATACAGCCCATGCAAATGTAGCAATCAAGGCTAGGTGTAGTTCAGTTAACATACCTGCAAAATTTATTAGTAAACGCTTTCTGTGATCAGTGAGTTTCCAAGCATCGGATGTATCCGTATACAAGAATGGAAAGAAAACCAACATAGCTAAGCCAATTGATGAAACTTTACACTTATAGTATGTAGCTACGTATGCATGACCTAACTCATGTAATGCTTTTACAAAAACAATTGTAATTCCAAATAAGATCAGACCATTAATGTTGTAGAAATATGAAAAGGTTGAAAGGAATTTCTCATAATTAGTTATTGTCAAAAATATTCCGATTATACCTAACCCATAAATAATACGTCTGACTGTTAGTGAGCTCAAGAATAAGGCAATTGGTAAACTTCTTTGAAGCCAAGTACCAGGTCTTACTAACGGTATTTTGAAAAATAGATAATTGTGAATAAGTTTAAGCAGCCAATGTTTATTGGTTTTATTTTTTTGAACAACTAAAGATTTAACTTCTTCACTTGTCTTTTTGATCGTTAAATTATTTTGATCAAGAAAATTTATGAACTCGCTTATTTCTTCTTTAGTTACTAATAATTTAGTTTCATTAATTTTTTTTATAAAATCTTCTAATTGAGATCCACTTGACCAATTATTTAAGAGATCAAAAGCATTTTTGTTTATCGAAAAATATTTATTTCTCAATGAGTCATATAGAAGCCATGACGAAGAGCCGTCCTCTTTTTTGGGGCCCTCACTCAATTTTAAATCTTGTCTAAGATATGGAACGATCATTTAAAATCCTAAAAACTGTCTTGTGAGATTTATAGGAACACGGAATATGTAGTAAAAAATACTTGTTTTTTCGCCATAAATTTTAGCGGTGCCGCGCAAACCTATCCTTGGAACCTCACCTTGACTGTCATGATAATTTGCAACGATCTTATAAGCTAAAATATTCTCAGATGTAAGTGCGGGTTTATATGAGGTACGCAATACCTTACCGTCTAAAGAATTGAGAGGGTCACTATCTAAAAAAACTTTTACTCTGGCTTCTTTTTTAATCAAAAGAGAGTCTTTAGTGGGTAAGAAGATTTGAAATTCAATTTGTTCAGGATCAGCTATGGTTAATATTTTTTCTCCAATGTTAACTGGCCTCCCTTGCCAATCAGTAAAGTCTTCAACAACAGCAATACCTTCTCTGTCTGCAGAGATGATTGAGTATTTCAATTGTTCTTCAGCATATGCTGCTTCTTTTTTTCTCAATCCTACTTCCGTTGATAGCTCAACTAAACGAGCTTTGTCATCTGGATTTGTAAATGATGACTGCTTGATGCGTAAAAGCTCTGCTTCTGCCACTTCAAGCTCTTGAAGCGCAATTTCATACTGGTTTTTAAAATTTAAATCATCCAATCTGACAAGTTCTGTCCCTGGCTTTACGTTTTCATTGGTCTTAATTAAAACTTCTTTTACCACGCCATTTACAGGTGAAGTCACAACGGTTGGATCTTTTGCAACTACTTCAACAGGTGCTAAAGCTGTCATATTAATTGGAAAAAACATTACTGCCGTTACAGAAGCAATCACTGCCCATTTAATCCATCCAGTAAATAAACGGTTGATATTTGAGATGATTGTATTTTTTGACCTAAACGAGTTGAGTGCATGACTAAAAGTTTCTGAAATATGAAGTAAAAGATCTTTTTCAGAGTTGCTGATGACTTCTGATCTAACCATGGCTAGATACCCAATATTTTTTTCAGTCCGCGAACGTAGAGGAATAAATATTAATTGTTTAGGAAAATTATCAGGAGTAATAAGATTTAAGTCTTTTATTGAAGTATCGTTGAGATTAAATTCCGAAATATCCTCAAAGCTGACCAGATCTTTTTTATTTATTAATGTTTCAACAAAAGTGACCGTTGGTGCTGTTCTATCGATAATTGATAGGTCAGAAATAGTATGAACTTTTAATCGACTTATACTTGATCTGTTGAGAAGGAATAAAAAATTATAATCAACTATGCTTCGCAGTTCATTGGCACAAATAAAAGCAAGCTCAGTTTCAGTTTCTGCATTACGAAACTTTTTCTCAAGTGTTATTAGTCGCGCAATTTTTATAGAGGAATTATCATTCAAAATGTTGCCGTCCCACTCATTCCAGGAAGTAATGTTTCATAATTTTCATCAAATTTAGCCGTGGCGTCAATAGTTTGACTTACTGGATCAATATTCGCCCCCAAGGTATTCACTGTAGCACTATATTTTAAGCCATTTTCATCAATAACAATGCTTAATGGATGGCCCTCAGATAGCCATGATAACCATTTGCTAGAGATCATAAGTTTTGCTTCTAATATTCCAGAGCCAATAATTTGAATCATCGGTTGTTGCCTTTCAATGCTTTCATATTCATTTACAAACACTTTGGACATTGTTCCGTCATAGGGAGCACGTATGATGCAACGATCTGTATTAAGCTGGGCAATTTTCAGCTCTGACTTAGCTCTATCTACTGCTATTTGTGACAGTTGAACTTCATACTCACCAATAGACCTCATCATTGCGAGTTCTTGGTTGCTCTTTAAGGTTACAATGGCACTTTCTAGCTCTGCTTGTACAACATCTTTTTGAGCTTCAAAAAATGAACAGTCCAACTTAATTAATATATCTGATTTTTTAAAGTTAGTGCCTTCTTCAAATGGAATAGACTCAACTTTTGATGACAGTTCACTTGATATTGTTGCCTCTTCAGTTGCCGTTACCAAAACACGAGTTGAATATTCTTCAGCAAGTAAATTAAGTGGAAAAAATATACAGCAAGCAATAACTGCAAATGGTACAATATTGTTCATATGGTTTTTATTAGCTTACTAGAGATATAATCTTTTCGCCATAGCTATCCGCTCTCTTGGCATGCTGCTTTAATTGCTCATCAAGTGGAATAAAAGAAATTTCGTCATCTAATGCCGAATTTTCATCATCTGTTTCAGCACCCGTTATTTCATTAAGATCAATCTCAACTTCAATAACTCTTTCTTTTCCATCTTCATCTTCAGCAATAATTTTTAGTTCAAGAACCTGGAGACTATCTGTTAGGAATGAGGGAGCTGCTGATCCTGTTCGACCCTTGGACGGATCGGCTGCTATTTTTCCTGTTTGAGGATCAATCGAAATCCAATCTGGAAGTTCACCACCACCTTTGAGCTCAGCTTTGTACATTTTTACATTCGATTGATTGTCATCAATTACGTTAACTGTGTATTGGCCTGCATCGATTTGAAGACTGCTTAATTTCATTGTACCTTCAAAATCTGATTGGGAGTTCAAGTTATTATTTACTGTTTGATTAGATGAATTGTTGTTTTCTCTGATCAAGTTTACGTTTGCGTCATTATCAACAACGACTCTAGTTTGACCAACGGTGCCACGAGTGAAGTCTTGGTCATTCTTGATTTTAGCTTTGTCTAAAACGATATTAATATCACGAGTATTTCCATCTTTATCTAATGCAACAAGTTGAACTTCTACCTGATCAATCCCATCTGGCATTTCTGCAGTTGTCTCACCTGTTTCAGGATTAACTTTAATCCATTCAGGCAATGATTTTCCATCGGATAATTGTCCCGAATATAATTCAACATTCTTTTGGTTATCGTCGTTTAATTTAACGCCTACAGCTAAATCAGTATTATCATCACCCGATACCTCGCTCGCGACAGCATCCATTAGTCTGAGACCACCGTTAAACTTAAGCGGCTTAGATAGGGATGCGGTATCCGCAATTGAAATAGTATCAAGAGTAAAGCCATCATCATCGACAATATTTAATTCATTAATATATTCCTGCATTTTTCCTGGCTTCACTTTAATTGGTTTAGTTGGCTCAAGAGTACCCTGTGGTTCTGGTTCATTAGGTTCTGGTGGGAGCGTGATAACATTTGGAATTACTGTAATGGTAAAGGTATGATCTGTATAAAGTCCTGCGCCGTCAATAGCTCTTATTGTGATTGAATAAATACCAGGTGTATCAATACTTCCATTGAGTTTTTTATCTTTTAATTGGAGACCATCAGGTAAACTTGTTTCAGCATTAGTTTCAGGGTCAATAATTTTGTATTCAGCTATATCATAAATACCAGTATCTGGATCGTCAAAAATTTGTCTATGCCTTAAAAATATTTTTTGACCAGTAACATATGTTGGAAGATTTACGGGAGCAACTACCTCAGGTGGATCATTGATACCAGTCACAGTGATGGCTATCTGAGCTTCTACAGGCGTTTCTCCATCTGTTGCGGTATATGTGAAGTACTCCGTCTTAGTTTCACCAGGGTTTAGAGATTTTGCATTATTAGCCTTGTATTCATAGCTGCCATCAGAATTTATAGTTAAGTCACCATATGTTCCTGTTAGGGGTAATCCAATTGTCCCAGATGTCCCCGTTCCAGCTTCTTCACCTGTTCGTATTGTATTTACAGTTAAACTGTCACCATCAGGGTCTGTATCATTCTTTAATACACCTTTGGAAGCATCTTTTACTCCAGTCGCACCTGCATCGATTTCTAGAGTATCATTTCCTGGTACTGGAGGATCACTTTTACCAGTAACGGTAATTGCAAGCACGCCAATGTCCTCATTAGTTCCATCTGTGACAGTATAGTTGAAGTACTCAATTGCACTTTGACCTCGTTTAAGAGCAGCAGCTGCGGCCTGGTCAGCCTTATATTCATAACTTCCATCAGCGTTAAGAGTGAGAGTACCATACGTTCCTACAAGCTCAGAACCAAGTGTGCCTGATGCACCGCCACCTTCAGATTGCCCAACTCTAATTGCAGAAATTGTTAATGACTCACCGTCTGCATCAGTATCGTCTGCGTTAAGCGCAAATGTTGTATTAGCCGCTCTCGTAATTGTCTCACCTTTAGGAACAGTATCAGTATCGTCAACGGCTACAGGATCATTATCGTTTATTCCTGTTACTGTGAAAGTAAGATTTGCTGTTGACGTAGCCGTTCCATCACTCACCGTATACGTAAATGTATCTGTCCCAGTTTGACCTGTAACGAGTTGATCTGATTTTGTTTGATCAGCAACATAAGTGTACGATCCATTCGCATTCACTGTCAGAGTCCCATACTCGCCTGTTAATGAAGCCCCTACTGTACCGGTCGCACCTGTGCCATCCTTTGATCCCGTCCTGATGCCAGTTATTGTAAAGTTTCCACTCGTATCATCCCCATCAACATCCGTATCGTCATGATCTAATTCTTGAGTGTCACTTACTGTTCGACTAATGGTTGCATCCTCATTGACACTATCTGTATCATCAACGGCAACGATTGAGTCGTTTGCCCCATTTATGGTTACTGTAAGTGTTGCAGTTGAAGAGTTTTTATCTTCATCATCTTTTACAGTATATGTAAATACTTCAGTAACAGAGTCGCCAGCATCTAAGGCTTCAGCTGCAGCTGTATTTGCTATGTATGTATAACTTCCATCAGCAGCTACAGTTAACGTACCATAAGTACCTAATACTCCATTTCCTGCTGTACCACTTGCTCCAGTACCGCTTGACAATACATTAGTAACTGCAAGACTTTCCGTATCTCCACCAGTATCGTTTGTTAATACTCCGCCTGCTGTATTGACTGATAATGTTTGGTTTTCAGTTGCAGTAGCCGTATCCGCTGAACCGACTGGACCTACACCTGTTACTGTGATGACTAGATTTGCTGTATCAGTTGTTCCACCGTTCTCATCGCTTACAGTATAAGTAAATGTATCGGTTGCGGTCGCACCATGAGCTAACCCATCAGCGCTACTTGTATTTGCAGTGTATGTATAGCTTCCATCAGAATTGAGTGTAAGAGTGCCGTATGTGCCCGTTAACGCTTGACCAACAGTTCCCCCACTGATGCCTGAAACAGATAAAGTTGCATTGGAGTCAGCATCTGTATCATTTGATAATACTCCGCTTCCCGCACTGATTGATATTTGTGCATCCTCATTGACAGCGCCTGCATCATTAACACCTACAGGATCATCATCTATACCTGTCACTGTTATTGTGATCGTAGCTTGATCCTGCAAGTTTCCAGTTCCGTCATCTTGAAGCGTATATGTGAATGTATCTGTGGCCTGAACCCCAGTACCAAGCGCATCAGCTGCAGATTGATCAGCTATATATTGATAGCTGCCATCAGCATTTAATGTCAACGTACCATAAGTACCTGTAACACCATTACCAACAGTTCCTCCCGCTATTCCAACAACAGAAATATCATCCCCATCTGGATCAGTATCATTTGACTCTGCGCCACTGGCTGCATTTACTGAGAGCGTTGCATCTTCATTAACAGCTCCAGTATCATTATTGGCAACAGGGTTGTTGTTACTTCCTGAATTAATTCCTGTCACGGTTATTGCAAGTTGCCCTGTATCCGTATCGCCACTACTGTGATCTTCAACTGTATATGTAAAGTAATCAACTGCAGTTGCACCATCTGATAAACTCATAGCGCCACTTTGATTGGCAGCATAAGAATATGATCCATCGGCATTGATTGTTACTGTTCCGTATGTCGTAGTAAAAGCTTGTCCAACAGTTTTAGTGGTACCGCTGCCTGATTCTTGTCCTGTTCGTATTGCTGTAATGGTAAAATTACCTGAAACATCATCAGCATCATCATCTGTATCATCTTGATCAAGCTCTTGTGCATCGCTCGTACTTCTTGAGATTGATGCGCCGGCACTGACCGCATCTGTATCATCAACAGCTGTAATATCATCGTTAATACCAGTCACCGTAATGGTCAGCGTTGCAGTGCTTGCATTTTTATCAGCATCATCTTTAAGAGTGTATGTAAATACATCAGTTTCTGTATCACCAGGATCAAGAGCATCAGCTGCTGATTGGTTTGCAACATATTCATAGCTACCATCAGCCGCCATAGTTAAAACACCGTATGTACCAGTAACAGCTTGTGCAGCATTACCACTATTTCCGGTAACGCCGTGTGAGATGCCAGTTATAGCTAAACTCTCAACGTCGTAGCTTGCATTGTCATCATCATTACTAATTACACCAGATGCTTCATTTACAGTTAAAGTGGCGTCTTCATTGACAGAACCTGTATCAGCTACGGCCTGAGGACCAACTCCGGTTACTGTGATGACTAAATCTGCTGTATCGTTTGGAGCGCCCCCATCGCTAACAGTATAAGTAAATGTATCAGTTACTGTGGCACCAGCAACAATATCATCTTCACCTCTATTATTTGCAACGTAAGTATAGCTACCATCTGAACTCAATGTCAGAACACCATATGTTCCATTCAATGCTGCACCAACCGTACCACCATCGATTGCAGATACGGTCAGACTCGAACTAGCATCAGCATCAGTATCATTTGATAATACTCCGCTTCCCGCACTAACAGTTAGGGTTTTATCCTCGTTGATTGCACCTGCATCATTATTGCCAACTGGATTATCATCGACTCCGTTAACAGTGATTGTTAAGGTTGCTGTGCTTGAATTGACATCATCATCATCTTTAACTGTGTAAGTGAAGACATCAGTTTCAGAGTCACCGGCATTTAAGGCTTCAGCTGCAGCTGTGTTCGCCGTATAAGTATAAGTACCATCAGCTGCAACGGTCAGAGTACCATATGTACCTAAAACACCTTGAGTGGCGTTCCCACTATTCCCTGTAGAGTCTGAGCTAATATTTGTAACAGCTAAACTCTCACTATCATAAGCAGCATTATCATCATCATTTGCCAGAACACCAGTTGAAGATGCATTATTAGCATTTAGTGATGCATTTTCATTTACTGAGGCCGTATCGTTTACTCCTAAAGGGCCAACTCCTGTAACAGTTATTGCGAGTTCAGCGGTATCTGTATCGTTTGGACTGCTTGTGTGATCTCTTACTGTATAGGTAAAGTAATCAATTGCAGATACACCTGCCGCTAAAGCGTCCGCTCCACTTCTAGTTGCGGCATAGCTATAGCTACCATCTGCAGCTACAGTTAATACACCATAAGTACCATTTAGAGCCTGACCTATTGTGCCCGCTGTTGTTCCACTAGTTGCAGACTCTCTTCCTGTTCTGATTGCAGTGATTGTAAAACTGCCGGATACATCATCGGCATCAACATCTGTATCATCGTGATCTAACTCCTGAGAGTCTGAAGTACTTCTATTTATTGTTTTATCTTCAAATACGGAGTCGGTATCGTTTGCAGCGATAATAGGATCGTTCACTCCTGTGATTGTAATTGTCAGCGTTGCGGTATCTGTATCGGTTTGGTCAGTTACTGTATATGTAAATGTATCTGTTACTGTATCACCAGGATCTAGTGCGTCAGCTGCATCTTTATTTGCATTGTATGTATAGCTACCATCTGCACTCATAGTTAACTGTCCATAGGTGCCATCTAGAGCTGATCCAAGAGATCCACCAGATATTGCACTTACTTCAAGCGAATCTCCGTCAGCATCTGTATCGTTTGCTAAAACTCCGCTGCCAGCAGTTACTGAAACGCTAGCATCCTCATTAACGGCTCCTGTGTCGTTGTTACCAACTGGAGCTTCGTTTGCAACTGGAGCCCTGGTGATGACACGAATAAAGTCACCTTTCTCACCGTTTTTAGTTCCAATTCTGATCGTCTTATTGCCATTTGAAATTGCAAACCAGTCTCCATTCCCCTCTTGACCAGGAGCATTGTCGTTGTTGTACTCCAACTCCCTCTTACCAATTTTATCAGAACTCATTGTTGGATAAGTCCCACCATCCATTGAAACCCCAGTCATAGCAATCGTATTTTCTGGCAATGCAAATACGCCAAGTATTTCATACTCAAAAGTTACTTCACCTACTCGACTACCAGTTCGTCTAGAGTTACCATTAGTTTCATCGTTAGAGAAAAGTAAATACACATGTACAGGCTCACTCGTACTTGGTGTGTGTGAACTCTTTGCTCCAGAAACATCAAAATTTAAGGTCCCTGTACCGCTTTTAACATCTGCTCTTTCTTGGACTATTATAAATCGATCTGAAGAAGAGTCCTGCACTCCATTGTTATTAGTACTATCACCAGAAACTTGGGCCCTGAAGTTGGTTGCAGAAGAGGAAAGGTTAACGATACTTGAGTTAATAGAAGTTATATCGTTAGCAAGCGAATAATCATAATTTTCAACATCAATATTTTTAGTCTCAATAATTCCTGTATGCTTTTCAAGATCCCAGTCGCCACCTTTACCAGTGACATCATCAGACGCTGCAACATCTGCATCAGTTATGTCTGCAATTTGTTTAATTAATATTTCACCACTTTGATCGGCGGCTATGTTACAACCATAAAATAAAATATCTCCATTATCTGACAGACTGCTTCCAATCTCTTGGAGAATGTGTTCATAAGCATTTAATGTGTCACTATTCAATACAGCTGTACCGAATGCAATCTGTCCTACACTACCGTGACCAATGACGTGAACCGCATCAATATTTTCTTGAGAAGATAAAATATTTTGCATGGTAATAAATCCATCTTGATCACTTTGTATGACATGCACTTCAGTATTGTTGTCAAAACTGTTGATTAGAGTTTCAATATCTTCAACTGTACTATCGATAAAAATAATCTGTCTTGATTTTGCATTTTGAGTTGACGCATCTAAATTTACAAAAGGTAACTTTGTATCTTTATCAACTTTGAAGTGATCTGCTTTAGATGATTTATCATTATCTGTTTTTTGAGACTGAGCTAAATCATCAACCGCTTCAATTGCCGTTGCTACTGCAGCACCGTCCAGCATAAGACGGGGTTCCAAGGCTTGAATAAGTTTATTGCTCATTTCTATATATAATTTTTTGCACTAGAATGATTATTGGCATTTAACCTTTTCTTTATACATTACTAAAATTCTAAAGGTACTCTCATAAGCTTAAATAACCCATTTTGGGCAAATTTTTTTTAGAGTTTTAAGCCATTTGTCTATATTCCCTTCTCTTAACAGATAGTAAACAATATCCTTAACTGATGAGAATAATTAGCACGAAAATAATTATACTTTTCCTATTCATCGCACTCAGCGCCTGCGCACGAACACCAAGTGTTATCGATACAGAAAAATTAAATGTGAGTGTTCAAAAGGATTTATCTATGCTTGCAGTGGAGACACCTTTAGAAAATATAGACCTGCACACAGCAATTGCAATTGGTATTAAAAACAACCGTGACTTAAGAATAAGTGTTATGGAGTCTGCGCTAGCTCAAAGGCAAAGTGATCTTCAACGATTTGATATGTTGCCTGATATTGCACTCAATGCTGGATACTCTGAGTTTAATGAAATACAACCATCAACGAGTGTTGGCGTCGATAATGATATAGGTAATGCACCAGACCTTGATGGTAGTCAATCTTATACTATTTCTCGTGATAAAGGATTGAAAACTAGAGATATTGAATTCACATGGAATGCTCTTGATTTTGGATTATCTTACATACGTGCTGGTCAGCAAGCAGATCGTTACTTAATTGCAAAAGAACTTGAGAGAAAAGCTACACAAAATATTACGCGAGATATCATTCGCGCTTACTGGAAAGCACAAGCATCAGAAAACCTGTTAAAAAAACTAAATCCACTATTAGAGCGAGTTGAAACAGCTCTTGCTGATTCAAAGTATATTGAAGAATTACTTATATCTGCCCCTATGGACTCCTTGCTTTATCAAAAGGAACTGCTTGATGTTCAAAGAACATTACAAACCCAGCAGCGTGCTCTGATAAATGCTAAAAATGAACTCGCAATACTTATGGGATTACTCCCAGGGCAAAAATTTAGTTTATCAAGCGATGACACTTACCTCACCAATGTAAATATGGGCATAGAAACAATGGAAGAGATGGCTCTTGTTTCAAGACCTGAACTCATGGAAAGTCGATACCAAAAAAGGATTACTGGCAAGGATACAAGAGCTGCGATTTTAGGGCTAATTCCAAGTATAAAATTTAATGCGACTTATGGTTATTCAAGCAATCAATATTTGTTGAACCAAGACACAACGGAATACGGAGCATCAATCGGAGCTAATCTTTTTAATGTATTTTCTTTAGGTGCCGTAAAAAAATCATCTAAGGCCAGTAAAGATCTAATAGCAGAACGTCATCTTGCGATAGCCATGACAGTACTGTCTCAAGTACACCTTTCAAATATGAATTATGCCCTAGCTATTGAAGAATATGATACCGCACAAAGATATTTAGATGTTGCTAAAAGGATTAGTAAACAAGTTCAAAATGCACAAAAAGTCTCCAGATTTGGTGAACTTGAAGTCATTCGGGAAGAAGCAAGTTTACTCGTTGCAGAGCTAAGACGAGACCTAGCATTCTCTGAAATGCAGCATAGTATTGGTCAAATTTATGCATCAATAGGAAAAGATATTCTTCCTGAAAATCATCAAAATTTATCTATTGAGGATGTAAGCAAAAATATTGAAACCAATCTTTCCGAATGGGGAGAAGTTTACCAAGCGGCTGTAAATCTTTCTATCAGCGAGCAAGATCCCATGCTTCTGATTATAAATGATCCAATAAATACTCAGCAAACGAGTAATAAATTTCAAATTTCTGATAATACATTTTCTATAAGCGGGCCAGGTAAATTGCGTTATCAAGCAATGCAAGAAGATGGGACTCCTTTGCCCAGATGGCTTGCTTTTTTAACGTCTGATTTATCGTTTGTGGGCAATCCACCAAGTGATGTGTCAGGAATTAAGTTAAAAGTTTCAGTTGCAAATGCTCTTGTTTCAGTTGAGGACAATTTTACACTTCAATTTATGGATGAGGGTGAATATCTTGCCCAAGAAGGTGAAGGTGCAAGACAAAAACTTATCCAATTGGGTCTGGATAAAAAAGAAGCAAACAACATGACAACGAGTGACGAAATTCCAGAGATACCAGAAACTATCGATGAGCCAAGTATTGATTTAGATGAGTACACAGTTTCAAATGAGATGGTCATTAATGATGCTGAAAGTCTTAATGATTTATTAGATTCTGTTGATGACACTCTTCAAAAAGCTCAAAATATACTTGATGATACTGCAGTTGAAAATGAAGAAGTCATTACGGATATTGATACAATAGAAAATCAAGTGAGTGAACCACTGATAACCAATGATGAAGCGTCAGTTGATAATAATAATGAAACTTTAAATTCCGTTGGTGTTTTACCAAAAAAGAAAGTCATAAACATAGTTGATGAAAATAGCCTCGTAGAAGAAGCCGCTGCTGCAAGAGATTTACTTACAGAATTGAACAATACTGCTGAATTAGAAAATAAATTAGCTGAAGAAGCATCTCAAGCAT
>QCRN01000011.1 GCA_003211835.1 Pelagibacteraceae bacterium AG-461-B04 | reverse complement strand
AAAACCCTTCAAAATTGACGAGGTTAAAGAAGCTCTTGAAAAGGTTGGGGTTCGCGGAGTTACAATGACTGAAGCCAAAGGCTTAGGCAGGCAACGTGGTTTTACAGAGGTTAATACTGGTGTTGAGTATGGAGATTTCCTTCCAAAAATTAAGTTAGAAATAATTTTACAAGATGATCTTGTTGATACAGCTGTAGAGGCCATAAGATCAGCTGCCAATACGAATAGAATTGGGGACGGTAAAATTTTTGTATCAAATATAGATACTGTTCTTAGGATTAGAACCGGAGAAACTGGTTCTGATGCATTGTAAAATCAAACAGAGAAAGGAAAATTAACATGTCAGATATAAAAACTTATGAATACATTTGGTTGGATGGTTATAAACCTGAACCATTCATGAGAAGTAAAGTTAAAGCAACAACAGAAACAACAGCACCAGACTGGTCATTTGATGGTTCATCAACGCAACAGGCAGAAGGTGGGAGTTCAGACTGTTTACTTCTTCCAGTTCAAACATATACAAATCCAAATGGTCATGATTTGGTAATGACTCAAGTTCAAGCAGCAGATCATACAACTCACCCTTCAAACTTCAGAGCTGCAGCAGCTGATTTAGTAACTGATGAATGGTGGTTTGGTTTTGAACAAGAGTTCTTTTTTACAGACTCTAAAACAGGTGAACCACTTGGATGGGAAGATGGTACACCAAGAGAGCAAGGAGAATACTATTGTGGAGTTGGAGCTGGAAATGTTGTTGGAAGAAAAATTTCTGATGCACATTTAAAGGCATGTACCGACCTAGGAATTACTTTAACAGGTACGAACGCGGAAGTTGCGCTTGGGCAATGGGAGTATCAATGTTTTGGTAAAGGCATTAAAGCAGCTGATGATTTATGGGTAAGTCGGTATCTTTTATTTAAGATCGCTGAAGAACATGGCGTTGGTGTAAATATTCATCCAAAACCAAAAACAGGTGACTGGAATGGTTCAGGTATGCATACCAATTTCTCAAATGAACAAATGCGTACTGGCGGTTCAGAAGAACTATTTTCTTCTATGTGTGATAAATTAGGTAAGGTTCATGAAGAAGGTATTGCTGCCTATGGACCAGATAATGATATGAGACTTACCGGTCTTCATGAAACTCAGAGTATTGACCAATTTTCATATGGCGTAAGTGACAGGGGGGCAAGTATAAGAATTCCTGTTTACACCGTTGAGCATAATTGGAATGGATATTTAGAAGACAGAAGACCAGCTTCTAATGCGGATCCATACAAAATACTTGCTCATATTGTTGGGACATTAACCAAGTAGTCATTAACTAACTAGACATTAGCTCAGTAAATGTATTTAATTCATTTACTGGCTAAATGTATTGGGAAATATTTTAATGACAACGGTTAATGACGCTTTAAAGAAAATCAAAGATGGCGGAGTAAAGTACTTGGACCTTAGGTTCACTGACCCAAGAGGTAAACTTCAACATTTGACGATGGATTGCTCTGTTGTAGATGAAAGCCTATTGCAAGAGGGTGTTTTCTTTGATGGGTCTTCAATAGCTGGTTGGAAAGCTATTAATGAGTCTGACATGGTGCTTAGGCCAGACTTATCAACCACAGTGATGGATCCATTCACAGCTCAACCTACAATGATGGTATTCTGCGATATCCTTGATGCCGTAACCAAAGAGTCTTACGAGAGAGACCCGAGAGGTACTGCAAGAAAAGCTGAGGAATTTGTAAAAAGCAGTGGTGTTGGTGACACTGTTTATATTGGACCAGAAGCTGAATTTTTTGTGTTTGATGATGTTAAATTTCAGGTTGATATGAGTAAATCAATGTTTGAAATTGATAGCACTGAAGGGCCATATAACTCTGGAAAGTATTATGAAAGTGGTAATTTGGCGCATCGACCAGGTGTAAAAGGAGGTTACTTTCCTGTTCCTCCTGTAGATAGTGCTCAAGACATAAGAACTGAGTTTCTAGAAGAGTTAAAAAATTTAGGTTTAAAAATGGAGAAACATCACCACGAGGTTGCTCCAAGTCAACATGAATTAGGTCTTTTGTTTGATACCTTGTTGAAACAAGGTGATGCAATGCAACTTTATAAGTACGGAGTTCACATGGTTGCAAACGCTTTTGGGAAAACTGCAACATTTATGCCTAAGCCTGTTAAAGGCGATAACGGTACAGGCATGCATACGCATCAATCAATTTGGAAAAATGGAGAACCTTTATTTGCAGGCGATAAATATGC
The DNA here is from genome assembly GCA_003211835.1 of Pelagibacteraceae bacterium AG-461-B04. Taxonomy (GTDB): domain Bacteria; phylum Pseudomonadota; class Alphaproteobacteria; order Pelagibacterales; family AG-422-B15; genus CACNXQ01. The sequence continues at coordinate 32,111 of QCRN01000011.1, read as the reverse complement.
AGGCCTATCAGATATGGCTTTAAACTATATTGGCGGAATAATAAAACATGGCAAGGCCCTTAACGCTTTTACAAACGCTAGTACAAATAGTTACAAAAGATTAATACCTGGCTTTGAAGCCCCCGTAATATTAGTTTACTCAGCGAGAAACAGGTCTGCATCATGCAGAATACCCGTATCTAATAGCCCTAAAGGTAAAAGAGTAGAAGTAAGATTTCCTGATCCTTCAGCAAATCCTTACTTAGCTTTTTCTGCAATGCTGATGGCTGGAATGGATGGCATAAAAAATAAAATTGATCCAGGAAAAGCAGCGGATGGAGATCTCTATGAGCTTTCGGATGCTGAAGTAAAAAAATTACCAACTGTATGTGGATCTCTAAGAGAAGCTCTAGACTGCGTTGATAAAGATAGAGGATTTTTAACTGAAGGTGGCGTATTTACTGATGATCAAATTGACGGGTATATTGAACTAAAAATGGAAGAAGTGTACGACCTAGAGCATTCACCTCACCCAATTGAATTTAAAAACTATTTCAGCGTTTGATTATTTACGTAATTATTGAAATTTTCTTAAATAACGTTAATTTATTGTTACTTAGAGGAATTAAAAAATGGAATTAACTACAGAGCACGAGGAATTAAAAAGATCTGCCCTCAGATTCGTTGAAGAAGAAATAAATCCATATGTAGATGAATGGGAAGAAAATGAAATATTCCCTGCGCATGATCTTTTCAAAAAACTTGGTGATCAAGGTTTCCTAGGGGTTACAAAACCTGAAAAATACGGTGGTGCTGGCTTAGATTATTCATACGGCGCTGTTTTAAATGAAGCCATGGCTCACATTAAATGCGGTGGTGTGCCAATGGCAATCGGTGTTCAAACTGATATGTCAACACCAGCTCTTGCAAGATTTGGCAGTGAGGAAGTTTGTGACCAATTTCTAAAACCTTCAATTTCTGGTGATTTTGTATCTTGCCTAGGAGTGTCGGAGCCAAGCGCTGGTTCAGATGTCGCGGCAATCAAAACGCATGCTGTAAAAGATGGTGATGACTACGTTATCAATGGATCAAAAATGTGGATAACAAGTGGCACTCAAGCTGACTGGATGTGTATGCTGGCTAATACTGATAACGTTGCAAAAAATAAACATTTAAATAAGTCTTTAATTTGTGTGCCTCTTAAAGAAAATGGAAAACGTGCTAAAGGAGTAACCATTAATAGAAAATTAAAAAAAATGGGAATGCACTCTTCTGATACAGCTGAAATATTTTTTGAGGATGTTAGGGTTCCACAAAGCTATTTAGTGGGAGAAGAAGGCAAAGGCTTTGTATATCAAATGATGCAATTTCAAGAAGAAAGATTATACGCCGCTATAGCAAACTACACATCATGTGAACTCGCTATTAATCAAACAATTGATTACACAAGACAAAGAAAAACATTTGGCAAACCAATCCTCGATAACCAGGTTGTTCACTTTAAATTATCTGAACTTATGACAGAAGTCGAAGCTCTAAAGGCTTTAACCTGGAAAGGTATAGATATACATGTCAACGGAGGTGACTGCACAAAACTTGCTTCTATGTCGAAATTAAAATCAACACGGCTCGCACGAAAAGTAAATGATGAATGTCTTCAGTTTTGGGGAGGAATGGGATTTATGGATGAAACCCCTATCTCTCGAGCATACAGGGATGGTCGCCTCGGATCAATCGGAGGTGGTTCCGATGAAGTAATGCTTGGAATTATTTCAAAATATTTAGATATATTGCCAGGAAAAAACTAATTACATTCTCGCTACGCCAAATGTATTTGGCTTTAATTCTCTTTTATCTCCGTCACTAATAATGTTTAGACATTCGCCCAATATTTTTCTTGTATCTCTTGGATCAATTATTCCATCATCCCAAAGTCTAGCTGAACAAAAAATAGCCTCGCCCTCCTCACGGTATTGATCAATTATTTTTTTCTTCATGCCTTCTAACATTTCAAGATTTTCTCCGTAGATTTTTTTAGGATCCATTCCTTTTTTTTCGGCGCCCTCCATAGCGACCTGAGCCATAGTTCTTGCAGCTTGCTCACCGCCCATTACACTCATTTTAGCATTTGGCCATGAAAACAAAAATCTTGGGTCATAAGACCTTCCAGCCATCCCATATTCACCTGCACCGAAAGATGCCCCTATTCTTAGAGTTATCTTTGGAACCGTACAATTTGTAACCGCCTGTATCATTTTTGATCCGTGTCTAATCATTCCTTTTGCTTCTTCCTTTGTCCCCACCATAAAACCAGTAATATTTTGCAAAAAGATAAGTGGGGTATTTGACTGAGAGCATATCTGTATAAATTGAGTAGCCTTGTTTGCACTTTCAGAAAATATAGGACCATTATTTGCTAGTATGCCGACTTTGTAGCCATGGATACTAGCATGACCCGTAATCAAAGTTTTACCCCATCCCTCTTTGAACTCTAGAAATTCAGATCCATCAGTTATTCTTGCTATTACTTCTCGACAATCATAAGGCGACTTATAGTCAACCGGGACAACTCCTGTAAGTTCATCGGGTGAATAAATCGGTTCTTTGTAATCATTCTTTTGTGTAGTCTCAAAATCATTATCCCATCCAATATTTTTCATAACGTCACGGGCTATTTCAATTGCGTGAGCATCGTCTTTAGCCATATACTCTGCCAGGCCAGACACTGCATAATGCAAATCTGCTCCACCAATTTCTTCATCAGTTGCTATTTCACCTAATGATGCCTTAAGTAGGGGTGGGCCCGCCAGAAAAATCTTAGATCTTTCTTTAACAACTATTATGTAATCAGATAATCCAGTTTGGTATGCGCCACCAGCAGTCGAAGATCCGTGCACGACACCTATCGTTGGGATTCCCATAGCAGACATTTTTGCTAAATTTGCAAAACTTCTTCCACCTTTAATAAACATATCTGTTTGTCTAAGTAAATTGGCGCCTGCACTTTCAATTAATTGGATAAAAGGTAATTTGTTCTCAAAAATCATCTGCGCACCTCTTAATCCTTTTTCAACACCCATCGCTGAACTACTTCCCCCTTTGATGCCTGCATCTGATACACCAATCATGCATCTTACTCCTGACACGTAACCTATGCCTCCAATGCCATTGCCCCAACCTATGCTCTTTTCTCCGTCATCATCACCAATCTTGTACCCAGCTAGAGTTGACAGTGGAAGCCAAAAGCTCCCAGGATCAAGAAGCTTTTTAAGTCTATCTCGCGGCAACAGTTGGCCTCTTTTTTCAAACTTTTCTTTTGATCTGGCTGAGTTATCAGCAATTTTTTTCTCTAGAGTTTTGACTTCTTCTATTAATTTTGCATGATCCTCTTGGTTCTTCTTGAAAGATTTTGAATTGATCATGATTTTTGATTCAATAACTGGCATGGTAAAACTCTAATAATTTCATGTTGTTAGACTAATAAAATATTACACAAAGTAAAGAATCTTGTTTAGTAATAGAACTGTTCATGAGTAAAAAAAATAGCAAGAAAAAGCCACTCAAAAAAGGAAAGCTAAAAAATAAAATAGTTAGCAAACCAAGCAAAAGTTATACAGCAAAGGATATTGAGGTCCTTGAGGGGCTAGAGCCAGTTAGAAAAAGACCGGGCATGTATATTGGTGGTACTGACATTTTGGCAATGCATCACCTAGTGAGTGAGGTGCTTGATAACTCAATGGATGAAGTAGTAGCTGGTCATGCAAATAAAGTAGAAATAAACCTAAAAAATAATTCAACTATTGAAATATCAGACAATGGTAGAGGCATTCCAGTTGACAAGCATCCTAAATTCAAAATACCTGCCGCTGAAGTCATCATGACTACTCTTCATTCAGGAGGAAAATTTTCTAATAATAGCTATAAAACATCCGGCGGATTGCATGGTGTTGGCATTTCAGTAGTTAATGCTCTTTCGAAAAAGTTAACACTTGAAATTGCTAGAGATAAAAAATATTTCTCACAGGTTTACCAACAAGGTAATCCTAAAACAAAATTAAAATCTTCATCAAAAGGCTCATTGAAAAAAGGCACAAGAATAGTTTTTTCACCAGACACTGAAATCTTTGGTGATGACGCCTATTTCGATTCTTCGATTATTTATAATATGGCCAAAGCAAAAGCTTACTTAATACCAGATGTTGAGATTCATTGGACTTGTGATAAATCTGTTTCAAAAAAGAATGTTCCGATTAAGGATAAACTGCACTATTCAGATGGGATAAAGGATTATCTTCATAGCCTGTGTTCACCGCAAGATCCAATATTTGAAGACCCATTTTATTTTAACACAAAAATTAATGACGAAGATGGAAAGATAGAAGGAATTATCAATTGGTTTGATGCCGTAGAACCAATAAACGAGTCATACTGCAATACAATAAAAACACCTATGGGAGGGACGCATGAAAGTGGATTCAAATCAGGCGTATTTAGAGCATTTAAAGAATTTTCAAAATTAAAATACGAAAAAAAATCGTCTCAAATAAATCAGGAAGACTTGTTTGGATCTTCAGCTTCTATTTTATCTGTATTTCTCGAAAATCCAGAATTTCAAGGACAGACGAAAGAAAAACTATCAAGTATTGAGCCTGGAAGAAAGATAGAGAGCAAAATTAAAATATTATTTGAACAATGGCTTACTTCAAAAACAAAATCAGCTGAAGAATTATTTCTTTATGCATTCAACAGATCTCAATTACGACTTCAAAACAGATCAAATCAAATAATTGATAAAAATATAAAAAGAAAAAAAACAACATTGCCAGGGAAACTAGCCGATTGTTCAATAGATGGAAATAAAGGTACAGAAATATTTTTAGTAGAAGGAGACTCAGCTGGAGGTTCCGCAAAACAAGCAAGAGATCGTAAAACTCAAGCGATTTTACCGCTGAGAGGAAAAATATTAAATGTAATAAGTGCAGGAAGAGAAAAAATTAATGCTAATCAGGAAATTATTGATTTAGTTCAAGCCATCGGTTGCAAGAGAGGTGAAAAGTTTAATTCAAAAGATATTAGGTATGAAAAAATAATTATAATGACTGATGCCGATGTTGACGGAGCCCATATATCAACATTGCTAATGGCATTTTTTTACAAGGAATTCCCAAGACTTATTGATGAAGGACACTTATATTTATCAGTGCCTCCCCTATATAGGATTACTAAGGGATCAAAAATTTTATATGCTGTAAATGATAAGCATAAAGATGAAATTATTAAAAAAGAATTTAAAAATAGTGAAGTTAATATTAATAGATTTAAAGGGCTTGGTGAGATGATGCCTGCTCAATTGAAAGAAACAACCATGTCACAAGAAAATAGAACATTGTTAAAAGTACAAATTGCGACAAAAGATAAGAAAAAAACTCATAAATCAGTGGACGCTTTAATGGGCAAAAAACCTGAGTTAAGATTTAAATTCATTGTAGAAAATTCTAAAAAGATTTCAGCAGAAAATATACTTTAAGTTAATCTTTTAATATTCTTTTCGGTAGACTCTGTAAATGGCGCTGTAATCATTTTTCCAGCATCTAAAATATTCTGCCCCTTTAAAACTGACCTTTTATGACTAAAGTTTTTAAATCCATCGTATCCATGGTACGCGCCCATTCCACTTGGCCCAACGCCTCCAAATGGCAAGTCGTGCATAGAGAATTGAAATAGAACATCATTCATGACTGCCTGGCCTGAGGAAGTGTTATCTAAGACATTATTCATTTCTGTTTTGTCATCACCGAAATAATAAAGAGCCAATGCCTTTGGGTTTTTGTTAATGAAGTTAACAGTTTCATTAAAATCTTTATACGTTTTAACAGGCATTAAAGGGCCAAATATTTCTTCCTTCATTACTTTCATGTCATCAGTTGGATTTAGAATTAATGTAGGAACAATCTTGTGATGTTCTTGCTGAGAAAAATCCTCTTGAGCTGGATTAATTTCAATAACGGTAGCCCCTTTTGATTTGGCATCCTGAACTAATTCATTCAGCCTTTCAAAATGATTTAAATGTATTATGGATGTATAATCAGGATTATTTTTTATTGTTGGGTAGTTTTCAGCAACATGATCCTTTGCATGTTGAACAAATTCTTCAGTTTGATCCTCTTGAACAAATACGTAATCAGGAGAAACGCATATTTGACCCGCATTGAGAAGTTTGCCCATCATAATCTTATCAACACTTTTTTTCATTTTTGCATTTGAACTAACAATAGCTGGAGACTTGCCTCCCAATTCTAAAGTCATCGGAACCAAATTGGATGCAGCTTCTGAAGCCACTTTTTTTGCAACATTTGTCGAGCCCGTGAAAAGAAGGTGGTCAAATGGTAAGCCAGCAAATGACTGAGATGTTTGTGGACCACCATTGATGATCACCACTTCTTTTTCAGTAAAATATTTGTTTATTAATTTTTCAGTAAGCTCTGAAGTGGTAGGAACAAATTCCGATAACTTAATCATCGCATTATTACCAGCTGCAAATATTTCAATAAGCGGAGCAATACTTAATGTAAGTGGAAAATTCCATGGCGAAATAATACCTACAACTCCGTATGGTTGAAACTGAACATAGGCTTTTGAGCCCAATAATCCCAGAGGAAAATTTGGCTTTCTATTATCTTGCTTTACCCATTTCTTAATATTTTTTAAAGCATGTTTCGCATTATTAATAACTGGCATTGTGTCTGCCATTAAACTTAATTGTTCATGACGAGATCCAAAATCTTCTCTTAATGATTTATGAAAAGCATCTATATTTTCTTCAACTAATTTCTGTATTCGTTTAATTCGATCTATTCGATCATTAATATTAGGGTTAAAGTTCTCTAAGAATGGCTCTTTCAATATATTGAGTTTTGAAAGCATAGTATCTCTACTAACTTCTGGATAATTACCTGTAATTGAAATATTCCCTAATCCCATAAAATAATCTAACTTAAATTTTTCTACTTTAAAATAACAAAAAATATACTTTTTTGTTTGATGGTTAATAGTATATTAATAAACAATGAGCGATATAGTAAAAACCGAAATTATTGATAATGTTGCATTATTAACCCTCAATGATCCTGACAGGCTTAATGCTTTGTCTTTAGACATGATAGCGGAATTACATAAAAATATAATTTTAATTAATAATGGTGAAATAAAAGCTCGCTGTTTAGTTATAACTGGTGCTGGAAGAGGTTTTTGCGCAGGAGCAAATCTAATTGAAGGAGCTGGAAAGTCCAGCTTTGAAGACATCGATCCAGGAAAAGCATTAGAAGAACATTATCATCCTTTTTTAGTTGATTTAAAAAATTTAAAAATACCCCTCATTACTGCTGTTAATGGAGTAGCTGCAGGCGCAGGGTGCTCACTTGGTATTTTTGGAGACATAGTTTATGCTGCAAAATCTTCGTATTTTTATCAAGCATTTAAGTTTATTGGGTTAGTAGCAGATGCCAGCTCTACTTTTGTGATTCCAAGAAAAATAGGGATGGCCCGTGCATTAGAATTTTCATTAATTGGTGAGAAGGTTGCGGCTGATAAAGCGCTTGATTGGGGGCTAATAAATCATGTTGTTGAAGACGATAAGCTGATGTCGACTGTAATGGATGCTGCAACTAATCTTGCAGAAGGACCTACAGTCGCACTAGGATTAATGAAACAGCTATATTGGGATAGCTTTGCAAATACATTTGAAGAGCAGATTTCAGCTGAAAGCAAAGCACAAACCATTGCTGGAAAAACTGGGGATAGCAAAATCGGTGTAATGTCATTTATCCAAAAACAGAAAGCAAAATTCAAAGGTAAATAACTTAATCTAAGTATTTAGATAAAAAATCAGCTCTAAATTTTTCAAATTCATTATTTTCAATTGAAGTTCTTATACTGCTCATCATTTCTTGATAAAAATATATATTATGTAAAGATAAGAGCATGCCTCCTAGCATTTCTTTTGCATTAAACAAATGATGTATATAGCCAGCAGAGTAATCTCTACAAATCGGATTTTTGCTTTCTGGATCAATTGAATCATCTAAACTTTTATATTTAGCATTTCTTATATTAATTGGCCCTGATTTTGTAAAAGCTTGTCCATTTCGTCCATTGCGTGTAGGCAACACACAATCAAACATATCAATACCACGAGCAACACTTCCAATAATATCATCGGGCTTACCTACCCCCATTAAATAATGAGGTTTTTTGATTGGAAGCTGTGAAACCGTATAATCTAACACATCAAACATTTGAGTTTGAGTTTCTCCAACAGCTAAACCTCCGACTGCGTAACCATCAAATCCAATATCACTTAATAAACTAGCAGACTGATGCCTTAAGTCTTCGTAAGTACTTCCTTGAACAATACCAAACAATTTATTTGTATTATGATCTTTAAAATACTCCTTACACCTACCTGCCCACCTCATTGACAATTCCATTGATTTTTTTGCTTCGTCATACTCAGCTGGATAAGGAGTACACTCATCAAATGCCATAACTATATCTGAGTTTAAATCAGTTTGTATCTCAATAGATTTTTCAGGTGACACAAATATTTTTGCTCCATCAATGTGTGATGAGAACTCAACTCCCTCTTCTGATAATTTTCTAAGATTTGACAATGAGTATACTTGATAACCACCAGAGTCAGTTAAAATGGGTTTATTCCAATTCATAAATTTATGAAGACCTCCAAATTCTTTAATTTGAGCGGATCCAGGTCTTAGCATTAAGTGATACGTGTTTCCTAATATTATTTCTGAGTTCGTTTCGTATAAATCTTTTGTAAATATAGCTTTTACTGTTGCCGCAGTTCCAACGGGCATGAACGCAGGTGTATTAATAACACCATTTTTTGTATTGAGTTTACCTCTACGGGCATTTCCATCTTTATGAGTAATTTGAAAATCAGTCATTTTTATATAGTAAACTTACGTCTCCATATGAAAAAAAACGATAATTATTTTTTATTGCATAGTTGTACATATTTTTTATCTCTTCGGTTCCACTAAATGCAGAAATAAGTAATAACAATGTTGATTTAGGTAAATGAAAATTTGTTAATAATATATCTACAACTTTAAATTTATAACCTGGTTTAATAAATATATCCGTTTCTCCCATAAATTTATTAATTTCCCTATTTATAACTGCGCTTTCTAAGAGTCTTAATGTTGTGGTACCTACAGATATTATCTTTCCTCCATTTAATTTACATTCTCTTATTCGATCAGCACTTTTTTGGCTAATTGTTCCATGTTCTGAATGCATTTTATGCAAACTTAAATCATCATTCCTTATGGGCAAGAATGTACCCGCCCCTACATGAAGAGTTACTTCAATTAGTTGATTGTTTTTTTTAAGATGATTAATCATAGCGTCATTGAAATGCAGTCCTGCAGTTGGAGCTGCAATTGAGCCCTTTTCAGTTGCATAAACAGTTTGATAATCATTGAAATCCTTAGAGTCACTTTGTCTTTTTTTTTGTATATAGGGTGGTAAGGGCATGTTTCCCTCATCTTCTATAAATTTGTCAAATTCTTTCTTTGAACAAAGAAATTCTACTTCAATTTCTCCATATGTAAGTTTTTCAGTAACAGTACATGTGATGTTTTTATTAAATTGAATATTTTCCCCAACGCTTATTTTTTTTCCTGGTTTTGCAAATGCGAACCACTTCGTTTCTCCTATATTTTTATGTAATGTTATAAGAAAATTTACTCCATTGCTTTGCCCTTTGAGAAGTATGGGAATAACTCTAGTATTATTTATGACAACTAGGTCCTTTTTCCCAACATAATCTAAAAAATTAGAGAAACTTGTATCAATATATGGATGATTGCAAACGAGCATCTTCGACTCTTGTCTAGGACTGCAAGGCCTATCCGCAATCAACTCATCAGGTAGATCAAAGTCATAATGACTCAGTTTCATTGCTCAAAGATCAGCAAGAACCTTTACTGAAACCATTTCATCAGGATCGTCTACGGTCCCAGATCCAGGCGCACCTCTTTTCAAGCCATCAACAAACTCCATTCCTTCAATTACTTGCCCGAATACGGTGTATTGTCCATCTAAGTGAGGGGCCGCATCAAAGCAAATAAAAAATTGGCTGTTAGCAGAGTCTGGATCAGCAGTTCTTGCCATTGAAACAGTACCTCTTAAATGAGAAGTATTGCTAAATTCATTTTTTAAATCAGGTTTATCTGAACCGCCTGTTCCATTTCTATTTTCTCCATCACCTGTTTGTGCCATAAAACCTTCAATTACCCTATGAAAGGGAACTCCATCATAAAAACCTTCTCTTGCAAGCTCTTTAATCCTTGTTGAATGGTTGGGTGCAATGTCTGGCATTAACTCTATTATTACTTTCCCGCTTGTTAGTTCAATCTGAATAGTATTTTCAGGATCTTTAGACATGTATTCTCCTTCTGCATTAACTGCTGTTATTAAAAAAAATAAAGAAAAAATAATCTTTATGAAATTCATTCTTACTTATATTTATCTTTAAGTTTGCTCTCTACAAACTTATTAGTAAAATTGCTAATATCTCCACCTAAGCGAGCAATTTCTTTTACAAAGTTTGACGAAATGGATTGTCGCTGGGCATCAGCCATTAAAAAAACTGTTTCAATCTTTGAGTCAAGTTGTCTATTCATGCCTAGCATTTGAAATTCATATTCGAAATCTGAAACTACTCTTAAACCTCTAATAAGAATTTCAGCATTTAACGAATTAGCAAGATCAATCAAAAGATTATCAAATGCAATTACTTCAATAATACTATTGCTCGAAAATTCCTCATCAATCATTTCTTTTCTTTCATCTAAATTGAATAAAGGTTTTTTATGCGGGCTATCCGCAACTGCAATATAAAGCTTATCCACAAGCTTTGTGGCTCTATTAATGATATCTATATGTCCCTTGTGAATAGGGTCAAAACTTCCAGGGTATATGCCGGTTCTGTTCATGACTGGACTATATATCGAATATTATTTTAGCTCTAGTGATTTATTAATTATCTATCTCAACTCTCGATGCTGAAACAACTTTTTCATTATCATTAGTTTTAAATATACTAACACCCTGCGTATTTCTTCCTGCTACCCTAACGTCTTTAACAGGACAGCGAATAACTTGTCCAGATTTAGTGATTAGCATTATGTCATCGTCATCGTTGACAGGGAACGATGCCAGGACATTTCCATTTCTATCAGATGTAGCGATACACATAATACCTGATCCGCCCCTGTTTGATATTCTAAATTGATATGAAGAAGAGCGTTTTCCAAAGCCGTTTTCTGTGAGCGTTAAAATAAACTGTTCTTTAGCCTTCATTTCATCGTATCGATCATTGCTCAACTTTACTTCCGCTTCAGAAACATCACTCTCACTGTCATCACTATCGATATGATCATCATTATCTTTTTCTTTAGAACGCATTTTCAAAAAAGCTTTTGACTCACCTGAAGTAGTATCTGTGTGCGAAATAACTGAAATAGAAATAATTTCATCTCCCTTGACTAACTTAATCCCTCTTACACCCGTTGATGTCCTGCTTTTTGTAGTTCTAAGTTTTGTAACAGGTGTCCTAATGCATTTTCCAAATTTTGTTGTAAGAAGTATATCATCGTCATTGGTACATAGTTTTACTCCAACTATGCTATTGTCGCCAGCTAGCTTCATCGCAATTTTTCCATTTGCTTGTATGCGTTTAAAATCTTCTAAACTATTTTTTCTAATACTTCCGTCTGCTGTAGCAAAGACAAGAAAATCACTTTCTTCGTCCATTTTCATTTCTGGTAAAACAAGGATGCTTGAAAGCCTATCTTTTTCTTTAAGGTTCAATAGATTTACAATTGCTTTACCTTTTGCTTGAGGAGAAGATTCTGGTATTTTCCAAGTTTTGAGCTTGAATGCTATTCCACTAGAAGTAAAAAAAAGCATATTGTCATGGGTACTTGCTGTAAAAACTTGAGTCACAAAGTCTTCATCATTTGTCTTCATGCCAGCTCTACCCTTACCGCCTCTTTTCTGTGCTCTGTACATATTTAATGGGACTCTTTTTATGTAGCCAGAGTTAGTTACACTTACAACCATATCGCTTCGTTGCACTAAATCTTCTTGTTCGAGTTCGGATACTTCGCCTTCATTTATTTCTGTACGACGTGGAACATCAAATTGTTCTTTAATTGAATCTAATTCGTCATTAATTACTTTTTTCAATACGCTGTTATCTTTGAGTACAGATAAGAAATAGCCAATTTTTTTTGATAATTCTGATAATTCACCTTTTATCTCATCTTTTCCTAGTGCAGTGAGGCGTTGAAGCCTTAATTCTAAGATTGCTTTAGCTTGCTCCTCTGTGAGATAAACTTCTTTATCATTTTTCACCTGTCTAGGGTCGTCCACAATTTGGAGAAGATCGATTATATCTTTTGTCTTCCATTTAGTTTTCAACAAAGACGTCTTTGCCTCATTTGGATCTTTTGAGGATTTTATTATATCTATGACACTGTCAACATTTGCTACTGCTATTGCAAGCCCGATTAAAGTATGAGCGCGATCTCTTGCTTTAGATAAATCATATCTTGTCCTATTTGAAATAATCTCTTTCCTAAAGTGCACGAAGTGATGAATGAACTCTTTTATGTTCATCAGTTTTGGCTTTCCGTATGTTAAGGCTAAAGAATTAACCCCGTAAGAACTCTGCAACGAAGTAAACTTATAAAGTTTATTAAGTATAACTTGAGCGATTACACCTTTTTTTAATTCAACAACAACTCGGACACCTTGGCGATCTGACTCATCTCTCAAATCACTAATGCCTTCTATTTTTTTGTCTCGTACTAATTCAGCAATTTTTTCTAATAAAACTGATTTATTAACTTGATATGGAATTTCAGTGAAAATAATAGCTTCACGGTCATTTTTAAACTCTTCAATCATCGACTTGGCTTGAACTACGATGGAACCCCTTCCTGTGGATTGAGAAGCTTTAATACCACTGGTTCCTATTATCGTTCCACCAGTTGGAAAATCTGGCCCCTTAATGATTTGATTTATTTTTTCAAAGGAAATTTGATCGTCTTCTAAATATGCCTTACATGCTTCAACAACCTCTCCTAAATTATGAGGTAGGATATTTGTAGCCATGCCTACAGCTATACCCCCAGCTCCATTTACTAATAAATTCGGATACTTTGCAGGTAGAACCGTTGGCTCACTCTCTGTCTCGTCATAATTAGGCCTGAACTCTACTGTATTTTTCTCAATATCTTCTAAAAGAAAACTTGAGATCTTTGCCATGCGCACTTCTGTGTAACGCATTGCAGCTGCTTTATCTCCATCCATTGAACCAAAGTTACCCTGACCATCAATAAGTTTAGCGCTCATAGAAAAATCCTGAGCTAGTCTTACAAGTGCATCGTAGACTGCCTGATCTCCATGAGGATGGTACTTACCGATTACATCTCCTACTACTCTTGCACTTTTCCTGTGTTGCTTATTCCATTCATAGCCTGACTCATGCATGGCATATAATATCCTGCGATGAACAGGCTTTAGTCCGTCTCTAACATCAGGTAATGCCCTGCTGACAATCACACTCATTGCATAATCCAGATATGAATTCTGCATTTCTGTATCAATTAGTATGGGTATAATTGATTGCTCTTTAGGCGTTTTCAGATCTTCATTTTGATCTTTAGAATCACTCAAATTTAAAACCTATAGGAAGGATATATTCCCTAGAAAACTAGGAAAAATAGCCATTAAATTGTTATAAAAATATATGAAATTATAGCAGAAAAAAGTATGTTTTTCGAATTAAAAATTCTTCTTAAAAAGGGATCTCATCGTCGATATCAATGTCTGCTGGGGATGAATCTATAGCCTCTTGATTCATGTCGGACGACATATCAGAAATTGATTCAGAACTGCCTGAGCCACGAGAATCTAGCATGGTTAAAGTACCATTATAGTTACCCAAGATAACTTCTGTCGTGTATTTTTCATTACCATTTTGATCTGTGAATTTTCTAGTTTGTAATTGTCCCTCTATATACAGCTTTGAGCCTTTCTTAACATAACTCTCAACAACGCCTGCTAAACCATCGTTAAATATAACTATTCTATGCCAGCTAGTTTTTTCTTTTTTCTCACCAGTTGACTTATCTTTCCAAGACTCTGACGTAGCTAGACTTAATTGCGCCAATCTTTTTCCATCCTGTGTTTGCCTGATTACAGGATCCGCTCCTATGTTGCCAATAAGCATTACTTTGTTGAGACTGGAAGCCATAAAAACTAATTTAACTAGTTAATAAGTAAGTGTATATAAAAAAAGGCTATTCTATAACTTTATTCACAGGATATCTTTAAATAGTAACCATTAGGATTAATTGAAGAATATGAACAAAAATATTTCAGTTCAGGGAGCAAGAGAGCACAATCTCAAAAATATTAACGTAAAAATACCTAGAGAAAAACTTACTATTATCACAGGCCTTTCTGGTTCAGGTAAATCATCGTTAGCATTCGATACGATTTATGCCGAAGGTCAACGAAGATATGTTGAAAGTCTCTCAGCTTATGCAAGACAATTCCTTCAAATGATGCAAAAGCCTAATGTTGATTTGATTGAAGGACTGAGTCCTGCCATTTCAATTGAGCAAAAAACAACTTCTAAAAACCCGAGATCTACAGTGGGAACTGTTACAGAGGTTTATGATTATTTACGATTATTATTTGCACGTATTGGGGTGCCCTATTCACCTGCAACTGGACTTCCAATTAAAAGTCAAACCGTTACTCAAATTGTAGATCAAATTAAGAACAGAAAAATTGGCTCAAGATTTTTAATTTTAGCTCCAATTATTAGAGGCAGAAAAGGTGAGTATCGAAAAGAATTGCAAGAATTACAAAAAAAAGGATTTCAAAGAGTAAAAATAGATGGAGAAATATATGAGTTTGATTCCCTTCCAAATCTGGACAAAAAAAAGAAGCATAATATTGAAGTTGTTGTAGATAGAATTGTTCTAAGCGACGACATTGGAAATAGGTTGGCAGATAGTGTTGAGACTGCTCTAAACCTATCAGATGGTCTTGTTGTTGTTGAGGACGTTAACGAGAAATCTGACAAACCCAATCAAGATCTATTTTCATCAAAATTTGCATGTCCTGTTTCTGGTTTTACAATAGACGAAATTGAGCCAAGACTTTTTTCATTTAATAATCCCTTTGGTGCATGTGCTGAGTGTGACGGAATTGGAACTGATCTTTCAATTGATCCAAATCTAGTTGTCCCAAATAAAAACTTATCAATCAATGAGGATGCTTTAGCGCCCTGGCCAGTTTCAAAATATGGCTATTTTAGAAATATTCTTGAGACTGTATCAAAAAAATATAAATTTTCACTCAATACCCCGTGGAAAAATCTCGGAAAGAAGATTCAAAACATTGTTCTCTACGGATCTGGTGATACAGAACTTAAGTTTACTTATGACGATGGATATGAATACGAGAGATCCTTTGAGGGTGTCATAAATAATCTTGAAAGAAGGTTTCTTGAAACTGAAAGTGATTGGATGAGAGGAAGAATTGAGAGGTATCAGGGTGAAGTAAAATGCGAACCTTGTTCAGGATTTAGGCTAAAAGAAGAAGCACTTGCTGTAAAGATTGATAAACTTCATATTGGCGAAGTCTGTGATAAATCAATAAAAGAATTACTCTTGTGGTTTGGAAATCTTGAGAAAAAATTAACAAAAAAAGAAAAGGAAATATCCTATCGAATACTTAAAGAATTGAATGAAAGAATATTATTCCTAAATAATGTTGGCCTTGAATACCTAACTCTTTCTCGTGGATCTGGAAGTTTGTCAGGTGGTGAGTCGCAAAGAATAAGACTGGCATCACAAATAGGCTCTGGATTAACTGGAGTATTGTATGTATTAGACGAGCCCTCAATTGGACTTCATCAAAGAGATAATGAAAGATTAATAAAAACTCTAAAAAGGCTTCGCGATCTTGGAAATACTGTAATTGTTGTAGAGCACGATGAGGAGGCAATCACAACAGCTGATCATATTGTCGATCTTGGCCCAGCAGCCGGGGTTAATGGAGGAAAAGTTGTGGCTGAAGGTGATGTAAAGCAAATCAGGAAGAATAAAAATAGTATCACTGGCCAGTATCTATCAGGCAAACTTAAGATTGAAATACCAAAAATACGAAGGAAGGCCCTTAAGGATAAATATTTAAAAATTGTAGATGCGAGTGGAAACAATCTTAAAAATGTAAGCTGCGAAATACCTCTGGGTACACTTACATGCATTACAGGAGTATCAGGAAGTGGGAAATCCACTCTTACAATAAATACTCTATATAAGTCAGTTGCTCAAAGTCTAAATGGATCTCGACACACAGTTGCTAAGCATAAAGAGATAAAAGGCCTAAGTGAGTTAGATAAGGTAATAGACATTGATCAATCACCTATTGGAAGAACGCCAAGATCTAACCCCGCAACTTATACCGGAGCTTTTACATTTATCAGGGACTGGTTCACAGGTCTGCCTGAATCTAAAGCCAGAGGATACAAGCCCGGCCGATTTTCTTTCAATGTTAAGGGAGGACGTTGTGAAGCGTGTGAAGGTGATGGCGTTATAAAAATTGAAATGCATTTCTTACCTGATGTATATGTCACCTGCGATGAGTGTGAAGGCAAACGATATAATCGAGAAACTCTTGAAATTAAATATAAAGATAAAAGTATAGCTGACATTTTAAGCATGACCGTTGATGAAGGTTGCAAGTTCTTTGAAGCAATACCAATGATCAAAAATAAATTAATAACTCTTCAAAATGTAGGTCTTGGCTATATTAAGATTGGCCAACAGGCCACTACTCTGTCAGGAGGCGAAGCTCAAAGAATCAAGTTATCAAAAGAGCTCTCAAAGAGAGCTACAGGTAAAACTTTGTATGTATTAGATGAGCCCACTACAGGACTACATGTTCATGATATCAAAAAACTTTTAGAAGTATTGCAAATATTGGTAGAACAAGGAAATACAGTTGTTGTTATTGAACATAATCTCGACGTAATTAAAACAGCTGACTGGATCATAGATTTAGGTCCAGAAGGTGGAGATGGTGGTGGTGAAATTATAGGATCAGGATCGCCCGAAATAATAGCTAAAATAAAGAAAAGTTATACAGGTCAATATCTAAAACAAATCTTAAAATAAAAAATATTTGCCTGTAATAAAATTCGTGTTAAATATCTAGTAATGGCTTCAATATTACAATCGCTTCCAAAGACAGTTCTTGCAGGTTCACTTCTTGCAATCGCTTTGCTAATAATGATTACTGGCCATTATGGTGGATTTGACCAACTCTATTGGGCTTCTTTATCTAGATTTCTTCACGTTATATCGGGGGTTATGTGGATAGGCTTACTCTACTATTTCAATTTTGTTCAAATACCAAATATGCCAAATATACCTGACGAACAAAAACCAGCAATTGGAAAGGTTATAGCTCCTGCCGCATTGTTTTGGTTCAGATGGGCAGCTATGGCAACTCTCATTACGGGACTGACAACTTTAGGCTTATACTATGGCCATGAAGGATCTGTTAACGCACTAACATTCACCCTGGCATATGGATTTGATGGCAAGCAACTTACAATCGGAATAGGAATGTGGCTCGCAATAATTATGGCTTATAATGTCTGGATGGTCATTTGGCCTAATCAAAAAAAAGCGCTTGGCATTGTCGAAGTTGATGCCGACACAAAAGCAAAATCTGCTAGAACTGCAATGCTATTTTCAAGAACGAATACTTTATTATCAATACCGATGCTGTTATCGATGGTTGCAGCTCAAAATTTATATTAAATCTAACGAGTTGAGTCGACTGCGGAAGTTGTATTCCATTCTCTTTTTACATCTAAATAGTTTAAAAGTGGTGCAGCTACGAAAATTGATGAATATGTTCCAACCACTACACCCCATATCATTGCAAATGTAAAACCCTTAATTACCTCACCGCCAAAAATAAATAATGATAACAAGGCAAGTAATGTTGTAACAGATGTTACAATTGTACGTGATAAGGTCTCATTAATGGAAAGATTTAGTAGATCTATAATATTTTTGGATCTGTGCTTACGTAAGTTTTCTCTGACTCTATCATAAACAACAACGGTATCATTCATTGAGTAACCAACTATTGTCAGAATTGCTGCAATGATTGGAAGATTGAACTCTAACTGGGTGATACTGAAAACACCTATAGTTAAAATTACATCGTGAATTAAGGCAACAACAGCCCCAAGAGAAAATTGCCACTCAAATCTAAACCAAATATAGATAAGCATTGCAAAAACTGCAGCTAATATAGCGATAGCACCTGATTGTATTAATTCACCACTGACTTTTGGCCCAACAACTTCTGTTCTTCTGAAATTTACTTCAGACGAAAGGTATGAATCTAAGCTGTTTTTCACAATCTCAACTACATTTTGTTGAATTTGGTCACCGCCTGATTGCTGTTCAACTCTAATTAATAAATTATTTTTTGATCCAAATTCCTGAACCTGAACATCACCTAAACTTAAAGTATTGAGATTATCTCTTAGTCCTGCGATTTCTATTTCATTCTCAGTTTCAATTTCGATTAATGTTCCACCCTTAAAATCAATACCAAAGTTTAATCCGCTTACAAAAAAAGCACCAAAAGATAAAACTACTAATATAGATGAAAATATAAAAGTAATGATTCTTGTTTTTAAGAAATTAATTTTTGTATTTGCAATATCAATCATTTATTTTCATTCCGACTAATGAAGGCTTTAGGCTTTTTGCATAAATTGAAATCAATAACCTTGTAAAAGTAAATGCTGTAAATACTGAAGTAAAAATTCCAATAGCCAGTGTAATTGAAAATCCTCTTACTGGTCCTGATGCCATGAAAAAAAGTATTACAGCAGCGATTAAAGTTGTAATATTTGCATCTAATATAGTTGAAAGTGCCCTTTTGTATCCATTTTCAACAGCATTAATCATTTTAGATCCACTTCTAATCTCTTCCTTAACTCGCTCAAAGATCAACACGTTAGCATCAACTGCCATACCTATTGTTAAAATAATACCAGCAATACCAGGTAAGGTTAAAGTTGCTTGAAATAACGAGAGAATACCTAGCACCATAAATAAATTTATGATCAACGCTATGTCGGCCAAGAAGCCAAAATATCTATAAACAAACATCATGAATATTATGACTGCTACAAAGCCTATTATAGCTGCATACTGACCTGCCTCAATTGAATCTGCCCCAAGATCAGGCCCTACTGATCTTTCCTCTAAAATGATTAAAGGAGCTGGCAGTGCCCCCGCTCTAAGGAGTATGGCTAGATCATTTGCTTCTTCTGAGTCAAACCCCCCTGAGATTTGTCCTGATCCTCCTAGTATTGCCTCTCTTATAACTGGAGCGCTAATAACAGTATCATCCAAAATTATTGCAAACGGTTTGCCCACATTTTGCTGAGTAACTCTTCCAAATTTACTTGCACCAAGTCTATCAAATCGAAATGAAACGATTGGTTCATTTGTTTGAGGATCGAAACCAGGTTGAGCATCAACTAAGTTCTCTCCTCCAACCATTATTCTTTTTTTAACAATATATTTGAAACTGTCGTCAGTATCTGATGGTAAAATTTCAGATCCTACAGGTGCTTTTTTTGGATTTAGTGGGTCATAATTAGTAGAGGTGTCTACTAGCTGAAAAGTGAGCTTAGCTGTTTGTCCTAATAATGCTTTAATTCGATCAGGATCATCAATTCCTGGCAGTTGAATAATAATTCTTGAAGACCCTTGCCTTTGTATTGACGGCTCTCTTGTACCAAGTTCGTCTATTCTTCTGCGAACTATCTCAAGAGATTGAGCAACAGCATTTGAAACAGACAATTTAATAAATTCGTCTGTAAAGGAGATAGACACTTGATTCTCATCTCTTGTGATTACTAAGTTAGTTTGATCCCCCATTTGTAATATATTTTGAGAATTACTAACTGATATTTCCAAAATTTCTTTTTGAATTTCTGCAGGAAATTCTTCAACCACAAATTTTAAGTTATCCTCAGTATTCTTAAAATTGCTATATTGAATATTATTTTTCTTTAGCACTCTTCTTACGTCAGAATTTAGATTCTCTAATCTTTCTTTTATAATCTCAACTGTATCAACTTCTAATAATAAGTGGGATCCACCTTGTAAATCTAATCCAAGGTTGACCTGCTGCTTAGGAATAAAGCTTGGGAAACTATTTAACTGATCTTTAGTGAAAAAATTAGGAACGGCAAACATCAAAGCTATAAAGATGACCAATAAGATTGATAAAATCTTAGTATTTGAAAAATAAATCATTAATTAATTGTTTATTTAGGAGCGCTCTCTTTGACCACTTCTGCGATTGTTGATTTAACTAAAGTAACATTAACTCCCTGTGATATCTCAACCTCGACATCAAATTCACCAACTACCTTTACAACTTTACCTCTTATTCCCCCAGAGCTAACAATTTTGTCACCTCTCTGCACTCCTGCTACCATTTCCTTGTGTTCTTTGGCTCTTCTTTGCTGTGGTCTAATTAACAGGAAATAAAATATCGCAAAAATTAAGAATAGCGGCATTAATTGAATCAGCATCTGTTCCATTACGAATCTCCTTTAAATAATTAAGGCAATATACATACTTAGCATGTATATTTGAACTAAATAATTAGTTAATATCTGACTTAATTGAAGCTTTTAAGTGATTTAGACTGCTGTGATGGGTCAGATCTAAATGAAACGGGGTAATTGAAATATGCTGATTAGCAATTGCTTCTACATCAGACATAAACCCGTCTACCGCCATATTCAGTGGTGGAAGTGTTAATTTAGCATTTTCTTCAAGTCTTCTTCTAAGTCCAAATCTAAACAAATTATTCTCAACCTCATTTATAATCAAATCATCAGTATCTCTATTGCCTTGAGTTGTAATTTGTATACTTTTCACTTTATCAGATTGGCAATAAGGAAAATTAATGTTCATGAAAACATTACTGTCCCATCCCAGATTAGTTATATCAGTAAGTATATCTTTCAAAAAATGTTCTGAAGAGTCCCATGAGATTACATTTTTCTTACCCGCTTCGTAATTTTGACTGATTGCAATAGATGGTATCCTCCTTATCAAGCCCTCCATAGCTGCAGCAATAGTTCCAGAATAGGTTACATCCTCTCCAACGTTACATCCACTATTAATCCCTGAAAGAATTAAATCTGGTCTCTTATCTTTTAAAACATGGCTGATGCCAATGGCTATACAATCGCTTGGTGTACCATCTATAGAATAAACTTTTTGAGCTTGTTCTTTTAAATTTAATGCGTTTTGAAAAGATAGAGCGTGAGATGCGCCACTCTTTTCATATTCAGGAGCAACCACCCATACATCATCTGAAAATTCTTTTGCAATAGTAGTTAATATTTTTATACCTTCTGCAGAATAACCGTCATCATTGGTTATAAGTATTCTTGCATTTTCAAGTTTTACTGAGGGCATATGAGTATATTTAGTTTGAAATTTTTGTTATTCCACTCATGTAGGGAATTAATACTTCTGGTATATCAATAGAACCATCTTCGTTTTGATAATTTTCCATAACTGCGATTAAAGTTCTCCCTACTGCCAGTCCTGACCCATTAAGCGTATGCAGATATTTAATTGCATCATTTTCTTTGTATCTCGAATTCATTCTTCTTGCTTGAAAATCACCACAATTAGAGCAACTAGAAATTTCTCTATATGCGTTTTGCCCTGGAAGCCAAACCTCAATATCATATGTTTTCTGAGCTGAAAAACCCATATCTTGCGTGGATAAAATTACAACTCGATAGTGTAAACCTAATCTTTTTAGCACCTCCTCGGCACAACTCAGCATTCTTTCATGTTCATCAGCTGAATTTTCTTCAGATGCTAAACTTACTAATTCAACTTTGTAGAACTGATGTTGGCGCATTATTCCTCGAGTATCTTTCCCGGCGGCTCCTGCTTCAGATCTGAAACAGGGTGTATGAGAAACATATCGTTTAGGTAGTTCAGCTGCATCCACTACACTCTCTCTTGTCATATTTGTTAATGGAACTTCAGCTGTTGGTATTAACCAATAATCATCTGTCGTTTTGAATAAGTCATCCTTAAACTTTGGAAGTTGACCTGTCCCAAACGCTGCCTGATCTCTTACTAGAATGGGTACATTAATTTCTTCATACCCGAATTCATTAGTGTGTAAATCAAGCATGAAATTTGCAATAGCTCTCTCAAGTCTTGCTAGCTCACCTTTTTGGATGACAAATCTTGCTCCAGATATTTTTGCGGCTTGATCAAAGCTCATTTTATTAAGATCCTCACCTAAATCAAAATGCTCTTTTGGTGAAAATGAAAATTCTTTCTTTTTGCCTTCGATCTTTATTTCTTTATTAACACTTTCATCTCCAACAGGGACTGAAGCGTCTGGCATATTTGGCAATGACTCAAGTAAAGAATTTAATTCTTCTTTTGCGATACGTTGGTTATTTTCAATCTCTTGCATTTTATTTTTTATTGAACTAACTTCACTTTTAAGCAATTCAGCTTCGTCTTTCTTGCCATTTGAGGCATGTTCTCCTATCAATTTAGATTTAGCATTTCTTTCCTCCTGAAGTACCTGTAATTCACCAATTAAATCTCGATTTTTCTTATCAAGCTCTATTATTAATGAAGAAGACGGCTCATGCTTTCTACTTACTAAAGCCTCATCAAGCTGTTTTCCATCATCTCTAATTTTCTTTATGTCTAACATCTTATAATTTTATTTATTCTCTCTTTTTCGCTCTATGAATCGTACTGCATATATTGAAATTTCATACAATATTAATATGGGAACACCAAGGCCTATTTGTGAAATGGGATCAGGAGGTGTGAGTATCGCTGCAACAGCAAAAACGCCAACGATTACATATTTTCTATTTTTTCTAAGTCCTTCAGAGCTCACAAATCCAACTCTTGCTAATAACGTGAGTAAGACAGGCAATTGAAAACTTAAGCCAAAAGCAAAAATCAGCCTCATAATTAAACTAAGATATTCATTAACTTTAGCTTCTAATTGAATTGGCAATGTTCCTTGGCCTCCAATTGACTCAAATGATAGAAAAAACTTTATAGCGAGAGGCATAATAAAGAAATATACAAGTGAAGCCCCTAAAATGAATAAAATTGGAGTAGCTGCCAAGTAAGGAATAACAACTGTTTTCTCATTTTTGTACAAACCTGGTGCAACAAATATCCATATTTGAATTAGTATAAAGGGCAACGCAATAAATAGTGATGCAAATAATGCGACCCTTAAATATGTGAAAAATGTTTCATGTAATGCTGTAAAAATAAGTCTTCTTCCTGCTTCCCCTGCAACTGCATCTGCATACGGCTGAACTAAGAAATTGTATATAGAGTCTGCATATATGTACGCAATCACAAACAAAATTGAAATCAAAATGATTGATTTAATTAGACGGCTTCTTAACTCAATTAAATGTTGAATTAAAGGTTGCTTGGTGTCATTGAGTGTTTCTTTATGGTCACTCATCTTCAGTCTTTTTATCTTCTGATTTCATGATCGTTTCATTTATTGAGTCACGCATTTCATCAGAAAAATTTTTAGGACTTGCATTCTCAACTGATGACTTAATGTCGTCAACGCCAGCCTCCGAGGCAATTTGATTAACACTTGATTTAAACTCTCTAGAAAAGTTTCTGATTTTACCCCACCATCTTCCTAGGCCTCTCAGTACAGCTGGCAAATCTTTAGGGCCAACAAAAATTATTATTAATGCTGCGATGACAAGATACTCTACTCCACCAATTCCAGGTAACATAAGATAATACTATTGCTGTTACTCTTTAGTAGAGTTATCTTCTGATTTGTTGATTGACTTTTGCTCATCGTCATCATTGATGCCCTTTTTAAAACTCTTTACTCCTTTAGCAACATCTCCCATTAATTCGGAAATTTTACCACGTCCAAAAAGTATTACTAGAAGTGCAACAACAATTAAAATTTGCCAAAAACTAATTCCCATTCTGTCCTCTTAAAATATTAACTTGTAGAACTATTATATATAAAAAACTTATATTTAAAGAATATAATTAAGTATTGGCTTTAATACTACTGAATTTTACTGATTTTTCTCTAGATATATGGGTAATATCTTTTGCAGAGCCACTCTGTATAACTGTTCCATCTTCAATAACAATGACCTTATCTGACATCGAAAGCGCATCATCAAAATCATGAGAGACGATAATTGCCGTTATATTGTTGTCTTTTAAAATTTTTCTTGTTTCAACACGCAGCTGATTTGTAAGTGATTGATCTAAAGTTCCAAATGGTTCATCCATCAAAAGTATTTTAGGATTTGGAGCCATTGCTCTTGCAATTGCAACTCGTTGTTGCTCACCACTAGAGATCTCGTTTGGATAATTATAAGCATATCGGTCAACTCTAAATAGCTTAAGAAGTCTCATGGCAGTTGAATGTCTATCAGTTTTACTGCCGCTCACTCCAAACATTACATTGTTTATTATTGTCAAATGAGGAAATAAAGCTCTTTCCTGAACAACTAATCCAACATCTCTATTTTCAGTCAAAACAGTATGAAAATGATCTGAGATAATTTGATCTTTCATCAGAATACTACCGCTAGTTTCTTTCTCCAAGCCAGCAATTATTCTCAATAATGTAGTTTTACCGCAGCCTGAAGGACCAAGAATTGATAATATTTCTCCATCTTCAAGCTCTATATTTACGTCATTAAGGACATTCTTCCCTTTAACGTAATAGTGATTTAAATCTTTAATTTCTAGTGCTGTCATTTAATCCCTACTAGCCGGTCTAGATGTTCTGATCATTCTAGTCAATATAATAATAGGTATCAAACCCACCAAGACTATTGCTATTGAGGGAGCTGCGGCATCATACATTCTTTCTTCTGCAGCATAAATGTATGTATAAACGGCAAGAGTATCGAAATTAAAAGGTCGCAAGATTAATGTTGCCGGAAGCTCCTTAATAACCTCTGAAACAACTAAAAGCATGCTGGTTAAAAAACTAGTCTTAAGTAAAGGAAGATGAACTTGAGCTAATAAGGCCCATCCTGATGTCTTTAGAGTTCGAGCTACATCATCTACTCTTGAGTTAATTCTTTGGTATCCTGCCTCAATTGTTGAGCTCGATAGTGCATAAGATTTAATTACATAAGCCAGTACCAAGCCCATTATACTTCCAGTTAAAATAAAATTAGAAAACTCTGATACAAAACTTTGATCAAAATAGGTTAACATTTGCATTACACCTATAGCGAGAATTAGACCAGGAACTGCATATCCAACTGTCAGAAAAGAGCTCATTACCTTTAAATAGTTGTTGCTTTTGTATCTAATGGAAAAATTAATAATCACTGCAAGTATAGAACATAAAAAAGCGGCCATCAAAGCAAGGTAAAAAGTATTCCAAGCAGTTGTAATAAATTTTTCATTAAAGAAATCTAGCTTATAGTTTAGAGCCCAATATAAAAGTTCCATTACAGGAAGTAAGAAGCCAATAAAAATTGGAGTAAAACAAATTAAGAAAGCTAGAGTATTGGGGATCCCTTTAAGTTTTGTAAGGAAAAGTGGTTTATATAAAGACATTGCATTTGAATAGCTGGCATTTCTTCTAGAATATCTCTCAATTAAGATTAATGTGACCGCAAATATTAAAAGTAATGATGCTAGTTGCTTAGCCGTTTCAATATCATACATTCCATACCAAGTTCGAAATATTCCTGTTGTAAAGGTTGATATCGCAAAATGATCTACAGCTCCAAAGTCAGAAATTGTTTCCATTATAACAAGCATTAAGCCGCCAATTATTGCAGGCCTTATCATTGGAACTCCAAGCTTATAGAAAGTCTCAAATTTATTTAATCCAAGGGTACGACCCGCCTCGAGCATCGTTCTTGATTGATTAATAAAAGCCATTCTACTTACTAAATAAACATAAGGGTATAAGGTGAATGAAAACACAATAATCGCACCCGGTACGTTTCTAACCTTTGGGAAAAAAGTAAATTCACGACCTAAATCAAATACATCACGTATCAGATTATTTGCTGTTCCAAAAGTATCGAATAAACCTGTAAATGTATAAGCAAGAATATATGGTGGGACCGCTAAAGGTAATATCAAGGCCCATTCAAAAATATTTTTTCCAGAAAAATTATAATTTGTAATTAACCATGCAGTACCTACACCAATAATAGATACTAAAATTGAAACACCCGCTACCAAATATACTGTATTAATAATGTATCCAGTTAAAACGTATTCGTACAGATGAGTCCAATTATCAGAGTACTCTCCCGTTAAGCTGTAGAGCACCAAAGCCACTGGTGCGATAAAGATTACAAATAGTGTAATTGGTGTTATTTCCCAAAAACTAAGTCTCATATGGTCTATTTTAGAATGATACTAATTAACATCTATATATATTTCAGTGTTTATATTTCAACATTATTTTTAATTTATAGAGGTAATCTGCCCTTGATACTAATGAGAAGATGAGACGGTGGACAAATTACCTCTTAATAGACGACAATTATTATTGCCATCCAACCCTATCCATCAACTTAACAGCATCTGGATTGAATTCGCCATAGCTTGCAACTGAGGTCTGGTCTTCTTTAAAACCTGAGCCAAATTGAGCTATTAAGTCACTTGAAGCAACACTTTCTAGCATAGGAAATTCGTAAGTGTTATTTACAATGTGACTTTGTGCTTCTTCACTTAAAAGAAACTCAATAAATTTTACTGCATTATCAGCATTTGGAGCATTCTTCATAAGGCCAGCTCCGCTTACATTAATGTGTGCTCCACGGCCATCTTGACCAGGAAAATGTAATTCAACTTTTCTTGCTGCAGCTTGTTGCTCCTCACCTTTTTTGCCTGAGAGCATTAAACCAATGTAGTAACTGTTAGCAATTGCAATATCTGCTTCACCATTAGCTACAGCCATGATTTGTGCTCTATCATTACCTTCAGGTTTTCTTGCGAAGTTACCAACAAAACGATGGGCCCAGTCTTCAGTAGCTGAGATACCATTATTTGCAATTAAGGATGAAACTAATGATTGGTTATACATATTTCCAGAACTTCTGATTGCGATTCTTCCTTTCCACTTTGGATTAGATAGGTCTTCATAAGTGAGTCCTTCTATCTCTTCAGCAGAAACATTTACTGGATTGTAATACATAACTCTAGAACGCTTAGCTATTCCCACCCACTCATTGTTTGGGCCTCTTAAATTCTCTGGTACAATAGAGTCTATCGTACTTGAGTTAATACTTTGGAACATGCCATCTTTTTGGACTTTCCAAAGATTTCCAGCATCAACTGTAATAAAAACATCAGCTGGAGAGCTTGATCCCTCAGAAGCAAGTCTTTCCATCAAAGCTTTACCTTTACCTGAAATAACGTTTACTTTAATTCCAGTTGCATCAGTAAACTTTGAATACAAAGCATCATCAGAATCATAATGTCTTGATGTATATAGATTTACTTCACTTGCGAAAGAGCTTGCAATAGTAACAAAGCTAACCGCTAAGATTGTTAAAAGTTTAGTAATAAAATTCATAGTTCCCCATTTCTATTGTTTAGAATGATTATAATTAGCAACTATAATAACTTATTGAGAATGATTATCAATAGCAAATATGACGCATGGGTATGAATTTAAAGTTATAATGAGTTAATGAAACTAAGTAATTGATTTACTTCAATTTTTTTAAGTTTTTTATAATTTTGTATGATTTCTTTTGCCTCTCCTCCATGCCATAGAATGGCCTCTTCGATTGTTCGAGCTCTGCCATCGTGAAGGTATCCGTATTCATCAGAAACTACATTTGTTAAACCGATCCCCCATAATGGAGGAGTCCGCCACTCACTTCCCTGTGCAAGGAACTCTGAAACGCCGTCAGATAAACTTTCTCCCATATCATGTAAAAGAAAATCTGAATATGGATATATGATCTGATTGTTCAAATTTGCATGGGATCCAGAGTCGCCAGTCGTAAAACTTTCTACATGGCATGAGTTACAATTTAATGCGAAAAAAATCTCTTTTCCTTTTTTTACATTCTCTGCATTTATGCTCCTTCGCGCTGGTACTCCTAATTGAGACGAATAAAAAGTCACCAAGTCTAATTGATCACTGGATACCTCGAGATCATCGTATTCTTCACTGTTGCCGCTAATAGCCTTAGTGCACTCTTCTTGCTTACTGGTACAGTTAAATGGATTGCTATAAAGTTTATTTGATAACCCCATATCATGATAGAAAGCATCAGCAGTTTGTTGGTAAACAGACGGTTGTGCTGCTTTCCATCCAAATCTTCCAATCGCTGACTTTTCTTTTTGTATATCCCAGACTTTATTAGCCTTTCCAGAGACACCATCTTTATTTGTGTCATCAATATCCTCATTCATCAATAAACTTTGCTCACTAATATGTTCAATGAGTCCAAGTCCTATCATTGGCTGTGCAATTCTTGCAGAAAATGTTGTGCTCTCATTAAATTCACCATAATTTAAATTATCTATTTTGATTATCGGACGACGAAGCTCGACCACTCTGCCGTCTTCATACATTTCGAGTGAATATTTATAATCGATTATTATATCTGCTTCTTTTAATACATCTTTAACAGAAAATTCACTTATCTGCCCTCCATAAGTATCATCATCAATATTTTTTATGTAATCGTTTGATTGCTCGATATTTTGAGAAATTTGGATAACTACAGAAATTTTGTCTTCTTTGTTAGTAAGTGGGATATGTCCTCTTCCATCGTTGATATGACATGACTCACATGAACGCGCACTAAAGAAAGGGCCAAGCCCGTCTTTAGCAATATTTTTTGAAATACTTGAATCTTCCCACATTCTCTCAAAAAGTGCATTGCCAACAAGAAAATTAATTCGCATATGCTCGTCAAGATTTCTTGATGAAAGTGAGAAACTATTTTTATTTTCAACTTGATTTGAAGTTTCGCCCCCAGGCAAAGAGGGATCGGCAAATGTATCTGCTCTGATTAAAAAAATAGCTAGAAAGAGATATATGAATGAGAAAAACCTAATCACTAAATGAAGGCTAAATGTTACTCGGCTTCGTGTCCACTTTGAATTAAATCGTCAATATTCTCATCTTCTCCGAAGGGTTCAATCTGACTTTGATCTACTTCCTGAGGCTCTTTGATATCGAGATTTGGAGGAAGCCTGCTCTCAAGTAATCCAGCGGCTTTTAACTCTTCTAACCCAGGCAAATCAGACACCTGTTCAAGTTGGAAGTATTCTAAAAATCTCTCTGTGGTTCCATAAATAATTGGTCTTCCTGGAACCTTCTTCCTTCCAATTGGTCTAACCCAGTTCAATTCCATCAATACATCAAGTGTTCCTGGGCTAAAATGAACACCTCGTATATCTTCAACTTCAGCTCGAGTTACAGGCTGATGATAAGCTATGATTGAAAGAGTTTCAGTAGCAGCTTTAGATAACTTTCTTTGAACAATTTTTTCTTTTTTCATCATTGATGATAAATCTTGGGCAGTTTTAAAGCTCCATTTATTTCCCGTTTTAACTAAATTTACACCCCTATTTTCGTATTGAGCTTTTAATAAACTTAAAAGTTTATTTAGGTTCGACCCTTTTGGAAGACGAGCTTTCATGCTCTCTGCATCTAACGGTTCACTCGCAGCAAACAATAGTGCTTCAAGAACTCTTAAATTGTCCATGTGCTCAGATGGAAAATTCATTATATTATCAGTTTGGTTTTGTTTACTCATATTAATTTTAATTTAGAAAATCATCTTGTTTTTTATTTTTAATAAATACTGGACCAAATGGCACAAGTTGTTGGACTTCGAGGACGCCTTCTCGAACCAACTCCATTGCCGCTGCTAAAGTTCCAGCAACACCAGATCGAGCATTTTTGCCTTGAGAAAATTCCTTTGGTAGGAATTTCTCTAATCTTGTCCACTCAGGAACCTCGCCAACCATTCTTTGTAATCTTACAAGTGCATCCTCCATTGCAAAAACTTGAGGTCTTTCTATTGTCATCGATGAATATGCTGTTCTGTACCTCTGATCCGCATACGATTTAAGTAAGTCGTATAAATTTAAGTAGTATTCAGGCGTTCTGATTAAGCGTATTCCCTCAGGCATACCCCTGTTAAAAAAATCAATACCTAGCTTTGGCAAACCCATTAGTTTCTGTGACACTATTCTTATGGCTTCGAGTTTTTTTAATTGGAATTTTAATCTCTCAGCCATCTCCTCTGCACTTAACTCTTCGCCAGTTTCTTCTCTTGGTATTAGTAAGTTTGATTTTAAAAATGCCATCCATGCCGCCATTACTAAGTAGTCAGCCGCAAGTTCTAAATTACGGTCTCTTACTTTGGCTATAAATTCCAAATATTGCTCTGTCAGCTGTAAAATAGATATTTTCATTAAATCTACTTTTTGAGATTTTGCTAATGTCAGAAGCACATCTAAAGGACCCTCGAAGACGTCTAAATTAACGATTAAGTCATCAGGGTCAGAGTCGACCCTTGGACTTGTTTCACTATAAGTATTTGAAATATCTTCCATTTTTTTGATAGATTGATTCTTTATTATATAGCAGAAGAATAGTTAATTCGACGAAAATAACCTATGCTTGGCTTAGTAAATATTCAAAATCACTTTCAACTTCATCTATGTGCATTGAAACTTGTCGATTGTATATATCTTCAATTGCTTTCGAGATAGCTATTGGCTTAAATTCTTCTTTAATTCTTTTGGCTATCATATTCATTTCATTGATATTTCCATTACAATGAAGAACCAGATCACAGCCCGCTTTGAGAGATTTAATTGCTGCATCAACCGGCTCACAATTTACTGCTTTCATGGACAAATCATCGGTCATTAAAAGCCCTTTAAATTTCATGTGCTGCCTTATTACCTTGTTTATTATTATTTTTGAAAAAGTTGCAATATTATCTGAGTCTATTTTATTGAATTTAATGTGAGCGGTCATAGCCAATTGTGCCTCTGCATTTTCAGTGAATGGCTTAAAATCGTATTTTTCTAATAGTATTTCTTCAGCATCTACAATTGGCATTTCAAGATGACTGTCTACTTTTGCTCTCCCGTGTCCAGGAATATGCTTCATAATTGAAGCAACTCCATTTGATGTTAAAGTTTTAATAACTACTTTTCCCGCTGCGCTTACAATATTCTCATCAGTAGAATATGCTCTGTCGCCAATTATTCCACTTTCTTCATTTGCAGGTAAATCCAGTACGGGAATAGTATTGCTATTGATACCAAGCTCTTTCAAAGTACTAGCCATCATAATTGAATTTAATTCTAGAAGTTTTAATCCAAGATCAAAATCTTTCTCAATCAGTTTTCCAAAAAAGTCACTTGTTTTAAATTTTTTTATATCATAAAGGTTTAATCTGGATACCCTCCCACCCTCTTGGTCAATTAATATAGGGAGATTAATATGATTTATTTCTTTGAGATGCGCAGTTAGTTTTTTAAGGGCGTTAATATCACTGCAATTTCTTTCAAAAAGAATTACGCCCCAGGGTTTATAATGTTCAAAAAACTTTATTTCTTCGTGCGATAATTCAGTTCCTGATATTCCACATATAATGGGTAGATAGCTATTCATTATAGTGACGCTTACTCGCCCAGTTCATAAATATTTAAATCTGGAAATTCTAGCCCACCAGTATCATTGGGTATAATTCTATAATTATCTAAATTTCCACTAATTGAAATAATCTCATCAGCATATTCAGTGTCAAAGAATACCCAAAAACCAATTAAAATAAAAATTGAAATGAAAACAGTTGAAATGATTATAGCTTTCATTTTATTGCATTTCTTTAGGTGCAGAAACACCTAATATATCAAGTCCAGACTTTA
>QCRN01000010.1 GCA_003211835.1 Pelagibacteraceae bacterium AG-461-B04 | reverse complement strand
GAGGTGTTTGTGATGTTTTATAAAAATAGCGGTTAACAGTTTTATTATTCTTTTTTAATGTATCTGTAATTTGAAGAGCTGGAACGACTGCATCGTATTTATTTTTTTTTATATTTTCTATTAGCTCAGTAACCAACGCTAAAGATGCATTAGGTCTTGCAGCGTCATGTATCATTAAATATTTATATTTGGCCGTATCAACACATTTTAAAGCCTTCACGAGGCTTTCGCTTCTAGTTGAACCCCCTAAAATCAAAGCATTTTCTGTATATTCAGACAAAACGGCTTTCTTTTTTTTGGTTATTTTTTTAGGAATTGTAATATATAAACAGTCTTTACTAATAGATTTTAATATGTTTTTAAGAGTATGTTCAATAATTGAATGATTTTTAACTTTATAAAAAAGCTTTGACTCTTTATCTCCAAACCTTTTGCTAGATCCAGATCCGAGAACTATACAAACAATTTTCATATACCTAAATTAATATATCGTAACAATAGTACTAATAGTCAAATTATCAATGAATAAACAAATAAATAGTTTTAATTTTTTTAATTTTAGAAATTCGATATTAATTATACTGTCATTCATTTTTATTATACTTTCAAGTGTTACACTCATTAATCAAAGATCAAACAACTTAGAGACATTGCCATATTTGAACACATATATAGTTATTTCATCTCTCTTGATTATAGCTTTAGTTGTATCCATAAGTTTTATTATATTCCCAATTATACAAAGAGTGAGAAGAAAAAAAATAAGTACTTTAAATAGTAAATTCACTCTTTATTTTATTTCTATTGCACTTACACCTGCAATATTGCTTGGAGTACTGGGGTTAGTTTTAATAGAACTTGGGATAAACGACTGGTTTAATAATAAAATTAAAAATGTAATAAACAATTCAGTGTTTGTTGCTGAAAGCTACCTTGAAGAGCATAAAGAAACAATTAAAGGAGATGTTTATGCAATGTCAAACGATCTTAATAACTCAAGTGAATTATTTAAAGAAGATTTATCTAAAATGGCCAGAGCACTTAGAACTCAAGCGTTAATCAGGTCTCTGCCAGAAACATACATTGTCAATAAAAATAGAGATGTTTTATTCCAAGCTTTGAACAATAACATGCCTTTCTATGAACCTCCCTTATCATCTTTTGAACGTGCTGATAGTGGCGAAATGATAATTATGTCTTCAACGCAAGTAAACAAAGTTTATGCATTGATAAAACTTAATAATTTTGATGATTATTACTTATTTGCTGGAAGATCAATGGATGGCAATGTAATAAGCGCATTAAACGATACAGTCTCAGCAAAAAATGAATATACATTTTTAGAAATCAGTAGAGATAAGATAAGTTTGATATTTATATTGTTATACGTGATAGTATCTTTAATTTTAATTTTAATTTCTATTATAATAGGGATAAAATTTGCTGACCGAATCGTAAAACCTATATCAAGTATCATAACTGCTACTAACAATATAAGTAAAGGATTCTATGATGATAAAATTAAAAAAAATAACGACTACATTGAATTGAACAGACTTGCAGATTCATTCAATCAAATGAGTGGGGATATAATCAAGCAAAGAAATCAAATTATAGTATCAAAGAAGCATGAAACATGGTCTGATATAGCAAGAAGAATTGCACATGAAATAAAAAATCCTCTAACTCCAATTCAATTATCTGCAGAACGACTTGAGAAGAAAACTGCGAAATTAAATATCGAAAACAATGAAATAAATGAGTGTATTGAAACAATACGACGTCAAGTCAATGAAATAGGATACTTGGTAGATGAGTTCTCCAGTTTTGCGAGATTACCGGACCCAGATTTGAAAAATAATAATATATCAAATATAATATCTGAGGTTGTGTCCGATTACGCAAATAATAACAAACAAATTAATTTCATAAATAAACTACATTCTAGTCAAATTAATCTAAAAATAGATAATTCACAAATATCCCGGGTCTTTCAAAATTTGATTATTAATTCTATTCACTCAATAAATGAAAGTAAAAAAAAGGGTGGTGAAGTAATATATTCCTCGTATGAGATAGACAATAATGTGGTAATATCATTAATAGATAATGGAGTTGGACTAAAATATGAAAAGGATGAACTTGTAAAGCCATACTTTACTACCAAAAAGAAAATTGGTGGCTCAGGACTTGGCTTGTCTATTGTAGAAAAAATCTTATTTGATCATCATGCTGATTTTGTTTTAGCAAATAGGAATGATGGAGAAGTTGGAGCTGAAGTAAAAATCATTTTTGAGAAAATATAATATGAAAAATATTCTAGTTATTGACGATGAAATTGATATCTGTAATAATATTAAAGCCATCCTTACAGACGAAGGATTTAATATTCAAATTGCACATAATTCAGATGATGCTTTTAATTATATAAATAATAATTCATATAGCCTAATAATCCTTGATGTTTGGTTAGACAATTCAAAGCATGACGGTTTAGAAATTCTTAAGCAGATAAGACAAACTGAAAATGTACCAATAATACTTATATCTGGACATGGAAATATAGATATGGCTGTCTCTGCAATAAAAGATGGAGCAAATGAATTTATTGAAAAGCCTTTTAATACCGAAAGACTTTTACTTTCAGTTAACAGGTCTATTGAGTTACATGAAGTTAAATATGAAAATCGTATCTTAAAAGAAGGCAATATTTTTGATTACAAATTTGTTGGTGAGTCATCAGCTATTACAAAAATAAAGCAACAAATTTTTAAGATTGCACCAACTTTAAGTAGAGTTATGATTTATGGAGAATCTGGCACAGGAAAAGATATAATAGCAAAAGAAATTCATAAAAATTCAATATATAAAAATGGTCCTTTTATAATTTTAAATGCTGCTCTTATGAATCCAGATAATTTAGAAAGTGAACTTTTTGGTATTCAAGATAACAGCTCAAATAAGATTGGACATTTAGAAAAAGCTGAAAATGGAACACTATTTATTGATGAAGTTGGTGAAATGCCTCTCCAAACACAGGCCAAAATATTAAGAGTGCTCACAGATAAAAACTTTACGAAAAGAGGAGGTAATGAATTAATAAAATTAAACTGTAGAATTATCTGCTCTTCAACAAAAAATTTGGAAATGTTAATTAATGAAGGGTCTTTTAGAAAAGACTTATTTCATAGGCTGAATGTAGTAACTATAAAGCTTCCAAATTTAAATGAAAGGTTTGATGATATTGACGCACTAATAGATTATTTCACGAGAATATTTTCTAAGGCAAATGATCAAAAAAATACTGATCTTAAGCCGATCATTAAAACTAAATATCTTAATTATGATTGGCCAGGAAATATAAGAGAATTGAGGAATGTAATTGAAAGACATTTAATTCTAGGGGAAAAATATGAAGACAATGGCACTACAGAAAATTTTGAAGACTTTCAAAGTAAAAATGTAATTTCTTTGCCATTGAGAAATGCGCGTAAAATCTTTGAAAGGAACTATCTTCAATCACAAATTAATAGATTTGGTGGAAATATATCAAAAACTGCTTCATTCATAGGAATGGAAAGATCTGCGCTACATAGAAAACTAAAACAATTAGGTATTACAGAAGAAGATAAATAATGAAGATAATCATATGTGGAGCTGGAAAAGTTGGAACAAGTATAGCAAGACATCTAGTGGATCAGGGTAGCGATGTTACAGTTATTGATAGTTCGCAAAAACTCATCGATGATTTAAGAGAAAAAATAGACCTTAAAACAATTATTGGATCAGCTTCAAATCCATCGGTTTTAAAAAATGCAGGCGCTGATGATACTGATATGATTATAGCTGTTACTCTTCAAGACGAAATAAATATGGTTGCATGTCAAATGGCTCATACCTTTTTTAAAATTCCAAGAAAAATCGCTCGTTTGAGAACAGAAGACTTCTTAAACCCTATTTGGCGTAATTTATATAATGCTGATAATATGCCTATTGATCTTATAATAAGTCCAGAATTAGAAGTAGCAAGATCAATAGAAAGGCAACTTAAAGCTCCAGGCGCTTACGATGTTGTGCCTTTTTTAAATGATGAAATTGAGCTCCTAAGCTTGGTCGTAAATGAAAAATGCCCTTTAGTTGATACGAGTTTGATAAATATTCACGAACTTTTTCAAGAGAATACCGTCACAGAAAAAAATCTTAGAGCTTCAATATTAGGAATTAGCAGAGATGAAAAACTGTTTATCCCTAAAAAACAAGACATACTAACTAAAGGTGACCATGTTTATATATTGGTTGACAAAAACCATGTAAAAAGAGCAATGAGTGCTTTTGGATATGATGAGAAGCCCATAAAGAAAATAATAATTATAGGTGGTGGAAATATTGGTTTCAATTTAGCAAAAGATTTAGAAAAATATCAAACTGAAATATCTGTTAGTATAGTTGAAAGCAATGATGACAGATCAAAGCATATTGCCGATCAGTTGTCTAATACGTTAGTATTAAATGGTGATGGTTTAGATCAGGATCTATTAGATGAGGCGAATATTAAAGATGCTGATTTGATATTAGCGCTTACAAATGACGATGAAACAAATATTATTATTTCAGCGGT
This sequence comes from Pelagibacteraceae bacterium AG-461-B04, assembly GCA_003211835.1. Lineage (GTDB taxonomy): Bacteria > Pseudomonadota > Alphaproteobacteria > Pelagibacterales > AG-422-B15 > CACNXQ01. The sequence goes on along the minus strand of QCRN01000010.1, from coordinate 53,625 downwards.
TGCTAGAAAGAATAAGTGCGAGTCTATAATAATTGTTAATAATTCGGAATATAATAAATTAAAAGATGTCCTGGGCATAAGTAAAGTTGTTGATCCAAGAAAAATTACAGTATCTAAAATACTTAAACACATACATAAAGGTAAAATTGAATCAGTATTTGCTATTGATAACAATCAGGCAGAAATTATTCATGCTCAGGTTCTTAAAAGTTCTAAATTAATTAACAAGAATATAGAAGATGCTGAATTTCCAAGTGGATTAAGAGTTGGGTTGATAAAGAAAGATGATAAAATAATAATTCCTGATAAAGGAACAAAGATTGAGATACATGATGAAATATTATTTTTGTGCATGTCTGAAGACATAAAAAAAGCAGAGGAACTATTTCAAGTTAGAAGTGAGTTTTGATGAGTAGAGAAGCATTTGTAAATGGTCAATATAAAGTATTTGATAATGCACTGGTACATATTGAAGATAGGGGGTATCAATTTGCAGATGGAGTTTATGAAGTATTCGCTGTAATTAACAAAAAGATAGTTGATTATGACGGTCATTTAAATAGACTCTTTAGGTCATTAAATGAAATATCTTTAAAATCTCCGATTGTTAAGGAGTCATATATTTTCCATATAAGAAATTTAATTCATAAAAATAATATTCAGGACGGATTAATCTACCTGCAGATAACAAGAGGAGTAGCGCAAAGAGATTTTAAATTCCCAAAAAATGTTAGTTCATCAATAGTCATAACTGCTAAAAGTATATCAATGGAAAATTACCATTCAAAATTTGAAAACGGAATTAAAGTTAAGACTACAATGGATTTAAGGTGGAAAAGAGTTGATATCAAAACTCTTAATTTATTACCACCAGTATTAGCAAAACAGAAGGCAGTTGAAAGTGGTTGTGATGAAGCATGGATGGTTGACACCGATGGATACATTACTGAAGGCAGCTCGAGTAACGCATGGATACTAATTAAAGATAAATTAATTACCACTCCTGCAACTAACTCAATTTTAAAAGGCATTACAAGAACATCATTAATTAAAGCATTGAAAAAAAATCATATCAAACTGGTAGAAAAAAGATTTAATAAAAATGATATTAAAGAAGCAAATGAGGCATTTATTACAAGTGCTACACAGTTTGTTATGCCGGTAATAAAAGTTGACAATATAAGAGTAGGTAAGGGTAAAGTTGGAAAATATGCTCATATATTCAAGAATGCATATATGGAGGCAATACAATTAAAATAAAAAATAAGGATATTAGCTTTATTGTTCATCCATCTTTTATTGGAGAACCATCATATAAATCAAAGGAGCTAATTAATGAAATTGTTAATTTAACGGAAAACTTGAATATAGACATTTTCTCTAAGCGCATCGCAAAAGTTAGAAAAGTTAATGCCGCCACAATGCTTGGCAAAGGCATTATTGGAGAAATATTCGGTCATGTAACTTCAAAAAAAATAAATCTTCTTATTGTGAATACAGTTTTGTCGCCGAGACAACAAAAAAATTTAGAGGATAAACTTAAAATAAAGGTTATTGATAGAACAGGCGTTATATTAGAAATATTTTCTAAAAGAGCAAAATCAAAAGAAGGAAAATTACAAGTTGAGCTTGCTGAATTAATATATCGAAAGTCAAGATTAGTTAGAGCTTGGACTCATCTGGAGAGACAAAGAGGGGGAACTACATTTATAGGGGGCCCAGGAGAACTTCAAATTGAATTAGATAGAAGACTAATTCAAGAGAAAATTATAAAAATAAAGACGAATCTTAAAAAAGTAAGAAATCGTAGAAATCAACAAAGAAAGTTAAGAAAAAAATCAAATTTCAAAACATTTGCATTAGTTGGATATACAAACGCAGGTAAATCTCAATTGTTTAATTATCTAACAAAAAAAAATCAATCTAGTAGAAGCGTTATGTTTGAAACACTAGATACTAAAACAGGTAGGGTTTATTTGGGTAAAAATAATTATATTGGAGTAATCGATACAGTAGGTTTTATTAATAATATTCCTACACAACTAATTGAATCATTCAAAGCTACTCTTGAAGAATTAATATATGCAGATGTATTAATTAATGTAATTGATATATCTGATATTGATTATAAAAATAAAGAGAAAGTCACAATTGAAATTCTTAAAATGGCTAATATTAGCGAGACAAAAATAAAAGATATGATTACAGTATATAATAAAGTTGATTTGAATCCTTATAGATCATATTCAAAAAGAAATAACTTTATAAGTGCATACACCGGGTTTGGAATTGAAAATTTCAAGAATAAGTTAATGAATTATTCAACTTAATTAATTTTTCTTATTATTAGATCAGTATTGTTATTTCTTAGTGACACCTCATTAAACTCGTATAAATTATTACTGTTAATTAAAAATTTTAAATCTGACACATATTTTATATTTTCATCAATTTTCTTAGGTTTATAGCCAGCTATTTTTTGATGAGTAAGTGTACAAGTGTAGGCATTTTTGCTTTTTTTGGGATCTGAAAGGATTAGATCGTATCTTCTTTTGCCGTCATAAACACTAATGATCTTATCGCAGTTTTTAATAAATTCAAAATTTGTAATCATATAAAACATCGTAACAGGGTCAATTGATTCATCTATCATTTTTCTTGATACATTTGTAATTTTAGAAAGGTCATAGGATGGTAAAATAGATACAACATCAATTATATTTTTCGTATATGTAAATTTAATGGTGCGAATAAAATCATCTTTTTCTGTTTTAAACAGGTATGTGTTAGTTGAAATTGACTCATTTTGAATTTCACCTAAGATATAACCACTGCTTATTTTATCGTCAAAAAAATCAATTAATTTAGTAGGATTTACTTTATAGGAATATTTAAACTTATTGTCTAAAATAGTTAGTTTGGTCTCTATATTTTGTACCTCAACTTCTCCTAAAAGTGGAAGTTTTGCATAAACTAAATAAGTATCGACTTTTTCTTTTGCTAAAGAGGTATTGATGATAGAAAATAATAATAAGGTAATAAAAATTTTTAATTTTATTGTAGTCATATAAATTTAAATAAATCTATTTTAAAAATATGCCATTAAAAAATGTCAAAATTGGTAAAAATGTTATTATAGCAGATGAGTCTCTGGTTAATATTTATGATTGTACGATAGGAAATCAAACAAAAATTGGACCATTTGTTGAGATACAAAAGGATGTTCAGATAGGTAGTAATTGCAAAATATCTTCTCATACCTTTATTTGCGAGGGTGTCGAAATAAATGATAATGTATTTATAGGCCACAATGTAACATTTATTAATGATAGAAATCCAGCAGCAGTTAATAATGATGGCTTGCTTAAAAATGATAATGATTGGATACTTGAAAAGACAATTGTAAAAGAGGGTGCATCTATAGGAAGTGGATCAACTATAATGTGCGGAATTGAAATAGGTGAAAATGCTTTAATAGGAGCAGGGTCAGTAGTAACAAAGAACGTAAATACTTCTTTTACTGTATTTGGCAATCCAGCAAGAGTAAAAAAATGAAAATAGGTATAGTAGGAATTGGATATTGGGGACCAAATCTACTTCGTAATCTTAATGAAAATAAAAAATTTAAGGTAAGGTATATTTGTGATCTCAGTAGAGCAAAACTAAATAATATTAGCCTATCTGATGACAATATTATAAAAACGACAAATATAAAAGATTTATTATCAGACAAAAATTTGGAAGCAGTATTTATTTCTACTCCAGTAAATACACATTTTAAAATAGCAAAATCATGTTTAGAAGCCAATAAACATGTTTTTATTGAAAAGCCACTTTCCGATAGTAAGCAAAGGTGTCTTGCTTTGATTGAATTAGCTGAAAAAAAATCATTAAGTCTATTTGTGGACCATACTTTTCTTTATTCTCCTGCTGTTATGAAAATAAAAAAAATTTCTCAAAAAAAAGATTTTGGAAAGTTTATTTATTACGATTCTACAAGAATAAATCTTGGTTTAATTCAGAATGATATAAATGTATTATGGGATCTAGCTGTTCATGATATTTCTATTCTCAATTATTTATGTGAAGAAAAGCCTAAGAAGGTTTCATGTGTTGGACATAAGTATATTTCTTCTAAACCTGAAACTGCTGCTTATTTAACATTAAAATACAGTTCAAATTTTATTGCACATATAAATGTTAATTGGTTGTCCCCTGTAAAAATTAGAAAAACTATATTAGGGGGCTCAAGAAAAATGATTGTATATAATGATCTAGAACCAAGTGATAAGTTAACTCTATATGACAAAGGTATAGATGTTATAAAAAAAGAAAAAAGTTCTATAAACCTCATTAAATACAAAGTAGGTGATACAATTGTACCAAGCCTAAAAATAAAAGAAGCATTATCTCAGGCAATTTCAGATTTTTATCAAACAATAGTTAATAAGAATTTTATTTGTAAATCTGACGGTTTGAAAGGTCTTGAAGTTGTTGATATTTTAGAAGCCGCGAATAAATCAATGAAACTTGAGGGCAAACCAATAAATATTTAACAATGAGAATATTGCATGTTTCTAATTTTGGAGATAAACACAATGGTAGACTTTATTGGAATCAATGTTTCAAAATCACTAATGGTTTCATAAGAAATGGACACAATGTCTATAATTTTAGTGATCGTGACCGATCAAGATCATCTATATTTAATAAGTTTAAAAATAATGAATCAGTACAAAAAGAACTATTGCAAACGATAGAAAACTACAACCCAAATCTTATAGTATTAGGGCATGCAGATAGAATAAACATTGAGACATTAAGCAAAATTAGAATTAAAAAAAATATTAAAATTATTGAATGGAATGTTGATAATCTCTATTTGGATAATACCTTAAACAAATTATTAAACAGATCTAAATACTTAGATGGAATATTTTCAACTACTGCAGATGAAAAAATTGCTCAATGTGTTTCAGGTAATTTTATCAGTTTTTTCCCTAACATTGTAGACTCTTCAATTGAAAATATGAAAATTTTCGAAAATATTAATCATCCTAAAGATGTTTTTTTTGCACTTTCACATGGAGTAGGTACTGGAAAATTACGTAAAAAAAATAGTTTAAGTGAAAATAGAGACCCAAGGGTTAAAATTATGAATAGCCTTAAGTTAAATCTACCCGATATTAATTTCAATTATTTTGGCATGAAAGGTATTCAACCAGTCTGGGCAAGTGAGTTTGATAATAATATAAATGATTGTTATATGGGAATTTGTTTACAAAGAAAGCCAATTTTAAAATATAGTCTTTCAGACCGAATTTCTCAGTATTTGGGTAACGGTCTAATGGTATTTATAGAAAGTGATACACAATATTATGATATTTTAAAAAAAGATGAAGAAGCTGTTTATTTTGATGATCCTGAAGACTTAGAAAAAAAAATTATTTTTTATAAAAATAATAAAAAAAAAGCTCTAGAAATTGCAGCAATGGGGCATAAAAAAATTCACAGCACGTGCAATGAAAAAGTTGTAGCTAAATATATGTTAGATTGTCTTAATAATCACAATATTGAAAATTTAAATAGTAGTTATGATTGGCCTGTTAACCTGTATAAATAAAATAATTATAGAGAATTTTAGGGATGAAAAAAGATAATCTTCATCCCTAAATAATTACTTTTGCCTTGGATACCAAATAATTGCTGCATACATAATGGCAACAATAGCTAAAAATGCCATACCTAAGGGGGTAGGTGTGAATGTGGCTTCAGTAGTTCCAACATAATTTATCCAACCTTCAGCAACTGGAGATATTTCAGTTCCAGATTCCTTTAATTGTTCAAATGCAAATGCTGAAGCTATATAGTTGCCAACAGCTTCTGTAAATTGAACCCACGTACCAAGAACAATAATGCCACAAAAAATTGAAGACATTACCTTCCCAAACATTGTTGGTTCTTCACCTGAAGCTGGTACACGCGTACCTACAGCTATTCTAAATCCTAACCATATAAATATAGCTGTGGCAACAAATGCTAGTGCGCTACCAATTCTAAACGAATTAAAAATAGACCATACTTGAAATTCTTCGGGGCTCATAATATTTCTCCTTATAATTTTTATTAAAAGAAAAAGGGTATACTGCTTGAATAAAATAAATATATTAGAGTTTAGATGTAATTATAAAATTCGTATAATATATATTATGTAAAATACTTAATTAATAACATTTACAATGACTTAATAAATATAACTAATTATATACATGAGATTAATTAAAAACATTAAAAAATTACTATAAAACATTGTTATTATTATGAATTATTTATTATTCAGAAATGATGGTATCGGTGATTTAATTGTTTCATCAGACGGTATTAGAAGAATTAATGAATATGATGAAGATGCTCACATCACCCTTTTTTGCTCTAATAGAAACATAGAATATGCAAAAATACTTAAAAAAGATGGCTATATTCACCGGCTATACAACTTAGATGCTTATAAAACATTTAATAAAAGTATTAAAATAATCTCATTATTAAGAAAATTTAACTTAAATCATGTCTTTATATTGAAATCAGATTGGAAAAATTTAATCATTTCGCTTTTATGTGGATCTAAAAATATTCACGCAATCATACCAAATAAGATTAGTAGGCTTACAAACAGAATTATATACAAGTATCCCCTGTTCATCTCCAAGATTTTCATAAAATCAATAGAAATAATAAATTCAACAGAGATAAATGCACATGATAGCAAAACTAAAATGGGCGAACATTACAGTACATTATTTAATAAGGCGCTAAACCTAAAAAAAGGAAAGCTAGAATATCTTAAACCAAATTCAATTCATCATTTTGAAGATAAAACAAAAACAATTTTTAAGTTACTCAAAATAAATAATCGAAAAGTTGTATTATTTCATTTAGACGAAAAATGGGATGATATAAATTGTGCAAAAGAATTTATTATTGATATTTTCGAAAAAATAATAAAAAAAAAGAAAGGTCCTATTTTAATAGTTACCAATGGCATATACAGCACTTCTCTAAATAAAAAGATATGGAATTATTATAAAATTAAAAAAATTAATACTAAAAAAAATATCTATACCAGCAAAAATAATGAAAATATTATATTTATAAAAAGATTAAATATTTCTGAAATCATCGGTATTGTGTCAAAAGTAAATTTGATATTTCACATGCATGGATCGCTAACGCACATAGCAAGTATATTAAAAACACCGATAATAGATATTATAAGAAATAATTCGTATAAGTATTTTTATAAATGGAGGCCAAATTTTAGAGAATTTAGACAAGTTGAAATTAGAAATTTCTCAAATCCAAATAAATATATTCAAAAATACCTCTAAATTATTTATGCAACTTTACCTCGACTATACTTGAGCCTGATAGGTGATTAATTTCCTTTTTGAGAAAAGCCCTTTTATCATTAAATATATAAACCTTTCTTGCTAAACTGATAAAATTCTTATCGAACTTACCAAGTTTTTCGCATTTTCTTTTTTGATTCTCTATATTCCAAAGTTTCTGGTTTATTAATTTTAGAGATTTGTATTTTTTTTTGATACTTATATTTGAAAGCTTTTTATTTTTAACAATTTTTCTTAATTTAGATAATTCATACTTAATTAATTTAAGATCATTTTTATTTTTAATTTTTTTAGTCTTAATATCTAAAATAGATATTTTATCAAAAAGTTCTCCGACTGAAACTGGTACGCTTATCAACATATTATGATATAGACGATGCCTTTACCTTCTTAAATAAGTTAAAAAAATTATTTGATGTTATTTTTTCTACTTCAGAATTACTTATTTCGAGAATATCAGAAATTTGCTTAATTGTATGTATTATAAAACTTGGCATATTTGTCTTTCCACGATTTGGTACAGGAGCTAAAAATGGAGAGTCTGTTTCAACTAAAATTTTGTTTTTATCTACTATTGAAACAATTTCTCTTAAATTTGATGAATTTTTGAAGGTAATAATACCGCTAAACGAAATATAGAAATCAATATCTACCATTTCTTTTGCAAATTTTTCTGATCCTGTAAAACAATGTATAACGCCTGTTATATCAGAATTTTTTTTGTATGAATAAAGAATTTCTTTTGTATCTTTTTCTGCGTCTCTGCTATGAACAATAATTGGTAAATTATGTTCGAGTGCATTTTCTATATGCTTTTCAAAAGAGTCTATTTGACTTTTTTTATTGCTATGATTGTAATAAAAATCTAGTCCCGTCTCCCCTACTGCTATTGTTTTATTATTTTCTAAAATTACTTTGTTGATTCTATCAAAAATACCTGGATCTAAATGTTCTGTTTCATGTGGATGTATTCCTACACTGTTATAAATTCGTTTATACTTTCTACTTATATGTAAGATTTCATTAAATTCTGATTCTTTAGTGGCAATATTTAGTAGAAGACTAATATTCTCTGCAAAACAGTTTTCGATGACCTCATTAATAGGTATATCGTACCGGCTTGCTAATAAATGACAATGGCTATCAATAATCATTCTTGAATCCTTGTGAACAAATGATTTACATTCGATATAACATTTCCAAATATATTATGGTTATTAATCTTTTTAAATGAAAATTGACATTCATTAATTCCGATTGTTTGAAGCATCTTTATTGAAGTTTGTGGCATGATTGGATTTATAAAAAAAGCTATATTTCTAATTTGCTCAGTGGTTACGGCTAATACATTTAAAAATTTTTCTTTATCGCTTTTTTCTAATTCCCATGGTTTACTATCATTAAAATATTTATTCACTCTCCCAATATGTCCCCATACAAGCCTGATATAATCATGAATCTTAAACTCATCTATCATTTTTGATCCTTTAATTATTACTTCTTCACTTGATTTTTCTAATATTTCTTCATTAGGGCCATTGCTAGTTTTACTTGGAATAATTGACTCAAGTTTTTTTTCTATCATTGTAAGTGATCTCTGGCATAAATTTCCAAGGTCATTCACTAAATCACTATTAATCCTATTCACCAAAGCTTTAACTGAAAAATCTCCATCATTGCCAAATGGAACTTCTTTTAACAAGAAGTATCTTAATTGATCAAGGCCGTAATTATTAATTATTTCTATAGGATCAATTACATTTCCTAAGGACTTAGAAATTTTATTACCTTCATTTGTCCACCATCCATGTGCAAATATTTTATTTGGCAATTTTAAATCGGCTGCAAATAAAAAGGCAGGCCAGTATACAGCATGATGTCTCAATATATCTTTTCCCACTATATGAACTACATTGTTCCAGTAGTCACTTAGTTCATTTTCTGATTCAGTTAGATAATTAACACCATTTGCGTAACATGTTAGAGCATCTAGCCAAACATACATAATATGATCATTATCTGTTGGAGTTTTAATCCCCCATCTAAATGATGTTCTAGATACTGACAAATCATTTAAACCAGACTCAACAAATTTAATAACCTCATTTCTTTTAGATCTTGGACTTATAAATTCTGGGTTTTTTTTGTATAAATCTAATAATTTATCTGACCATTCTGATAGTTTAAAAAAATATGACTTTTCTGTAATCCAGTCAACGGGCCCACCTGTAACAGTTTTGAAGCTTCCATCACTTTGTTTCACTAAATCTTTTTCATTGTAAAAAGTTTCATCATTAATTGAATACCATCCTGTATATTCACCTAAATATATTTGATTTCTTTCATAAAGTCTGTTCCATAAGAAAGATGCGCCGTCAATATGCCTTTGTTCAGTAGTTCTGATAAAGTCATCATTCGATAAATCTAATGTAGTTGTAAGGTCTCTAAAAATTCGCGAATTTTCGTCACACAACTCTAATGGCTCTTTTCCCTTACTTTCAGCAGCTTTCTGTATTTTGAGACCATGTTCATCTGTTCCTGTTTGAAATCTTACATCATGCCCTTTAAGACGCATAAATCTCGCAATAAAGTCTGTTGCAACTGAAGTGTATGCATGGCCTATATGCGGCTTATCATTAACATAATATATTGGGGTAGTAATATAATATTTATCAGTCATATTTTAGTCTATGAAATAATGAAATAATTAAATTTTCAAAGTCAAGATTTAAAGCAATGTTCTTTTTATTAAAAGAGTCAATCAATACATATACATTCAATAATTTTATAACTAAATTATTTTCATTGTTACGACAAAGTTTCTTAATTTCATCATTAATCAATAGTTGTAAATAGTTGAAAAAAACTGGAATTGCTTGATCTACGTTTTTAAAGCTATGTAAGTAATTAATATAATGATTTGCAGTGTTGGCTTTTATCTTCTTTTGATTAGTCAAAAGTGTTTTGAAATGATCATTAATCTCATAAAAATTATATTCTATAAACTGCGTAGTTAAATATGAAGAACCATTTGTTATTTGATATAAGTAATTCAAATATTCTTCATTTTCAGAGTCTTTATAGTAATTTGCAAAATTATCATAGTTTAACTTTCCAAAAAATATTCTATTTGATCTTGATACAATTGTTTTTAAACATTTGCTCTTATTTTGATTGACTATAATAAAATGATTATTTCTATTGGGCTCTTCGATTATTTTTAGAATCGAATTAGCAGCATCTAATGAAAGGTCATCTATCAAATTTATAATACAAACTCTTTTTTGATCATTTTCATCTTTGGTAGAAAAAAAATCATTAACATATTTTACATCTTCCCTATAAAGCTTCTTTTTAAATCTCTGCTTATCTTCAAGAAATATAGGTTCAATTTTTAAAATAAAATTAGATTCCTCATTTATAGAGTTTAATAAGCAATCTTCGAATGCGTCATGATTTTCAATTAATTTCTTTGATATAATTAATGAAGCAAGATTTTTAGCAATGGTTGAGATAATATCAGTATCTTGTCCTGTAAGTATTATTGAATTAGGCAATTGAGAATTAAATACTTTATATAAAGCTCTTAATTCACTTGAATACAGATTTCTATTATTTTGCATTTATTTTACTTGATACTTCATTCCAGATAATGTCCTGAATTAGATTAATATCTTGATTTGCATTAATTAATATAAATTTCTTTTTATTTAATCTAGCTATAGCTTTAAATGCTTTACGAATTTTATTATGAAAGCCTAAAGACATATTCTCGTAACGTGTTTCAGTATTTGATTTTCTTTTAGACCTTTTTAGACCAATTATTGGATCTATATCTAATATAAAGGTTAAGCCAGGTGTTAAATTATTCGTTATTATTTTATCAAGCTTTTTAATAAGAGTTATGTCAACATTTTTCCCATATCCTTGATAAACTAAAGTAGATTCCTTAAACCTATCACATAAAACCCATTTATTTTTTTTTAAGCTTGGGGCTATTACCTTATCTATATGATCTTTGCGGGCCGCGTATAAAAGTAAAGTTTCTACTACCCCACTCCATTTATTCTTTTTGCCTTTAACAAGTAAATTTCTTATAATCTCAGCCTCAATTGTACCGCCAGGTTCCCTTGTTGTGATTACATCTCCATATTTAGCAAGTCTTTTTGCCAGCAGTTTAATTTGTGTCGACTTACCTGATCCTTCCCCACCTTCAAATGATATAAATCGTGGCTTGATCACAAATTAAATAAATAGATTTACCACTGAGCTGTAAATATAGGAGAAGAATCTTGAAAATATATTGCTTCTATTTACATCGTTTACAGACACTACATCAAAATATTCAGGATCTTCATTTGGAATATCAACTTTTATTTTTCCAATAATATCGCCTGAAGTTATTGGAAATTTGATATCTTCAAATAATTCAATTTCATAATGTAATTCTTTTTCTTTTGTTCTTGGAACTGTCAGAACTATATCGTTAACTGCGCCAATTAAAGAGCTGCTTTCATTAGAGCCAGGAATATTTATACTTGCAAATTTTGTAAAATCCTCAAAAAGCCTAATATTCTCGAACTCTCTAAACGACCATGTAATAAGTCTAGAAGAGCCTTGAGATCTTTTTTGCGTACTGCTAAATCCGTTTGCTACAGATATTACGCGTCTATCACCATCTATTGCAGATGCTGCAAGTCCATAACCCGAAACAGATAAGTGACCTGTTTTTAATCCATCAACACCCATATTTTTATACAAAAGAGGATTCCTATTTTTTTGCTTTATATTTGACCATTCAAACTCAGTCTCCGCAAACATATGATAATATTCAGGATAATTATTAATCAAATATTGAGATAAAATTGCAAGATCATATGCAGTAGAAAAATTATTTTTGTCGTGCATGCCTGTAGAATTGGTAAAATTGGTATTGGTCATGCCAATATTTATAGCCTTTTCAGTCATCATTTTAGCAAAAGATTCTTCTGTTCCAGCAATATTTTCTGCAACAACTATGCACGCGTCATTACCAGACTGAACTATAATACCACGTAAGAGATCTTCTACTCTTATGTTTTTGTCGACCTCAACAAACATTGATGAGCCTTCTCTTTCTTTCCAAGCTCTTTCTGATACTAAAAAAGTGTCATCAAGTGATAATGTACCATTAGACAATTTTTCAAAAACTATTAATATCGTCATAATTTTTGTCATTGATGCTGGAAAGGTTTTTCTATCTTTATCCTTTTCAAAAAGTACTTTTCCAGTTGTTGCATCAATAACTACTGCGGTTTCAGCATCGGTATCTATGTAAGAAGCAAATGCTAATACTGAATTTAGTAAGAAAATTGATAGGACTGTTAAAATGAATCTTTTCATAGAATATTATTATATTAAATATATTGATAAATCTTCATATTTTTTAAATGTGTCATCATTAAGATCTATTAACAATGACTCTACATCACTATAGGGTCCAATTAGTACCTTGTATTCCATATTGCCTGAAAAATTTTGACTTTCAAAAATCCTAACATCATAACTTGATAGATCTCTTTTGATTTTCTGAGCACTTTCTATGAACGCAAAGCTAGCTATATTAATGAAGATCTTAGTATATAAATTTTTATCTTTTAAATTTATATTTTTATCAGATAATTCATTTTCATCTTTTTCAATTACAACAACACTTGATACTGGAGCTTCCACAACCTTTTTTTCTTCATCGTAAGTGTATGCCTCAGAAAGAACAAAACTTTCATTTGAATCTATAAGAGATATTTTAACTAAGTCACCATTCTGATTCATGTCTAGCTTTTTGAAAACACCTTCAGATAAATTGACTACTTTAATTGAAGAAAATGCTTCTCGGTGATTTACTCTTACTAAAGTAGATTTGCCATTATTAAGGTTCGTAACCTCAATAATTGATGGCAATGGCAATGATCTGTGTGCCCCTGTTAATGTGTCATTATGGTAGTATTCTCCATTTCTAGTTTTACTGCCATTCTTTAAACTTGTTTCTAACTGCGCTAAGCCAATCTCCTCAAATTTTTTATAATCATAAGGGTAAAACCACTTGCCATTTACTTGATATGGTTTTTCTATTAATTTCTCAATTATTTTAATACTATTTTTATTATTACTATCCTCAATTACGAGCGGGACTACATTTGCGATAGTGCAATTAGTAAGAATTAAAAATATTATTAGTAAAAAAATTCTCATTAATAGTATTCAATCATATCAGACAATATGCCAACTGATAGTCCGAAGAAGAGAGATCTGTTCCACTTCATAATAACTTTAAAATTTTCGTAAACTAAAAATTTTCGGCCTTCTTCACCCTCTGGATAAACTAAGTATGCCTGAATATGTCGAAGGGGTAATTTTTCTCCATTCTTTTTTAATATGCCCAGATCGGCCCATTCACTGAGAGATTTTGATATATTAATTTCTTTAGCAGACGTTGTAATAAAATCATCAGGGACTGATTTCGTAGCTATTACCTCTCTGCCCCACGTTAAATCCTCATTCCAGCCAGATTCTTTTAAATAATTTGATGATGAAGCAAATACATCTGGCAAGGTAGACCATATATCTTTTTTACCATCTTTATCAAAATCTGTTGCGTAATTTAAAAAGCTAGACGGCATAAATTGATTTTGCCCCATGGCTCCTGCCCATGAACCCATCATTTCATTAGCTGTAATGTGACCTTGATCAATGATTGCTAATGCGTTTATAAGTTCATCTGTAAAAAACTCTCTTCTTCTTAGATCGTGGGATAATGTCGATAAAGAACGAATTACATTAAATGATCCTGTATAAGTTCCAAAGCTTGTTTCTATGCCCCATAGGGCTAATATAAAGCGGGGTTGCACACCATACTTGTTATATATTCTCAACAGTAAATCCTTGTGTTCACTGTATAACTTTTTGCCTTTAAGCATTCTACTTTTCGGAGTCGTATTATTTAGGTATTCATTCAGTGTAAGTGTGAATTCTGGTTGAGATCTATCAAGTTCTAGAACCCTTTCATTAATAGCGATATCTCTAAATGATAAATCGATAGTTTCATCAGATATACCCTCTTTAGTGGCAATATTTTTAATATTTTCAAGCCATTCGACAAAGCTATATTCTTCATCTGCTTGCAATGAAGAGAGATTAATTATAGTAAATATAATTATAATTAATGATATTTTAAATTTTAAATTCATACTTACCTATAAATAGCATAATTTTATGAAAGATATAAAATCACTTGTAGATTTAATTGGTAATACGCCAATAGTTCAAGCTAAAAATATAGATGCAGGTAAATGCAATCTCTTCTTAAAGATGGAAAATATGAATCCTGGCTCATCTATAAAAGACCGCGTTGCACTCCAAATAATAAATGACGCTGAAAAGAACGGAGATTTGGTAGAGGGATCAACGGTTGTCGAGGCTACAGCTGGCAATACAGGCCTTGGATTAGCACTAATAGCTTTATTAAAAGGTTATAAAGCGAAAGTCGTAATATTAGATAAAATGAATCAAAATAAGATTTTTCATTTAAAATCTCTTGGTGCTGAGGTAATGCTTGCAAAAAGCGATGTAGGCCCTGATAGTCCAGACCATTACGTAAACATGGCTAAAAAAGTTGCTACTGAAACTCACAATTCATTTATGGCTAATCAGTTTACTAATAAGTCAAATCCTCTAGCTCATGAATTGACCACCGCACCAGAGATATTTAGCCAAATGGATGGAGATGTAGATGCGATTGTGTGTGGTGTTGGCACTGGTGGGACTATTTCGGGTATTGGTAAATTCTTCGAGAAGAATAACCCAAAAACTGAAATGGTTCTTGCTGATCCTGAGGGCTCAATCGTAAAAGATGCTGTTGAGAAAAAACCTCTAAAAGACGCTGATTATAAGTGGTTGGTTGAAGGCATTGGAGAAGACTTTCTTCCTGATACGCTAGATCTTAAATACATTAAAAAAGCTTATTCAGTGAGTAATGAAGAAGCCTTTCAAACAATTCGTACACTTGCGTTAAAAGAGGGTATATTAGGAGGATCGTCTAGCGGAACACTAATTTGTGCCGCATTAAAGTATTGTCATGAACAAAAAGAAAAGAAGAATGTTGTAACATTTGTTTGTGATAATGGTGAAAAATATTTAAATACGGCGTATAATAGTGAATGGCTAAAAGAAAAAAATCTGATTTAAGAAAAATCAATCAATTTGATACATTGTCAGTGCACGCAGGGATCAAAAGTGATCCGCTTACAGGTGCTGTTATGACTCCTATCTACGCAACATCAACATTTGCGCAAGATACGCCCGGTAAAGATAAGGGGTATGAATATTCAAGGTCTCAAAATCCAACACGTGAAGTTTTAGAGGCTTCATTAGCTGAGTTAGAAAATGGATATAAAGCTTTTGCTTTCGCATCAGGGGTTGCAGCTCAGACAGCGGTGATTGATCTTTTAAAGCCTGGGGATCATGTTATTGCATTTGATGATTTATATGGTGGAACATTCCGACTGTTTAATGAAATTAAAGCTAAATCATCACACATAGCTTTCACTTTTGTTGACCTAAATTCAAACTTTAGTAAACATATCAAAAAAAATACAAAGATGATTTGGGTAGAAACACCTACGAACCCACTTTTAAAAATTGCCGATCTAAAGCGTATTGCACGCATAGCTAAGAAACATAAACTGATAACAGTTTGCGATAATACTTTCGCAACACCAATTAATCAAAGACCATTAGATTTCGGTATTGATATAGTAAATCATTCAACTACCAAGTACATAAATGGACACTCTGATGTTATTGGTGGTTCACTTGTCATAGGTAAGAATAAAACATTAGAAAAGAAACTTGCATTGATACAGAACTCTACAGGAGCAGTACCAAGCCCGTTTGATTGTTTTTTAATTCTAAGAGGGATTAAGACTCTTTCGCTTAGAATAAAAAAACATAATGAAAATGGAATTAAAGTTGCAAGGTTTTTAAAAGGTCAAAAAAAACTCTCTGACGTTACCTACCCCGGCTTAACATCTCATAAGCAAAGCGATATCGCTAAAAAACAAATGAATGGTTTTGGTGGTATGATTACGTTTATTCATAAAGGTACAATGTCAGATATCTCAAAGTTCATGAAGAAACTTAAGGTATTCACTATTGCAGAAAGCCTAGGTGGAGTTGAGTCACTTATAGAATCTCCTGCATTAATGACACATGCTTATTTAGAAGATAAGTCGTACAATCAAGTGCCCAAAAAACTAGTTAGACTTTCTGTTGGAATAGAAGATTCAGAAGATCTAATTAATGATCTCATGCAAGCTTTAAAATAATTAGAGTGTACTCAAAACAGCATTTACAATTGAAGACAGTCGTGAATTTGAAGTATCGGACCTGCTAGTTATGACAACAGGAGATATACCTCCTGTAACAAAGCCCCCTGCCGTACAGTTCATAAAATTAACCATAATCTTTACTAATGAATTACCCGTTTCAACATTTGGTACGATAATTACATTTGCATTGCCAGCAACACTATTATGAATTCCTTTAATTTTAGCCGCTTCAGATGATATTGCGTTATCAAATGCAAATGGGCCTTGAATGTCTGTAGTTGGATGCTCTATTCTAGACCAATCAACTAGATCTTTTGCGTCAACTGAACTCTGCATTTGAGATAAAACTTCTTCGGTTGCAGATAGTATAGCTATTTTTGGTTCGAAATTTGGAAGTTTTGACGTAAATTCAATAACGTTATTAATAATGTGTTTTTTCGTTTCTACATTAGGATTTATATTCAGTGCTCCATCCGTGATAATTAAAGGAGTTCTGACATCATCTGGAAAAGTCATAAGCCATATATGACTCAGTCGCCTACCTTTCACTAGTAGTTTATATTCAGATCTAATATACTCTGACATTAAAACATCTGTATGCAAATGACCTTTAACGATTATATAAGGGTCTTCTATGCGATCACTAGCTAATTTGCATGCGATCTTTGAAGACTCCTCTTCAGTGGATGAATCAATAATTTCAGGCTGCAAATGCCAATTTAAATCATCCAATAATGCGGCAATAATATCTTTATTTCCTATTAGAAGTGGCTCTAAGATTCCCATTTCAAAAGACTCTTTAATTGGTTCGAGCGATACTTTGTTAATTGGATTTACAATTAAAGAATCTTTTTTTATATTTTTGTCAATAAAATCAATATTTTGTATCATTTTTTTAAAGTATTTTTTTTAAGTTAAAGCAATACTTAAAAATAAATGTCTTAAGCCCTGATATTATTTCATATTTTTAAAATAATTAAATAAATAGGCTCCAATTATTATTATTAATAAGATTACAGAAAATGAGTAAAAAATCATTGATAAATCTTGGAATAATGTAACAAAAAAACTGATCATGATATCTAAAATATCAAAGTTAATGCCCAGTACAGTAAATAAAAAAATGAAACAGTAACCAGGCCGCCTATTATCCAGTCTAACATAGTGCTATACTTAACACATAAAGGCTTATATTTATACATTTATGCAAAAAGACTATGATTTAATCATATACGGCGCAACAGGATTTACCGGCCGTTTAGTGGTAGAGTATTTGGACAAAAATTATTCTGAAATCAATTGGGCAATCGCTGGCAGAAATGAAGAAAAACTAGATAAAATATCAAGCAACACCGCCTATAAACCTAAATATTTCATTGCTGATAGTGAAGATATTGCAGGTTTAAATAAAATTGCTGCGCAAGCAAATGTCATAGCTTCCTTGGCAGGGCCTTTTAATCGATACAGCGATAAATTGGTAGGATGTTGTGTGACAAATAATACCCATTACTTAGATATTACTGGTGAAAATATATGGGTTAGAGATTTAATAGATAAACATCATGAAGAAGCAGAAAAAAAAGGAATTAAGATTATTCCTTCATGTGGTTATGATTCAATTCCATCAGATATGGGATGTTTTTATTTACAAAGATCTCTTGGTGAAAACTTATTGTCTGTTGATGGTTATCATCGAGGAGGTGGCGGTGTAAGTGGTGGAACAATTGAAAGTGCTTTTACAATGAAAAATTATAAAACAAACTACTCAATCGGACATCCTTTCCTATTAAATAGTAAAGATTTCATAGAAAAACAAAATAAAGAAGCTAGTAAAGACACATTTAAAATAAAGTACATAGACAGCATTAAATCATGGTCAGCGCCTTTTGTTATGTCTATTGCTAACACAAGGGTTGTCAGAAGAAGTGTTGAATTACATGAGCTTAATCAGTCAGGTTATGGATCGGAATTTACTTATAAAGAGTTTATGCATGTTAAAAAATATTCATCTGCCCTAATGGTATCGATTGGATTAGCAATATTAGGATTAATGATTGTAAGTCCAATAAGTTCTTTGTTTAGAAAATTATTTACAAAGCCGGGTAATGGACCTGATAAAAAAACGCGTGATAACGGATGGTTTGAAAGTATATTTATTGGCAAAAATACTAATAATGAATTATATAAGTTGAGAATTTATGGAGATGGAGACCCAGGCTATAAAACTACAGCTAAATTCATATGTGAATCTGCATTATGCTTAGTTAATTCTGATGGATATTTAGACAATACAAACAAAGGAGGCGTCTTAACTACTGCAACTGGACTTGGAGACCATCTCATAAAAAGACTTAAAAAAGCAGATATCCTATTTGAGGGACCAGAAAAGATAGCAAAAACAATTACATAATTTGCAACCCAAAATGGGTACACAGAATCGTACAAAAATAAAATTATAGTGCATAACAATTCATTATATTTTATGATTTTACAGAAAATAAATGCTGGAGTTTTTAACAATATGGTTCAAGATGAAACCGGTACCTTTGTTATGAATAAAAATCAACCTTCTCATGTAAGCAGTGAAATTGACAACGACACTGTAAAGAAGGTCAGAGAACTGTCTAAATTAAGAAAAAGTATTGAACTCGATTTAAAAGCAATCGCAACAAAGACAAAGATCTCAACAAATCAATTAAAAAATATAGAATTATTCAAGTTTGAAAAATTACCCCCCAACCCAATGAGAACATCATTTATTGATCAATATTGTTCAGTAATTGAAAAAGCAAATAAAATTAATTCTATTTAAGGATAATTTCTTTTCAAAAGCTTATTATATAAATAAGCGAATAAAACTAACATCAACGCACCAACGGCCACTGGAAACAAAACAAAAGATATTCCCTGACCTGTTAGAATAACAATAATTGGATTAGCACCTGCTGGTGGATGTATAGTATTAGTAACGATCATCATAAAGATTGCTAATCCTACAGCCAGTCCCAGAGCCATAAAATGATCGCCAATTAAATATAAAACGATAACACCTGATAAAGCAGATAATACATGACCAAGTAAAATATTAGTTGGTTTTGCTAATGGACTCTCATGCACAGCCATCACTAAAACCATTGAAGCACCGAATGGCGGAATCAGCCAAATTGTTCCCTCAAATGAATTTTCTAGATAAGCTAAAAAACTTATGAAAATTAATGCTCCAAGCGCACTCAATAATGCATTGATTATTTTGTTATTATTCATTAATGATAACTATGATGATTAAGCTATACATTACAACATTTATATATTTTATTATTATTGATTTAATAGGTATCAGTTTATTTGTTAGAAAAGTTTATGAAAAAAACTTACCAAAAGATGTAAAATTAGATTTTAACTTACCAGTTGCATTGATTTTTTATTTTATTTTTGTATTTGGTTTAGTTTATTTTGTCATAGCTCCAAACAAGGATAATGGCGTTTCGTCAATAATAATGCCTTCTATCATTTATGGGCTCGTTACTTACGCGACTTACGCACTAACTGTAAAAGCTGTGTTTAATACGCTCAATACACAAATAATTGTGTTTGATATAATTTGGGGAATGTTATTGTGCCTATCAATTTCAGTCCTCACTATTTATACTGTTTCTAAATTTGAGTTTCTGAATTAAAGATTGTCATATATTTTAATTCTAATAAATTAAAAATTCGTGGAGAGGTGGCTGAGTGGTCGAAAGCATCAGTCTTGAAAACTGACGAGGGAGCAATTCCTCCGTGGGTTCGAATCCCACCCTCTCCGCCATAAACTTAAAATAAATTTGATTTAGTAATATTTATTTACCGCTGATCAGTCTGATAATTTGGGCTTTGCCACGTTTGCAGCTCTATGCGCGTTAAGGGTTTAGAGCCTAATATTTCATCACTAATTTTCTCAGCAATCATTATTGTAGGAGCGTTTGTATTGCCATTTGGAGCAAAAGGCATAATAGAAGCGTCAACAACTCTAAGACTAGTAATACCGTGAACTTTGCCTGAATTATCTACTACTGCATATTTGTCTGCTTTTAAACCCATGCGCGCAGTGCAAGCTAAATGCCATTGGCTAGTCGTGTGCGAATTCAGTTTGGCATCAAGGTCAGCATCTGATTTACAATTAACACCAGGAAAAATCTCTTCACCCTTTAAATCAGAGAATGATGGTTGATCTAATAATTCGCGAACTAAATGAATTCCTTTACGCATTAACTCCCTATCACGCTTATCTTTTAAATAATTAACTAAAATACGTGGTGGATCAGAAGGATTATTTGAGCGCAATTCAATCTTACCGCGACTGTGCGTTCGCATTAAACCAACGTGCACCTGAAACGCATGCTCCTTTAATGGCTGCCATGAATTATCATCCATCGCAATTGGTGAAATGCATAATTGTAGATCTGGATACTCAACTCCTGGCCCAGACCTAATACATGCAACAGAATCGAAATGATTAGATGCGCACATCCCTTCTTTAGTTAAAAGCCATTGAATGCCAGCGCCTATGCTATTTAGTCTTTTTGTCTTTGGCCATAATGTAACCGGCTTTAAGCATTTATATTTTATCATAAAATCAGGATGATCCTGAAGGTTTTGCCCAACGCCAGGCATGTCAGCTATAAGATTAATACCCATTGATTTCAGATGATCCTTTGGACCAATTCCTGAAAGCATTAGTATGTGTGGAGATCCAACCGCACCAGCACAAAGGATGACTTCTTTATTTGATTTTACATTAAATATTTTATTTTTATTATCCTTAAAGCAAACTCCTGTTGCCTTGTTATTTTCAAGAATTAATTTGCACACAAGTGCTTTTGTAATAATGGTTAAATTTTTTCTATCACGCACTGGGTCAAGATATCCTCGTGTTGTACTCCATCTTTCCCCTTTAAATACAGTCCGATCAAAAATGCCAAAACCCTCCTGGCAATACCCGCTAATGTCATCTGTTTCTTTGTATCCTGCTTCTTTTCCTGCATTAATAAAGGCAATGGAAAGTGGATCTTTGGGTACGCTTCTATGTACTCTTAAAGGTCCAGAATCGCCTCTAAAATCATCTCCACCGCCACTATAGGACTCCATTTTTTTAAAGTAAGGCAAGACATCAGCGTAACCCCAGCCGTCACAACCCATTTGTCTCCAGCCTTCATAGTCCAATGAATTTCCCCGAATAAATACCATGCCATTTATTGATGAAGATCCACCAAGAGTTTTGCCGCGATCATGTTGCAGCTGTCTCCCTGCAAGCTCAGGTTCTGGTTCACCTTTAAATGCCCAATTATGCTTTGTACTTTTAAGGTTTAATAAGACGGCACCGGGCATTTTCAATGTTATAGATTTATCTTCCCTGCCAGCCTCAAGAAGAAGAACACGGTTTTTTGGATTTTTTGACAATCTATTTGCTAATACACACCCAGCTGAGCCAGCGCCAACTATGATATAGTCATATTCAGTGTCTATATTGTTCATTGTAAATTGGTTTTTTTAGTGTTCATCAATGCTTTTTAACTAGTGCATAGTAAGCTATTATTCAAATAAAAATCTACTAAATGAAAGAAAATAATTTTCTTGCAATAACATATATCATGCTTGGCATGACAGCATTCGCATTGCAAGATACTGTCATAAGATTGCTTGCTGTTGATATTTCAATTCTGCAGGTAATGTTTGCTCGTAGTGTTGTTGCATTAATTCTCTTAACTCTCTTTTTAAAAATTACTAAAAAAGACATTATATTAAAAACCGAGTTTCCTAAATTATCAATCTTTAGAACAGTAATGTTTATTTTAGCTTTTGTTTTCTATTATATAGGTCTTCATTATTTAACTTTTGCTGAAGCTACGGCGCTATTTTTTACAGCGCCATTTTTCATTACGATATTTTCAGGAATATTTTTGAGAGAAAAGATAGGGTTAATAAGGTGGGCAATCGTTGTGTATGGATTTATTGGCGTATTGTTCATTGTCTTACCCGACATTAACTCATTTGAAGGTCAGGAAATTTCTAAGTCTTTAGGAAATGCAATCAATATATATATGATCTACCCTATTCTTTGCGCTGCTGGTTATTCTGCAAATATGATAATTATCAAATACACATCTGAAAAAGATAATGTTTATACTCAAACATTACATGTTTATATCGCTACGATAATTATTTGTCCTATAATTACATTTTCAGGAATATTTTTAGACTTTGGTAATTCTAATAGTGAAGTTTTAAATTTTCTTTTTAGAGATTGGTTTTTTAATGATCCGAAGTCCTTATTCATGATATTTGTCGTGGGAGTGTCTGTAATATTTGGATTTATTTTTCTCTTTAATGCATATAGACATGGAAGGCCTTACATTATAGCACCGTTTGAATATATATTTTTGATATGGGCTGTAATATTGGGTTGGTTTATATGGAGTGAAACGGTAGACCTTAAAACTTGGGCTGGTATTGCAATAATTGTTTCTGCCGGAATATTTATTTTATATAGAGAAAAAGTAAAAGATCAAAATATTACTACTGATCAACCAATCAGATAATTAGTCTCTAAAATTTACAAATTGTAAAGGTAGCTCTAGTTTCAATTCATTAATCTTAGACATCACATCTTGTAAATTATCTTTTTTAGCACCGCTAATTCTCAACTCATTGCCTTGAATTTTTGCTTGGACCTTTAATTTTGTATCTTTAATCATTTTAGTAATCTTCTTTCCCATTTCTTGATCAATTCCTTCCAGTAAATCGTACTTCTGTCTAATGGTATTACCAGAAGCGTTTTCCGAAGATTTAAATTTTACTGCTTTTGGGTCAACTTTTCTTTTTATTAAGTGCGTTGTAAGTATTTCTATTACTTGTTTTGCCTTCATATCATCTTCTGTTAAGAGAGTTACGATATTGTCTGAACGCTCTAATTTTGATATGGATCCTTTAAAATCATATCTTTGAGTTATTTCTTTCATTGCATTAGATACTGCATTGTCAATTTCTTGCATTTCTAAGCGACTAACGACATCAAAACTTGGCATGATTATATAACCTCATCTTCATAAAATTTTTTTATTTCTTCATCACTGTAGCCAATTTCTCTCATAATATCATTATTATCTTGACCAATTTCAGGTGCCTTTTTAATTTCAGCTTTATTATCAGAGCTAAATCTAGGTGCAGGTGCTGGCTGAATTACTCCATCCACATCAATAAAGTTGTTTCTATCAATCATATGTGGATGGTCTTTAGCTTCATTTATTGACAATACAGGTGCGTAACATACATCAGAACCCTCAAACAATTCATTCCATTCACTTATATTTTTAGTTTTAAATATAGTTTCTAATTTTTCTTTTAACTTCGGCCACTCGTTCATGTCCAATTGATTACTAAATTCACTCTGAAGCTCTAATTTTTCAATTAGTAGCTGGTAAAATTGAGGCTCAAGTGAGCCTAGAGATATAAATTTATGATCTTTTGTTTCATAGACTTGATAAAATGGAGCTCCCCCATCAAGCAAATTCATTCCTCTCTTATTAACATCCCAAAGACCTGATTGTGATAAGCTATAAAAAATTGACGTGAGAGTTGAAACACCGTCTATCATAGCCGCATCAACTACCTGCCCTTTGCCAGTTTTTGAAGCTGATAATAATGCAGCACAAACTCCAAAAGCTAAAAACATAGTGCCCCCGCCATAATCACCAATAAGATTTAAAGGCACTGTTGGTTTCTCAATAATTCCTATTGAATGTAGCGCGCCAGCAAGTGCAATGTAATTAATATCATGACCAGCAGCTTTGGATAGCGGACCCGTTTGCCCCCAGCCAGTAATCCTTCCGTATACTAATTTTGGATTTATTTTCATACAATCACTAGGTCCCACACCAAGTTTTTCAGTAACGCCTGGCCTAAAACCTTCTATTAAGGCATCAGCGCTTTTAATAAGGCTATTAAATATATCGAGTGATTCTTTATTTTTAAGATTCAAACTAAAAGATTTTTTATTTCTTCCAGTAATGTCATATTTTGGCTTTGTATGAGGTAATGCTGTTTTTTTTCGATCTATTCTTATGACCTCAGCGCCTAGATCTGCAAATAACATTCCACATAATGGACCTGGGCCTATTCCTGATAATTCAATTATTCTATATCCACTAAGTACACCCATACAATTGATTATAGCGAGGCCAATTCTTTTGCAAAGCTAAAACCTTTATATATTCTCTGTTTATCAGAGATTTTACTAAAATTATAAACAAGTGTTTGATCAGTTCTTAATTTAATATCAAATTTATTAAGATTTATAAAATCAATCAATTTGTCGCTCTTATCAAATTTATTATTTCTAAATTTAATGGTTAGACCTTTCTTCCCAAGATCAAATTTTTCTATACTTAATTGTTTACACAAAATTCTTAATTCAGTGATTTTGAATAAATGATTAACTTCATTAGGCATTAATCCAAATCTTTCTTCCATTTCTTTCTTAACTTCAGTCAGTTCACTATTAGTATTTAAATATGCTAATTTTCTATAAAAGAATAATCGTGTATTTAAGTTTGGTATGTATTTTTCAGGAATTAAAACACTTAAACCTAAATTGAGCTGTGGAGACCAGTCATTATCAATTGAATTGCTATCATTTTTCAGTTCAATTATTTTATCTTTTAAAAGACGATGATATAACTCTAATCCAATTTCTTTTATATGACCTGATTGTGCGTCACCAATTATATTGCCAGAACCTCTCATATCAAGATCATGACTTGCTAAATTAAAGCTAGACCCCCTGCTATTGAATTTTTTTAGTAAAGAAAGTCTTTTAAATGAATTTTCAGTAATACCGTTAATATCTTTCACGGTATAATAGCAGAAAGCCTCAATATTTGACCGTCCAATCCTCCCTCTTAATTGATAAAGTTGTGATAATCCAAACTTATCTGCATTATGAATAATCATAGTATTAGTTTTTTGCAAATCTAAACCCGACTCGACAATCGTTGTGCATAACAATAATTGAAATTCATTATTGTAAAAATCAATCATGGTATTCTTAAGTTTTTTGGGCGGCATTTGTCCATGAGCAATCTTATATTTTAATTCAGGCATTGCCTTTTTTAGAAAATCATCAACTTCTTTCAGTTCTTTGATTCGGGGACATACGTAATAAATTTGTCCATTTCTATTTAGTTCTTTTTGAATGGCATCTTTAAGATCTTGTTCATTAAAATTTATTACTTCTGTCGCTATTGATTGCCTATTTAAAGGTGCAGTAGAGATAATGGATAAATCTCTTAATCCCACCAAAGACATTTGAAGAGTTCTTGGAATCGGTGTTGCGGTAAGAGATAATACGTGAATGTCTGACCGCAAATTCTTAATTTTTTCTTTTTGAGAGACACCAAAATGTTGCTCTTCATCAATAATCAGCATGCCCAAATTTTTAAATTTAATTTTATTACCTAGTAGTGCATGTGTGCCAACAACTATATCAAGCTCGCCATTACTTATTTTTTCTAGAGTTGAACTAGTTTCTGAGGCTGAAACTAATCTTGATAACTGACCTATTTTAATTGGAAAATTTTTAAATCTTTTAATAAAGTTTTCGTAATGTTGCTGACACAGGAGTGTCGTTGGAACAATGATTGCAACTTGAGCGCCATTTAGTGCTACATTGAACGCACCTCTAAGTGCAACCTCTGTTTTGCCAAAACCCACATCGCCACATATCAGTCGGTCCATAGGAGCACCATGACTTAGATCTGCTAAAATATCTGAAGTAGCATTAACTTGATCTTCTGTATCTTGGAACTCAAATTCATTTATAAAATTAGAATAGTAAGGTTCTTGTATCCTATATTTTTTTCCTTTTTTTAATGATCTTTTAGCTGCAATGACTATTAATTCCTCAGCTATTTCCTTAATTTTATTTTTTGCACTAGCCTTTCTAAATTGCCAATGTGAATTACCTAACTTATCAACTTGCACATACTCATTGTTGCCACCGTATTTACTCAATAATTCTATATTTTCGACGGGAACATAAAGTTTATCATCATTAAAATAATTTAACTCAATACAATCATGACTATTCCCAAGAACTTCTAATTTCTTTAAACCTCGAAATTTACCAATTCCATGGTTAGCGTGTACTATTAAGTCATTGTCCTCAAAACTACTTAGGTCTGATAAAAAAGTGTCGGCTTTAATTGATCTCTTTCCTTGATTAAAAGCAAATTCATTAAATGGCCGAATAATTGCTCTGCTAATTTTTTGTATAGTTTTTTGAGTCTTTAAATCAAATTCTTCAAACTTATCTATTTCGTTTCCAAATAAATTTATTCTTATTGGTTTTGCAAATTCTGATGGAAAGATATCAATAACATCTCCTTTAACAGAAAATTCGCCAGGTTCACGTATTGAACTTACCCTGACATATCCATTGGTTGATAAATAACTGAGTGTTAATTCGTAATCGAATTTATTATCTAAATTAATATTTAAGTTTGACAGTTTAGATGGTGTAACTAGTGCTTTTGGTGGCATTACAGTAAAGTATAATCCTTAAGAAGAGTGAATACTCTATTATTTAAAGACTCTGGAATTTCTTTTTTATTTAATGCATATTGATAAATATCGTTATCATCCATTTCAAGTATTGCTTCAAGCATTACAAGCTCATCTTCATTAAATAAAGATAGGTACTTATGTGCAAATTTTCCCAAAATAAGATCCATTTCCTTGGATCCACGATGAGTGGACTTGTACAAAAGTTTTTTTTGAAATGTTGATAAATCTTCCATATTTTTTAATTTATTTGATACATTAGATATATGAGGCCTAAAATCTTATACAAGCTTTTTTCAAATATAATATCACTTAAAGGCATTGGACCAAAAAATGCTAAGGTTATAGAAAGGTTATGTGGCAAATATGTTATAGATCTCTTATTTCATAAGCCATCTACATACATTGATAGAAGAAACAGTCCAAAAATAATTGATCTTGAAGAAGGTAAAATTGCAACAATCATAGTTACGATAGATAGTCATTCACCTTCATTCAATAAAAGGATGCCCTATCGCATTAATTGCACAGACGATACTGGAGCTATATCAATCGTATATTTTAACTTGCGAGGCCCCTATCTAAAAAAAATATTTCCGGTAGGTAGGCAGAAAGTAATTAGTGGTAAATTTGATAAATTTAACGAAAACTTCCAAATAACACATCCCCAACATGTAGTAGACTTAGAAAATTTAGATAGCGTCAAAAAAATTGAGTGCATTTATCCACTTACTGCTGGATTGACATCAAAAACTATACAAAAATCTATAAATTCGGCATTAATTAATCTTGATCCTCTTCCAGAATGGATACCTGACGATAAAATTAAAACAAATAATTGGCCGAATTGGAATGAAGCCATTAAAAAAATACACAACCCTGTCAATACATCAGACTCGGTTAATTCTCTTTTTCTTGAAAGATTAGTTTTTGATGAGCTATTAGCTCAGCAACTAACGATACGTCTTATAAAAAACAAAATAAGTCATACTCAGGGCATAGCTATAAGAAGAAATAATAAATTAATAAAAAAATTGGAAGAAAATCTTGATTTCAGTCTCACCAATGATCAATTGAAAACTATAGAAGAAATATCAAATGATCAGTCAAAGCCAAACAAAATGCTTAGACTGTTACAAGGAGATGTTGGGAGTGGCAAGACAATTGTGTCTTTGTTTGCCATGATGCAATGTTTAGAAAATAACAAAAGATCTATACTCATGGCGCCAACAGAAATACTTGCTGAGCAACATTTCAATACAATAGTAAAGATCGTTAAATCAATGGATCTAACATGTTCTTTGATAACCTCGTCAACAAAAGATAGTCATAATTTTGACGCGGATATTTTGATTGGTACTCATGCACTATTTCAAGAAAAAGTATCTTTTGTTAATATTGGCTTAGTTGTGATTGATGAGCAGCACAAATTTGGCGTTCACCAAAGAATTTTACTGAATGAAAAAGCAGGAAACGAATGTGATGTATTGCTAATGACAGCAACTCCTATTCCAAGAACGTTAGAACTTGCCGCTTATGGAGACACTGATATTTCTAAAATTATGGAAAAACCAAAAAATAGGAAAGAAATTAACACTAAATCAATAAATATAAATAAAGTCGAAGATCTGAAGAACAGTCTTAATAAAATAATTAATAAAGGTGAAAAAATCTATTGGGTTTGTCCTTTAGTCGATGAGTCTGAAAAACTTCAATTGCAATCTGTAAATGAAAGATTAAAAGATCTCAGAAATTATTATAGCGATTATTCGGTCGAAATTGTGCACGGTCAAATGCAGCAAGAAGATAAGAATTCAGTTATGCAAAAATTCAAATCTGGAAAAGTTAATATATTAGTCGCCACTTCAGTAATAGAAGTTGGTATAGACGACCCTGATGCTACTGTAATTATAATTGAAAATGCAGAAAGATTTGGTCTTTCACAGCTTCATCAATTACGAGGAAGAGTCGGAAGAGGTGAGAAGACCTCAACCTGCATTTTATTGTTTAACGGTCCTCTTACTGAAAATGCCAAAAGAAGAATAAAAATTATGAAAGAAACCAACGATGGATTCAAAATTGCTGAGGAAGACCTGGATATTAGAGGTGCAGGAGAAATTCTTGGATCCAAGCAAAGTGGCGTGCCAAATTTTAAACTGTCAAACCTTGATAAACATAAACACCTCCTAGAAGAAGCGAGGGAAACAGCAATCAAGACCATTAAGGATGATCCTGAATTAAAAACACCGCTTGGAAAAGCGCAAAGAGTACTGCTGCATTTGTTTAGAAATGATGTCGCAATTGATTATCTTAAAACAGGATAATTATTTTGTTGGAGGGACAACCATACCTGCAGAAACAACTAATTTTATTGCATCCTCAACAGACATATCAAGTTCTACAGCATCTTCTTTGGGTATAAAGAGTAAAAAACCTGATGTTGGATTTGGTGTTGTCGGAACGAATACATTGACCATATCTATCTTTTTACGATCTTTTATTTCACCCTTAGTTTCGCCAGTCATGAAGCCTATCGCATAGATGTCTTTCCTTGGATACTCAATTAAAACAACTTTTTGATAAGCTGCATCTGCGTTAGAAAATGTTTCAGTGATTTGCTTTATCGCTTTGTAAACATTTCCTGCAAATGGTATTCTGGTAATAAGGTTATCAAAGTAACCAAGTATTGCTTTTCCAAATAATGTTGAAAAAATCAGTCCAATTAAAATAAAAGATAAAAAAGCAATAATTAGTTCTAATCCGGGTATTTCGTACCCAATTATTTCTGGAAGTAGCCCATTGGGATTAAATCTTTGAGGTACTAATCCTGCAATAAATTCAACTATAAATATAGTTATGTATATAGTAGCCCCAATTGGCGCTGAGATTAATAATCCAGTAAAGAAATACCTTTTTATAAAATTTACGAAGCTATTTCCTTTTTTCTTATCTAATTCTGACATAAGCTTATTCTTGAAATAATAGAATATCACAGTTTTTTAATTAGGGTAATTAATAATGGCTATATTTGCAGAGTATACGAATTATGACGGCGTTGGATTAAGTGAGTTAATAAAGAAAAAAGAGATTTCTCCTATCGATCCCTTAGACTCAGCAATTGACCTCATTGAAAGATTAAATCCAAAGCTCAATGCTGTTCACAGGACCATGTATCACTATGCATTTGAGTCTATAAATAGGAATAGTGATCTCAAAGGACAATTTGCAGGTGTTCCGATGCTATTAAAAGATATGGACAGTTCACTTGCTAATTACAACATGATGCAAGGAAGCAAATACCTAAAAAATACCAAAATGAACTATGATAATGAATTAACCAGACAGTTTCGAAACACTGGGGCATTAATATGCGGCAAATCAGCAACGCCGGAATACGGACTAATGATTACGACAGAACCACTTGAATTTGGACCTACGAGAAATCCATGGGATTTAGATTTAACTCCAGGAGGATCATCGGGTGGTGCAGCATCAGGTGTGGCAGCTAGAATAGTTCCATTTGCTCATGCCAGTGATGGCGGTGGATCGATTAGAATCCCAGCTGCATCTTGTGGTTTAATTGGATTAAAACCAAATAGAGCACGAACTTCTTTTGGACCTTCACATGGTGATAAATGGGGAGGATTGACACACTCAGGCATTGTATCGAGAAGTGTACGCGATACAGCATACATGTATGATGAAATATTTAAAAATAGCACAGGTGATCCCTACTGCGTTCATTATAAAAAAGGAAGCTTGGTAGAAGCCTTAAATGATAGGAGAAAACTTAAAATTGGTTTTAATCTAAAAAGTCCTCTTGGTGTAAATCCATCAAATGATGCAATAAAAGCTGTAAAGTTTAATGCAAAACTCTGTGAAGATTTGGGACACGATGTTGAAGAAATGAATTTTAATTACGATGGTCTTAAAGCTGCGCGCGCATTTACTATTATAATTACATCTCATGTGAGTCAAATGTTTAATGAACTAAAGGATGTTGTCGGTCGTAAATTTAAATCATCTGAGATAGAAACAACAACTAGATTGTATAATTATTTAGGCAATACTTTTCGTGCTAGTGACTACACTTGGGCGAGGTATACCATGCAATCAATTGCTCGCTCTGTGATGCAATCAACCGATAAATATGATGTAGTATTAACTCCTATTATTTCAGAATTTCCTCCCAAAATTGGAAAAATCAGACCTGATAAGAAAGCAGAAATTCGTGCTGAAATCATTATGGCTTTAAAGCTGGGATTTATATTCAAAATAAAACCATTGCGTGATGCTATTTTAAATAGTTTAGCACCAGACAGTCTTTGGTATGCACCAGATGCAATGTTACAAAATATAACTGGTCAACCCTCTATCTCAATTCCAACTTACTGGTCAGATAATAATATTCCATTAGGTGTTCAATTTGCTTCAAGATATGCTGATGAACATACACTTATATCATTAGCAGCTCAGCTTGAAGAAGCAGCACCGTGGATACAGAGGAAACCAAATCTATAAATTTTTTCTTTTGATCTGATCATTAAAACAAAATGTTAACGAAAATATGCTAATTACATGTATGCTCGCAATAGCTTTTTGCATCAATACATTTTGAACTAAAAGCTCTTCACTGAGACGTGGGCTTCCAGCATTTAATTGGTAAATCACGTATATTGCTGTGGAAATAAGAAAAATAATATTAATTATAGTATATTTATTATCAGCATCACTTAAGAAAAAGGCAATAACAAAGAAGGCAGATGCTGGGATAAGCCATCTAAATGCATTAATAGCAAAAAAAGCGTGTGCCTCCCTATAAAGATCGTGTGGTGTAAGTGCTACACCAGCGAAAAAGACCATTCCTATAAAAAATAATACAGCCGCTATGTATGCACATATATATGATGTTTTATTTTCTCTAAACAAAGATGGAATAAAAAAACTTGAGATACCCACTAACAAGAAACAAAAAAGAGCTGTGTTAAAGAAAAAGGAAGAGATATTATTAATGTCTCCCGCAAAAGTAATATACCCTCCTAATTCACTTAAAAAATTGTGACTGAATGAGTACCCTACTTGATTTGGATCATGAATATTGCCTCCAGGAAAAAAGAAAGAAGCAATTATCACAGAGGTGACAAAAAAAATTGATACAAAGCGAATAATGTAAACTGTCCAAAATTTAGTCATTTATTGGCCATCCTTAATGAGTTTGTTGAGTCCAAAAGTAAATATAAATACTGTTACAATCATTAGACTTATCATGACTTTCTGAAGTACTGCATTAAATATTAAAAAATCCATTGTATAAACTTGGAGAAAACGTTCTCGATCATTTAATGCGTCTATAGGTTGAAAATCTCCTAGATAGTAAGAATAAATACCTACTGCAATAAACAATAAAATGCCGGTTGATGCATAAAAATTAGATAGAGGACTGAATATGAACGCAAAAACATAAAATAAGATTGCTAGAGTATAAAGATTAAATGCAGCTGTAGTTGTAAATATGTGTGCATCAAAATAAATATCACCAGGAGTTAGGGCAACTCCAACAAAAAAAATACATGCAGGAAACATGAATAACGTCCCTAAACAAGCAAAAATAAACGAGACTTTACTCTCACTAAATAGCTTTGGAATAAATAGAAATGATACGCCCTGCAGTAAGGTCATGTACATAGCGGTGTTCCAAAAAAAAGATGAAAAGAAATTAAGATCTCCAGACATTGTTTTATGAAAACCAAGTTCACTTAAGAAGTTTTTATGAAGGGAATAGCCAACTTGATCAAGCTCTATATGATTTCCCCCAGGATAAAAAAATATTGCAATAATAACAGCAATTACAAAATAGATGGAAGCTATCCGAAGTATATCCACACACCAAAATTTAGTCATTAATAAGACGTCTATACCCAAATGTGAAGATTAAGATGCTAACCATTGAAATAAGAGTGATAATTTTTTGCCAAACCACAGAAATGATAAAACGATTGTAATCAATAAAATCACCAACATTTTCTAACTCAAATGGATTAAAATCAGGTGGAGGTTCACTCGTTTCAAAGATTGTGTATAAAGCAACATTTATAAAATAAATAAAAGCAACAATAGTATATTTATTGCTGATCTTACTAAGCAAAAAAGCGATAGTCATGAATAGAACACCTATTGTTTGTGCATTAAATGCAAGAATAACAAACCAAACATGCTCTTCGAAGTAAATGTCAGCAGGTGTCAATCCTACCCCAATAAAAGATAGTCCCGCTATAACAAATAATGCTGCTGCAATGATTGAGAGAATATAACTTTTTTTGTTATCCTTAAATAATTTTGGAACGAAAATGTGCGTTACTGCACAAAGCCCCAATACCAATAAAGAACTGTTAAATAAGAAGCTTGAAAGATAGTTTTGTGTCCCATCTTTCGTAAATGTGATTCCCAAGTCACTAAAAAAATTTTCAGAAAATGAGTATATTTCAAGTTGAGGGTTAAACAAAGTTCCCCCAGGAAACAATGCCATGGCTATCGCATTTGTAATAATAAAATAGAGTACCATGAATCTTAGGGCAAAGACTGGAATATAGCCAAAATTTAACATTGAAACTTAACTACTGAAACTTGATATGAAAATAAAGGCCACAAAAGCAGCGACCATTATGTACATTATTTTATTGTCTAGATTCATGAACGAAATATAATGTTTATTACATGGAAAATCCAGCCAGATATACAAATTATAAAGATTTTTTTCCCTACTATTTACGTGAGCATAGTAAGAAAAACACGCGCATTCTTCATTATATTGGAACAGGATTAGCGCAAATAATACTTTGGAGTGCAATTATTACTCAAAGTTGGTTGTATATTCCTCTCGCACTAGTGTGCGGGTATACATTTGCATGGATAGGACATTTCTTTATTGAACATAATAAACCTGCGACATTTAAATATCCATGGTGGTCTCAAATTGGTGACCATCATATGACATGGCTCATGTTAACAGGCAGATTGAAAAAGAGGCTTAATGAAGCAGGAGTCTCTGGAAGTTAAATACTAAAAACCGTTCCTAAAAAGAAAATAAATAAAATTGTTTGAGAGAATAACCACAAGCTTCCTCTAACTGACGTATC
Organism: Pelagibacteraceae bacterium AG-461-B04; assembly: GCA_003211835.1. Classification (GTDB taxonomy): domain Bacteria; phylum Pseudomonadota; class Alphaproteobacteria; order Pelagibacterales; family AG-422-B15; genus CACNXQ01. The sequence goes on along the minus strand of QCRN01000010.1, from coordinate 19,119 downwards.
TATAAAATATATATGCCATATAGAATGGATAACTCTGAATAATAAGTATAGCCATGCACAAATTATTAAAAAAATGTTCGATAGATCAAGCATGAGTATTAGACCGACTAAGAAATAAAAAATAATGGTGAATTCAAACAAATTGCTAATATTATTTTTTAACAATCTTAGTTTTAGTGGAGCATCCTCATAGGGCTCCCTAGGAATACCACTCTCTTCCCACTCTTTAGATTTCCTTGTTAAATCAACAGAGGCAATGGTATGCAATAAGCCTACCGCAAATGTTAATACAATTAATCCAAAAGCTGGGAAAAGAATGTTATCAAACATCACATCATGACAGAGCAGGCTCTATAAGCCATCCAACCAAGAATGATGGTTGATGGCAGCCAAAATAGAGTCCGCACAGGAATTGCAATCCCTGGGATTACTTTATTATAAAAAATGTGCGTAACCGTATGCGCAACTCGTAACCAAAAGAACCACGTAGCCAACAACACAAAATAACCATCAACATTACCTGTTACATAGATCATTATACACACAGCATAGAAAAAGATTGGGAATTCAAATAAATTGGTCAGATTCCTCTGACAATTTTGAATAGTTTCGCCACCATTATCAAATGTGGGAATTTTGAAGTCTTCTTCTTTGCTTTTTTTATCGATTATAATGGATTTAAGCCTCAGAGTAGTCCCAAAGGCAAATACCGCTAGAGAAAGCCATAACATATTAATGACAGGATCAAAAATTAATTCAGACGACATAACAAACTCCTTGATTGAAATAAGAATCCAGTAAATTATATATATATCTATATTTTAAACCATATTTAATGAAAGGAGGTGGTCTATGTCTATCAGTAGTATAGAGGAGCTTTGCTCGAGTAGTGAGATTCCATGTGATTGTAGATATGGAAACCTCCACTTTTTGAGTGGAGCTCCGTTTTAACTACAGTAAGCCCCCATTAACTTGGGGGCTTATTTTTATATCTTTAGATTAGGTTTAAATTTTCTTGTCTTGTTTTTATCATTGATTGCAATGTATGAAAATTCCCCCACTGCCACATCAACTTCCTTTTGATTCATTTCAGATCTTTTTGCAGTAATTTTAAAAATCATTTTGGATTGCTTAACACCAACGACAGATCCATAAACATTAATAAATTTACCAACGTGCATTGGGTTTTTGTATTTAACTTTTGACTCAACAAGTACTGCATTGCCCTTTGATACCAACTGAGTCATGTAAATTCCTGCATGAGCCATCTGTTTAACTACCCAAGCTCCATGTGCTGTGCCGTAAGGGTTACTATCGGGTGGTTGACAAATATTTCTTATGATGAGTTTATCCATAATTTTTTCTATAATAGTTTATTAAATATATCGCTGACAAACAACCAACTATATTTGCAACCCCTTCCATCATCACAAAATCGCGAAAAGGAATAAAAAAATGTATAAACTCAATAAAAACACTTGTGATCAGAGCCAGGCTAATACCAAATATAAAATCATTAGTTTTATTGTTAGCCAATTGTGCCAGGGCGCCAAGTATGAAAAATGAGATAAAGTGTATTCCATAATCAGTAATTAAATTTGCCACTTCTCTTACTGTAGAGTCGGCAGGCACAGGTCGCACATATGAGTAATAAAGATAAAATAAATAAAAAAAGAAGATTAGTCGCAGAGGATTTGCTAAAATGCTCATGAACGTACTATAAGTTTATATATAAAATGAGCAATATATTAATCATAGGAGCTAATCGAGGTCTTGGACTTGAATTTGTAAAGCAATACAGCAATACAAACCATAATATAATCGCAACTACTCGAAATAAAGATAACTCAACAGAGTTGAATGAAATTAGTAACATCGATATAGCCGAACTTGACTTAAATTCTGATGCAAGCGTGAATAATTTTGTAACAAGTATCGAGTCTCGAAAAATTGACATACTCATTCACAACGCAGGTATTTTTAGTGATGAGCAATTAAAAGAAGATCTTGATACAGATGCCTGGATGAATGAAATGAGAATTAATGCTGTGATACCCATAATTCTTGCACGAAAATTAAAGAACAACTTAAAAATGGGATCTGATAAGAAAGTCGTTTTTATATCTAGTCAAATGGGAAGTATTGATGACAATTACTCTGGTAGATTTTATTTTTATCGCTCGTCAAAATCAGCTCTTAATTCTGCAGCAAGAAGCTTATCAATAGATTGGAAAGAAGATGGTATATCTGTCCTTATTTTGCACCCAGGATGGGTAAAAACCGATATGGGTGGCACAAGCGCGAAATTAGAGATACCTGAGAGCATTGCCCGAATGATCAATGTTATAAATGATCTAAATCTTGATAACTCTGGCTCATTTTTAAATTATGAAGGAAAAAAGCTCGAATGGTAAAAGACCATATACACGATAAACCTGATTTCTATGATGATCTTGATAAGACCTATGAAAATATTTGGGATCAACTCATAATTGGTAAATCAAAGTCAAAATCCGAATTACATCAAGGGTATATTTCAACATTCAATGACTCATTTCCATCGGTTAGAACAGTTGTCTTAAGGCATGTTGATAAGAAAAATAATACCATAAGTTTTCATACGGATATCCGATCCGGTAAAATTGATGAAATCAAAAAAAATAATGCAGTAACTATGCTGTTTTACGATCATGGCAAAAAAATACAAATTAAAGTTTCTGGACAAGCTGAAATCAATCATAAAAACGATAAAGCAAAAATGGCCTGGGATAACTCAAGGTCATTTAGTAAGAAATGTTATGTTGTTGAAAAGGCACCTGGAACTCCATCGGATGAACCAACTTCAGGGTACTTACCAGAGCATGAAAACGAACTTCCAGACGATGATCTTTTACAAAACGGTTATAACAACTTTACTTTAGTGGAAATTCAAATTCACTCGATTGAGTGGCTTTATTTGCATCGTCAAGGTCATCGCCGAGCATTGTTTACATCCACAAATGGCAGTTTAAACAAAAAATGGCTTACTCCGTAATATGTCAATTTTAAGCGTCATATTATTTTCAGCAATATTGCATGCGTCTTGGAATGCTTTCATAAAAAATAAAGGTAATGGATTTGCGAAGATGGTTATCTTAGCAACGATTATTGCTCTATTTATGGTGCCTTTATTATTTTACGTTGGCCTGCCCTCTTCTACTGCAGCAATATATTTATTTTTTGGAGTCATTGCGCATACAATGTACATGCACTCATTAACAAGAGCATATGCTATAGAGGATTTTTCGGTCGCTTATCCATTTGCAAGGGGTCTTGCACCCTTACTAACAATTTTGATTTTGATATTTATCTTAAACAAGACAATTTCATTAAATGAAATCATAGCAATTGGAATAATCATATCAGGTATTTTTGTGCTTTTTATCGGTAAAAGTTTCAGCTTAGATTATAAAAACGTATTGGCCTTATTATATTTTCCGGTATCTATAACGTTTTATACTTTAGTTGACTCATATGCAGTCAAAACAGTCGAAAGTTCAATGCAGTATATTGTATGGCTATTTTTTTTGATGCCTATTCCTATTCTGCTTTATTCTATAAGCAATCAACGTAATTTATTGATAACAACATTCACAGAAAACAAGTTTCCACTGATTATTGCTGCAATTGGCTCTGTAACTTCTTACTCACTTGTTCTTTGGGCATATACACAAGCACCAATTCACTACGTGGCTTCAATAAGAGAGAGCAGTATAATATTTGCCTCACTAATCGGATTATTATTTTTTAAAGAACAGGGTTTAAAGAGAAGACTTGCTGCGGCTGTTATTTTGTTTATTGGAGTTTTCTTATTAGAATACGTATCTCATTAGAAAATTTCTACTTATAAGCCAAGAGAATACCCTGCTGAACGTACTGTTCTTATTGGATCGTATTCAAAGCCATTGTTTAATGCTTTTCTTAATCTTCTGATATGAACGTCCACAGTTCTTGGTTCAACGTAAGGGCTTGATGTCCAAACATGATCTAGTAACTGCTGCCTTGAAAATACCTTTCCTTGATTTTCCATTAAAAATCTAAGCAAATTAAATTCTGTGGGACCTAAATCAATTTCAATCTCGTTTCTTGAAACCTTATGAGAAGATGCGTCTAGACTAATTCCTCTATAGGTTAAAACTTCGTTATAAAAAATTGGTCTCATTCTCTTAAGTACCGCTTTAATTCTAGCTAATAACTCATTGATTGAAAACGGTTTTGTTATGTAATCGTCTACTTCACTTTCAAAACCTCTCAATTTATCCTCTTCTTCTCCTCTAGCGGTTAGCATTATCAAGGGTACATTTTTTGTTGATTTGTTTTTTCTTATTCTTCTACTTATCTCAATTCCAGATAACTCAGGAAGCATCCAATCAATCAAAATCAAATCATATTTTACTGATGAAAAAATTTTATCTAGTGCGGATTCACCATCTAAACAGTAATCCACATCATAATTAGCTTTTGATAGATTGTACTTTAATAACTCTACTATCGGCAGCTCATCTTCAATAACAAGAATTTTAGCTTTCATATTAAGTCTTAATATCTAGGTCTTCCCATTGACCGGCATTGTCAGATTTTCTCTCCAAGGTTTCGCCTGTGACTATGAAATGAATATCCTCAGCAATATTTTGTGCATAATCACCAATGCGTTCAATATTTTTTGCAATTGTGAGCAAGTGAGCACATCCATTTATAGTTTCTGGATTGTCTGCCATCATTTGTAATAATTCACGGTAAATTGATAAATATGTTTCGTCTATATCAATGTCAGAATCCCATACAGTAATTGCTTTCTTTTCAGACATTTTGATAAACGCATCAAGAACATTTTTAATCATGTTTTGAACGTCGTCTCCCATCTGAACAATTTTTGATATTGATTGACTTGGCATGGATACTTTCACATTGGCTACACGTTTAGCTACATTCGTTGCATGATCGCCCATTCTTTCTAAGTCATTTGCAATGCTTAGTGCAGATACAACGGTACGCAAATCATTAGCCATAGGCTGCCTCATTGCTATAATTTTATAAGCTAGTGCATAGATTTCTTTTTCAAGATTATCAATTTTATCGTCTTTTTTAAGTATCTCTTCAGCAAATTCTGTATCCTTGTCATCAAGGGCCTTTAATGAATCCTTCACTTGCTGCTCAACAAGTCCACCCATCTTTACTAAATTAGAATTAATTAATTCTAATTGTTTATCATAGGACTCAACTAGATGATCACTCATTATCCAAACCTTCCAGTTACATAATCTAGAGTTTTATCATTTGCAGGCGTAGAAAAGATTGTTTCAGTGTCATTAACTTCAATAAGATTACCTAAATGAAAAAAACCAGTTTTTTTAGATACTCTTGCAGCTTGTTGCATAGAATGAGTCACAATAATTATTGTATACTCTTTTTTTAAATCTTCCATTAATGCCTCAATTTTTGCTGTTGCTATGGGATCTAATGCAGAGCATGGTTCATCCATCAGTATTACATCAGGATTTACTGAAATAGCCCTAGCTATACAAAGCCTTTGCTGTTGCCCTCCAGATAAACTGGTACCAGTTTCATCCAATCTGTCTTTAACCTCATCAAAAATTGCAGCTTTTTTTAGACTTGTATGAACAATCTCCTCTAATTCAGTTTTATCTTTTGCTAGACCATGAATTCTTGGGCCATAAGCTACATTTTCAAATATTGACTTTGGAAATGGATTAGGTTTTTGAAATACCATCCCTACTCTCTCTCTTAACTTTTCTACTTGTATATCTTTGTCATATATATTCTGTCCATCGATCTTAATTGAGCCTTCTACTTTACAAATATCAATAACATCATTCATTCGATTTAAACATCTAAGAAATGTAGATTTGCCACATCCAGATGGTCCAATAAGAGCCGTAATTTCATTTTGATTTATATCCATACAGACATCAAATAATGCCTGTTTCTCACCGTAGTGAACGTTTAAATTTTCGACGCATACTTTAACTTTATTTTCCATTTAAATTATTTTACCACTTTGTTTCAAATTTTCTTCTAATAAATACAGCGATTAAATTAAATAAAATCAAAAAGCTTAACAATATAATGATAGCAGCTGATGTTTTTTCCTCATAGGCTCTTTCAGCACTATCATTCCATAAATATGCTTGAACTGGCAGTGAAGTAGATGGGTCTAAAGGTGAAGACGGCACATCAACAATAAAAGCGACCATGCCAATTAACAGTAATGGCGCTGTTTCTCCTAATGCCCTTGCTATTCCTATAATGGTTCCTGTTATAGAGCCAGGTAATGCCAAAGGAACAACGTGATGCATTACTGTCTGAACTTTCGATGCACCAACAGCAAGTGCACCTTCGCGAATTGATGGAGGCACTGACCTCAACGAAGCTCTCGTAGCAATAATTATAGTAGGTAAAGTCATAAGTGATAAAGTTATGCCTCCTACTAAGGCTGTTGACCTGGGTAGTTCAAATGTATTTAACAAAATGCCTAATCCAAGTAATCCAAATACAATTGATGGAACTGCAGCAAGATTATTAATATTTATTTCAATAAAATCTGTAAATCTGTTTCTCTTAGAAAATTCTTCAAGATATATTGCGCCAAAAAGACCGAATGGAAATGATAAAAGCAATACAATTATCATTGTAAAAAATGATCCAATTAACGATCCACCTAGACCAGCTAACTCTGCTTCCCTTGAATCTCCTCTTGAAAAAAATGGCAAATTAAATTCAAATTTTACTTTATTTTGGCCCACGAGTTCATCATAAATAGATAACTGGAAATTTGAAACTCTTCTTCGTTCTTCTGGAATATCTCTAGAATAGTTACCTTTATGTATTTGATCAATATCATCAGAGGCAGAAATATATAGATTGATTGTGTTGCCTAAATTATTTTTATTTTTATTAATATAAGTTTTTATCTCTTCTTCAAATTCAATACTAAATAACTTTATAATCTTTTTTTTATCAGATTTTTTTTCAATATTTGGAAAATTACTGTAAATATTTTTTTTCGAAAATGAGTATAAATCCAATTTATTAATTTCAGTATCGGACATCTGTTTAAACATTTCAGGCTGAACTTTATCGTTAAACTCTATTTTTATCTCTATCAATGTTCTGTAAAAGGCTGAATAACCTTTGCTGATGATATTGGTAAATAATATTAGTACAAAAATTAACGCTAACGATATTGCTATAACTCCATAAAATTTAAATCTTCGCTCAGCATTAAGTCTACGCTTTAGATTTTCATTCGAAATTTTTAGAGAATTACTATTCATATTTTTCTGTGTATTTTTTTACAACTCTTAAAGCTATGAAATTGAGTATTAATGTCATTACAAATAAAGTTAATCCTAATGCGAAAGCTGACATGGTCTTTGGGCTGTCGAACTCCTGGTCACCTATTAATATTACAACTATTTGTGTAGTTATTGTTGTTGAAGCTTCAAGAGGATTTGCTGTAAGGTTTGCGACCAAACCTGCTGCCATTACAACAATCATTGTTTCACCGATGGCTCTAGATACAGCCAAAAGAAATGAGCCAATTATACCTGGTAAAGCAGCAGGTATTATAACTTTTTTTATGGTTTCACTTTTTGTTGCGCCCATTGCGTAAGATCCTTCACGCAAGCTTTGAGGCACAGAGCTAATAACGTCGTCAGACAATGAAGATACAAATGGAATAATCATTATTCCCATCACTAATCCTGCCGCAAGAGCACTTTCTGATGAAACATCAAGACCGATTGACCCCCCCAATGACCTAATAAAGGGTGCGATTGTGATAACAGCAAAGAATCCATAAACCACTGTTGGTATACCAGCGAGTATTTCAATAATTGGTTTTGCAGTATTTCTTACAGAGCTTTTTGCATATTCTGACATATAGATCGCAGTAAGTAAGCCTACTGGGATTGATACGCACATAGCTATAAATGCAATCAAAAATGTACCTGAAAATAGAGGTACTGCACCAAATGCATTTTCTATATCTGCCGCGTCGGCCGCATCCCTTACAAAAGCTCTTTGGGGACTCCAATTTGTCCCAAATAAAAAATCTAAAATGGGAACTTGGCTAAAAAAACGGACAGTCTCGTATAATAATGAAAATATAATTCCAACTGTAACTAGAATTGCAATAAGAGAACAAAGAAAAAATCCAATAAGTATAAATTTTTCAACAATGAGTCTTGCATCAAAATTTAAGTTTATTTTTCTATAGCCATATAATAAAAACAAACTTGAAACACTAAAGACTGTAATTATTGAAGTGATTTCAAATATTCCTTCTATATAATTTAATTTATTTACTGCATTTACAATAATTTCATCTTCACTATTAAATAGCTTTATGCCATTTCTTGTATTTTCTATTTGAGTAAACAATAAACTAATTTCTGATTGATCAATTCCTTGAGAATAGAATTCAGATAAAACGTAATTTTTTACAATAAATCCATCAAAAATGAGTATAGCAAAAAGAATTATAACCGCTGGAACTACTGACCAAATTGCAAGGTAGTAACCATAATATTTATCGAGAGAAAAAGGCCTTTGTTTTTCAATAACTCTTACTCTATTTGACCTGAAGTACCCCAAGTAGAAGCTTGTTATAGCAAATAAAACTAATAAAAAAAAAGTTATTAAACCCATAAAAATCTCTATTTAATCAATATAACTAGAAGAAAAAAAATCTCTTCCAGTTATACTGATATTAAAAATTATTCTGTTGATAATGTTGTTAAATTGCTAACTCTTTCTCTTATTTCATCAGCATCATCATCAGAAAGTGCTACAAGCCCAATGTCAGTAAGATATCCATCTTCACCCATCGCTCTAGAACTTGTAAATTCTTGTAAAAACTCCTCTATACCAGGAACAGAACCAATATGTGCTTTCTTAACATAAAACTGTAATGGCCTTGCTATTGGGTATGAATAGTCTTGTATTCCTTCCAATGTCGGCTCTATACCAGCAATTGAAGTAGGTTTTATTTTGTCTTCATTAACTAACAGGTAACTGTATCCAAAATAACCAAACCGTTCAGGATCCTCAGTTAATTTTTGAACTATCAATGCATCATTTTCACCCGCTTCAATAACACGACCATCTTCTCTTGATATCCTACATTTCTTTTTTGCCTTTTCGCCAAGTTCTGACCACATATCATAGGCTCCCGCGGCTTTGCATCCTTTAACCATAATTAGAGAGTCCCATGCATCTCTTGTTCCTGAAGTGGGAGGAGCTACAAGGACTTCAATTTTATGATCAGGAAGACTTGGATCTATCTCGCTCCATTTCTGAAAAGGGTTTTTAACAAATTGACCATTGACTGGGACTTCATCTGCAAGAGCTAAGTATAATTGCTCTTGATTAAAGTCTGCATTTGAAGCTTCTAAACTGTGAGCAAGTGTTAAACCATCGTTTCCGATTACAATTTCAATTATTTCGGTAACGCCATTTTTCTTGCAAAGCTCTATTTCACCTTCTTTTATTACTCTGGAAGCATTGGTAATATCAGGATGGTTGACGCCAACACCGGCACAAAAGAGTTTCATTCCACCCCCTGTTCCAGTACTCTCAATCACTGGCGTTTTAAAGCCTGATTTACCAAATCGTTCAGCAACAATTGTTGCATAAGGGTAAACAGTTGAAGAGCCAACTATCTTTATTTGATCTCGTGCATATGAGGTGCCAAATAAAGAACCCAAGGCAATTAATGTTGCTATCAAAATTTTTAATAAATTCATTTATGTCTCCTCTTTTAAGTAAATTTTTGATTCATCAAAAATTACTGGATGGAAGTTACAAATGTATTAAAAGAATGTTACAAAATTATTACACTGTTGGATTTATAACTGATTGATTTTATTTAATATTTTTATGATATTGGCGCCTCTGGTAACTGGATTGTAAATATACTTCCCTTGTTAAGCGTACTTGATATTTCAATATTGCCACGATGCTTGTTTAAAATGTGTTTAACAATAGTTAATCCAAGGCCGGTTCCCTCTATCGCTTTTGATCGAGATTTATCAACTCTAAAAAAACGCTCTGTCAGTCTATGAATGTATTTTTCAGGAATGCCATCACTTTGATCTCTTATTTCAACTTCAATAATATTTTTTCTAAATAATGAAGTGTTATGGTCTTCGTTATTTTTATTTTTTTGAATACTTACGTTAATTTCGGAGTTTTCGTGACCATACTTAAATGAATTCTCAAGTAAATTTGAAAAAAGTTGTATTAGTTCATCTTCATTTCCAAGAATATGGTGATCATTTGAGTTTGTATTAATCTCAATCGTCATATTTTTTGATGTGAGTTTTTTTGCCAGGTTTTTTTGCACACGTTCGACACATTTATTTAAATTTATTTTTGAAGTTGGATGAATGTGTTCATTGCTCTCAATTTTGGAAACAATTAATAAATCATCAATCAATCGATCCATACGATTTGCTTCATCATTGATTATTTCCATAAACTCATCCTTAGACTTTTTATCGTCTTTTGCGGTCGTACGGATAGTCTCAATAAATCCAATAATTGTAGAGAGAGGCGTCTTAAGTTCATGGCTAACATTAGCCACAAAAGATGTTTTAACTTTCTCTATATTTCTTTGAATTGATACATTTTTTAAGATTATATAAATTAAATTATCTTCCTCTTTGCTCTTGCTGGGATAAATACTAACGTCAAAATTAAGTTCTCCCGATTGATCTGAAATATTTTTATTAATTATAAAATCTGTTGTTGATTCAGTATTCTTATCAATTGTCTGTTCTAGGCTTTCAAGGATTTTAGGGTCTCTTATAAGGTTGGTAATGATTTGTGATGTAAAATCATTTTCAAATATCTCAATAGAATAATCATTTTGAAAAATAATTTTTTTATCCCGGTCAGTAATAATTACAGCGTCATCTAATTTATTTAGAATATTAAATAAATTCTCGTTTTCGATCATATTTAATTAATCAATTAAAAACTTGTCTGTTTATAACTGTTTAAGTATTTAAATGGAAGGTAAATGGCAGTAAATAAGATTACTGTAAACAATGCTAGATATGGAATATGCCATGGTGGGGCTGGAAAGAAATCTAACAGCGTATTTGCTGCCGGAGTGATCATTAAATACCAGTAATTGACATCAGCAAAATAACTAACGAGATAAAGGTTTAGCAAGTAAATCAATGGCAATAAGGAAACAGCAAAAACTAAGACTCTAATTACTGAACTCCAGGTCAATTCCACTTTGGTACAGATGCATACATAAAATACAGTCATAAAAAGCATTCCATGACCAAAGTAATATGTAATGAATTCAGCATCTGGATAGGTATAATCAACATCAGGTGTTACCATAGCTAGCAGATTTCCAGTTAGTCCAAAAAAGTACGCAACTTCAAAAAAGAATTTAATTTTAGAGAAAATATAAATTCCCATCGATAATGCTGCGATATGACAAATGTGTATTGGAAAAACCTCATAAACAGAATGGTCATAAAAAACAACCCTGTAAAAAGGTTTTGCTAATTCATGGATAATTAATACAGCTCCTAAGATGATTAAGATTATTTCAGTAATTGATTTATTATTAATCAGTCTTACCAATGTAGGAAATAGAAATGAAATTGCAAAGATTGATGTAATTGAAATTAGATGATGAAAACCGAATAATGTAAATTCTGACGTCATATCTTAATTAGATTCAGGACTTTAAATTATTCTAAATAATAAATCGAAATCAATAAATAAGTATAAGAATTTAAATAATTCACATTTTTGAAACATTTAAATGTGTTATTTAATGTATTGTTTAGTAGCTATGATCTATTTTTTTTAAAAATGAAGAATGGTCTAACCTAAGTAATATTGACGGCCCATTTAATGCTTCATCGGGCGTACGGTGCAATATGCCTTCACGAAAGCCTCTGAACACTGCAACATCCCATTGACGTACGTGCCTTAAGGCTGATGTATCTTTTACAATATGCTCATTAGGCTCACCGCTTTCAAAAGCAGTTCGATCTGCGGCCATATCAGGTATCCACTCAGTTCCTCTCCCAGCATAAGTTACAAGCAACCGTTTTGGAACATTGTCTACATGGTATCGAGAACACCCACGCTTAGTACCAAGCCAAAACGCAACATCTTTAATGTTTTCAAGTTCACAAAATGACTTGCATACGTCTTCCATATCACTAAGCCATTGTTTGAAAAATTCATTGGCTCTCAACTCTGGAGAAAGAGTATTTTCAAGCAGCTTTGCTATATCTGATTTTGCAAAGAGTTTACGGACAGCTCCTGATACTTGAAAAGGGTTCTGCATTAACTCATTGAAGAACTCATCCCCACCAGTAAGGGCATTTCTCTCTACAATCCCTAGCTTGTATTGAGACTTATTGAAGTTTATTAGAGACTCAAGATTGTCAGTTAAAAAAATTCCCTCTGGATTTCTCATTGACTGTCTTATCTTAATTAACTCCTAACAACTCTCTAATGATGATGCTATATCGCCTATAAGATCAAAATAGAGATCTTTTCCAGGCTCTAATTCAGCGCCCAGTGGATCTATAACAGCTGCCTTCACGCCTGTGTCACTTGCAATTGTCTCAGCAATCGTTGGATTAAACTGAGGCTCAGAGAATAAGCAATTAACACCCTCGTGTTCAATGACCTCTCTAATGTCAGCGAGTTGTTTTGCACCTGGCAATACTTCAGGGTTTACTGTGAGTGCGCCGATTACTTCGACGCCAAAGCGTTGCTCAAAATATTGATAAGCATCATGGAATACAACATAGGTAGCATCCTTATTAACCTTGCCTCTTGTATCATTTATAAGTTGATCAAGTTCATTCAGAGCTTTGGATGCATTTGCTTCATATTTTGATGCATTTGCAGGATCAATTTCTGACATTTCTTTTGCAGCTATTTGAACAATAGTTTTTGCAATTTCAGGATCTAACCAGAAGTGAATATCATGTTCACCATGTGCATGTGCGTGATGATCGTGGTGTCCAGCATCTGGAGCTTGTGCTACCGGTTCAACATCTGTACCTGAAAGATCTTTGAAAAAGTGCTCATTGGCCTCAAATTCAAGAGGCATATGTTCTGTGAAGAAAGCAAATTTGCCACTTTTTTTAATTTCAACTGTAAACGTTGTAGTCTCTTTGCTTTCATCAAAATTAAGCGTGAACGCCTTATCATTTACAGCTAATGTGTCATTATGAGATTTGGAATCTGAATCTTTAGATTCTAATAATTCTTCAGCCATTTCTTCAGACGCTTCAATATCACCAGATTCTAGGATTACCATTTTCATCGCAGGATCTGCATAGTCACCATCTACTTTTGCAAAAGACCATTTATAGGTTCCTGCAGCTAAATCAAAAATACCTGCCCATTCAAAAGCATGTGTTCCATGTTCATCTCCATGATCGTCGTGCTCATCAGCATGTTCATCTCCATGATCGTCGTGCTCATCAGCATGTTCATCATGTTCATCATGTTCATCTCCATGATCCTCGTGCTCATCAGCATGTTCATCATGTTCATCTCCATGATCGTCGTGATCGTCATGATCATCAAATACGTTTTTTTCTCTAAATTTAAGCAATTCAATATCTTCGGACTCCATTAATGTGACTTGCTTTGCGTCCTTTGCAATGGACTCAAGGGGTGTTTCTAAAAAAGACTCTAAGTCCTCACCAATCCAAAACACTATATCTGCATCTTGGAGCATTGTCGCATGAGAAGGTTTTAATTGAAATGTATGGGGAGATGCGTTCCCGTCAACTAATAAACCCGGTGTTCCTACTCCATCCATTACATAACTGATTAATGAATGTATTGGCTTAATTGACGCTACAACTTTTGTTTCAGCTTTAGCGTAAGAAATAAACGTTAATAGAGTAATACTAGATAAGATTAATCCAAATTTAAGTTGTAATTTCATAGATATATTGCTTTCATTATGGTTTGAGTATAGCGTTATATTATAACATAATAATTTATCAAGTATTTTTTCATGAGCAATAACGAAGTTTTAGTTAAAGTGTCAAATGCTGGTCTCTATAAAAATGGTAAATGGCTTGTTAAAAATGTCAGCTTAAATATTAACAGAGGTAAAATTGTCACCTTGATAGGGCCCAACGGATCGGGAAAGACAACTACAGCAAAAATAGCGCTTGGGTTGTATAAAAATATTGAAGGCTCAGTTGAAAGATTAACAAATAAAATTTCTTATGTGCCTCAAAAAGTTTCAATTGATTGGACCTTGCCAGTAAGAGTACTGGATTTTATGATTCTTACTCAAGATCTTGAAGAAAAAGAAATAACCGATGCGTTAATTTTGACAGGTGTTGAAGAACTTATACATAGCAATCTCAGAGACTTGTCTGGTGGTGAGTTTCAACGAGTACTACTCGCCAGAGCTATTGCAAAAAAACCAGAATTATTAGTACTTGATGAGCCTGTTCAAGGAGTGGACTTCACTGGTGAAGTAGCCTTGTATGCCCTAATTAAAAAAATTTCTGAAACATTAAAATGTGGGATACTACTAATATCACACGATCTTCATGTTGTTATGTCTGCCACCGACCATGTGGTTTGTCTCAACGGACACGTGTGTTGCTCCGGATCTCCTGTAGATGTTGCTCAAAATAAAGAATATAAAGAGCTCTTTGGTGAAAAGTCTTCTCAACTTCTGTCTATATATGAGCATGAACACGATCATGTTCACTCATCAGATGGAAAAATAGTTAAGGATATAAATTAAAATGTTCGATGATTTTTTCATTCGAGCAATAGTAGCAGGAGTTGGAATTGCATTAGTAACAGGACCGCTAGGGTGTTTTGTTGTCTGGAGACGCTTATCCTTTTTTGGTGATACATTAGCTCATTCTGCATTACTCGGAGTGTTAATTTCAATATCGCTTGATGTTAATGTTTCATTAACAATATTTATAGTGTCATCTTTAGTGGCGATGCTTTTGCTTAGATTGGAAAAAACTACAAACTTAGCAGGTGACTCATTGCTTGGTTTAATATCCCACTCTTCCCTAGCTATAGGACTCGTGATACTTGGCTTTCTCTCTTTCATTAGATTTGATGTAATGGGAGTATTGTTTGGTGATATTTTATCAGTAAATACGAATGACTTACTTATTATATGGATTGGTGGAGCACTAATTTTACTTGTCTTATGGTATATCTGGAAACCACTATTTGCATCAACAGTTAATTATGAACTTGCAGAGGCTGAGGGCATGAGACCAGAAAGAGTAAATGCAATATTTACCGTTTTACTAGCCGCACTTATTGCAATCTCGATTAAAATGATAGGTGTTTTACTCATTACAGGTCTCTTGATAATACCAACAGCAATGGCTCGTAATCTGTCTAACAATCCTAAACAAATGGTAATATTGTCTGTTATAGGTGGATTGCTCTCCGTCTTTATTGGATTATATACGTCATTTGAGATAAATACTGCTTCAGGACCAACAATTGTTGTAGTTGCTCTAATTTTATTTATCCTTTCACTTACAAGAATCACTAAAAATACTCATGACCTTAAGAAATAAAGAATTATCTAAAAATCAAAAAATTGTATTGGATTATATCCAGAAATGTAAAAAACCTGTGAAGGCATATTCTATTTTATCCAATGTTAACAAAAAGGGTTTAAAAGCACCTCCACAAGTATATAGGGCTTTAGATAAGCTAATTGAAATTGGTGAAGTTCATAAAATTGAAAGTCAAAATTCTTATATCGCTTGCAATTCAACATGCACATCACCTCAAGGGACTATATTTTCAATTTGTAAAAGCTGTGACAAAACTGATGAAATAAGTGATGCAAAGCTATTTAAATTCTTATCTGAAGTAAAAGATATGAACGGTCTAAGCTTGAGCGGATATAATTTAGAACTGTTTGGAACCTGCAGCAATTGTAAAGATTAATTTGACGAATGTTATAAAGTAACATTTACCTGGACACCTGAATTTTTTTTAAATAAAATTTTTTGATATTTACAATAAGGAGTTAAGATGAGAAAAAGTATTTATTATTCATTACTTATATCAGCCATGATGTCAGTTTCTGTGGCCGAAGAAACAAGGCAGGTTGATAAACATGAGCACGGCGTTGGAGTTCTCAATATTGCAACTGAGGGAAGCTCTATAAATTTTGAGTTTATGATACCAGGCGCTGACATAGTCGGTTTTGAATATAAAGCAAAAAGTGACTCTGATATTGCTATAGTTAACGCTGCACTTACAAAATTTGGTCAGTTTGAAAATATTTTTACTCTTCCCAGCTCTTCAAATTGTACCTTGGTAGACAGTATGATTGAAGTAGATCAAGACGATGACCACGACGACCATGATGAGCACGATGAGCACGATGACCATGATGAGCACGATGACCATGATGAGCACGATGAAGAAGCTCATAATGAATTTGTCGCTCATTACTCATTTAATTGCGGTAACGTTAAAGAAATTGACAGAATAGATTTTCCATATTTTAATACTTTTCCTAATTCAGGTGAACTTGAGGTACAATTTGTATCTGGTGTTGGCTCTACGAGTTTTGAAGTTGAAGGAGACAAGCCTTTCATAGACTTAAAAGGAAAAATCTAATTGAATGAAAATATAATCAAAATCGATTCCGTAAGATTTTATTGGTCAAAAAAAAGTAACTTTAAAATATTTATTCCAAGCCTTGAAATAAGAAAAGGTGAGAAGGTGTTATTGTTAGGCGAAAGTGGTTCCGGCAAAACGACCCTACTTTCACTTCTATGTGGCTTCTTGTCTCCAATATCAGGAACGATATCAATTAACGGCAATGAGATTAATAAACTTTCGTCTAAATCAAAAGATGAGTACCGGGCTGATAATATTGGAATTATTTTCCAGCAGTTTAATCTACTACCTTATGCAGGTGTAATTGATAATATTTTACTACCCCTTTATTTTTCTAAAGTTAGATCAAACAGTATTATTGATCCACAAGAAACAGCTCTTCAACTATGCAAACAATTGAGATTACCAGATGATATAAATGATTATAAAGCCAACAGGCTAAGCGTGGGTCAGCAACAAAGAGTGGCTGTTGCTAGAGCGTTAATTGGAAATCCATCTCTAATTATTGCTGACGAACCAACATCTTCGATAGATACTGAGGCACAACAAATATTTTTAGATTTGATGTTTGAGCAAATTTACAAAAATAAGTCTACTTTGTTGATGGTATCACATGATAAGTCATTATCCAGCCGTTTTGATCGCCTAATCGATATAAATGAAATCATTACTAGAGAAAATTAGTCATGCTATTGAAACTCTCATTCAATTCTCTTTATGCACGATTATTAACTGTCGGAATGACAATACTTGCAATTTCAGTTTCATTGATGCTTTATATGAGCGTCGAAAAATTGAGAACATCGGCTTATACTAGTTTTACAGATACTATTTCTCAAACTGATTTAATCATAGGAGCAAGAGCAAGTTCAGTTCAATTAATGCTCTATTCTGTTTTTAGAATTGGTAATGCTACTAACAATATAACCTGGGAAAGTTATCAAGATATATTGAATAAAGATGAGGTAGATTGGGCAGTGCCGATTTCTTTAGGTGATAGTCATAAAGGGTTTAGAGTGATGGGTACTAATAGAGACTTTTTTACTCGATATAAGTATAGAGGTGGTCAATCAATAATTGTTGAAAAAGGTTATTTATTTGATGACTTGTACGATGTTGTATTGGGCGCCGGAGTTGCTGAAAAATTAGAATATGGCATCGACTCTCCTCTTATAGTTTCGCATGGGTTACAATCATTTTCAGATCATGATGATCAGCCATTTAGAGTTTCAGGTATATTAAAAAAAACGGGCACACCTGTAGATAATACAGTGATTGTAAGTCTCGCTGCTATTGAAGCAATTCATGTTGATTGGTCAACGGGTGCAAAAATTCCTGGACTAGAAACACCAATTGAAGAAATAAGAAAAATGGATCTTACTCCAAAGAACATTACAGCTGCTTTACTAGGCGTCAAATCAAAATTAACTATTTTCAGTCTTCAGCGTTGGATCAATAATTATCCAGAAGAAGCCATGACTGCAATCCTTCCAGGTGCTGCGCTCCAAGAACTGTGGCGAGTTGTGGGCGTTGTAGAAAATCTATTACTTGGAATATCAGTAGTCGTAATATTTACTACCCTTATTGGGATGACCGCTATTATGTTTTCAAGTTTAAGTGAAAGAAGAAGAGAAATGGCCATCTGGAGAGCTATGGGGGCATCTCCTTTTACGATAGTCGGTTTATTAATGCTTGAGGCTATTTTTATTTCTTTGTTAAGCATAATTCTCAGTTTAGTACTACTATTTATCTCATTAAGCGTGTTGCAACCTTGGATTGATTACAATTATGGTATTTTGGTGAATGTTGAAATGTTATCGATAAACGATGCTTATGTGTTCGCTCTATTTATTTTTGCGTCCATGCTTATAAGTTTATTGCCAGCATTAAGAGCTTACTGGTTCTCTATAAATGACGGTATGACAATAAAATTATGATGAGAAAATTAAAATTACTGATTTTATTAGTTACATTACTGTCCTCGGCAGCACATTCTGCACCAAAAGAAATAGATTGGAATGACTTAATACCATGGACAGCAGTTTTTAGTCCGGGTGAGGTAAAATTTAATAAAAGCCTTGAAGATAAAGAAGTTAAAATTCCTGGTTACGTTCTGCCTTTGGATCTTATTGGTAGGGATATTACTACATTCTTACTCGTACCTTACATAGGTGCGTGTATTCATGTTCCTGCACCCGCACCTAATCAAATAGTCTATGTAGAAGCAGAGGTGCCGTGGCAAGGATTAGCATGGTGGGAACCAGTTTACGTAACTGGAAAAATAAAAATTGAGAACCAGAATTTCGAAGATCTTGCTGTTGTTGGATATGAAATATCTGCAAGTGATATTGAGTATTATCGCGGAGCAACTGGTACTCATGGTTTTTTTGATTGGTAGAAATTTATGAGTCTATT
>QCRN01000009.1 GCA_003211835.1 Pelagibacteraceae bacterium AG-461-B04 | reverse complement strand
AAAGCAAATTTTCCAAGCAGAATAAGTTTTCAAGTAAGTTCCAAATTTGACAGTCGAACCATTCTTGGAGAAGAGGGTGCCGAGAGATTACTTGGCAAAGGTGACATGTTGATGATGACAGCAGGAGGTCAAACAACAAGAATTCACGGACCGTTTATATCCGACAATGAAATTGAAAATATTGTCAAATCACTACAGAGACAAGGTCAACCTGAATATGATGATGAGATTACAAAAGAGGAGGAAGAAATTAGTGATAGTGATAATACACTATCAGACAATGATAAAGATGCGTTATTTAATGACTCAATAGATATTATTTCAAAAGAGGGTAAAGCCTCTACAAGCTTGCTCCAACGTAAACTTCAAATTGGCTATAATCGTGCTGCAAGAATAATGGATCAATTAGAGGAGCAAGGATATATCAGCTCAGCTAATCATGTAGGCAAAAGAGAAATCAATTACGATAAATTTACTAATTGATGCTCCGCATTTCGATTTCACTAATTTTAGTTTTCTTTCCATGGCAGATATCTTTTGCTGAAACTGATCTAATTATTTCTAAAATTCAAACTGGTTGGAATAATATAAAGACAATGTCTGGTGAATTCACACAAATAGACTCTGATGGTCACTCAGAGAATGGGAAATTTTACTTTTTAAAGCCGTATCAATCTAAGTTTATTTATATGAATAAAAACGAAGATATTGTTACTAATAAAACACTATTACGTATAGTTGATAAAAAAGGCTTTCAAATTGACAGCTATGCTATAGGAAACAACCCTCTTAAAAAACTTCTCTCCAATAATCTAGATATTGAACAGGAATTTAAGGTTAATTATGCTATTGAAAACGAATTCAACTATGAAGTTAAAGCGGGTGTTAAAAATGATAGTACTCTGAGTAGAGTTATTCTGACTTTCAATAAAGATACTATGGAGCTTGAAAAATGGGAGATTTTTGATGAATTGAATAATAAAACTGTTTTAGAGTTTACAAAGATAAAAAAGAATATATTTATATCCCAAAATTTATTCGTAGTTAGATATAGAGTTAACTAATTACAGGCAGGTTGAAAAAAGTTTTCATTATTTAATTTATGACGGTTAGTTCCCTTAGTGAGCTTAAGCAATGGCTTGAGTCAAATAAAATATCAGAAGTAGAGTGTATTTTCCCAGATATGGCAGGTTCATCAAAGGGTAAAATCTTACCTGTGGAGAGATTTGTCAAATCATTTGAGGAGCAAAGCTTAAGATTAGCCGACTCTGTATTTGGGCAAACAGTATCTGGCAAGTGGGTTTATCAAAGTGAAGTAATTGATTACGTTGAGGAAGATCTTTTCATGGCACCGGATCTTTCAACCATCAGAAAAATTCCATGGAATAAAGAGCCCACAGCACAAATAATATGTGATCTCAACTATCCTTCAGGCGAACCATCTAAATTAGCACCTCGACAAGTTTTAAAAAATATTATTAAGAAATTAAGTGATGAACGCCTTGAAGCGGTCGTTGCACCAGAATTAGAGTTCTATCTTTGTGAGCAAAATTTAGATCCTGATTTACCATTAAAAACACCCATTGGAAAATCTGGCAGAAGAGAAACTGGAAGTAGAGTATTTGGAATTGATGCTGTTAATGAATTTGATAAATTAACAGATGATATTTATGATTACTGTGAATTAATGAACATCGGAGTTGATACTCTGGTACATGAGTCAGGCCCTTCACAGATAGAAATAAATTTGAATCATGGGGATCCTCTAGCTTTAGCTGACCAAGCCTTTATGTTTAAGAGAGCAGTCAGACAAGTCGCTCTAAAACATAACATTCATGCAACTTTTATGGCTAAACCTTATCAAGGTCAACCAGGTAGTTCAATGCATATTCACCAAAACTTAGTTTCATCGAAGACAGGAAAAAATTTATTTTCTGATGAGGATGGAAATAATTCAAAAGAGTTTTTCCATTTTATTGGAGGTTTACAAACATACTTGCCGGATGCCATGCTATTGTTTGCACCTTACGTTAATTCATATAGAAGATTTGTAATTGATGCCTCAGCTCCAATCAACACCCACTGGGGAATTGAAAATAGAACTGTGGCATTTAGAGTTCCCACTTCCCATAATATATCACGTCGTATAGAAAATAGAATACCAGGTTCTGATACAAACCCTTATCTTGCTATTGCAGCATCATTAGCATGTGGTTTACTTGGTTTACAAGAAAAGATAGAACCTGAAAAACCTATTACTGGCGATGCTTTTGAGCGAAGACACAATATTCCAAAATATCTCCCTGATGCACTAAAAAGACTGAAAGTAAGCAATGAATTATCTGAAAGCTTAGGCAAAGAGTTTGTTACTTTATATACAGAAATCAAACAAACCGAACATGATGCTTATCAAAATGTGATAAGTGCTTGGGAAAGAGAGCACCTTCTTTTAAACGTGTAGAACTTACAAAATAGCTTTATTTATATAGTAGCCTTTTTTTTCCTCAAACATGATTAGTTCTTTTATATTAAGTTTTGAGTCTATTTTTTTTCTGAGAGCATATATATGCGTTTCTAAAGTATGCGTATCAATTCCATCTCCGTAACTCCATACTTTATTAAGAAGATCTTTCTTTGTAATGTAGGTCTTACTGTTTTCCATTAAGCAATTGAAAATTTGACTTTCTTTCTCGGTTAATCTTAAAAACGTAGTTTGATTTATCAATTTTCTTGTGGATGGATCATAAGAGAAGTTTTTGTATTTAATTATTCTTTTATTATCAATATCTATTTGAATCAAATAATTTTCTATTCTTCGATAAATATCACTAATTTTAAAAGGAATATTTATATTGATAACCTCAAACGAAATTTTTGAATTACTAATAACTTGATTTGGCTCGCTCACCAAAAAAATAATATCAGGTTTAATTTCTTGATTTACTATTTTTGTTAAGGAAGAGTGATCTGTTAACAAAATTGAGGGCTTATGTTTTTTTACTTTCTCAAAGGTTAAATTATGAAAACAAAATAATTTGGACGCATTGGCACAACTTACAACTTCAACAAATATCTGATTGAGGTAAGCATTTTCAAAAATAAATGGAATTATACTTTTGCCCATAAAAATACTATTTATAATACAATCTATGGAGTTATTGGTAAAAAATAATCATTTATTTGTAAAAGGAGAGCAATTACAGTGTGCTCTAGGGTATAATGGTTTAACTGGGAATAAACGAGAAGGAGATCTATCGACTCCAATTGGAACCTTTCATTTTGATAAAATTTATTACAGGGCCGACAGATTGGGCAGTATGAAATTTATTATTGATTCCTCAATTATTAACAAAAATGATGGCTGGTGCGATGATCAAACAAGTGATTTATATAATCAGTATATTCAATTTCCGTTTCAGGAAAGTGCTGAGCATTTATATCGAGATGATCACATCTATGATATTATATGTGTCTTAAACTATAACACATCTCCCATTATACCAGGTCGGGGTAGTGCTATTTTCTTGCACATCGCTAAACCTGGTTTCTTAGGAACAGGGGGATGTATAGCTATAGAAAAAGAAGCATTAGTTGAAATTGCAACCAATTTGACTGCCGACTCAACAATTAGAATTGAAAATTAGTTTCTCTCTCCAAAGATTTTTGTCCCAATACGAATATGGGTTGCTCCACATTCTAATGCTATATCAAAATCATTGGACATACCCATACTGAGTGATGACAGACTAAAATTCTTAGCCATTTCAGCTAGAGTCAAAAAATGTTTTTTAGGGTCTTCATTGAGAGGGGGAATACACATCAACCCTACTATATTTAAATTATAACTTTCTAAGCACTCAGTAATAAATTTATCAGCATCCGAAAGGATGACACCTGATTTTTGTGGCTCATTTCCCGTATTAACCTGAATAAAATACTTTCTTTTCACATCTTTAAACTTTTCAATTTCAGCAAATAGCTTAACTACTTTTATTCGATCGATAGAATGAATGACTTCACAATTTTCATGGATGGACCCAACTTTTCTACTTTGAATATTTCCAATAAAATGCAGCTGGCTATTTGAATTTAATTTTTTAAAATCTGGCCATTTACGCTCAATTTCTTGAATTTGGTTTTCACCAAAAGAAAGTTGGCCTGCTTTATAAACATTATTAATGTCTTCAATTGGCTTTCTTTTACTTACAGCAATAAGATCAATCTCTTCAACATTCCTTCCTGCAGCAAGAACAGATTTATGGAATATAGAAATAAAATCTTTGTACATATTGTTGATTTAACATAAAAAAACACCCCACGCAATTAAGCGCGGAGTGTTTAATGCATTTTAAGTTAGGTTAAAATAACTTAACTTAGAATCCGATTTGGTAAGCGAAGATATGTGTATCGCTATCACCAGTATCAGTTGTAGCTACGTCTGTCTCAATGTACTCATAAGAGAATTGAGCAGCGCCCATGTCTTTAATTGCTGATAAAGTCATATAGTCTATGTCATTACCAGTTGAGTCATGTGCACCAAACTGAGCACCAACGTACATACCCATTAATGATGTACCTACACCGTACTGAGTTTCCTCAGCGCTTGTAGAATCATCAGAGTCGTACACTGCATAACCTAAGTCTAAGCCAGC
The DNA here is from genome assembly GCA_003211835.1 of Pelagibacteraceae bacterium AG-461-B04. Taxonomy (GTDB): domain Bacteria; phylum Pseudomonadota; class Alphaproteobacteria; order Pelagibacterales; family AG-422-B15; genus CACNXQ01. Next base: position 56,326 of record QCRN01000009.1, on the reverse strand, counting down.
AATTGAGTAACCAACCGCATACATAGAAGATGTTTTGTCAGTTTCTGTTGTGTTTTTAGGTTGGTCAAAATCAATGTCAGCAAAACCAGCTTTAACAGTTGCACCCATGATTGAACCAGTGACTCCCATTGAGAAAACACCTGCCACATCACCAGAGCTCTCTAAACCGTGAGAAGCTTGGACTGTGAAGCCATTGATTGATGGTGATGTATATCTGATTGAATTATTAGAGTCAGCGTCACCATCGTTATATGTTCCACCGCCACCAACTGTGCTGTAAGCGTTTGAACACCAGAACATACTGAAACAAGCAGTAGATGTGTCAACTTTATCAAGAGCTGAATCACCCTTTCCACCTGCACCAAATGTTAGTGAACCCATGCCAGTATCAAGAACGATTGCAGAAGCATGAGACGCGTGTGTTAAGTCATGAGCGATAGTTAAACCCATTCCGTTATTTAATGTATCGGAATAAGTAACTGTGATTGTTTCTGAAGTGTTGTAGTTGGATAAACCACCACCGTCACTATCAGCAAATGCACCCAGTGTATAACCACTGATTGACATTTCAGCTTGAGCTGCACCAGCTGCCATTAAAGAAGCAAGAGCGGATGCGCCTAAGATTTTTGATCTATTCATAAGTTTTTTCCTTTCAAATGATAATTGATCATAGTTAAATTTAACTTGGCGGTAATTTATCAAAAAATTAGAAAAAAATAACAATTTTGTATTAATGTCACTCTTTTTATGTGAATATGTTGTAATTATATCACATAAAACTAACCAAAAACCTATGTTTTAATAAAATTTGATGTATTAAGCATTTTTGTTATATTGAGCGAAATCCTCTAACTTCTATGAATACACAAAAACAAACTAAACTCAGAAAAACCAGTTATTTTCTAACAATTTTGCTTTTGGCATTTCTATTTGCAAATGGGTGTAGCCAACTGGATATTGTTCAAAATGAAACAGACCCTCGAACAGTCATTGTGGGTGACAATGTCAATGACAGAGCCCTTAGTTATAGAACAGGGGACGACAAACCTACTTTTCGAGAATTAGTTTTAGGCGGAGATGGAGAATTTGATTCATCAATTGACAGTTTAACATTTAATGTTGTGCTGGATAAATTAAGTTTTATGCCACTTGCATCAGTAGATTCTGCATCAGGCGTGGTCATAACCGATTGGTATGCTGTTAATGCAAACAAATTAAGAATAAAAATTAATGTTCGTATCATAGATAACCAATTAACAGACAACTCAATTGTTGTTCAAATATTTAAACAAGAGTTTGATGGCAATAAATGGAATGATTTAGGTTTAGATAACGACCAAGCAGATAAAATAAAAACTAGCATATTATCTGAAGCACGTTCGCTGAAAAGTGCGATCGACTTATCATAGTAAATAACTTAGTTTATTTAAATGTCTGAAAAATATAATCCAAGAGTTATAGAATCAAAATGGCAATCGTTTTGGCGTGAGAACAATACGTTCAAAAGCGAAATAAAAACTGAGAAAGATAAATATTATATTTTAGAAATGTTTCCTTATCCTTCTGGTAAAATCCATATGGGTCACGTTAGAAATTATACTCTTGGCGATGTAATCGCAAGATACAAAAGAGCAAAAGGTTTCAATGTTATGCATCCAATGGGTTGGGATGCTTTTGGTTTGCCTGCAGAAAACGCTGCCATCGAAAATAATATTTCGCCTAGTAAATGGACCTATGAAAATATTGATACAATGAGATCCCAACTTCAATCGATGGGTCTCTCAATAGATTGGGATCGTGAAGTGGCTACCTGTGATAAAGAATATTATCATCAGCAGCAAAAGTTATTTCTTCGGTTTTATAAAGAAGATTTGATATATAAAAAAGAATCTCTTGTTAATTGGGATCCTGTTGAAAATACAGTACTGGCAAATGAACAAGTGATTGACGGTAAAGGTTGGCGATCAGGTGCAGACGTAGAGCAAAAAAAATTGTCACAGTGGTTTTTTAAAATTACGTCCCATGCAAATAGCCTCTTAGAGAGTTTAGAAGATATGCCTGGCTGGCCAGAAAAAGTAAAAACAATGCAAAAAAATTGGATTGGCCGGTCTGTAGGTTGCGAAGTTCATTTTGAAATAGAGTCTGGCTATAAAGAATATAAGCCCGAAAAGTTGCAAATTTTCACTACAAGACCTGATACAATTTTTGGGGCGACTTTCATTGCTATTTCACCTTTTCATCCAATCGTGGACGACATACTTAAAAATGATCCAGATATTGTGAGGGAAATCAATGGTCTTAGATCTCAAAAATTAAACGAAGAAACTATTTCAAAAAACGAAAAAATTGGAATTTCAACAGCACTGAAAATTAAACATCCTTTTATAGAAGGCAAAAAACTACCTTTGTTTATTGCAAACTTTATATTGATGGATTATGGAACAGGAGCCATTTATGGTTGCCCAGCCCATGATCAAAGAGATTTTGATTTTGCAAAAAAATATAATCTTGAAATAATTGAAGTTATTAAACCTGATAATACGAGTACCACTATTGATAATGAGGCCTACACGGGAGAAGGTTCTCTAATCAACTCGTCCTTCTTAAATGGACTAAAAATTGCTGAGGCTAAAAAAAAGATTATTAGTGAATTAGAAAAAATTAAAATAGGTAAAAAAACAATTAATTATCGATTGCGAGATTGGGGTATTTCAAGACAACGTTACTGGGGTTGCCCTATACCGATTTTATATCGTGAGGACGGAAAAATTATTCCTGTTCCCGAAAAGGATTTACCCATTGAGCTTCCAACTGAAGTCGATCTGAGTCAATCTGGTAATCCTCTAGAAAATCATCCTAACTGGAAATATACAACATGCCCACACACCGGAATGAAGGCAATTAGAGAAACAGATACTCTCGATACTTTTGTTGACTCAGCATGGTATTTTTTGAGATTTTGCTCCCCCAAAAATAACAACCCCTTTGATGAAAATGAAATTAACTACTGGATGCCTGTGGATCAATATGTTGGCGGCATCGAGCACGCGATTCTACATTTACTTTATTCAAGATTTTTTACAAAGGCTTTGAAAATAAAAAAAATTGATGAGCCATTTGATTCTCTTTTCACACAAGGAATGGTTTGTCATGCGACCTATAAAAATAAAAATAATGCATGGGTGTTTCCAAATGATGTTGAAGAAAAAAATGGTAAATTTTATCAAACATCAAATGGATTAGAAGTTACGATGGGCGCAATTGAGTCAATGTCAAAATCAAAGAAAAATGTCATTGATCCCGAAGAGATTATTAAAAGCTACGGATCTGACTCAGCCAGATGGTTTATGCTATCTGATAGTCCTCCCGACAGAGATATAAATTGGTCCGATTCTGGAATTCAGGGTTCTTGGAGATTTTGCCAAAAAATATGGTCAACAATCACTTCAAATCTCTCAATACTAAGTGATGAAAAAATTACAATATATAATCAAGACAACTCGAAAAATGCTATAATGCTACTTCAAAGCACCCATCGATCATTAGACGCCGTTACTAAAAGTATTGAAAATTTTCAAATGAATGTTGGGGTCGCTAAAATTTATGAACTCATAAACCATATTTCAAAATTTAAAGTTTTTGTTGAAAATGATAAAAGTGCCCTCAAAGCCTCTTTGAGAATATTAATTCGTATTATTGAGCCCATGGTTCCACATTTAGCTGAAGAGTGCTGGAGTTTGTGTGGAAATAGTAACTCCCTAACATCAGAACCTTGGCCTGATGTTGATGAAAAATATCTTGTAAAGGAAACTGTCAAGATTGTAATTCAAGTGAATGGAAAAAGGAGAGCTGAAGTTGAAACAAAAGTTGAAGCGAGTGAAGAAGAAGTAATGAAAGAAGTTGAAAGTATCAAAAGTGTTAACGAGCAAATTAAAGACTTAGTTATTGTCAAAAAAATATTTGTCCCTAATAAAATTTTAAATATTGTAATATCTAAAAATGAATAGACACGAACGCAGAAAAAATAAAGGCAAAGGAATAGAAGATAAAAAATTTTTTGAAGCATTAGCAAGTGCAATTAAAGTTCACGAAACTCGTAGTTTTAATAAAGCTGAAAGTATATATAAAAGACTACTCGTTACTCATCCTCAAAGTTATGAGTTAAACAGACACATAGGAATACTGTACCAAGATAGTGGAAGGGTTGAGGAGTCATTTGATTTTTTTGTGAAATGCATAGAAAAAAATCCGAGAGGTTTTGAAGCTTATAATAATATGGGAACATCTTATATTATTGTTAAGGAGTATGATCTTGCAATACAATGCTTTATACAGTCATTATCAATATCAAATAATTATTATCCTGCAGTCAATAACCTTGCTAGCTTATATGCTCGAAGAGGTGACGGAGAAAAATCTCTAGAATATTCAAAAACCTTGCTCCAAATTGATCCCAATAATCCAAATACAATAAGTACTCACGCAAAATCATTAATCTTAAATCACGACATAAATAAAGCTATTGATTTAATGGAGAGCCTTGTGAGGGATTATCCAAATAATGAGGAGTTTCAAATTAATTTAGCAACAGCCTACCGAGAAATAGGTGATTTTAAAAAATCGAAAAAAATTGTTGATATTGGCTTTAAAAACTTATTCAAAAAACGATTAAATAATGAACCTGTCAAAAACCTTATTCAATTTTTCGCCCAGTATGCGGGTGATAAAAAAAATTTATTAGATGAGCAAGAAATAGAATTTTTTGCAGGCAGGCTCAATAGTTCTGACCTCAATATCGATCAGAAAATTACTTTAGCTAGAGGATTTTTTGAATACTTTAGAAATATCGAAAACTTTGATAAGTCTTATGAATACTTAGAAATAATGAATAAATTATGCTCAAAAATCGATGAATATGATGTTAAAAAAGAAAAGATTTTATTTGATAAACTTGCAAGCAATAAAGACTACCCCACAATTCAAAAAAAAGGAAATTCAATAATACCAATATTTATATGCGGAATGCCCAGGTCTGGTACAACTCTGTGTGAACAGATTTTATCATCACATACAGAAGTTTATGGAGCCGGCGAGTTGCGTTATCTGTTACAATTGACGAAATTACAGGATGTAGTTAATAATCCTGAAACCAGCAATATTGAAAAATATATTAAAAACATAGAAACCAAGGAAACTCTTGTAAGTGTAAGAGAAGAATATCTCAAGATGTTAGCCAATATAAATAGGCGAGGTGAAAGATATATTTGTGATAAGATGCCCCATAATTTTCTATTAATAGATTTGATAAGATTTATTTTACCTGAAGCAAAAATAATTTACTGTAAAAGAAAACCCGCGGATAATTGTTTTTCATTACTAACACAAAGGTTTGTGGAAGGAAGACATCTTTACTGCTATAATCAAAAAACACTTGCCAAGTATTATCAATTTCACACAAATCTAATGAATGTCTGGTTAAAGAAATTTAAAAAAGATATTTTTATCCTTGATAATGAAAATCTGGTCAATGACCAAAAAAATATCACTGCTCAATTACTTAAATTTTGTGGTTTAGACTGGGAAGAAAATTGTATAGAATTTTATAAAAATAGGCGTCAGGTAAGAACGGCAAGTCTTGAACAAGTAAGACAACCCATAAATAAAAAATCAATTGGTGCATGGGAAAATTATAAATCTCACTTAACCGAGATGATCGAGGTTTTAGAAAAAAATGCTACATAACATAATTAAAATTGGTCTCCTCATATCTGTGTTTTTCTATTTAGTAAGCTGTGGCTTCAAGCCTATGTACAAGTTTTCTGAAAATAGCATAAACTTAAATAGTTATTCCATAAATATAGTAAATGAAAGTAATGTCTCTAGACAAATAAAAGAGGAAATAAAAAAATCTTTTCCTTCTGGCTCGAAGACTGTAAAGGAGTTTATTATTGATTTGGAGATATCTGAAAATTTAGATCCTTTAATTACTAATACAGATGGAACTGTTTCGAAATATAGAATTGAAATAGTTATAAATTTCAAAGTAAAAGCTATAAATGCAAATGAGACTTTAATAAACGATGTGGTTAGAGGTTTTGCAGAATACACTGTTGAGACATCTGAAATTGAAAGTGATGACAAAAAAAAGAGAATGATTCGTAGCGCAACCAGTAGTGCTACTCAAATGATGATCTCCAAAATACAAATCGATACTTCAATCACGAATGATAATTAAAGATTTTCAAATTGAAAAAATAGTAAAAGAGAATAAAGGTTTTCTTCCTTTTTTAATTTATGGACCAAACGAGGGGTTAATAAGGGATTATATTAAAAAAATTAAAAGTGACTATTTGAATGATGTTGATTTTGAAGAGGTTGCTATAACAGGGAAAAGTCTTGATCTAAATCCTGACATTCTTGAAACTTCAGCAAATTCCATTTCAATGTTTAACAGTTATAAACTCATTATTCTAGAGTCACTCAAAGATAAAAATATATCAGAGCTTAAAAGAGTCATTGATTCGGCTCCCACTCAAACAATGCTGATCGTCAAAGCTGATAATCTCAAGAAAACTTCCAAACTCAGGAAATTATTTGAGAGTAATGCGCTGTGTTATACATTAGCGTGCTATGAGGATGATGCTAAATCAATGATGAGGCTAATTGATAATTTTGTGAACGAAAATAATATTTCAATTAATCGCGATATAAAAAACTACCTCATGCATACTTTGAGCACTGATCGAATGATCAGCTTCAATGAACTTCAAAAAATAAGTTTATTTTATGCTAATGCTGATGCTAATCCAAGTCTTGAGGAAGTAAAAAATTTGCTTAATGATACAAGCTCAAATAATCTTCAAAAAATGAATGAGTCAGTGATGTATGGAAATATGAGTAAAAGTTCGAGTATCATTAGCAAATTATTATTAGAAGGTAATAATCCTATTTCTATTCTACGCAGTCTTATCAATTATCTGAAAAGGTTACAGAAAGTAAAAGTAGAAATGAAAAAAGGAAGTAATTTTGATACCGCAATTAAATTTTTAAAACCTCCCTTATTTTGGAAAGATAAAGACAATTTTCAGCAGCACTGCGTTCGTTGGCCTTTAAACAAAATTGAGAGAAATCTATCTCAACTTCTTGATGCTGAAATTGATTGTAAAACCAATAATAAATTATCCAGCATTCTTTGTGAGCGTTCTATACTAACAATTTGTCACGAAGGCAAACAACACTTTCAAAATTAGTTTTTAAGCTTTTGCGTAATCATTTCTAATTGATCAAGGGTTTTGTAGTCAATTTTTATACTGCCGCCTTTTTTACCTTTATGATTAATGTTGATGGTCAAACCGAGTTTTTCTGAAATTTTATTCTCTAGATCGATTGTATCAGGGTCTTTTAGTTTATGTTTTTTAATTATAACTTTTTTATCTTTTGCTAAATTTTCTGCATCCCTGACGCTTAAATTTTCGTTAATAATTTTTTCTGCTAATTGCTCTGGAAATGCACTATTCATAATTGCACGCGCATGACCTGATGATATTTTTCCTTCAGTTATCATGTCTTGAATGGATTGCGGCAACGATAATAATCTAATGATATTGGCTATGTGACTTCTACTTTTTCCCACAATTCCTGACAAATCTTCTTGGGTATGACCATGATTTTCAATCAATCTTTTATAACCCGCCGCTTCTTCAATTGGTGAAAGGTCGGATCGTTGAACATTTTCAATGATGGCAATTTCAAGTGCTTCGGTGTCATTAAAATTTCTTATAACTGCAGGTACCTCGTGCAATTGTGCAATTTGTGCTGCGCGCCATCTTCTTTCTCCTGCAATAATTTCATAACTATTGTCATCAGAGGGCGATGGTCTAACCACTAATGGTTGAACTAACCCTTTTGCTTTTATGGAGTCAGCCAATTCATTTATACTATTTTTGTTAAATAATCTTCTTGGTTGAGAAGGACTTGGTTTTAAGTTGGCAATTGGTATTTTAGTTTCTTGACCGATATTAGTATTTTTTGTTAGTGCAGTTTCCGTATCTCCCATTAAAGATGAAAGACCACGACCTAAACCTTTTTTTGTTGTGTTTGTAACCACTATGCTGCCTCTTGTTCTTTGTTTTGTTTAATGACTTCGTTTGCAAGACTTAAGTAAGCCTGACTGCCTGACGCTCTTTGATCATAAATTAATGCAGGCATCCCAAACGATGGAGCTTCTGAAACTCTTACGTTTCGAGGTATAATGGTTTCGTAAACTTGTTCCCTTAAATGATTTCTAACGTCTGTCGCGACTTGGGAAGATAATTTGTTTCTGCTGTCGTACATCGTCAACACAATCCCATCAATAGATAACCCAGGATTTAGATTCTGTTTTACACGTTCAATTGTTTTAATTAACTGACTGAGGCCTTCGAGTGCGAAGAATTCACATTGCAATGGAACAATAATTGCATTGGCTGTTGTCATTGCCATGACAGTCAACAAACTTAACGCGGGTGGGCAATCAATAAAAATAAAATCAAACTCATTTAATTTTTCATTTGCGTTAAAAATATTTTTTAATGTGAAAGCTCGATCGTTAACATCAGCGAGTTCAGGTTCAATTCCAGACAAATCAACTGTTGAAGGAATTAAAAAAAGATTATCAATTTCGGTTTTTCGAATGGAGTCTGAAATGTTTACTTGTCCCGCTAATACTTCGTAAATAGAATTTTCCCTCTGACCATAATCGACCCCTAAACCTGTGCTTGCATTGCCCTGAGGATCGAGATCAATGATTAATACCTTTTGCCCTGTCGCCGCAAGAGCTGTGGATAAGTTTATAGCTGTGGTCGTCTTTCCGACCCCTCCTTTTTGATTAGAAATAGCAATTATTTTCCTTTTCATACTAAATACTTGATTTTATTACATTATTTAGTTCTAAAATATAAGATTCCTTTTTAACACTGTTTTCATGTAATTTATGATCAAATTTCCAATATTTAGTGGCTTCAACAATCTCATCATCTATATGTATACCTTTATGAAAAAGGAATGTAGTACTTTTTTTCGATATATTATAACTTATTGATAACAGATCATTTAATCGTCCAACTGCTCTAGCTAAAACAACATCAAATTTTTGATTTGTTGCTTTTTCAACTTTATGAGGAATCACATAGGTATTCTTAAGTTTGAGAACATCTATACAGTACTCTAGAAAATCTGCTCTTTTTCGTCGATTTTCACACAAAAATATTGAATTTTCGCCATTATAAAACAATGATAATGGAATTCCTGGAAGACCTGATCCACTGCCAATGTCGATTATTTTTTGTTTTTTTTCGCGAATCAAATCACTTATTCGCAGCGAATCATAAAAATGCCTAATCCAAATGAGGCTTTTGTCCTTTTTTGATATAAGGCTTTGCTTTTCAGCAAGTATCAATGATCTGTAAACATCAAGTTTATTGATTGTTTCACGTGAAACATTACTTTTTAGCTCCATAAGAGCTTCTGGCGAATCCTCCATAATGAAGATATTAAGCCAGTTTTTTTAATTTTGCTTTAGTTTTTATATGTGCCAATATTACCCCTAAAGCTGCAGGAGTGACACCGTCAATTCTTGAAGCCTGGGCAATATTTTTTGGCTTAATTTTTGATAATTTTTCCTTAATTTCATTGGATAAACTTGAAAAATCATCATAGTTCATTGTTTCAGGTATTTTTATTTTTTCTTCTTTATTTATTGAAATGATCTCACTTTCTTGTTTTTTAAGATAACCTTTATAGTGAGCTTCAATTGAAACTTGCTCTAATATCTCTTCTGAAAAATCGTTTAAATTTACCTCAAACATGTCTCCCACGGTGTTGATATCAATATCTGGGTAGGCCAATAAATCAAATGCAGATCTTTTTTTACCATCTTTATTAATTTTGACACCCATTTTTTCAGCTTTATTTGGTGTAACATATTGATTTTTAACAATATTTAATAACACATTCATTTTAGTTTGTTTAATGGTAAAATGCTCATATCTGTTCTTTGAAACCAGTCCTAATGTATTAGCGGTTTCAGTAAGTCTTAAATCAGCATTATCAGCTCTTAATAATAGACGGTATTCTGCCCTTGATGTAAACATCCTATAAGGCTCTGTCACTCCTTTAAGAGTCAAATCATCAATCATCACTCCAATATAAGAGTCATTTCTAGAAAAAATGTGTTCCTTATTTTTAAGGGAAATCGCAGCATTTAAGCCTGCAACCAATCCTTGAGCTGCAGCCTCCTCATATCCTGTTGTACCATTAATTTGTCCTGCAAGATAAAGGCCTTTTATTCTTTTAGTTTCTAAAGTTTGATAAAGTTCTTGTGGATCAATAAAATCATATTCGATAGCATAACCATGTCTTACAATCTTTGCTCTCTCTAAACCATTGATTTTACTAATAAATTTGTCTTGAACGTCTGCAGGTAATGAAGTTGATATTCCATTTGGATATATCAAATCACTATCTAAGCCTTCTGGCTCAAGGAAAATCTGATGTCTTAATTTATCAGCAAACTTCACAACTTTGTCTTCAACAGAAGGACAATATCGAGGTCCTGTTCCGCTGATTTGACCAGAGTAAATAGCTGATTTTTCTATATTTTTATGGATAATGTCATGAACTGACTCATTCGTATGAGTGATGTGACAAGGCAGTTGCTCATTATAAGTTTTGTTCGTTAAGAATGAGAAATATGAATGCTTTTCGTCTGCATCTTGTTTTTCAAGCCGATTAAAATCAATAGTATTTTTATCAATTCTTGCAGGAGTTCCTGTCTTTAATCTTCCAATATTAAAGCCTGTTTTATATAGAGATTTTGCTAAGCCGATTGATGGAGCATCACCATGCCTTCCTGCGGGTATTGTTTTTTCACCCAAATGAATAAGGCCATTTAAAAATGTACCAGTCGTAATGATTACTTTTTTTGTTGAAACCTTCTTTCCACTTTCGCATAAGACACCAGCTATTTGATTATCATGATCAAAAATTAAATCTTCGACGGGATCAAATAAACATTCTAAATTTTTAGTTTGAAGGATCTCCTCTTGCATATATTTTTTATACAATTTCCGATCCGATTGAGCGCGGGGGCCACGAACAGCAGGGCCTTTTGTTCGGTTTAAAAGCCGATATTGAATACTTGAGAGATCTGCAATTCTTCCCATTATGCCATCTAAAGCATCAATTTCTCTAACTAAGTGACCTTTACCCAGTCCGCCAATGGCTGGATTACACGACATTTCACCAATGGTCTCAAATTTATGGCTGATTAAAAGGGTTTTAGCGCCTACTCGTGCGGCTGTTGTTGCTGCCTCACAACCCGCGTGACCACCACCTATGACTACTACATCAAAGTTAGACATGACTAAGTTAAATAAATTAACTTAGTTTAATTGCAATCAATAATTTTTGTTATTTGCCTATGCAAAAATCTTTGAAAATCACTTCAAGATACTCTTCTACGTCAACGTGACCTGTTATTTTTCCAATTTCCTGAATTGCTAATCTTAGCTCCTCAACCATGAGTTCTGAATTACTTTTTAAATCAATCGTTTTTGCATTCAACAGGCTTTGAATAGAATTTTGAACTCCTAAGATGTACCTTGTTTTGGTCGGAATAGTATCTGAATAGCTTCCAAAATTATTCGATACCTTATCAGAAATTTGTTTGATTAAATAATCAATTCCGTCCCCTGTTGTAACTGAGATATTAATGGCCCTATCATATGTTTTGTTTTCCTTATTATGAAGATCACATTTGTTTAAAATAGTTAATCGTTCATCGTGAAAATTTAATTTGGTTGGATCGTCAAATAATTCAATAACCAGATTTGCTTCATCAATTTTCTTTTGTGTGATTTCGATTCCTTTTTTTTCAATCTCGTCACTTGTCTGTCTCAGTCCCGCTGTATCTGTAAAAACTACAGGAAATCCAGCAATATTTAACCTTACTTCAAGTGCATCTCGCGTAGTCCCTTCTTTATCGGATACAATAGCAACATCTCGGTTGGCTAATAAATTAATGAGACTTGATTTCCCTACATTTGGTGTGCCCACAATAGCCACACGGTATCCGTCTCTCAGAATCTCTCCTTGATTACGTTGGTTAATGTGCTCATTCATCTCAGCTAAAAGTTTTTCAATTTTTTCACTTATATTTTTTAAAACATCATCGGGAATATCCTCTTCTGCAAAATCAATATCGGCTTCAAGATAAGCAACCAGTTCAATCAGAGATTTTCTCCAAGATAAATAAAGCTTATTCAATGAGCCGTCCATCTGACTTAAAGCCTGATTGTGTTGCAGTTCTGTTTGAGCATTGATTAAATCTCCCATTGCTTCGATAGCTGTTAGATCCATCTTATTATTTATAAATGCTCTTTTTGAAAACTCTCCGGGTTCCGCAAGTCGCAACTGGTTAATTCCTGACAAAGTTTTTAAGAGAAGATCAACTGTTGCTCTTCCACCATGTATATGAAACTCAACCACGTCCTCTCCTGTGAAACTTTTTGGCTTAGCGAAGTAAACGGCTAATCCACGATCAATTAAGTTTCCATTTTCGGAATCATAAAAACTGGTCCTTGTTAATACATTGGGTTCAAAGTGACTCTTGCGAGAGATAGTTTTAAGTGCAGTCAGCGCTAAGTGACCAGATACACGAACTACAGCCAGACCTGCAATCCCATTTGCAGTTGATAAAGCAAAAATTGTCATTTTTTTATTAATAGATTTTCTACAACTCGATCATTGATCAAATGTTCATTAATGACAAGGTCAACATCACTTTCAGATTTACATGTGTACCAGATATTGTCAGGATAGATAACCATTGTCGGACCAAACTCACAGTGATCAAGGCAGCCCGATGCATTAATCCTAATTTTTTTATCTGTTACTATTTCTTTTGTCCTTTTCTTCATGTAGGCCCTAAGTAAGACAGATTTTTTTGATGCACAGCAACCTTTTTCATGGCCATCTGGTCTCTGATTGGTGCAGAAAAAAACATGTCTTTCGAAAAATTTATTAGTCATATTGAATAAAAATTATAATATTTAAATATATATGAGTTCTTATGTTTTCAAATCATTGATTGGCAATATAGAGGTTATCTCAGGTAATAATAAAATTACTGGCATTAGCCGAACTCAAAAAGCCATTACCAACACTAAAGATAAACTATTGCTTCGAGCAGCTTTTCAAATTAACGCCTATCTAGCACGCAAACGAAGGTCACTATCTTTTCCAACAAGACAAATGGGGACTCGTTTCCAAAATCGGGTTTGGAACCACTTAAGACGTGTTCCTTACGGTCGCACTACAAGCTATGGTCAGATAGCAAAAAAGTTAAGGACATCTCCGCGAGCAGTTGGTGGAGCACTAGGACGGAATAACTTAATGATGTCAGTCCCATGCCACCGAGTTGTATCTAAAGACGGCAAGCTTACAGGGTTCACATCAGTCGGTGGGATTAAAACAAAAAAGAAATTGTTAAACGTTGAACAAAAAACTCGTAAATAAAATAAGAAAATATATCCGAGTAATTCCCAACTTTCCAAAGAAGGGAATTCTTTTTCAGGACATTACTTCCATTACTGATAACAAAAAATTATTTGCTGAAGTAATTAACGAAATTTCAAAATATGCTAGTAAGCAGAAATTTACTAAAATTGTTGGCGTTGAGGCAAGAGGTTTCATCTTTGGTGCTGCTGTTGCTTTTAAACTAGGTCTTCCTTTCGTTCCAATAAGAAAAAAAGGAAAGCTTCCTGGAAAAGTTCTGCGACAAAAATATTCTCTTGAGTACGGCAATGACGAAATCCAAATTCATAGTAATTCGATTACTTCACGAGATAGGGTTTTAATAATTGATGACTTAATTGCAACCGGTGGTACCGCTGTAGCTTCAGCAAAGCTTATCTCCAAGTGCAAAGTAAAAAATATCGAATTTTATTTTATTATCGATCTCAAAAATGTTGGAGGTTCGCAGAAATTAGGAAAGAAATTTAAACTGTCTTCAATTTTAGAGGCTGAAGGGTAATTGGGTAAAATTGAAAAATAAAATTTGGATTCTTTTCCTCACATTGATATTTTTTGTGATGAACATTAGTATTCAAGCCACTGAAGAAGCAGCACATGGGGCTAAGCGTGTTCCAGCCGAATGGGAGCCACAAGAAGCAATATGGATGCAATGGCCTGGTTTTTGGGAAAAAAGTTATGAAACAACTTTTGCGAAGATGGCTGATATCATTTCACGATACGAAAAATTACATATTCTCTATCATTCAGATCAGATTTATGCGGAAGCACAAAAATCAATTTTAGATTTAGATTCAAACCCACTGCAAAACAATATTCATTGGCACAAGGTTCCCAATAATAATGCTTGGATGAGAGACAATGGACCTGTTTATGTTTTTAATGATAATGAACTAAGAATTCAAAATTGGAATTTTGATGCATGGGGTGGTGCTTTTGGTTCAGATGTCTCTTTTAATTTAGATAATGAAGTTCCAAATAAGGTTGGTGAGATTTTAGATTTGCCTGTTGATCATATAGACATAGTGCACGAACGAGGTAATTTAGAATTTAATGGGTTAGATACAGTTATTTTAAATTGGAGCACCATTGGTGACCCGAACAGAAACTTGAACTACAGTAAACAGCAAGCAGAACTTGATCTAAAAAAATACTTCGGTGTATCTAAAGTCATTTTTATTGAGGGTATTCCAGATGGAGATCTAACCAAGGGCCACATTGATGGTATTGCACGTTTTATAGAACCAAGAACTGTCGTAGTCGTTCAATGTACAACACAGTCATTATGTCAACCAGGTAGCAATGATGCTGAGATTTACGATATGGCGGCTAAAGTTATTCAAGAGTCAGATTTTAATGTAATCAGAGAACCTATCGAAGGTTTTATTCAATTCAATGATCAAATGTTTGATACAAATTACATGAACTGGTTAGTAGGAAATGGATTTGTAATCGTGCCTAGTTTTGGAAATCTGGATACAGACATCCCAGCAAAATCTCGTATAGAGAAATATTTTCCAAATCGCGATGTGCATTTGGTAGATATGTTAAGCTCTTGGGCAGCTGGAGGTGGAATACATTGTCATACAAATGATCAACCCGCAATTTCAATTTTACAAGATGAGGGATAATTAAAAATTAGTTTATTCAAACTCCATCGCAAATTGTGTATCTCCAAACAAAATAGACGTTACTATCCATCCACCTAATCCCGTAGGCGAAAAAGTCAGTCTTGCAGCGTATCGTGGTGAGTACTTGTAAGTTATGGTATTTATCTGATCTGTAATAGTTATTGGATCTGCGTATTCATCCATTATTACCATCTTTGCTACATCATCATAATTATCAGCCAATGTATTATTGGTATTTAAAAGAAAAGCATCCCGCGTGTTTCCATTATCTATCGGAGAGGAACCCAAAGCCTGATTTAGAAAACTACCCGTTAAAAGAGAATCATATTCGAATTTATAGTTGTTAAATGATGACTGTGACTCAGAAAAAAGTTCAGTAAAACCGTAATAATTCCCAAGCGCAAAGTCTTGCATTCGCATAGTTCTGTCACCACCACCTACAAACTTTTGTGGACCACCAGCTAAATCCCAAGCGGTCGCATCACTGTTGCCCGCAAACATTTTTTCTTCATCAAACTCCATTTCAATGCTTATTGGCATAATTGTTGATATTGTTGCAAATCCGTGAGTATAGACACCTGATGGAGGTAGTGTTGCTGGGAAACTTGTCTCTGATGAAGACGTCACGCCAAAAGAGATTGAACTGTCACCCTCGGCAGTATTCCACAAATAAAAACACGGGTCCACTGTACTATTTCCGAGTAGAAATTCTGTGGGATCACTATTACACATACCTAATGCATGAAAAGTAAGTTCGAATGCACTGACAGGAGCGTCACAAGTTTTAAGTGGATCTGTGCCTGTTGTGACATTAGAAAGTTCAGAAACATCTATCATGTCTCCATTCATTGGACAATTGTCAAATCCATTAGCCGCATACAATTTTCCAGACACTATAAATATAAAGAAAGTGATCAAAAGTATTTTTTGTTTAAACATGTTAGTAGCCTGCTATTTTTACTGTACCTGTACGGTTAGATTGTTTTATAATCTTATTTTCTCTTCTCACTCTTTCATATTTACGATTACCTACATCAGAAAAATCATATAAATCATAAGGTATAGAGGAATACATCTTCGCTAACTCACTCGATAATGAATTTTTATTCTTTTTAAACTCAAGTAGATTGATAGTTAAGTTTATGAACTCCTGATCACGCGACATGTGGTCATAGCTCGTCTTTCCAAATTCGAGTTTAATACCATAAGGAAGTTCATTTTTTAAACTATAAGTCTCGCCCTTTAGATCTCTAGAGCTATTTATTCCATTCCAAGAGAATACTTTAGCGTACAACTTAGATTTTGGAAGGTAAGGTAATGGAAATGCAATTTGTGCATCAAATCCGTCTAACGTATATTCTCTTAATCCATTTACAACTACAAAGTCAGTTTTAGCATCATAATAATTTATATGAGCGTCACCAAGACTGGTAAGTAAATCAGTCCCAATTCCAAATCGTTCATGAGAATTATCTAAATCAAGATCATAAAAAATATTATATCCAGTGATAATTTTATTTTTTAGTAAGCTATACCGTTGAACAAATCCAATGTTTAGTATTGCAATCTCTGATTGCGTTGATAAATGTCCTTGAATAAACGTGTTTCTATTATTTCCATCATAAAGAGGGAGAATAGTATTTATCTCATATGATGGTTTTCCCTTATAAAATCCCGATAAATCAACTTCAATATTATTAAACATATCATTTACCGCTAATTCTGCTTTTTGTTCTGCTTTTTCAGTAGCTCTCTTTAGAAATGTATCAGCCACCTCATTGGCATAAACAAGACCAGCAAACGTTAGAAAAATAATAGTGATAAAAATTTTCATTTTACCGAGATTATTAATTATCAGGTTTTTTTAAAAGATTAAATTTTAATATTATTTGTTCATTGATTGAAAGAAATCGGCGTTGTCTTTAGTTTCTTTCAATTTACCAAGTAAGAACTCAATTGAATCCATGGTTCCCATTGGATTAAGAATACGTCTCAGAACATACATTTTTTGTAGTTCATCTTTATCAAGAAGAATCTCCTCTTTTCGAGTACCAGACTTAGTTATATCAATCGCAGGATAAATTCTCTTATCAGCGACTTTTCTATCCAGTATAATTTCTGAGTTACCTGTTCCTTTAAATTCCTCAAAAATAACTTCATCCATTCTACTTCCTGTATCAATTAGGGCAGTAGATATAATCGTTAAAGAACCACCATCTTCAATATTTCTTGCAGCTCCGAAGAATCTCTTTGGTCTTTGCAGTGCATTGGCATCAACACCACCCGTTAGAACTTTTCCTGAACTTGGAACAACCGTGTTGTATGCACGGCCTAATCTCGTAATAGAGTCAAGCAAGATCACAACGTCTTTTTTATGCTCTACTAATCTTTTAGCTTTGTTGATAACCATTTCAGCGACTTGTACGTGACGTGATGCTGGCTCATCAAATGTTGAGCTGACTACTTCACCCTTAACAGAACGTTGCATGTCTGTCACTTCCTCAGGTCGTTCATCAATTAACAATACCATCAAGTAACATTCAGGATGATTGTCTGTAATGGAGTGTGCAATGTTTTGAAGTAATACGGTTTTACCTGTTCTTGGGGGTGAAACAATGAGAGCTCTTTGACCTTTACCAATTGGTGAAACCAAATCAATAACTCGTGCGCTTTGATCTTTGTCGGGCTTTTCTGTTTCAAGCTTAATTTGTTCATCAGGATATAGGGGTGTTAAATTGTCAAAGTTAATTTTATTTCTGCTTTTGTCAGTAGCCTCATAATTAATTGTATCAATCTTTAATAAAGCAAAATAACGTTCACCTTCTTTAGGAGCTCTAATAGGTCCTTCAACTGTATCTCCTGATCTTAATCCAAATCTCTTGATCTGACTGGGACTAACATAAATGTCATCTGGGCCAGGCAAATAATTTGCTTCCATTGATCTAAGAAAACCAAAACCATCTTGTAGGACCTCAAGAACACCTTCTCCATCTATATCCTTTTTGTTTGCCGCGAGAGATCGTAGTATCTCAAACAGCATATCTTGAGTACGCATAGAACTTGCGTTTTCAACACCCGTTTCTTCAGCGTATTTTAGAAGCTCTTGTGGGGTTTTTTTCTTAAGTTCTCTTAATTTTAAGCTCATACTGTTTTTGATTTTTGATAAGTTTTTTTTGGAAGTGTAAAAGAAAGTGACTTCTAGCTTTAATTTTTGAATCTGGCAAGTTTTAAATTGGCTTAAATATTACTAAAAAAACAATAATTATCATCAAAACAGTGGGAAATTCGTTAATTATTCTATAAAAACGCTCTGATCTTGCCCGCTTGTCTTGCTGAAATTCCTTTGTAATTTTAGCTAAGTAGCCATGAACTCCTGATAAAAGCAGCACAAAAACTACTTTTAGCTGGAGCCAAAGCGCGCTTAATGACTCCACACCCAATATGGATATAAGAGCTATACCAAATAACCAGGAAAATATCATAGCAGGATTCATAATTATTCTGAGCAAACGTATTTCCATTAATTTAAAGGTCTCAGATGATTCAGAGCTTATTTCTTTTGTAAAGTGGTAAACAAAAAGTCTTGGTAAATATAAAAGTCCAGCCATCCATGCGATCACGCTGATGATGTGCAAACTCAAAAATAAATTATATAAAAAAATACTATTCATTATATTTGATGGTAGCAGCGTTTAAATGTCGTTGGACAAATTTTTTCAGCAATATTTACATTGCTCGTCTGATCTGATTTGGTAACTATTTCAGCTAAACTTTCTATAAATACAGAATCAATGTTTAAAGACTCTGAACGAAAATAATGTTTGTAACCCATTTCATCCGCCATTTCTTTATATTCAATATCAAGCTCAACTAAAGTTTCAGAATGATCTGAAACAAAAGCAATCGGAACAATAATAATTGCTACATCTTCTTTAATTGCTTTTTCAATCTCACTTGGAGTAGCTGGTTCTAGCCACTTAACAGGTGTCACCTTGCTCTGATAAGCTAATACGTGATCGTCGTGTCCTTTAAGTCCGGTCATGACAGCACTTACAGTTTGTTCAACCTGCCATTGATATGGATCACCGCCTTTAATAATTGAAACGGGCAGGCTGTGAGCAGAAAATAAAATCCTGATCTTTTTATCTTTAATGTGATCTATTTTCTTTTGTATTAAACGCTGATGAGACTCAATGAATTTCTTATCCATCGGATAACAGCAAGTATATTTTGTCGGGACTAATAAGTTTTGTTTCTTTGCCTCTTTAAACCAAAGATCTAAAGAAGATTTGGTGGTTGTGGTTGAGTATTGAGGATAAAGAGGAAGTAAGAAAATATTATCTGGATTGTAATCTTTCACCTCTTTAACGATTTCGGCCGTCATGGGATGCCAGTAACGCATGCACACAAAGACCTTGGAAGACATGCCTTGTTTTGCTAAGGTCTCTTCAAGTACAATGGCCTGATCGTTTGTGATGTCCAGAATTGGTGATTTACCTCCAATTTCGGAATATATTTCAGTTGCTTCCTTTGTTCGCAAGGTCGATATCAATTTTGCTAATAAGAAGCGAAACGGATTGGGTAACTTAAATATGTTTGGATCGTTAAAAAGGTTGAACAGAAAAGGCTTCACACTTTCTTGTTTGTCGGGTCCGCCCAAATTAAATAGTACAACAGCTGTTTTCATTTTCCTCTTATTATGTTTACAAGTTCTTCTACTTTCTTAATTGAGGTGTTTGGTGACACTCCATGCCCAAGATTAAAAATATGTGCTCTATCTTTAAAAGCAATTAATATTTTATCCACCTCTTCTTGCAAGATATTATTCTCTGCCAATAAGGCTACTGGGTTTAGGTTTCCTTGAAAGGCAACATCCGGATTTAGTTTGTTGATATGATCCAAATTAAAATCGTAATCTAAGCTTATACAATCAAGTTTATCTATATTTGAATATTTCACATACCCCTCCTCACTTGTTTTTCTTGGGAATCCAATAACAGGTATGTCTGTTTTACTCTTTATCGAATGAATAATTTTTTGTGTAGGTTTAAGGCACCATCGATCAAGATATTCATCTTCAAGATCTTCAGCTGCAGACTCAAATATTTGAAATGCATCAATGCCCGCATTTACTTGTTGTACTGCGTAATTAGAAATTATGTCAGTTAGATCTTCGATGTGAGTGTTTATTCTTTTTTCATTTTTATGAATGAGGCCTTTGTTCATCTGTGATCTTTCTTCTTTATCAAACAAACAATATAACAACGTTGTCCAGGGTCCTCCTGCAAACCCTATTAAGGGAACTTCGGATGCCTTTTTGATGTTTTCAATGCCTTTTATAACTGGGTCCAACTTATGTGATGCAAAATTAAACTTCTCATCAAATTTAACTTGGGGACCCACACCCTCTTTAAAGCTAACATCGCATCCAGATGCATAGGGAATCATTAATATATCGGAAAACATTATGCATGCGTCCATCCCATATCGTTCTACGGGTTGAAGTGAGATCTTGGTCACCACCTCAGGATCGAGGAACATTTCCATAAGGTCTTTGTATTTTTGTCTTACTTTAATATATTCAGGCAAATGTCTTCCTGCTTGTCTCATTAACCAAATAGGGGTTTTTGTCTTTTTGCCTTTTAGTGTTTCTATAAGAATACTCATATAATATATATATAAGGTAGTATTAGTTTATGTACCTGTGATGATGTGTATATATAAAAACCTCTTACTTGCCCACAAATCAATACATGCTTTTAATAGTGACATTTAAAGCATTTGTGACATTACCCACAAGGTAGAACAATAGTTGAGGCATTATCCACAGGTGGATGAAAAGCAAGAAAATATAGGATAAAAAGGCCAAAATATTGTAAATGTTTAAAAACAGTAAAGATATAATATATATCCACACTGACTACTCAGGTTGTTAATAGCTTATGAACACACAAATAACACTAGCGTCTAAAAGTCAAACACGCGCAAGACTGCTAACAAACGCCAAAATAAAATTTAAAGCAGTTGATCATGGTGTTGATGAGGATGAAATTAAACTATCCATGTCTGAAAGTTCACCAGAAGAAATTGTTACAAAGCTGGCTGAGATGAAGGCTTTAAAGGCATCCATATCAAACGATGGATTAATTATAGGATCCGATCAAGGATTGGACCTAAATGGTAAGCTGGTTAATAAAGCAAAAAACTTTGATGAAGCTCACGAACAACTAAAGAGCATGAGTGGAAAGGAACACACACTTATAACAACAACAGTAGTAGCTAAAGAAAACAATATAATATGGAAACATATTGATAGAGGAAAAATGAAAATGAGAATACTTGATGAAGAAGTCATCAAAGAATACTTAGAGAGTGTTGATGAAAAGATACTTGGCTTAGTCGGGGTTTATGCAATTGAAGAAGAAGGTATAAAATTATTTGAGCGTGTCGGAAGTGATTTATTTTCAATTCAAGGAATATCAATGATACCATTAACACAATTTTTATGGGACAACGGCATGTTGTTTGAAAACAATGACCACTGACAGAACGGCGGTTATAGGTTTTCCAGTTGACCACAGTCTTTCACCGATTATTCATAATCATTGGATTGGGGAATTGGGGCTAGATACAAAGCCATACGAGAAAATAAACGTAGATCCAAATAAGTTTGAAGAGCAGATCAACAACCTTAGGGTAGAAGGTTATGAAGGGTTAAATGTCACAGTCCCCCTCAAAGAACTCGCGTTCAATATTAGCGATGAAACATCTAACGTTTCAAAAAAACTCAGGTCAGCCAATACTCTTACCCTAAGCTCTGACAAAATAAACGCTGACAATACTGACGCAGTTGGTTTCATTAATTCTTTAGATAAGAAAACAATAGAAGAAAATATTACTAACAAAAAGACACTTGTTCTGGGGGCCGGGGGCTCCGCCAGGTCTGTCGTTCATGCGTTAAATGAATTGGGGGGCCATGTGAGATTGTTTAACAGAACACCTGAAAAAGCAGCGATTTTGCTTGATGATTTATCAATAAATTCAAGTCCCGTTAGCACAGAAGAACTGGATGATTACGCTAACTCCTCATCGTTCATTGTTAACACAACTAGCCTTGGGCAAAAGGAAGGAGAGCGTAATAATATTTTGAGTTTTGAAAATATAGGAATGGAAACATTTATTTATGATTTAATTTATAACCCTAAGCGATCCAGTTTTTTAGAACAAGCGGAAGCAAAAGGTTTAAAAGTTCAAAATGGATTACGCATGTTAATTGAACAAGCGGCTTGCTCTTTTCAGATATGGCATGAAATTAAAGTGGGTGTTAGTGGCGAATTAATATCACTATTGGAGAGTGTGTAATGTTGTTAATAGGTGTAACAGGATCCATTGGCATGGGAAAATCTACAGTCGCTAAGATGTTTACCGAGTATGGTTTTGGCCTCTACAATGCAGATGACACCGTTCACTATATTTATGAAAACGATGAAGAAGTAATTAACAAAATTGAAGAGTCTTTTCCTGGAACTAAATCAGAGGGAAAAGTAAATCGAATTGCGCTTAGAGACATACTTAATAAAGAACCTGAGAAGTTTAGAGATCTTGAAAAAATTGTTCATCCAGCTACCAGACGGTATCAAATCGTATACATTGAGAAATTAATAAGCGAAGATAGCCCAGGATGTATTCTGGATATCCCTCTATTATTTGAAACAGGTGGAGAAAAGTATATCGATGTTTCCGTTGTGGTGACAGCATCAGAAGACAAACAAAAAGAAAGAGTGGTCACAGAAAGAAAGGTGCCTTTAGAAATTTTTAACTCGATAAAGAATCAACAAATGCCAGACCGAGAAAAATTAAAGAAAGCAGACTACATAATCTCAACAGATCAAACTTTAGATGAGACAAAACTCGAAGTAAAAGATGTTGTATCTAAAATAAAATTGATTAATCCTAAAGCATGGAAAGCCTTCTATAAGAAATGAGAGAAATCGTTCTAGATACAGAAACTACAGGTCTGAGACCTTCTGAGGGTCATAGAGTGATTGAAATTGCAGCCATTGAATTGGTTGATTTTCTGCCGACAGGTAGGGTTTATCAACAATATATAAACCCAATGAGGGACGTCCCAGAAGCCTCTTTTAAAGTTCATGGACTGAGTTATGAGTTTTTAAAAGATAAGCCGTTGTTTGAAAAAATTGCTGACGATTTTCTCGACTTTGTTGGACAAGATACGATCATTGCGCACAATGTTGATTTTGACATCGGCTTTTTAAACCATGAACTTAGCGCATGTGGGAAAGAAAGTATCAAAAATAAAAAAGTGGATACAGTTTCTATTGCAAGAGAAAAGTTTCCTGGTCAAAGCGTGTCGCTAGATGCTTTATGTAAGAGATTTTCCATCGACAATAAAGAGCGAGAAATACACTCAGCTACAATTGACACGGAACTTCTCGCAAGAGTTTACATAGAACTCATGGATGCCCGTGAGCTGAGTCTTGATCTAAACGTTAATAATCAAAAAGCTAGTTCTGAGTCAAATTTTGATATTCAAAAGATTCAAAATAGAGAACTCGCAACAAGACTAACAGACGACGATAAAGAGTTGCACAAAGCTTTTGTTGAGACACTTGGTGAAAACTCCATTTGGAAGAAAAAAGAGCAATATAATAATGAATGATTATCAAAACTATAAAATTAATCACACATTATCAAATACGAATGAAAGTAAGCAACCATTAATACCAGCAGCAACTGTTTTATTAGTTAGAGATCATAATTCTAAAATAGAAGTTTTTATGATTAAGCGTGCTATGAAAACAAACTTTGGAGGAGCATGGGTATTTCCTGGAGGAAAAGTTGATAGCAGCGATGATATCAAAAATATAAATGAGTACAGTCCATCATTAAATGATGAAGAGGCTTCAAGAAGACTTGGATTAAAATCTGGTGGATTAATTTATTGGATTGCCTGCATACGAGAATGTTTTGAAGAGAGTGGTATACTTCTTGCTGACAACGAAAAAAGAAAAATAAACCTAGGTAATCTTACTAGTTCTGAATTAGAAATTATTAATCAATACAAAAAAAAATTGCTCGAAGGCAAAGATGTTTTCTTAGAATTAATCGATAAATTTGATCTAACATTATCAACCAGTGAAATAGCATATATCTCCCATTGGATTACACCAATGATTGAAAAAAGAAGATATAGTACCAGGTTTTTTATTGCTTGTTGTCCTAACCAACTAGCTACACATGACGGTTTAGAGGGGGTTGAAAGTCGCTGGTTGGAGCCTAAAGTTGCACTCGATTTATATAAGTCCGGTGAGTTCCCCATGATAATGCCAACAATAAAAAATCTTGAACTGATTAGAGACTTTCAAAATACCAAAACATTGTTGCATTCAATGAAAGATAAATCGATCACTGAGATTCCAAAAGTTGAACCTGTATTTGATGTTGTGGACGGCAAACCAAGGCTTGTAACTTATTAATTTATCTTTTTTCTTTTTTCATAAAGATCAGCAAAATTAACAGGGTCAAGCATTAGAGGAGGCAAAGATCCATCTGCATGCATATCGTATACAATGCGTCTTGCAAAAGGAAACAGTTGCCTTGGACACTCAACTAATAGATAAGCTTCCTTTATATCTTCTGTAAGATTTTTAATTTCAAATAAACCTACATATTTTAAATCTATAATATAAATATTTTTATCTTCACGCTTAGCACTAATATTAATGTTTAACTCAACTTCATAAATATCAGTATCTTTTCTATTAGCAGCTTTCACATCAACATTTGCATTGATGGCAGGCCTTTCACTTCCTTTTTGAAATGCACCAGGTCCCATGGGGTTTTCAAATGATAAGTCTTTTACAAATTGTGTTATTATTTTTGCAGATACATCCATTATTTTATTCTATCCTCATCGTCATTAATTTCTTCAAAGTCTCCTTCGATGGATTCATCATCTGAACTATGATTTTTCATACCATATCTAGAAAGAACAGAGTTCGCTACTATCTTTATGAAAATTACTCTTGTTAGGGGGATGAGTCCAAGAAACCCTAATGCGTCTGTGAAAAAGCCTGGAGTGATTAGCAAAATTCCAGATATTAATATCACCAACCCTTCAAACATAGTTTGAATTGGGGCCTCTTGATTCTGTAGTTGATTATATAACTTAGAATAGGTACTGATTCCTTGTTGCCTTACAAAATAAACTCCAATCAATGCAGTTGTAAAAATTAGCAATATTGTGTTAAATGAACCAATAAAACTGCCAATTTCAATAAAGAGACTAATCTCTATGACTGGAATTACGATAAATATAATGAGTAATAATAGAAACAAAATAGCTATAAATGTTGAAACTTTAGTTTAAATACCTAAATAAGGATCTTATAATATTTGTACATATGAGTGAAGCATTTCAATACTTAGATATATTAATACTAGCAATCATAGCTGGTATAGTTTTGTTGCGTTTAAGAAGTGTTCTGGGAAGACGAACAGGTCATGAGAAAACCGACAAGTCTTCATTCAATTACGAAACTCCTCAACAAACTCAAACTGAGAAAGTTATAGAAATCAAATCTGAAACTGACGCGCCAAGTAGAGAGGATGGTTGGTTTGACAAGGATGATTTCCTTAAAGGTGCATCTAATGCTTATGAGACTATTGTAACTAACTTTGAGAATGGTAATAAAGAAGCTTTAAAGCCTCTCTTATCAAGCGATGTTATGGACAGCTTTTCATCTGTGATAGATGAGCGTAATAGTAAAAGTGAATCAGTAGAATTTAATTTTATCGGTATTGAAAAGTCTGAAATTGTTCATAAAGATTTAAAGAAAAATCCTATGGAAGTTAGTGTGAGATTTATTTCTGAAATGATTACATGTATAAAGAATAATAAAGATGAAGTTATTTCAGGAAGCTTGAATCAAGTCCAGAAAATAACTGATGTCTGGACTTTCGAGAAAAATCAAAAATCAAAAGGGTCTAATTGGCTTTTGGCAGCTACGACTGACTAATTTAATATATATTTACCAAACTTATTTTTTAAATCTTTTGGAATAGATGCTGGCTTCATTTCATCTTGATTAGTATTAACCCAGATAATTTCAGCCTCATTTATCAATTCATCAGATCCATTTCTATATATTTCTTGCGCAAATGTAATGCTTGAATTTCCAATTTTTTTAATTGCTGTGTAAATGCTTATTTCGTCATTTAGTCTTGCTGGATTTTTAAAATTTAATTGAGCCGCAACTGTATGAAACTCATTATTAGTTTCCTTAATATATTCTTCTTGGTCAAATAAACTATCAAGCATCTCACTCAAGGAAATGTCATAATAAGTTAGGTAGTGAGAGTTATAAACAATATTCTGTCTATCAACTTCTGAATAGCGTATTTTCAATTTACTAATATATGTTTTTTTTTCTTTTAAAGACATTGCTTAAAGAATGAATTTAGATAAATCTGTATCCTTAGATAGTTCGCTAACATTACTTTTTACATACTTTGCGTCTATTGTAATATTCTCTCCACCTTTATCAGCTGCGGAAAAACTAATGTCTTCTAAAACTCGCTCAAGAATTGTATGAAGTCTTCGTGCCCCAATATTTTCGATCGTCGAATTTATATCAACAGCAAGAGTTGCAATAGCGTCAATTCCATCCTTACTGAAGTTAATTTTGACATTCTCAGTTCCCATTAATGCTTCATATTGCTTGATCAAACTATACTTCGGTTCAGTGAGTATACGTTTAAAGTCCTCTTGTGTTAATGCCTTTAAGTTTACCCTTATAGGCAGCCTTCCTTGTAATTCGGGGAGTAAATCTGATGGTTTCGATAGTTGAAAAGCCCCTGAAGCGATAAATAGAATATGATCTGTTTTTATAGTTCCGTGTTTCGTGTTGACAGTTGTGCCTTCAATTAGTGGAAGAAGGTCCCTTTGAACGCCCTCTCGAGATACATCACCACCCACTCTCTCACTACGTGCACAGACTTTATCTATTTCATCAATAAACACGATACCATTATCTTCAACTGCTTTTTTTGCCTCATTTACGATTTGATCTGTATCAATAAGTTTATCCGACTCTTCATTTACAAGTGTCTCGTATGAATCTCCTACAGTCATTTTCTTCTTTTTTGTTTTTGGACCCATTGCCTTGCCTAGCATGTCGTTAAGATTAATCATGCCAACACCGGCTCCCTGTCCTCCTTGCAAATCAATTGTTGGAAAGGATCCAGTATCTTGAACCGATACTTCTATTTCTTTTTCTTCAAGCTCACCGTTCCTTAATTTTTTTCTAAAACTTTCACGTGTAGTAGGTCCAGCACCAGGACCAACTAATGAGTCCAACACTCGTTCTTCAGCTGCCAGCTGCGCTTTTGCTTTAACTTCTTTTCTTTTAATTTCGCGTACCATCGTGATTGCAATTTCAATCAAGTCACGCACAATAGACTCTACATCTCTCCCAACGTAACCGACTTCCGTAAACTTTGTTGCTTCAACTTTCATAAAAGGCGCTTGAGCCAGTTTCGAAAGTCTTCTAGAGATCTCTGTTTTACCAATACCAGTTGGACCAATCATTAAAATATTTTTTGGAAGAACTTCCTCTCTCATGTCTTCAGGAAGTTGTTGTCGTCTCCATCGGTTTCTTAGTGCAATAGCAACTGACTTCTTAGCATCATCTTGACCAATAATATATCTATCCAATTCAGAAACTATTTCTCGAGGTGAAAACGCTTGCATGATTAAATTTCTAATTTTTCTAGAGTAATATTGTTGTTAGTGAAAACACAAATTTCTCCTGCAATCTTAAGTGACTTTAGAGCAATTTCCTCAGCGGTTAAATCACTATCGATAAGTGCTTTTGCTGCAGACAATGCATAGTTGCCACCACTGCCGATACCAATGACAGATCCTTCAGGGTCCAACACGTCACCCATACCTGTAATGAGCAATGAAGTTGACGAGTCAGCAACAGTAAGAAGTGCTTCCAACCTTCTAAGATACTTGTCAGTTCTCCAATCTTTTGCAAGTTCAACACAAGCTCTCGTTAATTGTTTTGGATGCTTTTCTAGTTTTGCTTCTAGTCTTTCAAACAAGGTAAATGCATCAGCGGTCGCTCCTGCGAAGCCAGCAATAACACTTCCATCTCCAATCTTTCTTACCTTTTGTGCCGTACCTTTAATAACAGTGTTGCCTAAACTGACTTGTCCATCTCCAGCAACGACTACTTGATTACCCTTACGAACACTGATGATGGTAGTCCCGTGCCAAGACGTATTTTGTTGATTTTCCATTATATAAGTCATGTGGCTATTTATTTCATAACTTCAAGGCTATTTATTGACCAAATATTATATTTTTTATAGATAAATCAGTAATTTATTGATAAAAACCGATTGGATTTGATATGAGAACTGCAAATTATAAAAGAGAGACAAAAGAAACTTCCATTAACGTTGATATCAACATTGATGGCACAGGTTTGTATGACGTGAAAACTGGAATAGGTTTTCTTGATCACATGTTGGAACAACTTTCAAAGCATTCATTAATCGACATGAATATTAAGGCTACAGGTGATACGCATATTGATTACCACCACACAACAGAAGACACTGGCATTGCAATAGGTGAATGCTTATCAAAAGCCTTAGGCAATAGACAAGGTATTAATCGTTATGCTCATTCTTACATACCAATGGACGAAACACTCTCAAGGGTTGCTCTTGATCTTTCCAATCGTCCTTACTTAATATGGAATGTAAAATTTAGTGCTCCTAAAATTACTTCGTCACAAGGTGACTTTGATACAGAGCTTTTTAAAGAATGGTTTCAGGCATTTGCGCAGGCAAGTGGAACAACTCTACATGTTGAGAATATTTATGGAGAAAACAATCACCACATCATTGAGTCATGCTTTAAAGCTCTTGCACGAAGTTTAAGAATAGCAGTTCAAGTAAATGAACGTGAAGGTAACATAGTGCCATCTACAAAAGGCCAACTATAATCATGCTAAAAGAAGGTCAAAAACTTCCATCTTTTAGGCTTAATAACCAAGAGGGTGTCTCAGTTAAATTTCCAACTAAAGAAATGACTATTATTTATTTTTATCCAAAAGCGGATACTCCAGGCTGTACAAAGGAGTCTTGTGAATTCCAAAGTAATTTAAAAAAGTTCAATAAGCTCGAGACCTCAGTTTTTGGAATTTCAAAAGACTCAGTTCAACGTCAAAGTAAATTTGCTGTAAAATATAAATTAAAATTTAATCTTCTTTCTGATGAGAGTGAAAAAATTTGTGAAAAATTTGGAGTTTGGGTTAATAAAAGTATGTACGGAAAAATTTACAAAGGAATTGAAAGATCTACTTTTCTTGTGAACAGAAACGGCAAGATCCTAAAAATATGGAGAAAAGTAAAAGTTAAAAATCATGTTGAGGAAGTCTTAGATACTATTAAAGAATTTAGTAAATGAATTTAGCTATAATAAACTTCGGTTCAGGAAATTTACATTCTGTTCATAAGGCTTTTGAAAACGTAAATTCAGAATTAAGCAATCCTTACAATATTGTTGTGACCAATGATCCTAAAGAGATCCAGTCAGCTGATAAGATTGTCTTACCTGGTGTAGGTGCCTTCGGTGATTGTAAAAATGCAATTTTCAACATTGAAGGTTTGCATGCATCACTTGAAGTTTCAGTTTTAAAAAACAAGGTCCCTTTTATGGGAATATGTGTGGGTATGCAGTTATTGGCTGATCTTTCATATGAGTTTGGTACACACGTGGGTTTTGGCTGGATACCAGGTGAAGTAACGAGGATTGTATCTCCTCAAGAATACAAAATTCCTCACATGGGATGGAATGAGATAAGGTTCTCGGATCACAAGTTATTTGATGGTTGTGAGCAAGGGTCAGATTTTTATTTTGTTCACAGTTTTTATTTTCAGAATCAAAAAAGTGAACATTCTATCGCCACAACGAAATACCCTGATCAAATTACAGCGGCAGTTTGCAAAGAAAATATATGTGGTACACAATTCCACCCAGAAAAAAGCCATATAAATGGGAAAAGAATAATTTACAACTTTTTAGAGTGGAGACCATAATGATCTTATTTCCTGCTATCGATATGAAAGATGGTAAATGTGTACGCCTTATTCAGGGCGATTTTAATAAATCCACCACTTATAATAATTCACCCTTAGATCAGGCTAAGTTATTTGAAGATCTAGGAATAACCTGGCTTCATTGTGTAGATTTGGATGGAGCTCTGGCAGGTCAATCAGAAAATTTAAAGTCAATTGAAGAGATCGGGTTAAAAACAAAATTGAAATTGCAATTTGGTGGAGGTATTCGAAATATAAATTCAGTTGAAACTTTAATCAATATTGGCATACAAAATGTAATACTTGGAACAGCAGCATTTGAAGATTATGAATTACTTCAAACTGCTGTTCATAAATATCCAAACAAAATATCTATTGCTTTAGATATTAAGAATGAGCAAATTGCGCTTCGTGGTTGGAGTGAAGTTAAGTCAATTAATCTTGAGAAATTTTTATTATCGATTGAAGGTTTGCAAATAAATTCAATTATATGTACAGACGTGATGAGAGATGGAATGAAAAAAGGAATTAACTTTGATATGCTGGAGAATATTATGAAAATTACGAGTTTTTTGTGTGTTGCTTCAGGTGGCGTATCCTCAATCGATGACATAAAAAATATCAAAGGTAAAAACTACTCTCAAATGAAAGGTGTTATTGTTGGTAAAGCAATTTATGACAAAAACATTGATATTAAAGACGCATTAAAAATATTAAGTAAATAATGTTAAAAAAAAGAATTATACCCTGTTTAGATGTCGATAATGGCAGAGTTGTTAAAGGGGTTAATTTCATCGATTTAGTTGACGCAGGAGATCCAGTTGAACAAGCTATAATCTATAATGCTGAAGGCGCCGATGAGCTTTGTTTTTTAGATATTACTGCCTCAAGTGATAATAGAGACACTTTGCTAGAAGTGGTAAAAAAAACAGCTGAGAATTGTTTCATACCACTTACTGTAGGTGGTGGTGTCAGGAGTTTGGATGACATCTCACGTTTACTTCATTTTGGAGCAGATAAAGTGTCAATAAATACTGCAGCAGTGGATAATATTGATCTGGTAGCTGAAGCTGCAAACAAGTATGGTTCATCAACAATCGTAATAGCTGTAGACGCAAAGCAAACTGCTGAAAATCAATGGAAAGTATTCACTCATGGTGGGAGAAAAATGACCAACATTGATGTTGTTAATTACTGTAATGAAGTGGCAAAACTAGGCGCTGGAGAAATATTGCTTACATCAATGGATAGAGATGGAACAAAAAGTGGGTTTGACAACAAACTATTAAAAGCTGTTACATCAAAAGTTAATATACCAGTTATTGCGTCAGGTGGAGTTGGTAACTTGAACCATCTTCTTGATGGAATTCTCGAGGGTGAGGCAAGTGCATTACTTGCTGCTTCTATTTTTCACTTTGGTGAATACAGTATAGGCGAAGTCAAAAGATATCTTGCTGATAATAATATTCCAGTTAGGATCTAATCATGAAAGGTTATTGGATCGCAAAAGTAAATGTACTTCATCCCGAAAAACAAAAGATGTATTCTGAACTAGCTTCTAAAGCAGTGCAAAAATATGATGGGAGATTTTTAGTGCGTGGAGGAAGTCAAGTTATTACTGAAGGAAAAGAGTACGAACGAAATGTGGTAGTAGAATACTCCTCATTTGATAATGCAAAAAAAGCTTATAACAGCAAAGAATATCAAGAGGCAAAAAAATTACTTGGTGAAGATAAGGATCGACTTTTTGCTATTGTTGAAGGTTACGAATAATGGTTAATAAAGTTGATGTTCTTGTTCGTTTATTTGAGACTATTGAAAAACGCTCAAAAGAAGACCCCTCTAAATCATACACAGCAAAGCTTTTGTCTGAAGGTAAAATGAAATGCATTGAAAAATTAAAAGAAGAGTCTATTGAAACTGTTGAAGCTGCAGAGCAAGATAATACGAAACAAATAATATATGAATCTGCTGACCTCATATATCATTTGCTTGTACTTTGGAAAAAATTTGATATTACAGCGGACCAAATATATGCCGAACTAGAAAGCAGGGAAGGTAAAACAGGTTTACGTAAAGAATGAGTTACGACAAAGATAATATATTTGCTAAAATAATAAGAGGAGAAATTCCCTGTGATAAAATTTATGAAGATGACTTTGTACTTTCTTTTAAAGATATAAGACCTCAAGCGCCCTCTCACGCATTAATTATTCCTAAGGGAAACTATCTAGACATTAATGACTTTAGTTTAAACGCTAGTGATAATGAAATTATAGGGTTTAATCGTGCCATTGCGAAAGTTGCAGATATGTTGGGTATTAGTGAAAATTCTGGAGGAAATGGTTATAGAGTGATCGCGAACGCTGGAAATGATGCACATCAAGAAGTACCTCATCTTCACTTCCATTTACTGGCTGGCAGACCTTTAGGTCCAATGGTTTTTCCAGAAAAATCTAATTAAGAGTAATTTATAATGACAAGTAAGATTTCAGATGAAGAACTGGTAAAATTATTTAATAAAAATAAATTATTTAATTTATTCAATATGACAGTTCTTGAAGTAAATACTGATGCTGGAAGTATTAAAATGGAATTTGAAGTAGAGCAAAAATATTGTAATCCTGCAGGTGATGTTCAAGGAGGTATTGTAAGTGGGATGGTTGATGACGCTACTGCTCTTGCCTTTATCTTTCAAAATCATTTTAAGAAAAGACCACCAACCATAGAACTAAAAACTAATTTTCTATATCCTACAAAACCAGGAAAAGTAATAGGATATGGACAAGTAGTTAAATCAGGGAAAAATATTGCTTTTCTAGAAGGAAGACTTGAACAAAACAATAGAACTGTAGTTACAGCTACATCTACTTGTGTAATTGTAGACATGCCTCAAGTAAATTTAAAAAAAATGATGGGGGAAAAAACATGATTAATAAACAATGGATACTAAAAAATTTTCCAGTAGGAGATATCAAAGAGGGTGATTTAGTAATGGAAGAAACTTCTGTTCCTGAATTAAATGAAAATGAGCTTTTGATTAGGAATATTTATTTATCACTAGATCCAGCTAATAGAGGATGGATGAGTGGACGTTCTTCCTATGTTGATGCAATGCAAACAGGTGATGTTATGAGGGGTGGAACAATAGGTATAGTTGAGAAATCAAAAAATCAGAAATTTAAAGAAGGTGAATTTGTTAATTGTATGGGTGGATGGCAAGAATATTTTATCACTAACGGCAAAGGTGTTAGACAAATACCACAAGGTACTGGGTTCCCACTAGATAGCTATATGAGTATTTTGGGAATGACAGGCATGACTGCTTATTTTGGTTTACTAGATATTACAAAACCTCAAATAGGCGAAACATTAGTCGTTTCAGCTGCAGCTGGTGCTGTAGGTTCAATAGTTTGCCAAATTGGGAAAATAAAGGGATGTAAAGTTATAGGTATTGCCGGCTCTGATGAGAAGTGTCAGTGGTTAGTAAATGATCTTGGTATAGATGGAGCAATAAATTACAAAACAGAAAATATTAGAAAAAGACTCAAAGATCTTTGCTCTGATGGAGTTGATATTTATTTTGAAAATGTTGGAGGACCCATTACGGATGCCGTTCTCACAAGAATGAATATAAATGGAAGAATAAGTTTATGCGGCTTAATATCTGGTTATAACGCTGAATCATTAGTTCCAGGACCAGCATGGGGAAATTTATTAATCAAAAGAATAAAGCTCAAAGGTTTCATTGTTTTTGACTATTTTCAAAGATATATAGAAGCTTACCAAGATATTACAACTTGGATCAAAGAGGGAAAAATTAAATATAAAAACCACATAGTTCCTGGTTTAGAGAATGCAGAACACTCTATTAAAAAGTTATTTTCAGGAGAAAATGAGGGAAAACTAATAATAAAAGTTTCAGAAGATACGACTCAAAATTAAACCAATGAAAAAAGTTTTAATCTTCAGTAATGGAGAGCAAATTGGAGATGGCATTTTAAAATTGCCAATAATTTATCAACTTAAAGATAGATTTCCAAATTATGAAATCCATTGGATGACTGATACAATCTATACGGAGTATAATCAAAGACTAAAAAAGTTTACCTTAAACCATATCGATAAAATATGGGAAAAAGCAAAACTAAGTCCTTTTTTTTGGAATAAAATTTCTAAAGCCTATAACTTAAATCATGAAGAATTTGATATTATTATTGATACACAAAAAGCAGTACTCAGAACTATTGCTTTAAAAAGACTAAAAGCGAAAATATTCATTTCATCTACAGCCAATTGGCTCTTTTCTAACTTAAAACCTAAAGAAATTAGAAAAGGAAGAAAGTTTTATATCAAAAGTATATTCGAAATGCTGGATTTAGTTTCAGAATTTAAAAATAATAAAGAATTTGCATTAGATATTCCTCAATCACTTATAGAAACTTTAAAAAAATTATTTGATCCAAGTAAAAAATATATTGGCATTGCTCCTGGTTCACATGAAGTTCGAAAAATATGGCCAATTCACAAGTATTTAGAAGTAGCTAAATTTTATGAAAAAAAAGGATTTACTATAGTTTTTTTTCTGGGCCCGGAAGAACAAAATCTCCGTAAAAGTATAGTTTATATGTTAGATAAACCACTTTTTCCTGAAGAAGAAATTAAAAATTATTCAGGAATTGAAGTTGTAATGGCATCAACTTATTATCTAGATATCGCTATTACTAATGATAGCGGAACAGGACAAATGCTTTCAACCAACATGTGTCCGTTATTGAAAATCTGTGGTCCAGTAAGCGCAATTAAATTTACAAACGATCAATTTACTAATATCGATTTTATTGCGTCTCAGAGTTTTGGTGGCGATGATATAAATTTAATAACTACTAATGCAGTTATTAATGAAATTGATAAAATTTTAGATGGCTGAATTTTATAATCTAGCCCCATAGATTTGTATTACCTTTGAAGCAAACTCAACTCCTTCTTTGCCACATTCTTCAAGGGGTTGTCCTTGAATATATTTTAGTAAAAATCCTGCCGCAAATAGATCGCCGGCTCCTGTTGTATCAACAAGATTATCTATTTTTTGGGGTTCAATTTTAATTACCTCTTCATTATTTACAATCATTGCCCCTTTTTCACCGAGTGTAATAGCAAAAATTTTATTCTTATCTTTAATAATATTTATGCTCTCGTTCAAGTCTGATGTGCCTAATAGAGATTTCATTTCCTCTTCATTCGCAAAAATAATGTCAGCATCCTCATCAATTAAACTTAAAAAGCTTTCTTTAAAACGCTCGATGCAGAATACGTCAGATACACTAAAGGCTACAATTTTATTATTCTCCTTAGCTACCTTTGTCGCTTTTTTGATTGCTACTTGAGCATCGTTTAGGTCCCAAAGGTATCCTTCCAGATAAGTGATTTTTGATTGAGAAATTATATCTTCATTTACATCATCAGAATTAAGCTTTTGGGATATTCCTAAATAGGTACTCATTGTCCTTTGAGCATCAGGGGTTACCATAACTAAGCATCGCCCTGTTTCACTCTCATTAGATTGAGGGACATTCGCAAAAAATACATTTTCTTTACTTAAGCCATTAACAAATGCGTTACCAACCTCATCCATTCCGACTTTTCCAATAAAAGCTGTTCTCATATTATTTTGAGCTAGAGCGACTATTGAGTTTGCAACTGATCCACCAGAAACAGTTTTTTTAATATCAATTTTTCCTGAGATATTTTTAATACCATCTAAGTCCACTAAAGACATGAGGCCTTTTCTTAATTCATGATCATCCAAGAATTGATCTTCTACGTCTGTAATTACATCGACGATAGAATTACCAATTCCTACAATATCATATTTAATATCTACCATGTTTCCACCCAAGGACGCAAATCTATTTCATAAGTCCACGCATTTTTTGGTTGATTATGTATCATTAAGTAGTTCTGTGCAATATCATCTGGATTCATTAGTCCATCAATTTTCTTTTTTTCTTTCACATAGTCGGGAAACAACTCATTGACCCATGGGGTATCAATTGCTCCATCAATAACAACATGCGCAACATGAATACCTTTAGGTCCTAACTCTCTTGCCATACTCTGTGTAAGAGCTCGTTTCGCATGCTTTGCACCTGCAAAAGCAGCAAAACCCTCTTTACCCCTAACACTCGCTGATGCGCCGGTAAAAATTATTGTTCCTTTTTTTCTAGGAACCATCTTTTTTGCGACTTCTCTACCCATGAGGAATGCGCCGAATGCAGCCATTTCCCAAACTTTATAATATTTTCTGGAT
Source organism: Pelagibacteraceae bacterium AG-461-B04 (assembly GCA_003211835.1). GTDB lineage: Bacteria > Pseudomonadota > Alphaproteobacteria > Pelagibacterales > AG-422-B15 > CACNXQ01. The sequence goes on along the minus strand of QCRN01000009.1, from coordinate 19,681 downwards.
GTTGTTTCTAAGATACCGTATTTGATGTTTGCTCCTATGTTGTATACTGCAACTAAAATCTCTCCGATTTCCCTTTCAATTTTATTAATTAAGTTTGTGACATCATCTTCTTTTCTTGCATCAAGAGAATAAAAGAAACACTCACCGCCATTTTTTTTGATTTCTTCAGCTAAACTGGATAATTTATCACCATTTCTTCTTGCAACTACAACAGTGAATCCATCATCTGCAAAAACTCTCGCTATTGACGAACCTAAACTATCACCAGCCCCAATTATCAATGCTACTTTATTTTTCATTTTGAAAGAACTCTAGCAGTTACAGTCAAACTATCAACTCTCTATTATAAAAATATCCATTAAGGTTTTTTTGTTTTTACTGGCTTTTTTCTATTGGGAAAACAGGTTTTGCAAATTTTACAATCCAATCCAAAACATTTTCTAGCTTCACAATACTCTCTTCCGTAAAAAATAATTTGTAAATGAAGTTTATTCCAACTATCTATTGGAAAGATTTTTTTTAAATCTTTTTCTGTTTGCGTTACATTTTTTCCATTAGTTAGCCCCCATCTTTGTGCTAATCTATGAATATGTGTATCAACAGGAAAAGCTGGATGACCAAAACCTTGTGACATTACTACACTGGCTGTTTTATGCCCAACGCCAGGAAGCTTCTCAAGTTCGTCAAAACTTTCTGGTACTTTGCCATTAAAATTTTTAACTAATATTTTAGACAACCTATAGATTGCACTGGACTTTTGGGGGGCTAGGCCACATGGTCTTATAATCTTGTATATTTTATTTTGAGATAATTTTTGCATTTTTTCTGCATTATTTGCTTTTTTAAAAAGTATTGGTGTAATTTCATTCACTCTTTTATCAGTACATTGTGCACTTAATAGAACAGAAATTAAAAGTTCAAATTTGTTCCTATGATTTAGAGGTATGGGAGTTTTAGGATATATTGTATTTAATATATCCATTATTTTTGTTGCACGTTCAGCCCTTTGCATCAGTTATTTCTTACTGTCCTAAATATTTAAAACGTCGGCCATTGAATAAAGGCCTGGTTCTTTGCCCATTCCCCATTTTACTGCTTGAAGTGCGCCATTGGCAAAAATACCCCTATTTTTTGCTATATGCTGAATTTTAATCGTTTCATCATTTGATGAGAATATTATCTCATGGTCACCAATGGCTTCACCTTTTCTAAAGGATGACATTACAATTTTATCCCTTAAATTTTTACCGATTGTATTGATACTATTAATTTTCATTATATTTTCGAATTTTTTATTCTTTCCATCAGCAGCAGCTTTGCCAAGCATTATTGCTGTTCCTGAGGGTGCATCAATTTTGTGTTTATGGTGAGTTTCATTTATTTTTATATCAAAAGAATTATCTAATTTGGAGGAAGCAATTTTTACAATACTTTCTAATAAATTTACACCTAAACTCATGTTGCCAGATTTAATAATTGTAGCATGCTGCGCAGCAAAATCTATTTTACGTAATTGACTTTTGTTGAACCCAGTTGTTCCAATTACATGAACAATTCTTGCCTGCGCAGAATATTTTGCATGCTCCAATGTTGCTGTTGGAACTGTAAAATCAATAACTGCATCAGCTTTTGCAAACAGTTCAATAATATTATCTGTTATTAAAATGCCAGTTTTTTTAATTTTTAAAATTTTACCTATATCTTTTCCTAAAGAAGGATGGCCAACGCTCTCGATTGCTCCAAATAATGCAAAAGATTTATCTTGAATAATCCTCTTTAGAATTTGTTTGCCCATACGGCCTGAAGCACCCGTTACGATTACTTTGATTTTTTTCATTTTTTAAAGATAATTCAAATAAAGAAAAAAGTAATGGTATTTAATTTTTTGTTTTCCAGAAATCTCTGGCTTTTTTAAAAAAAGCTGAGCTAAGAGGATTTTCTTCGTTATTGCTGACTTCTTGAAAGGACTTTAGAATTTCAATTTGCTTTTTGTTTAAATTTACAGGAGTTTCAACTTTAGTTTGTATATACAAATCACCAAGATAGCCACTTCTTACATTTGGCATTCCTTTTGATTTAAGTCTAAATTGATCTCCTGTTTGAGTTCCCTGAGGTATTTTTAATCTCGCTTTACCCCCATCTATAATTGGTACATCAATAGATCCACCAACAGCGGCATCAATCATTGAAATAGGTACCTCAGCAAAAAGATTTTCATCTTCCCTGGCAAATATACTATGTTCGTTGACATTAACAAAAATATACAAATCACCCTGCTTACCACCATTTGTACCAGCCTCACCCTCGCCACTTAGTCTTATTCTTGATCCATCATCAACTCCCTTTGGTATTTTAACCATTAGACTTTTTGTTTTTTGAGTTCGACCGGAACCACGACACGGATCACAAGGATCAGATATTGTTGAGCCTGATCCCTGACAGGTAGGACAAGTTTGTTGAATAGAAAAGAAACCTTGTTGTGATCTAATTTGACCTCTTCCACCACATGTTTGACATGTTACAGGTTGGCTTCCTTTAGATGCTCCTGAACCAGAACATATCTCACATTGAACCTGTGTAGGAATTTTTACTTTGAATTTTTTTCCATTATAGGCTTCTTCAAGTGAAACTGTAATATCATATCTTAAATCAGATCCACGATTGTTTGACTTTCTCCTTCTGTTACTACTTCCTCCAAAAAAAGATGAATCACCGCCAAAAAAATCCTCGAAAATATCTTGAAAAGCTGATGAAGAGAAATCGAATCCTCCTCCACCCTGTCCAGAGCTTCCATCGACAGCTGCATGACCAAACTGATCATACGCAGACCTTTTTTCTTTATCTTGAAGAACTGCGTATGCCTCACTAGCTTCTTTGAATTTTACTTCAGCATCTGCATCTCCCTGATTTCGATCAGGGTGATATTTCATTGCAAGTTTTCTATAGGATTTTTTTATCTCTGAATCGTCAGCAGTCTTGGATACACCAAGAACTTCATAATAGTCTCTTTTTGACATAAGCTTACCTGCTTACGATTCTTTATTGTCTTCTTTAACTTCTTCAAATTCTGCATCAACAACTTTTTCATTGTTTTCTTTTGCATCATTGGGTTCACCGTTAGTTTGCCCACCTTCTGGCGAAGGAGCATCTTGTTGTTGAGCTTTATACATTGCTTCACCTAATTTCATAGAAGATTGAGTTAACACCTCAAGGCCACTTTTAATTTTTTCTATATCATCAGAAGCAATTGCTTCTTTTAAAGTTTTAATATCGTTCTCAATTGCATTTTTTTCTTGATCTGAGACTTTGTCACCAAATTCTTTAAGATTCTTTTCTGCTGAGTGTACCATTGTATCAGCTTGATTCTTTACATCGACTGTTTCTCTTTTCTTTTTATCAGATTCAGCATTTGCTTCTGCTTCTTTAACCATCTTTTCAATTTCCTCTTCATTAAGGCCACCAGATGCTTGAATTTTAATTTGTTGTTCTTTTCCAGTTCCTTTGTCTTTGGCTGATACATTTACAATACCATTTGCATCAATATCAAAAGTCACCTCAACCTGAGGAACCCCTCTTGGTGCCGGTGGAATTCCAACAAGATCAAAATTACCTAGAAGCTTATTATCTGATGCCATCTCCCTTTCTCCTTGGCATACACGTATTGTTACTGCCGTTTGATTATCATCGGCTGTAGAGAAAACCTGACTTTTCTTTGTAGGTATTGTCGTATTTTTATCAATGAGCTTTGTAAATACTCCTCCCAAAGTTTCAATACCAAGAGACAGAGGAGTGACATCTAATAATAATACATCTTTAACATCACCCTGAAGTATCCCTGCTTGAATAGCAGCTCCTTGAGCTACTACTTCGTCCGGGTTAACTCCTTTGTTGGGTTCCTTGCCAAAGAAGTTTTTAACTGTTTCAATTACTTTAGGCATTCTTGTCATACCACCTACAAGAACAACTTCATCAATTTCACCAGCACTTAAGCCTGCGTCCTTTAATGCAGCGTCACAAGGTTTGATTGTTTTCTCAATTAAATCATCGACCAATGTTTCAAGTTTTGCTCTTGTAACTTTAATGTTTAAGTGCTTTGGACCAGATTGATCTGCCGTAATAAACGGAAGATTGATTTCTGTTTGAGAAGTAGATGATAATTCTATTTTTGCTTTCTCTGCTGACTCTTTAAGTCTCTGTAAAGCTAATTTATCTTGGGTCAGATCAATATTATTTTCTTTTTTAAATTCATCAGCTAAATAACTGAGAAGTCTTGAGTCAAAATCTTCTCCTCCTAGGAATGTATCACCATTAGTCGATTTAACTTCAAATACTCCATCACCAATTTCTAATATTGAGATATCAAAAGTTCCTCCACCTAAATCATAGACAGCTATTGTTTTACCATCTTTTTTATCTAGGCCATACGCTAATGCAGCGGCCGTGGGCTCGTTAACAATTCTCTCTACTTCTAGTCCAGCTATTTTACCTGCATCTTTGGTGGCTTGTCTTTGTGCGTCGTTAAAATAAGCTGGTACGGTAATCACTGCTTTTTCAACAGTTTCTCCTAAATATCTTTCAGCATCTTCTTTCAATTTTTGTAATACAAACGCAGAAATCTGCGATGGGGAATATTTATCATTTCCAGATTCTACCCATGCGTCACCATTTTCAGATTTTATAATTTTAAATGGTACCATATCTGAATCTTTTTGAACCATTGGATCTTCAAAAGAACGTCCCATAAGTCTTTTAATGGCAAAAAAAGTATTTTCTGGGTTTGTTACGCCTTGCCTTTTAGCTGGCTGTCCAACTAGTTTTTCACTTTCAGCACCAAAGCTTATGATGGACGGCGTTGTACGCGAGCCTTCTGCATTTTCAATCACCTTAGGATCTTTTCCATCCATTATTGAGATACAACTGTTTGTTGTTCCTAGATCTATACCTATTACTTTTCCCATAAAATTCTCTTTGTTTGATTTGTCTTATATATAGGTAGTCCATTTTTGTGTGCAACCCCCAATAGAAAGTATTTTTACTTCATTCAATGAACTTTAATAAATTTATGCCATTGATATTATTAGTCTTTTTTCTTGACGACCCCAACCATGGCAGGCCTTAAAAGCCTATCCCCAATACGATATCCTTCTTGTACTACCTCAGTAATAATACCTGGCTGCTTATCAGGATTTTCTACTTCAAACATAGCTTGATGCAAGTTTGGATCAAAATTTTGCTCTAGAGAATTAATTTTTTCAATTTTGAACTTTTCAAAAATTGTTATTATTTGTTTTTCCGTTAATTCAATACCTTCAATAAACTGTGAAATGTTTTGATCTGATTTTTTTAATTCATTTAGATCAATAGATTTTAAAGCTCTCTCTAAATTATCCAATACCGACAGTATTTCTTTTGCGAAACTAGAAATAACATAATTACTGAGATCCTCTTTTTCTCGGTCAAATCTCTTCCTTAGATTATCATTATCGGCGAGTGAGAGCAAAATTTGATTTTCTGCCTCTTTTAACTTTTCTTGGAGTTCTATATGTTCAACATTTTCCTTTACTAGAACTTCTTCAACATTCTCTTTAGATTTCTTTTCAGAAATATTCTTTTTTTTGTCCTTTGCCATATCTTTTTTTGAATATGTAATGATCTATATTATTTTCGTCAATACATAGTATAGTGAATTTATTATTATGAGAAATACAAGAAAAATTACTGATCTTCGTAAATTTGAAATTATTCCGAATTTTTCCTCATATCCAGAAGGCTCTTGTATGATAAAATTTGGTGAAACTCACGTACTATGCAACGCGTCTTTAGATCAAAATGTTCCTAGGTGGCTTAAAAATTCTCAGCAAGGGTGGGTAACTGCTGAATATGGAATGCTTCCTAGATCAACATCTGAAAGAATGTCCAGAGAAGCTGTCAGAGGCAAACAATCAGGAAGAACACAAGAAATACAACGATTGATTGGCAGATCGTTAAGAGCAGTTACAGATCTTAGTTTGTTAAAAGATATGCAAATTTTAATTGATTGTGATGTTATACAAGCTGATGGTGGAACACGAACCGCTTCAATTTCAGGTGCTTTTGTAGCATTGCAGTTATGTATTCATAGCATGATAGCGAAAAAGATTATAAAAACTAATCCAATAAAGGAAAATCTTGCGGCTATAAGTTGCGGCATAGTTGATAATGTTCCGTTGCTTGATCTAGATTTTGTTGAGGATCAAAATGCTGAGGTAGACGCTAATTTTGTCATTACTGAAACAAATAAAATAGTTGAGATACAAATGACATCTGAAAAAAAACTTTGCTCAGAAAATGAATTTAATTCCATGTTTGAATTGGCAAAATCAGGTATTGGTCAAATAATTCAATCCCAAAAAATACTTTTTGAAGGCAAATAAGTTGTTAAAGGATATTGTAATAGCAAGTCATAATTCTGGAAAAGTGTCGGAAATTAAATCTTTATTAAAACCATTGGGTTATACTACTATTTCTGCTAAAAAACTTAAAATTAACGAGCCTATTGAAAATGGTCTTACATTTGGAGAAAATTCTCTTATCAAATCAAAAAACGCTGCATTAAAATCTAAGTTGCCAGCTATAGCTGATGATAGTGGCCTATGTATTTCATCATTAAATAATGAACCTGGTATCTATTCTGCAAGATGGGCGGGTAAGAATAAAGATTTCAATGTTGCGATGGAAAAAATAGAAAAGAAAATGCAAAAAAATAATCTTTTTAATAAATCCAGTAGAAAAGCTTTTTTTTGTTGCGCTTTATCGATCTATTTTCCAAACCATGAATGTAGAGTCTTTGAAGGTAAGATTTATGGACACGTTCAATTTCCTCCAAAAGGTAAGAATGGTTTTGGATATGATCCAATTTTTGTTCCAAAAGGTTATAAAAAAACATTTGGTGAAATGAATTTTAACTATAAAGAAAGAATAAGCCACAGAGCAATTGCATTTAAAAAGCTATCAAATTTTTTATTTAAAATAAAAAATTAATTTTTAATTATAAATTTATCACTGCCTATATGGAATATTAAAGGTTTACGTTCTACCCTTCCACTTTCATCAAAACGAAACCACCCGTTTATACCTATATACCCTAAATCAGAGTGAAGAATTTCCTTAGTAATTTCGCTATATTCTGCATTTAAGCTGCTGATTAAACCTACTAAATCGTAAGCTAAAGCAGCTAATGAGTGAGGATTATTTTTGTAAATCTTTTTATATTCTTTTGTAAATTTTTTTCGTGCATTCAAGTCTAAGGAAGAAAAATATGAATTCTTCATTGAAGGTTCTTTGAGGATTAATTCTTTTCCCCAAATAGAATTTCCAATGAATTTAACTTTTTTTGGATCAACATCATAATAGGGCAGTATTGAAATAAAATTTGTTAATTCGCTAAATGAGCGAGCAATTATTACTAGTGCTTCAAAATCTACCTCACCCAAAGTATCTTTATTTCTCAATAATTTTAATTCATTTAATGAAGATTCAGATTGCAATTCTTCTAGAAGCTTAATTCGACTATCCAAGTCTAATTTTCTTTCATCATAATTTGAAACTTCTCTAGCTATTTTGTAATAGTCGGGGTCTTTAGTTGGATAAAAAATAAATTGCGAAGATGAATTATTATTTATGTTATGGATTTCATTAATTTTATTTTTTACTTTATTTCCATATTCATTATTAGGAACTATTACTGCAAATTTATTAACTCCTCTATCAATTGAATATTCATAAATACCACTTAATTCGTCTTCAATAGTTAACCCAAAAACATAGACATTACTATCACTTACCTCAGAATTATTTGAAAATGTTATAATTGGTATATTTTGACCATCTACGTACTCTTTTACTTTTAAAACTGTTTTAGTGAATATTGGACCAAGAATTAAGTCAACATCATTACTAATTAAATACGATAGATTTTTATATAGTTGGCTTTCCTCTCCAGTGTCTACAATATAAAATTCTAAATTTTTATTACTGGTTTTTTCTAATGCTAATTGTGCAGAATCGAGTAGCGATTTGCCTATCTGATAAAATTCCCCAGACAAGGGTAAAAGTAAGCCTATCTTGAAAATTTTATCATCTTCTTCTATAAAACTGTTTTCCTTAGTACTTAAGGCTTTGTTTTCTTCTATAGTTTCTAGCAATTGCGTTTGATTGTATGTTAGTGTTTTCTTGGTAGCTAATTGGGTTGTTTCACAACCATATAATAATAAAATTAAATAAAGAATTACTAAAATAATAAATTTATCTCTAAAATAAAACATGCAATCAAATTTAAATTTATCTTATATTACAAAGTTATTGGAACATGAGAAACCTCAAAGTGGTCTTTATATAGTTCCCACGCCAATAGGAAATTTATCTGATATTACAATAAGGTCATTAAAAATACTCTCTTCAGTTGACTTAGTAATAAGTGAAGATACTAGAGTTACAAAAAAACTTACGTCGAAATTTGGAATAAAATGTAAAATACAGTCATTTCACAAATTTAATTCTAAAAATAAAATACCTGAAATAATAAAAAAAATAAGTTCTAGCTTTTCTATTGCAATAACTACAGATTCTGGAACACCACTTATATCAGATCCCGGGGCTGACCTTGTAAAAGAATGTTTTGAAAACAATTTAAGTGTATTTTCTTTACCAGGCCCATCAGCGCCAATAGCAAGCTTTGTTCTAGCATCTTTTCAATCTGAAAATTTTACCTTTAGAGGTTTTTTTCCAAGAGAAAAAAAGAAAATTGAAAGTCAATTAATAAGATTTAATGAAAGTGACTGTCCAGAAATATATTTTGAATCACCTAAGAGAATTATTAATACATTAAATGCAATACTAGAACTAAGTGGTGATTGCAAAATAACTTTCGTTAGGGAATTAACAAAAAAACATGAAGAAGTTATCAATACAAATATTTCTGACCTTTTAAAGAAAATAAGTTTAAAAGAAAAAATATTAGGAGAGATAACATTCATTATTGAACCAATAATGAGAAAAATTACTAAGCTTTCTGAAGAAGAAATCATTAAATTTGGTAAAAGTTTACTAAATAAAGGTATGAATATCTCTGAGGTGTCACGTCTTATGACAAAAGATTTGAGTATATCTAAAAGGGATATTTATCAGCTATTAATAAAAAATAGGAAATAATATAAAATTAATATAATTTTAAATTATGACGCTTAATAAATTTTCAATATTTTTATTTTTACCAGTAATTATATTTATACTAACAAATTGTTCAATACCTGTAGCAACGGGAGTAGCTGTAAAGGGAGTAACAGTTTCAAATTCTGATAGAAGTATAGGAGAGTTTGTTGATGATGTATTGATTAAAACTGTTTTAAAAAATTCTTATTTTGATCAAAGTGAAGCAATATTTTTTAACGTTGATGTGGAGGTTTCCCAAGGAAGAGTATTATTAACTGGTACAGTTGATAACATAGATTTAAGAATAGAAGCTACCCGAATCGCATGGGGAGTAAAAGGAGTTCAAACTGTTATTAATGAAATTCAAATAAGTCAAAGTGATAGTATATTAAATTTTGCAGACGATTTAGTTATTAGTACAAAAGTTTTAGCTAGATTTATGCTTGATGAAGAAATTAATTCTTTAAATTATAACATCGAAACTGTTAATAAGATTGTTTATATAATTGGAATCTCAAGATCGATTGAAGAAAAACAAAAGGTCATGGATCTCTCTAAAGAAGTATTTGGAGTTGAGGAAGTAGTTGACTATATAACCATCAAATCTGAATAGGAGTTTTATTTATGAAATTTGGTTTTCAATTAGATCCTGTGCACACACTAAATTGTGATACAGATAGTACTCTACCAATGATTTATGAGTCACAAAAGAGAAAAAATAGAAATTTCATCTTCTCTCCAAATTCTCTAACATTTAAAAAAAACAAATTATATGCTTCAGTAAAAGAAATTAAATTCAAGAACAGCAAATTGAGCAGCTATAGTATAAGCAGCGAACAAATATTAAACTTAAATTCATTAAATTATATTTTTATACGTCAAGACCCGCCTTATGATATGGAGTACATATCTTCAATGCATTTACTAGAGCAATTGGATTCAAAAACTAAATTAGTTAATAGTCCAATAGGTATAAGAAATGCTCCAGAAAAAATATTAATGTTAAAATTTAAAGATATTATTCCCCCAACATTAATTACTAGATCTGTAAATGAAATAGATCTTTTTATGAATAACTTCAAGAAATCTGTCATTAAACCTCTTTACGGTAACGGAGGACAAGGTATCTTTTTATTAGATAAGAAGGATAAAAACTATAATCAAATTATTGAGAAGTTTATAGATGAAGAAAATGTTCCTTTTATTGTTCAAAAGTTTCTTCCAGAAGTAAAAAAGGGCGATAAAAGAATAATACTTATTAATGGCGAACCCGTCGCAGCATTAAAAAGAATCCCTAAAAAAAATGAGTTTAGATCAAATATTCACGTTGGAGGGAATACTGAGGCAGTGAGACTCTCTAAAAATGACAGAAAAATTTGCAGTATAATCAAAGAAACATTGATAAGCGAAAAATTATTCTTTGTCGGTATTGATGTAATAGGAAATTATCTTACAGAAATAAATGTTACTTCGCCAACTTGTATCCAAGAGATTAAAAAACTTCATAAGATCGATGTTGCGAAAATAATCTTTGATAAATTAAATGAATAGTTATTATTTAAATATTCTATGAGCATCAGAGCGAGAATATTAAATTACGCATTAAAAAAATATGTAAAGAAAGTTCAACCGCCAGTTGAAGATCGCTCTTATATTGAAGCGAGAAAAATGATGAATCAAAAGGGCTATGAGGATACAAAAAACTCAATTGTAAATACCAGTTTACAAAAATTGGTATTTAATAAAAAAAATTCTAAAATTCAAATAAATGAACTTTATTTAAGAAATATTAGAACACTTTGCTTTGATCATGAGGATTTCAATGATGACAAATGTATACTTTATTTTCACGGAGGTGGATATATTGCTGGCTCTCCTGAAACCCATCAGAATCTTTTATTAAACATAGCTGAAAAGTCAAATTTGAGAGTCTATGCAATAGATTATTCTCTTGCTCCTGAGCAACCTTTTCCAGCTGCATTAAATGATGCTGTTGAAAGTTATAAAAGTTTATTGAGAATGGGATATAAGAATCAAAATATATTTATAGGAGGTGACTCTGCTGGAGGGAATTTATCAATTGTCACTGTATTAAAACTTCAAGAAATAAATGAACCTTTACCATCAAAAGTTTTTCTACTTTCCCCGTGGGCTGACTTAACGGGAGAAGGCAGCAGCATTAGAGATAATTCACATTCTGATCCATATTTGTCTTATGATGACTGGCTTAACACAGCTAAATCAATGAAAAAAACTGTTGAAGAGTGGTATGCTCCAAATCAGGACTACACTAATCCAATGATATCACCTGTATTTGCAAATTTTAAAAATTTTCCTCAAACTCTTATCCAGGTAAGTAATATCGAAATATTATTCAGTGATTCAATCACAATTTCAAACAATCTTAAACATAACAATAACGGAGTAAAGTTGAGCGTTTATGAAAATCTACCTCACGTTTGGCAAATTTTTGGATTTTTACCAGAGTCAAAAAATGCTGTTAAAGAAATTTCAAATTTCTTAAAGAACTAATTCTTAAATGCTGCTAGTGCTGCAAGATTAACAATGTCAGAAACATTTGCTCCTAAGGGAGCTATTTGAATACTCTCTTTAAATCCCACAAGATAAGGACCTACCAGGTTTCCACCGCCTAATTCTTGTAACATTTTAGTGGAAATACTCGCGCTGTGAATTGCTGGCATTATCAAAAGATTTGCAGGACCTGAAAGCTTACAAAATGGATATAAGTTCATCAAATTTTCATTCAAAGCAGTATTTGCACCCATTTCACCGTCATACTCAAATTCAAGTTTTCTTTCATCCAGTATTTTTATGGCATCCCTCATATAAACTGAGCGCTCAGTATGCGGTTTACCAAAATTTGAATAAGAAACTAGAGCTGCTCTTGGTTCAATCCCAAATATTTCTTTAACAACTTCCGCACTTTCTTGAGTTATATTTGCAAGCTGTGCCGCATTAGGCATATCATGAACATTTGAGTCTGCAACAAATATCGTTCTTCCGTTACACAACATAACAGTCATTCCCAAAATTGTTTTATTAGGAATAGGATCTAATACGTATTCTATACTTTCTAAAGAAGCCGCAAAACTTCTTGTTAGGCCACAGACCATTGCATCAGCTTCATTAAGCGATACCATACATGCAGCAAAAACATTTCTTTCTTTAGTAAGTAGATCTAAGCAATCTTTTCTTAAAAACCCCTTTCTTTGAAGCCGATTATATATATGTTCAGCGTACCTATCATGTTCAGCCTTATTTCTCGTGCTATGAATTTCCAGTTTATCAAAGAAATCAAGTCCCATTTCTTTCATTTTATTTTTTATTATCTCTTCTCTTCCGATAAGTATTGGCGTCCCCATTCCGTTATTAAGGAATATAACAGCAGCTCTAATCATGTCTTCTTCTTCACCTTCTGTAAAGATTACTCGTTTTGGATTTTCTTTTACTTCTTGAAATATTTTTTGTAATAGTCCAGCTGAAGGATTAAGTCTAGCTGATAGCTCATTAGAATATCTCTCCATATCAACTATTGCTTTACGTGCTACCCCAGTATCCATAGCAGCTTTGGCAACTGCAGGCGGAACTTTACTAATCAACCGAGGATCAAATGGAGAAGGTATTATATAATCAGGACCATACTGTGGGCGCTTCCCAGGGTAAGCGTTTGCAACTTCGTCAGGCACATCCTCCTTTGCTAAGTCGGCTATTGCTCTTGCAGCAGCTATCTTCATTTCTAAATTAATTGTTGTAGCTCTAACATCTAATGCTCCTCTGAATATATAAGGAAATCCTAAAACATTATTCACCTGGTTAGGATAGTCAGATCTTCCCGTTGCAATAATTGCATCAGATCTGCATTCTTTCACATCTTCAGGAGTAATTTCAGGCTCAGGATTTGCCATAGCAAAAATAATTGGATTATCAGCCATTGATAAAGCCATTTTTTGACTGATTATATTTCCAACTGACAAACCAAAAAATATATCTGCATTGATTAGTGCATCCTCTAATGTCCTGCAATCGGTTTTTATTGCATGAGCAGATTTCCATTGGTTCATGTTTTCTTTTCTCTCAGAGTGAATTACGCCCTTTGTATCACATAGTATTGCGTTATTGTTTGGCATACCCATTGCCTTAAGAAGTTCTAAACATGCAATACCAGCAGCTCCCGCACCATTCACTACAATTTTAGCTTCACTTATTTTTTTCCCACTGAGATCCAATGCATTTAGAAGAGCTGCTGTAGATATTATTGCTGTGCCATGTTGATCATCATGAAATATAGGAATATCCATTAGTTCTCTCAATGTGTCTTCAATAATGAAACACTCAGGAGCCTTAATGTCTTCTAAATTTATTCCACCAAAAGATGGACCCAAATATTTAACAGAATTAATGAATTCATCTGCATTTTCAGTATCAATTTCAAGATCAATTGAGTCAATGTCAGAAAACCTTTTAAACAAAACAGATTTACCTTCCATAACTGGTTTTGAAGCGTGTGCACCTAAATTACCAAGACCAAGAATAGCTGTTCCATTTGATACTACAGCAACAATATTGCCCTTACTAGTATAGTCATAGACTGCACTTGTGTCCTCTGCAATTGCATTAACTGGTGCCGCAACTCCAGGTGAATAAGCTAGAGACAAGTCCCTTTGTGTCTCAAGTGGTTTGGTTGCTTTAATTTCAATCTTTCCTGGCTTTCCCTGAGCATGAAAAACTAAAGCTTCCTTCTCACTAAAATGCTCTGCTCTATCCTTTTTCTTCATAAATCCCTTTTTGGCCATTTATATAGGTTTTTATCTGCGTTTCAAATTCAAAAACTATAAAATGGGAATGTATACTTAATTTTGACGATATTTAGATGAAAATAGATTAATAAACAACAATTATATGAATGTAATAAGATCATCATTTATCTATTCTTTTTTTACATCTGTAAGTCGAGTATTTGGATTCTTAAGAGATATCTTGATTGCAAATTTTTTGGGTACAGGAATATTTGCAGATATTTTTTTTGTAGCCTTTCGTTTTCCAAATACATTTCGCAGAATATTTTCAGAAGGGGCAGTAAATTCTGCATTCGTACCAGTTTACTCAAAGTTGATAAGTGAAAAGTTTTTGGAAGATGCAAAAAAATTTGCTGGAAATATCATTGTTATTTTTACAACCATAACAGTCATTATTGTCATTATTATTGAGATATTCATGCCGACTTTTATTTTATTCTTGGCACCAGGTTTTGCCTTGAACGATGAAAAGCTGGACGAACTTATTAATACATCAAGAATTATATTTCCTTTTCTTGTCATAATTAGTATTGGATCAATTTACTCATCTATTCTCAATGCAAATAATAAATTTGCATTGTCAGCTTCGCTTCCAATAATTTTAAATCTCTTCATGATATTGGGAATACTATATGCTTATGTGACAAGTAATAATTTTTTACTTTTTTTATCGTGGTCAGTAATCATTGGAGGTATAATTCAAATAATTTTTTTAATAGCTTCACTTAAAAATAATAAAATAGAGATAACTTATTATTCTCCACTAATTACAACAAACACAAAACGTTTCTTTAGTTTATTTTCTACAAGTTTTTTTTCCTCAGGCCTACTTCAGATAAATATTTTTATAGGAACTATAATTGCTTCATATGAAACTGGTGCAATTTCGTATTTATATTATGCAGATAGAATATATCAATTACCTCTAGCATTGATTGGGATTGCACTTGGAATTGCGTTGCTGCCATCAATTTCAAAAAAAATTCAAAAGAACTCAAAAACTGAGGTTTATAATACAATCGAGGAGACTACTAAATTTGCCATATTATTATCACTTCCTGCAGCTGTTGGTATTTTTATTCTGCCAGAACTGATAGTTCGCATACTGTTTGAGCGAGGTGAATTTAATATTGAATCGACTGCGCTTACAGCCCAGGCACTAAAATTTTACAGTATCGGTTTGGTTGCATTTATATTAATGAAAATTTTTACACCAATTTTTTTCGCATATGAAAATGTTAAGCCAACACTTTATGTAACTTTTTTTAATTTAGTTTTGAACACAGTATTGAGTATAATACTCTTTATTTATATAGGTTTTGTAGGAATTGCGATTGCAACAAGTATTTCAGCGTGGATAAGCGTGTTTGTTCTTTATTATTACCTTCAAAAAAACTGTTATTTTATTTTCAGTTCAAAAATAATAAAACCAACAATCTTAGTCTTGTTAGCTTGTTTTATTATAGGAATATATATTTATTTCTTTAAAGATTATTTTGATGAAATATTTATTAGCTTTTATCTTGGTGAGACCTTTTTCCTTTTATTTTTAGTCCTTTCTTCAATACTACTTTACTTATTTATAATATCTTTTTACAAGCCTTTTTCGTATACTGAAATTAAAAAAGTTTTTAACAAATGAAAAATATAAACAAAATAGTACTCTCCGGAGTTCAACCGACTGGAGGCTTACATATCGGTAATTATTTAGGCGCAATAAAAAATTTTGTATCAATGCAGACTGAATATAATTGTTTTTTTTGTGTAGTTGATCTTCATGCAATTACAGTAAAACAAGATCCAAAGCTTCTTAAAAATAACACTTACGAGGTAGTAGCAACTTATTTAGCTTCAGGAATTGATCCTAGTAAAAGTGTAATTTTTAATCAGAGTAATGTTTCGTCTCATTCAGAACTGGCTTGGATATTTAATTGCATCACAAGAATGGGCTGGCTCAACAGAATGACACAATTTAAAGATAAGGCAGGCAAAGATAAAGAGAATGCTAGCTCAGGACTTTTTATTTACCCTAATTTAATGGCTGCCGATATATTACTTTACAAAGCAACACATGTTCCAGTTGGTGATGATCAAAAGCAGCACTTAGAATTAACAAGAGATATAGCCCAAAAATTTAATCGTGATTATGAATGTGATGGTTTTTTTCCAATTCCTGAACCAATAATAGATAAAAATATCTCCAGAATAATGTCTCTCAAAAATGGAGAACAAAAAATGAGTAAGTCTGATCCATCAGATTATTCAAGAATCAGTTTAACTGATAGCGCTGATCAGATAGAAAAAAAAATTAAAAAGGCTAAAACTGCTGACACACCTATGCCAGACAATAATGAGGATGTATCAAAATTACTTGAAGTTAATAACTTATTAAATATATTTTCAGGTTTTTCAGAAATAGATAAATCTGAACTAATTGAGAAATATAAAGGACAGAACTTTTCAAATTTTAAAAATAATCTTGCTGAAGTAATAATTGAGCACATTAAACCTATATCAAAAGAAATAGATAAATTAATGAGTGATAAATCTTATTTGAACCAAATAATTTCAAGTGGAGCTGAAAAAGCTTCAGAGAAAGCGAATGTTACAATTAAAGAAGTATATGATATAGTTGGATTTGTTAGAAATGAGACATAGATCAAAATTTTTAGTTATAGTAGATGACTCCATTGAGTTAAGTGTTGCTATCAGATTTGCTGCACAAAGAGCTAAAAATACAAAGGGAGGTATTATCCTATTAAATATCATCGAACAATTTGATCCTCAACAATGGCAATCTGTTGAAGAGATTATTCGCCAGGAGGCAACTGATAAAGCTCAAGAAAAATTACAAAAGTGGTCTAAAGTTATTCATGATCTCGTAGACATAGTTCCTGAAGTTATAATTAAAGAAGGCATTCCAAGCGAAAAAATTATTGAAACACTTGAATCTGATGATGCAATAAGGTTTCTAGTTTTAGCTGCAGCTGACGCTGATCAACCAGGTCCACTGGTTACATTATTAGCTGGACAAAAATCAGGTAAACTTCCAGTTCCAATTGTTGTAATACCACAAGGTTTAGAAGATGATGTTATTGACGATTTGGCATCAAGAGCTAATTAAAAAATATCGTTAAATTCAGACACTTAAAAAATTATCACATGAATTCTTTAAAAAAAATAGAATCTAATTATATAAATTGAATAATTATTATGTTTATACAAACTGAATCAACACCTAACCCAAACTCATTGAAGTTTATTTTAGATGATCATGAAATATGTTCTGAGCCAGTTGAATATAATGCTGGGGAAGAAAATATAAATTCAAAGCTTGCAGAAAAGTTACTTAAAATTGATGGTATTGATAAAATTTTATTTAATAAAAATTTTATTTCAATTAACAAAAGCAAATTTACATGGGATCAATTAAAAGCAACAATCTTACACGAGATATCCGACTTCATTGGTTCAGGCATTCCGATATTAGATACAGAGAATGAAGTTGACGAAATTAACACAGTTGAATTTGACGATGCAGATATCGAGGTTGTTAAGAATATTCATAATATTTTAGTATCAAAAATTAGACCTGCTGTTATGCAAGATGGCGGCGATATAAAATTTAAGAAATATGACGAGGGTATTGTTTCATTGGCCCTTCAAGGAAGTTGTGCTGGCTGTCCTAGCGCAACATTGACTCTTAAAAATGGAGTTGAAAATATGCTTAAACATCATATTCCCGAAGTTAAAAAAGTTGAACAAATCATATAGATGATATGAATTTTCTAAATTTATTTGTTACTAAAGATAACTCTTTAATTCTTTTGTTTAGGATTTATTACTCAATAGCATTATTATTTGTTCTCACAATTTTAACTTCTTTAATAATCAGTCAAAATGTTTACGACAAACAAAATAAAATATTATATCCAAATAATAATTCTAAAAATGAAAACTTTGATCAAACTTTTGATAAACTCTATGCCGCCAAGCTTACTGAAGAAATTTATATAAGCAAAAATGTTGATTTAGACTCAATACTAGAAACAAACTTAGTACCAAATATCATTATATCTAAACTACCATTTAATATAACAACACTTAAATCATCTGAAAAAAGAAAAACTCTTTTTATTAAAATAGCTCTGCCCATAATCATTAAAGAAAATGAAAAACTGGTACTCATGAATAATAAAATTAGAAATCTAGCAAATAGAATTGACTTTATTTCTCGCGGTGATGCTAAGTGGTTATCAAGTAAAATGAAAGAATACAAATTGAAAGAATACTCTATTGAAAAATTATTACAAAAAGTTGACAAAATTCCAGTTTCGCTCGCTCTTGCTCAAGCGGCAATAGAGAGTGGATGGGGAACTTCTCGTTTTGCTATCGAGGGGAATGCTTTATTTGGACAATATATATGGGACCAAAATAAGGATGGGATTGTTCCTGAAAATAGAGATCTAGGTGAAAATTATAAAATTAAATCATTTAATACCCTGAGTGACTCTGTTTCGTCATACATGAAGAATTTAAATACTAATCATCATTATGCTGAATTTAGATTAAACAGATATATTATGAGAAACAACAATCTTCCCTTAAATGGGGTTACACTATCTAATTATTTATATAATTATTCAATTGAAGATGACTATTCAGAAAAAATAAAGAATATAATTAAAACAAACAAATTTGAAGACTTTGAGTATCTAAAAATGGAAAAGCAAAATAAAATTAAATTAACTGAAATTATTTAACCAAGAACTGATATCCAAACCAGTGCCATTTGTCATTAATTTTTGATGTACAATTAAGTTTGCCTCTTCCAGATAAAAAATCTTCTTCTAATTTTATTTGAAATTTCAAGGGACTTATTTTTATTATTTCTTGTGAATTCCAATTCCCACCAGGATTAGAGTAACAATTTAACTCATTATTGTTTAGATCATCAACTAGTGTGAGTTCAATTAATGGACGCTTATTATTTTTTAAGAACATATCTTCAGGACTAAATTGATCTATCTGTAAGGGAAAAGAATTTACAGCAAACCCAAAACGATCTGATGTACCAAAATTTTCGTTAAGAGAAAATCTAGGTAAATAGTAATGATTTTCATAACTTGAAATCACGCCTGAATGCTGACCAAACGCATGGCTAATATTGAGTTCTTTAAGAAGCTCTATAATAGCTAAGCTTGTTTCACCGTAAGGATATGCGAAAAGCTTAGGCACAAAACCAATATTCTCTATATAGCTTCTATGTGAATTTAGTAAGTCTTCCTTCACATACTCCTTACTGTTTAAAGGCATATGAAGGTGAGTAGAAGTATGCTGACCAATAGAGCCACCTCCGTCAATAAATTCCTTTATTTGAGACCAACTCATATACCCAGCAGTATTACTATCTATAATATCTGTAGAAACAAATAGAGTGACAGGTATTTTATATTTTTTGAATATTGGCCAAGCATATTCGAAAAAAGATAAGTAAGCATCATCAACTGAAAAAGCTACACTTTTCTTATTAAACTTTTCGTCATTTTCTAATTTACTAATAATTTCCTCTAAACTTATTACATCAATATTATTTTCAATTATATATTTTATATGCGACTGAAACTGTTCCTTTGTAACACTTGTCGTTGGATATCTATCTTCACCAAATCTGT
>QCRN01000008.1 GCA_003211835.1 Pelagibacteraceae bacterium AG-461-B04 | reverse complement strand
TTATCATGTTGCAAACATAGGCGATGCGAGAAGTCTTGCGATACATCCAGCATCAACAACTCACTCACAGCTCTCTGACGAAGACATGGAAGCTGCCGGTGTCAACCCAAGTTATGTTAGATTATCTATTGGCATTGAACATATCGATGACATAATTGAAGACCTAAAGAATGCTTTAGACGCAGCCTAGCAATTAATTTGTCACCTCAGATCAATCTACTGAGGTGACTTTATACTCAATATATACATAAAAAGAGAGAGTAGAAAAACCAATATCGAGTTCCCTTGATGCATTAATGCAAGGTGCCATGGAACATTTAAGTAAGTCATTGAAACGCCTAAAATAATCTGCAAGATAAAAGTAATATTAAAAAAGACAATTACTGAAAAGTAATTTTTTTGGATTTTGTTCACAATAAGTAAATAATTTAAATAAAATAAAATAAGGAGAATTAACATAGCGAACGTTCTATGAATAAAAATGATGTACTCACCATTCTCAAAGAAATTTATTAACCATCGTATTTGTGTGTTTTCAAAAAAGGGAATGACATTGCCATCGTAAAGTGGCCAAGTATTATAAATAAGTCCTGAGTGTGTTCCCGAAACAAAGGCGCCGTAGGAAATTTGAAAACATATGAATATAAAAATTACTATTAATAAACTTTTGTATTTTTTAATAAATACTGAGTTATTATTAATTAAATTATTCTCAAATAAGTAAGAAACTAAAGTATAAAAAGTTAAGCCAAGAATGATAAATGCCATAGTTAAATGGAGTGCTAAACGATATTGACTTACGTCAATCCTTTCAGATAAGCCACTTTTTACCATATACCAACCAATAACTGCCTGAGCAAACAAAAGAACACCTATAGAAATGATATTTCGATAATATTTTTTTTCAATTTTTTTGTAGAATAAAAGAAGACAAAGAGGAATCAAATAGGCAGCACCTATAAGTCTTGCAAACGCCCTATGAAACCATTCCCAGAAATAAATGACTTTAAACTCTTGTAAAGTCATAGAGCTATTTACTAACATAAATTCATCTATTAGTTTATATTTATCAAACTCTATATTCCAAGCAGCCTCAGATAGAGGATATAAGATTCCTGAAACTGGAAGCCATTCAGTGATTGAAAGTCCTGAATCTGAAATTCTAGTATACCCTCCTATTAATATAATCGCACAAACTAAGGTCATTAAAGATAATAACCAAATTGAAAATGTATTGATTTTACTGTTCATATTTATTACATATTGGCATGACAAAATTAAAAAAAGCAATGAGTGTTGTAATTTTTATAATTGCAATCACGGTATATTGTTTATTAGTTATGGTTATTTTAGCCAAAATCAACTTTAATTATTGGCTAATTGAATTTATTGTATATTTTTTACTAGGAATCCTTTGGGTATTTCCTTCAATGTATATACTCAAACCATTTAAAAAAAAATGAAAGCCAAAAAAAACAATACTCCAGAAATGAAGCACATTAGAAATAAAATTGATGTAATTGATAGTAAATTGCTACCACTAATGGTTAAAAGATCTCAATTGGTTGAAAAAGCTTTAGAGCTAAAAGTAAAACATTCAGAAATAGTGGATAAAGAAAGGATTAGTGAAATAACAAAAAAAATTTCTCATAAAACAAAAAAACTTGGTGGTAATCCAAAACTACTAAGCGATATATGGTTATCAATAATTGATAATTTTATAAAGTTTGAAAAAAGTAAATTTAAAAAATAGTTATTTACTGTGTGGTGGTAATTTTTTTTCTACAAACCACTCATGTTTTTTTGTTGCAGGGTTATATTTTTTCATTCTTAGTTTATCTTTTGCTTTAAGTCCTGAAGTAGGCTTCTTAGCATAATAGTAAAATTTACTATCAGTTTTCTCCTCAGGAACAAGTCTTACTTTTACAGTTGATTTTTTTGCCATCTATTCACCCTGATCAATTTTTTTTCTTAAATCAACCAAATCATTTAGAACTTTCATTAATTTTTTCCTTTTACTGTCACTTAAATTATGAATAGATATATTATCACTTCCGTCTTGCATAGTATTTATTTCATTATCTGTGAAAGAATTATTCCCAACTTCATTCCTTAATATTCTCTTTGTTCCAGCTTCTTTTATTACTTTCTGAACACCTCTTATCGTATATCCATCATTGTACAGTAAACTTTTTATCCCTCTTAAAAGCTTTATATCTTCTGGTCTATAGTACCTTCTTCCACCTCCTCTTTTAATAGGCTTAATTTGTATAAACTTTGTTTCCCAAAACCTGAGTACATGTTGAGGCAAAGATAGATCTTTAGAGACTTCACTGATCGTACGAAAAGCTTCAGGTGATTTTGAATTCATTAAAATAATTACTCCGAGATACTTATTTTATTCTTTATATTAACTTTAGATTTAAGTACATTTGAAGCTCTAAATGTTACTACACTTCTCGCGGTGATTGGAACTTCTTCTCCTGTTTTTGGATTTCTCCCTATTCTTTCTTTTTTTTCTCTAACAATGAATGTTCCAAAAGAAGAAATCTTAACGTCATTTCCTTTAATTAAACTAGTTAAAATTTCGGTAAAAACTGTGTCAACCAGATTTGCTGACTCGTTTCTTGAAAGACCGACGTTTTTAAATACAGCTTCACTTAGTGTTGATCTTGTTGTGGTTTTATCCATACAAAAAAATTATAATAATAATAATTACTTATAACAATATATTAATTCTTTTTTTCCTCTATTTTGTCAATTTATTATGCATTTCAGATACATAATCTCGAATTTTTTCATTTATGTTATTTTCTAATAATGAATATATGATATCTGCCGCATAAGAAACGCCTCTATGCTCAGATTGACCATGACATTTAACAGCTAAAGAATTAAGGCCCACCAAAATACCACAATTATGGACTCTTGGGTCTAATCTGTCTCTTACAGATTTCATAGCTAAAGAAGACAAAAAATAACCCACTTTTGAGAAAATTGAGCTCCTAAAAGCATCTTCAAGATGACTTTGAAAAAATTTTGCCGTACCCTCTGCAGTTTTTAACGAAATATTTCCCGAAAAGCCATCTGTTACTACAACATTAGTTTTTCCAATAGAAATATCATTTCCTTCAACGTAACCATAGTAGTTAATCCTGGAATTTCTTGAAAGTTCCTTTAATTGATCTGACGCTATCTTTATTTCCTCATTACCTTTATTATCTTCAATGCCCACATTAAGAAGTCCAATACTAGGATTGTTAATTTTGAACAATATAGAAGCTAGGCTCGCTCCAAGTATTGAGTTGTCTATCAGATAACGGGAACCAACCTTAATGTTTGCTCCCAAATCAAGTACGACTGACTCCCCTTTCATATTAGGCCAAATTGATGCTATTGCTGGCCTCTTAATGCCTTTTAATGTTTTTATATTTAATAAGGATAATGAAACTAGTGCACCAGTATTTCCAAATGATAAAACTGCATCTGATTTATTTTCTGTCACTGAGTTTATTGCTAGAGACATACTTGAGGTTTTTTTTGACTTTAAAATTTCTGAGGGCTTATCTTTCATTGTTACATAACAATCACAATCAATGATTTCTACTGCATTTATAAGTCTTTTATACTTTTCAATTTTTTTCTTTATAGCTTTCTCAGAACCATACAATTCGAACCTATAATTTAAGTTTCGAAGCAGTGATTGATTGAGTCCTTTTAAAATATCGTTTAATTTTGTCTCACTGCCCAACATGTCGACGGATAATGTAAAATGATTAGTCACTTGTTATATGCTATATTCTATAATTTTAAATTTGAAGTTATTTTCAAGATTCTTTGATTCTTTATTTTCAATAAAATGCTCAATATTTACTTTCATATATTCAATAAAATAACTAATATGTTCGTTGAGTACTTCATCACCCTTATAAATATTATTTAAGATAGTTTTTTGAAGTAACGATTTATCACCATCATTTTTATAAATATCGATACCCTTGCTATATTGAGCGAGCCTACCATAAAAAGCAGTTATGAATACTTTCATTTTCTTATTTACCGCTATATCTCCAAAGCCCATTTCCCTCAGATTATTTTCAAAATCGCTAAACATAAAATCAAAAAGCTCCTGGGAAATACTAGACTTTCCCTGTTTTAGGTTTTTATAATAAAAAAAAATTATGAAAGCATGAAAGATTATCAAATCAAACCGTGTTTCAAAATTATCCTTTAATTTAAGATTTATATAGAAAAATTTTGATCTCGATATTTCAACAATATTCTGATAGATTTTCTTAACGTTATTATTTTTTCTTTTAAAAAACATAGGCAATGAAATTAATTCTTTCCTTTTTAAGCTCTTTAATCATAACATATAGTTGCTCTCCAATAAATAAGCAACATGGTTACATGTTGGAAGATGTAGTAAATCCGTCTAATTTATCTCAATTCAATTTGGAAACTACATTAGAAAGTGATATTTTACAAACACTCGGCTCACCATCTATTATCATTACTGATGTAAATAATACTTGGATTTATTTAGTTTCAATTAAGCAAGAAAATATTTTTGAGGAAGATGACTTAATATATCAATCTATAATGAGATATGAATTTGATAATGAAGGAAAATTATTATCTAAAGAATTTTTTAATGAAGAACATTTTACTGAAATAACATTTACTAAAGACAAGACAAAAATCATTAGTGATGACTATGATTTGACAAATCAGATATATGATACGTTTACAAGAGGCCTATAGATTTATAAAGCTGCCAGTAAAAGTAAGGCCACTATATTAGTAATCTTTATCATTGGGTTTACAGCTGGGCCTGCTGTGTCTTTATAAGGATCACCTACTGTATCTCCGGTTACCGCCGCCTTGTGAGCCTCCGAACCCTTGCCGCCAAAATTTCCATCCTCAACAAACTTTTTTGCGTTATCCCAGGCTCCACCGCCTGCTGTCATTGAAATAGCGACAAAAATACCCGTAACAATAACCCCTAGCAACATGGCTCCAACACAAGAAACAGCCGCGTTTTGATCTGCAACCATGGATATTATAAAATAAAGTACTAATGGTGATAATACTGGCAACATTGAAGGAATTATCATTTCTTTAATAGCTGATCTGGTCAACATATCTACAGACCTTGAGTAATCTGGCTTTGCATCTCCAGTCATAATTCCAGGGTTATCTGCAAATTGTTTTCTTACTTCTTCTACTACTGCACCGCCTGCACGTCCCACAGCCATCATTCCCATGGACGCAAATAAATAGGGAAGTAATCCACCAATCAAAAGTCCTACAACAACATAAGGGTTTTCCAAACTAAAATTAGGAGTTATTTCTGGTATAAGTTTTAAATCTTCAACATATGCCGCAAACAATACTAAAGCTCCTAAACCCGCCGAGCCAATTGCGTAACCTTTCGTAACTGCTTTTGTTGTATTGCCAACAGCATCTAGTGCATCAGTTGTTTTTCTGACACTTTCATCTAAATTGGCCATTTCTGCAATGCCGCCAGCGTTATCAGTAACAGGTCCATAGGCATCCAATGCTACAACCATTCCAGCTAGCGCCAACATTGCTGTAACAGCAATTGCAATGCCAAAAAGGCCAGCTAGCTGATATGTAAATACAATGCCTACTACAATCACTATAGCCGGTAAGGCAGTTGCTTCCATTGAAACTGCTAAACCTTGAATAACATTGGTCCCATGACCCGTAGTAGATGCCTTTGCTACACTTTGCACGGGTCGGTAATTAGTGCCCGTATAGTATTCTGTAATCCATATTAATAGTCCCGTTATAATTATTCCAACAAAAGCGCAGATATAAAGAGACATGCCAGTAAATTTAGTTGAACCGAAAGTAAACTCTGCAGACATATCTCCCATAATAATTTGTGTAACAGGATAAATAAAAATTAGCGATAGTATTGCTGAAGCAATAAATCCCTTATAGAGTGCTCCCATAATACTTTGTGAACGCCCGAGTCTAACAAAAAATGTTCCAATTATTGAGGCAACTAAACAACTTCCACCAATTGCCATTGGATAAATTGTCATCATATCAGCTATAGGACCAGTAAAGAATATCGTTGCTAAAACCATAGTTGCAACAATTGTTACAGCATATGTTTCAAACAAGTCTGCAGCCATACCAGCACAATCACCAACATTGTCACCAACATTGTCTGCAATAACCGCTGGATTTCTTGGGTCATCTTCAGGTATACCTGCCTCAACCTTCCCAACTAGATCAGCGCCAACATCGGCACCTTTGGTAAATATACCTCCACCCAATCTTGCAAAAATGGATATTAATGAAGCGCCAAAGCCCAGAGCAACTAATGCATGTTTTAGTGTCTCGTCAGAAACTGAGTAAGAATTTAGTATTACATAATAAACCGAAATGGATAAGAGTGCCAGACCTGCAACTAACATACCTGTTACTGCTCCAGCTTTAAATGCCACATTTAAACCTTTTCCCAAACTTTCATTTGCTGCCTGAGCTGTTCTTACATTTGCCCTAACTGAAATAATCATTCCAATATATCCAGCTGCACCCGATAAAATAGCACCTATTAAATAACCACCAATTACCCAGACGTCTTGAAAAAATAAATATAAAAGGACACAGATAACCAGGCCTACAATAGCAATTGTTGTGTACTGTCTATTTAAATATGCTTGGGCACCAACTTGAATAGCTGACGAGATTTCTTGCATTCTCTCATTACCAGAGTCTGATTTTAAAACAGAGTTACCAGCCCAAAATCCATAAATAATAGATAATATCCCGGAAAAAATTACTAAACTCATTATGCTCATAAACAACCCTTTATAATTATAGTTGGGTGAAAATGCCAAAATTTACAGTATTTTGCAATCTTTTATTTTAAGTTTAAGAATTTTGCAGATTATCAAGGACTCCGTTTATTAACGCAGTTTCGTTATTTCCAAAAAACCGGTTAGCAATCAATAAATACTCAGAAATTATAATTTTTTTTGCCACATTTTTAGAGAATAAAATCTCATAAATTGCTGACCTAAAAATTGAAACTAGCAACTTATCCATAGTATTGATTTTGACTTTTTTGCTAATCGATAACTTAAGAACTTTGTTTATCTCATCTAAATTTTCCATAACCCCTTCATAAATAATTTCTGCAAATTTTAATTTTGAATTATTCATCACTATTTTATAATCAGTTTGCTCAACTATGTTTGCAAATATCTCTTTAATAGGTGTTTTGCTTCTATTTTCATTTATTGATAATTCATAGAGAGCCTGGACCACTAATAGTCTTTGGAATGATTTTATATTAGACATTCATTTTAATCTCTTAAAACTGCTATGGCTGCTTCAACTGCCTCTTTTGCTCTATTAAGTTTAGTTGATGACCTCTCCTTTGCTTGTTTTATACTCCTGCAAGTAAGAATAGAGTTAGAAATTGGTAAATTACTCTGAATTGAAAGTTCTAGCAATGTATTAGTAATTGCATTAGCTATGAACTCGTAATGATCAGTTTTACCCTTAATAATGCATCCAATTGCAACCACAGCATCATACTTATTTTTTTTTAATTTCATTGATATTTTTGTTGGAATTTCCAAGGACCCCTTTGTAAAAGTGGTATCAAATTTATGTCCATTTTTTTCTAAGTATTTTTGGGCCCCCTTAAGTAAGTTTAGAGTTATTTCGGGATAAAAATTTGAAGCAACCAGCAGGAATTTATATTTTTTCATTTTTTTATAATTCGCTTAATAATCTTGTCTCAATTATATTAATGCCGTAAGCCTCTAGGCCAATGAATTTCCATTCAGTGTTTGTAAGGAGTATCATTTCTTTTACACCTAACTCAGATAAAATTTGCGCACCCATTCCATAAATTCTAAGTTCATCTTTTTCATTTTGAGATTTATTACTGCCAGAAGATGTGTTGGTTATAAGTCTATTTATAATTGATTTGCCACTGTCTCTTATTAAAATAAGAACTCCACGTCCATGACCTTGTATTACCTCAACGCTCTTATTTAATGAGGCATCATCACTTCCATACTCTCCAAATAAATTATCAAAATAATCAGTCACATGAACCCTTACCATTACTGGCTTGTCATCGTC
The DNA here is from genome assembly GCA_003211835.1 of Pelagibacteraceae bacterium AG-461-B04. Classification (GTDB taxonomy): domain Bacteria; phylum Pseudomonadota; class Alphaproteobacteria; order Pelagibacterales; family AG-422-B15; genus CACNXQ01. The sequence goes on along the minus strand of QCRN01000008.1, from coordinate 53,568 downwards.
TATATTTCCCTTTGATAAAACTATTTGCTCAGTATTATCAAATAATGACTCGTAAATTTTGATGTCAAATTCGTAGTTAGATTTAATTTTTACTTTTGAGTCATGGATTTTTTTTACAAATTTATCTTTATCTCGTCTGTAGGCTATTAAATCAACAATCCGTCCAATTTTAATATTATGCTCTTTTGAAAATTCAATCAAATCTGGTATCCTAGCCATTGTACCATCGTCATTCATTATCTCGCAAATTACGCCTGCTGGAACATTGCCACTGAGTCTAGCTAAATCAACTGATGCCTCAGTGTGACCTGCTCTCACTAATACTCCTCCATTACGAGCTACCAGAGGGAATACATGACCAGGACTCATAATATCATCCTTAGTCATATTTTGATTTATTGCAGCTTGGATTGTTATGGCTCTGTCTTGAGCAGAAATACCGGTAGTTACTCCCTCTTTTGCCTCTATCGATATTGTAAATGCCGTTGCGTCTCTCGTTTCATTATTTTGAGACATTAATGGTAAATCTAGTTGTTTAACTCTTTCTTCAGTTAAAGAAAGACAGATCAGACCCCTTCCGTATTTGGCCATAAAATTTACTGCTTGATCATCAGTTTTTTCAGCAGGTATTATTAGATCACCCTCATTCTCACGGTCTTCATCATCCACCATAATCACCATTTTTCCGGCTCTTTGGTCTTCAATTATTTCCTCTATGGAAGATATAAATTCCTTATTCATTCTTAAGTATATTTTTACTGATTTTGCGTAACATATCTTGCTAACATATCAACTTCAAGGTTTATTCTATCACCTATTTTTAATTCTTTGAGATTAGTATTTAACCAAGTGAAGGGGATAATATTGAGAGCAATAAAATTATTTTTCACTTGGTTTACAGTTAATGAAATTCCATTAAGAGAAACAGATCCTTTTTTTGCAATAAATTTTTTAATCTTTTTTGAAATCTCTAACTTTATCTCATGCGAGTCACCTAGTTTTTTTACGCTGATCAATTTTGAAGTATCATCGACATGACCAAATACGAAATGACCACTGATTTCATCCCCTACACGTAAAGATTTTTCAATATTAATTTCATCGCCTATTTTAATAAAATTGAAGTTTGAACAGTTGACTGTTTCTTGAGAAACATCAAATGAAAGTTGAGTGTATTTATTTTGCTTTTTCTTACTTATCACTGTAAGGCAAACACCATTACAGCATACTGAACTGCCTTTTTTTATGTCTGTGTATTTAAGATCTGTATCTAAAACTAATCTGTAATCTTTTTTTTTCTCAAATTTAAGAACAAAACCTTTATTTTCAATAATTCCTGAAAACATTTAAATCAATCCTTCCCATACACATTTAGAATATCATTTGCATAATTCTTGCTTTTTAAAAGAACAAAGTTCTTTGTAGACTTCATATTACTGATTCCCATATCCGACACCGCATCAACTCCGCCTTTACCAATTATTTTACTAGCTCTGAACCATTGAATCTCATTAACATAATTATTTTTAATCAATGAACCACTTAAATGAGAGCCTCCTTCCACGAGAATCCTCATGTAGCCAAGTTTTGAAATTTTATTTAATATTTCTTTTATATTTAATTCAGAACCTTTTTTACTTACTTTTATGTACTTAATATTTTTTTTATTTAATTTCGATAATTTTTTACCATCAGAATAAAATACAAATACATTTCGTGAAAATTTAGTAAATATTTTATAATTATTTGGTATCTTAAGGCTACTATCAAGGATAAATAAATCTGGTGACAAGCTCTCAAGTCCCCTCAGTCTACAGTCTAAAGAAGGATTATCCTCTAATATTGTTCCATTCCCCACTAACATACAATCATTTTGTGCGCGCAACATATGGCCATGTTGTCTTGAAACTGAGTTTGTAATCCACTTACTTTTTTTTAACTTTGTAGCAATTTTTCCATCTGCGGTTGATGCAATTTTAAGTGTTACATGAGGTAAATTATTAGTTAATGAGTTAAAGAAAATTTTATTAATGTTTTTTGTTTGATTGCCAAAATTTTTAACAATAACTTTTATTTTTCTTTTCCTGAGCTTTTTTATAGATTTACCTTTGACTAATGTATTCTTGTCAATTTCTGAAATAAATACTTTTGCGAATTTATATTTTATTATTTTATCTACACAAGGTGGATTTTTTCCAACATGAGAGCAAGGTTCCAGAGTTGTGTATATAGACGCACCTTCTAATGCCTTCTTATCTCTAACTTGATTTATCGCATGAACTTCGGCATGTGGAGAGCCATTCCTCTGGGTCCAGCCTCTTGCGATAATGGTTTTATCTTTTACGATTATTGCCCCAACGGGTGGATTTGGGTAGGTAGAGCCAATAGCTCTATGAGCCATTCTTTCTGCCAGCTGCATATAGTCAACAATCTTCAATTAAATACCTATTCTTTATTTGACGAGATCACTCCGATAAACTCTTCAAAGTCTTTAGCTTCTCTGAAATTTTTATACACGGATGCAAACCTCACATACGCAACAGGATCTATGCTTTGCAAACCCTCCATGACGATTTCACCAACTACATCTGAAGCTATTTCCGCTTCACCTAGACTCTCTACTCTTCTAACTATCCCACTAATCATACGATCAACTCTTTCAGACTCTACTGGCCTTTTTCTTAAGGCAATTTGAACTGACCTTTCTAATTTATCTCTATCAAAAGGAACTTTTTTACCAGATTTTTTTATAACAGTTAATTCACGCAACTGTATTCTCTCAAATGTTGTAAATCTGGCTCCACATGCAGAACAAAACCTTCTTCTTCTAATAGCAGAATTGTCCTCCGTAGACCTTGAGTCCTTTACCTGGGTATCTTCATTTCCACAAAATGGACATTTCATAAAAAAACCTAACTATAAATTGGAAACTCGCCACACAATTTCATTACTTTATCTTTTACAGCTTTTTCTACATTGTTATTATCAGTTGGATTGCTTTTTAAGCCAACAAGTGTTTCAAGTATCAATTCTCCTACAAGTTTAAACTCTTTTTCCCTAAATCCCCTTGTTGTTGCAGCTGGTGTTCCCAGTCTTATACCTGATGTGATTTTAGGCGGCTTAGGGTCCTTAGGTATTCCATTTTTATTACATGTTATATTTGCTGCTTCCAAACTCGTTTGAGCGGAGTCGCCTGTTAAATCCATTGGAGTTAAATCTACTAAAATTAAATGAGTATCAGTTCCACCAGAAACAATCTTTAATCCTCCACTTACAAGGGTATTACTCAATGTCTTAGCATTTGTTATTACTTGTTTTATGTATTCCTTAAATTCTGGTTTCAATGCTTCTCCAAAAGCTACGGCTTTACCAGCAATCACATGCATTAATGGACCACCTTGATAACCAGGAAATACTGCAGAATTAAATTTTCTACCAAGCTCTAAATTATTTGATAAAATCATACCTCCTCTTGCACCTCGAATAGTCTTATGAGTCGTAGAAGTTACTACATCAGCATATTCTAATGGATTTGGATACTCCTCAGCAGCAACCAAGCCTGAAAAGTGAGCCATGTCTACATGAAGAAATGCGCCGACTTGATCACAGATCTCTCTAAATTTTTTAAAATCTATAATTCTTGAATAAGCACTTCCTCCGGCAATAATAATTTTTGGGTTGTGTTCAATTGCTAGCCTTTCAACTTCATCGTAGTCAATTAGTCCATTGTCTTCTAATCCGTATTGTATGGCATTAAACCACTTACCAGACATTGACGGGGCAGAGCCATGTGTTAAATGTCCACCTGCATCTAAACTCATTCCAAGTATAGTATCACCTGGCTTAATCAGAGCTAACATAACTGCTCCATTTGCCTGGGCACCCGAATGAGGCTGAACATTTGCATATTCACACTTGTATAATTTTTGAAGTCTTTTTATTGCAAGGTCTTCTGCAATATCAACAAATTCGCACCCACCATAGTATCGAGAACTTGCATAGCCTTCCGCATACTTATTTGTCATTATGGAACCTTGGGCTTCAAGAACAGCTTTAGAAACTATATTTTCAGAAGCAATCAATTCTATCTGATTTTGCTGCCTATCTAGCTCTAAATTAATTGCCTTGTGAATTTCATTATCGATATCCTTAAGTGGTGAAGAAAAAAAGCTCATATTATATCTTATCCTATTTTGTTTATTCTAGTAATGTGACGACTTCCTTCAAATTCAGTGTTTATAAATGTGTCAACACAACTAATAGCTGTCCTTTCATCTATCACTCTAGCGCCTAAAGTCAAAATATTTGCATCGTTATGCGCTCTTGCAAGCCTAGTTATTTCGTTATTGTAGCAAAGTGCCGCTCTAATTCCTGGTTTTTTATTAGCTGCCATTGACATTCCTTGACCAGAACCACAAATTAATATTCCCATATTTACAGTTTGGTTGGAAATATCTGTAGCAACTTTCTCTGCAAAATCTGGATAGTCTACAGGTTCATTTTGTTCAGGCCCTCTATCGATAACTTCAATATTTTTTGCTTTTAGAAAATTAACTACTTTATCTTTCATATCATAACCGGCGTGATCTGAAGCTATAGATATTATTATATTTTCGTTCATGTTGATCAGTATTAAACAAAATATACTAAATATTGTAAATAGAAATTGATAGACTTATCTCCATAAAGACCTTTTTGTAAGAACGTCCTTAAGTAATTGTGGCCGATCTGTCATAATCCCATCTACTCCATAATCAATAAGTTGATTCATCTGACTTTCATCATTAATCGTCCAAGCATGTATTTTTTTTCCAAGGCTATGAACGTGAGATACAAAAGGCTTAGATAAAATCTGAAAACCAAAATAAAACATTGGTATTTGCAAACAAGGAATATTGTTCTTAAAAAATGGTAGCACAATATCTAAATAAAACATTATTGTTTCTTGCTTTGTCATTGATGTACATAGTTGGTCGCCACATGAATTTCTTAATAATTTAATTTTATTTGTACTAAATGATCCAATACAAAAACGATCCAAGTTTTTTGTATTCGATTTTAGTGACTTTATCAAAAGATGTGCAGCAAGAGTTGATTTTGGTTCTATATTAAAATTCAAATGTGGCCAGGAAATTAAAGCTTCATCTAACAGTGGCACATAGTGATCATCAAATATTTTTATTTTTTTTATTTCTTCATATTCTAATTGATTAATTTTTATCTGTAGACCACAAATCCTACTTAAATCTTCATCATGAAAAATAACAAGCTTTCCATCCTTAGTTTCTCTAACATCAGTTTCAATATAATCATATCCAATAGAAATACACTTTTCAAAAGCATCAAGAGTATTTTCCTTATTTTCCAATGATCCTCCTCTATGAGCAAAGGGAGTAAATTTATGATTGTTTAAAAACCTAAAAGACATATATATGTTTTCTTATGATTGAAAATTTACTTATTATATTAAGCTTCAATTTTATAGTCATTACTATTTTATGGCTATCATCGTTAAAAACAAGACGGGCTGATTTTATTGATATTTATTGGGGTCCAAGTTTCTTCTTTTCAACGGCTATTATTTATTTCTTAGATAATGATTATTCCCTTCCAAAAATTATTGCCTTGTCCCTAGTTGGCCTGTGGGGATTAAGATTAGGTATTTATTTATTCTCAAGAAATATAAGAAAGTCTGAAGATATTAGATACGTTAGGATAAGAGAGTACAGAGGTGATTTTGGTCTTTATTATACAGCATATTTAATTCAAGTTATTTTAATTTGTATTGTATCTTTCCCAATGCAAAGTCTCAGTATGGCACCAAATAATTTAGATCTAAATGTATTTGGTGTCATTGCAATAATTATAGCACTTATTGGTATAATAATTGAAACTATATCTGATATTCAACTAACAAAATTTAAATCTGAAAAAAATAATAAAGATAAACTTATGGATAAAGGTCTGTGGTTTTATTCGAGGCATCCAAATTATTTTGGCGATAGTGTATTTTGGTGGGGTATCTCTTTATTTTGTTTTAGTATTTCTTACAATTTATTAATATTCATATCTCCCATTATCATGACGTACCTATTGTTAAAAGTTTCTGGAGTAAGTTTACTTGAAAAAACTATTGCAAAGAAAAAAGAAGGTTATGATGACTATATAAAATCAACTAGTTCTTTTATAATACTACCAAAAAAAAATATAAAATGAAGAAAGACAGTATCTTAAAATTTCCAATCACTAGACTCAGAAGGAACAGGCAGTCTAACTGGATTAGAAATTTGGTTGAAGAGCATTCACTAACATCTAATGATCTAATTTGGCCAGTATTCATATGTGAAGGAAATAATAAAAAAGAAGAGATCAAATCTATGCCTAATGTCTATAGATATTCAATAGATAATCTAAATGAAGTAAAAGATATTGCGGAAAGTCAAAATATTAATTTAATTGCTCTTTTTCCATATACCCCTGAAGAACTCAAGTCTAATGATGGTAAAGAGGCATTAAATCCTGAAAATCTAGTTTGTAAATCTATAGATCAATTATCAAGAGCAAACAAAAGTTTTGGGTTGATGTGTGACGTGGCACTTGATCCCTATACTGATCATGGACATGATGGTTTAATAAATGACAGTGGAAAAATACTTAATGATGAAACAAATAGATTACTTGTAAAACAAGCACTACTTTATGCAGAATGTGGGGCTGATGTTATTGCTCCATCTGACATGATGGACGGAAGAATAGGGATGATACGAAATCAACTAGAAAAAAACGATTTTCAAGATACCTTAATACTTTCGTACACCGCAAAATATGCATCTGCTATGTATTCACCATTCAGAAATGCTGTAGGCTCTTCAAACAGCCTTAAATCAGATAAAAAAACTTACCAAATGAATATTAATAACTCTGACGAGGCAATCAGGGAAGCCTCTATGGACATTAGTGAAGGCGCAGATATATTGATGGTGAAGCCAGGGATAAGTTATTTAGATATTATTTATAGAATTAAGCATGAGCTAAATTTTCCAACTTTTGCCTACCAAGTATCTGGTGAATATAGCTTAATTAAACTCGCTGCAGAAAAAAGTTTAGTTGATGAGAAAGCGGTGGTCCTTGAGCAACTTGCCTCTTTTAAAAGAGCTGGAGCTGATGCTATAATTACTTACTTTGCTCCTGAAGTTTCAAAGTTTATTAAATTAACTGAGTAATCTTTTTACTAAACTTGATGTGTCAAAATTATTACCGCCCATATTTTGTACATCTTTATAAAATTCATCAACAATCTTTGTAATTTCTAAATCAATGCCAAATTTTTTAGCTTCATCAAATGCGATTGATAAATCCTTTCTCATCAAATCAACCGCGAACCCAAAATCAAATTTATTTTCAGTCATTGTCATAAATCTATTATCCATTTGCCAAGATTGGGCTGCTCCAGTGGAAATAACATCCAAAACATCCTCTGGATTAAGTTTAGTTTGCTTCATAAAATAAATTGATTCTGAAAGGCCCTGCACTAAACCAGCTATACAAATTTGATTAATAATTTTAGTATATTGTCCGGAACCTGATGACCCCATGTACTTTCTTTTTTTTCCATAAACCTCAAAAATACTCTCACTTTTGTTAAATGCGTTTTTATCTCCTCCTACCATGATACTTAATTGTCCCTTTTCAGCTCCCAACTGACCACCGGAGATAGGCGCATCTAGAAAAAAAGCTTCTTTTTCTTTTAATTTAAATTCAAGCTCTTGGACAATTTTTGGTGAAACTGTGGAATGATCAATAAAAATTGTATTTTTTCTAATTGCATTAAAACATCCAGTGTCGTTTGAAGTAATCTCTCTCAGATCAACATCGTTACCGATACATGAGATAATGAAATCAAATTTTTCATCAAGCTGATTAAGGTTTTCTACTGCATTTCCTCCATACTTTTTTTTCCAAATGCTGATTTTTTCCTTAGATCTATTGTATACAGAAACCTCATATTTCTCTGATAGGAAGCCAGCCATTGGAAATCCCATCTTTCCAATTCCTATAAACAAAATTTTATACATTAAAAATATCCATCATCCTCTGCATAGCGCTAATTGTTACCAATAAAGGCATTCTAAATAATCTGCCCCCAGGAAAATTTCTATGCTTAATCTTCTCGAAAGCTTCCATTTCACTAGTTTTACCAGATACAATGTTCTCAGCCAAAATTTTACCGGCAATACCAGTAAATGCAACTCCATGCCCTGAAAAGCCTTGAGCATAAAATATCTTTTCATTTATCATTCCTATATCAGGAACTCTGTTGACCGTAATAGCAATTAAACCACCCCAAATATAATCAACTTTTATATTTTTAAGTTGTGGAAATACTCTGTTTAACTGTTTTTTTGTTCTTTTCTTTAAACCTTCTACATTTTTAAGAGAATAGCCTACAGCTCCTCCAAAAATCATTCTCTTACTTTCTGAAAGTCTATAATAATTAAGATCAAAGTTAGTATCGCTGACACAATAATCATTAGGCAGAATATTTTGCTGCAAATCACTATTAAGAGGTTCTGTACAAACAATATATGTTTCACAAGGCATAACTTTATTTTCGATACCAAGGTTTAAACCTTCAATATAGGCATTGCAACATACAGCTATTTTTTTTGTATTAACTTTTCCATTTTCTAATAATACTTCAATGTCAGTACTATTTTGTAATATCTTTTTTGCTGGAGAATTCTCATACACCTTAACACCTAATGAAAGTGCAGCATTCATTAATCCAATAGCGTATTTTAACGGATGTAAATGCCCCGCCCCCCTATCTAGTATTCCTCCATAGTAAAGTGAAGAGCCAATTTCATGATCGGCTGTAGCTTTGTCAAGAACTTCAAGCTTATCATAATTATAAGTTTTTAATTTATATCTTAGATCATTTTCATACTCTTTGAATTTTGACAAACTGGTGGCTGCATGTATTCCACCACTCTTCTTATCACATTCAATATTAAAGTTTTTTATTCTTTCATCGATAAGATCAACTGCTGCTTGTGATATGTTCCATAGCTGCATGGCGTGTTTAAGGCCATATTTTTTTTCAATACCATCAATTCCCCATGCAACATCATTCCAAATTTGGCCGCCATTTCTACCTGATGCTCCCCAACCTATAATATTTTGCTCTAATAAAATTACTTTAAGTCCTCGCTCGGCAGCTTCGATTGCAGTTGACAATCCCGAGAAACCACCTCCTATTACACACAGGTCACATTCGTGGTCATCAATTAAAGTTGGAAGAGCATCTTTTTGCTGACTAAGGCTTGTTGCATAATAACTATTAGGATATTGAGACATTAAATACAATTAAGTTAACTTCAGATTTTAGAGTGTAAATTCTTTGGCTCAATTCTACCCGCTTGAGCCCTCTTACCAAGCCATTTCTTTAGATCTTTAGCAGATAATAAAACTTTTTTAGACCTTTCATTGATTATTCCTTCATTTGAGTCTGCACAAAAAGCGTTAAGAGTTTTTCCTGACTTGAATTTTTGAAGTGTAACACCTCGTCCCTTTTGCATATTAGGTATTTCTGAACTATTGAAAGCTAATAATTTAAATGATTTTTTTTCACCACTAATAGACACAATCAAATCTCCTTTTTTCTCTGCACATGATACTGCTCGATCATTATCCTTTAAATTCATAACTTTCTTACCTGATTTTGTAGATGCATTGAAGTCATTTGAATTAACAAAAAAACCTTTACCAGCAGAGCTGGTTATTAAAAATTCTTTATCTTGCTCATAAATCTTAAAGAATAAAACTTCTTCGTTGTCATTTTTGTCAATTAACAAACTTATTGGATCACCAAACCCTCTACCAGATGAAACTCTAGAGCAATTTATGGTATAAAACTTACCTAAAGTGGAAAATACAACCAATTTATTATTACTCTTACACTTAACAATAAACTTTTCACTATCGCCTTCTTTATACTTAACAGACGAGTAGTCATCCTGATGACCTTTGATTGATTTTACCCAACCATTTTTAGATAACAATACTGTTACCGGTTCCTTTGAGTCAAATTCCTCTAGAGAATAATCAAGTTCCTGATATACATCATTAATTACAGTTCTTCTTTCAGCAAAAGAATTTATTTTTTTAAATACTTCTAAACTTTCATTGAACTCTTTGTTTAATATTTTACTTTGGTTGCTCTTTGACTTTAGAATCTGATTTAATTCTTTTTTATAATTTAGTAAATCTTGATATTCATTCTTTATTTGCTTTTCCTCAAGTTTTTTTAACTGTCTTAATCGCATTGCTAGTATAGCCTCAGCTTGTTTTTTATTGATTTTAAATACAGTAATTAGTTTTTTTTCAGGATTAGTATCTGTTCTTATAATCTTAATTACCTTATTTAAATTACTAAAAACTATTAGGAAGCCTTTTAAGATCTCCAATCTATTTTCAGTTTGCGTAAGACGATACTGAGTTCTTTTTTTTAAAACAACAAAGCGATGATCAATAAATGCTTTTAAACTCTCTTTAAGTGAGAAGAGTTTTGGCTCTAACTTACTGTTTATTGCATTGAAATTAATAGCAAATCTAATTTCTAAATCCGAATTCTTACACAAATCCTCAAAAATTACTTCTGGCTTAAAGGTTCTATTTTTTGGCACTAAAACAATTCTAATGTCCTCAGCAGACTCATCTTGTATCGCTTCAAGATAGTTTATTTTTTTAGAATCAATTAATTCAGATACTCTCTCAATAATCTTTGACTTATTTACTTGATAAGGAATTTCATAAATTACTAATTGATACTGTCCTCTTCCTAGGTCTTCTTTTTTCCATTTTGCCCTTAGACGAATAGTCCCTCTTCCTTTTAAATAAGCTTCTCTGATAGCTGTCTTGCTATCGACAATTTCACCTCCTGTTGGAAAATCAGGACCTGGTATAATATTTATTAATTGTGAGCTAGTGCAATTTGGATTTTTTAATAATTTTGTTAGAGCCGAAAATAATTCAATAATATTGTGTGGTGGAATATTTGTTGCCATACCCACTGCTATGCCTGAACTTCCATTTGCTAAAAGATTAGGAAAATATGACGGTAATACTATTGGCTCTAAATCTACTCCGTCATAGGTACTTATATAATCAATCGTTTCCTCTGATATATCTTGAATCATTAATTCAGCTAGCGCTGTTAGTCTTGCTTCTGTATATCTCATTGCCGCTGCATTATCGCCATCAATGTTGCCAAAGTTGCCTTGTCCATCAACTAATGGATAGCGAGTTGAGAAATCCTGAGCTAAACGAACAAGAGCTTCATATACAGATTGATCACCGTGAGGATGAAATTTACCAATTACATCTCCCACTATTCTTGCTGATTTTTTATAGCCTGAATTAGAACTTAATCTCAACTGATACATGGCGTAGAGAAGCCTTCTATGAACTGGTTTTAAGCCATCCCTTATATCTGGAAGAGCTCGATGAGTAATTGTGGATAAAGCATAAGCAAGGTATTTCTCCTCCAATGCTTCAGTAAAATTAATATTTTTTATCTTCATTTATAAGTATATTCTTTAAATGATTCCTACTTTTAGGAAAGTTTAGATTATTCGGTTCATAAAAACGTTTTAAGAAAAAATATTCTGTAAGTACCAAGGCATTTTTAATATCAGCTAAGGTAAGATCAATTGAGCTATCAATAAAAAATTCTGGCAATAAAAATAATTTGTCTTTAAAGCTTCCGGCGCCTTCCATTGTTACAGCTCTACCGCTACTTGGAGAAACGTATTTTAGTTTGTCTCTTCGCGCTGTTACAGCACATTCCGATAAATCAAGACCATAGCCAATTTCTGATAAAAGATCTAATTCCCAAAATATATAATTTTTTATCCAATCCTTTTCTCCACGAGATATATCTTTTATAAGTTTTAATGTTTTTTCGTATATAAGTATATTTTGCTGCTTCTCAGCCATAGTTGAGATTATCATTGAACAAATCGTTGTAACCGCAAGAAGCTTCGCTCTTTGATTTAAAATATATGAAGACCACATCTTTATAGGCTCAATTGTAAAATTACCCAAGTGACTTTCTAATCTACCTGACCAATTAACATGCACCTCATTTCCTGGCTCAATTGTAGCTCTAAGATTCTTCGAATGAATTCCTCTTATTAAACCTTTATGTCTTCCATGCTCATGTGTAAATATTTCAAGTATATAAGATTTTTCATTATATTTACTGAATCCCAAAATAAAGCCATCACCAGACCACCTCATAGTTTTTTTTCGCTAACAACTTTTACAAATAAAAATAAATGAATTTTTTTATTTTCATGTTTAGCTATTTCTTTTCTTGACGATGATCCTATTTCTTTCAACAAGGATCCTCGCTTACCAATGACAATACTTTTGTGTGATTTTCTTCTTACTTCTATAGTTTGAAATATTTTGATTTCATTCTTTCTATTTTCGACTTTGTCTGTGATAACATCACATTGGTAAGGTATCTCTTTATGTACTTTGTCTAATATTTTCTCTCTTGTAACCTCTGAATAAAAAAGTTCTTTCTTGATCTGAACCTTATCTTTAGATTGATATTTAGATTCTTTAATTTTGAGATATTTATTAGATCTTTCTAGCAATCTTGATACTCCATCACCATTAATGCTTGATACAGGGAAAATTTCCTGAATTAAACTTTCCTTTGAGTAAAAATTAATACTTTTTAAAACATCTTCATCGTTACATTTATCTATTTTATTTAGTACAAGGAAAATTTTCTGATCTATAATTTTATCTTTCAAAGATGATTGAATTCTTTTAAATTCTGTTTTCGTTTTTTTTGATATATCAAGCACTAAATATATAATTACAGCATTGTCTATTTCCGCAAATGGAGATGAAATAACTTTGTTGCTTATTTTTTTCATAGATGCAAAAGTCCCAGGTGTATCCTGTAAAATATATTCGAATTCTGATATATTTTTTGTTAATTTTTGGTTGAAAGTAGTGGATTGTTTCTTTCTAGAAACCAATGTCACTCTTCGTCCCATGATCGAATTAACTAAGGTTGACTTTCCTGAATTAGTAGGACCTATTAAAACTATATTCCCACTTTTCATTTATTGAATAATTTTATTTAATTGAATGAATGACTCAGCTGCAAGTTTTTCTGCTTCTTTTATCGATCTGGCTTTACTAAAAGCCTTTTTATAATTCATAAATTTTAATTCAATTTCAAAAATTGGCTCATGATCAGGACCTTCTTTAGATAAAGTCTTATATTCTGGAAGTTTTTTATATTTCTTTAATGTCCATTCTTGCAAAAAAGATTTTGGATCAATTAAATTTTGATCAATATTATGAATATGCTCACGCCATAGTTCTAGAATCAATTTCTTTACTATGACGAAATCTGAATCTCGATATACAGCACCAAGAATTGACTCGCAGGCATTAGACAAGATGCTCTTCTTTTTATTACCTAAAGATGATCTTTCTGTACTCCCCAGCAGTATGAAATCACCTAATGCTAGATTATTGGCAATCATAAAACATGTATTTCTATTAACTAAACTACTAAGCATCTTATCTAAAGAACCTTCGTCGGAACTAGGATAATCTTTAATTAGTTTTTCAGCTATCACTAAACCCAACACGCGATCACCTAAAAACTCAAGATTCTCATTATTAAGAGTTTTTTCAAAGCTTGAATGAGTCAAAGCTAATTTAAGTAGACTGATATCTTTAAATTTATATTTAATTTTTTTTTCAAGTAATGATAAATCTTTTTCCATTGCTCAACTAATTTATTAATTTCAGCAATCTATTAAATTGGATATCAAACGGCCATTTCCAAAATTCAAGAATAGTTGATCCATCTTCTGTCGAAAAAAAAATTATTTGAGCCTTGCCAACTAACCTGTTGAATTCAACTGTGCCCCAAAACCTACTATCATTTGAGTTATCTCTATTATCGCCCATAAAAAAATAATGGTTTTCTGGCACTACGAATTCCTTTGTATTGTCACCAGGAGATCCATCTAAATAATTATAAATTTCGTAAGAAATACCATTTGGCAAAGTTTCTTTTAAAACGTTTATTTTTATTACTCTTCCATTTTTAAGAACTTTCGAATCCTCGCGGATATTTTCATACTCAAGTAAGTTACTGTTAATAATCAAATTACCATTTCGAACTTCAATTCGATCCCCTGGTAGTCCGATCAATCTTTTAATATAGTCTAAATTTGTGTGTGGAGGCTTGAATATTATCACGTCACCCCTGTCTGGAACATTTGAAAATATTCGATTGGATATAGGACCTAAGCTAAAAGGAAATGAATGCTTACTGTAACCGTAATCAAATTTTGAAGCAAAAAGTCTGTCACCAACTAATAAATTTGGCTCCATTGATGAAGAAGGTATAAAAAATGGCTGTATTAAAAAGGTTCTAATAATCAATGCAATTACAAGTGCATAGAAAAGTGTTAACAAGTTAGATTTGATCCAAGATGCATTTATTTTTTTATCACTCATTGGTTAATTAATAGTTACAATTGCTTGTGCATATGGAAATTCGTCAGTAATTGACAAATTGATAGTATAATCATTGTCTAAAACTAAATTTAATAAATGTGATTTTGATTTTCCGTGAAACTCAAGAGTCGGCTTGCCCGATGGTTCATTTACAATCTCTATATCTCGCCAATAAACACCTTTGCGGAAACCAGTGCCTAGTGCCTTAGCTGCAGCTTCTTTTGCAGCAAATCTCTTTGCGTAACAAGGGACACTTTGTTTTCTTTTTTCACACTTTTTAATTTCATTATCTGTAAATATTCTCTTCTTAAACCGATCACCAAATCTGGCTATAGTTTTATCTATTCTGCGTATATCAATTAAATCTGAACCAATGCCTTTCATTTATGAGCCTCTATTTTCTTTTATAAGAACTTTAAGTTTACTAACAGTTTCCCCTAATCCAGAAAATATAGCTTCGGCTATTATAAAATGGCCAATATTAAATTCCTTTACTTCAGGTATTTTTGCCAATTCAACTAATGAGTCAAAAGTAATCCCATGACCTATATGTACTTCTAATCCTAAATTATCAGCTAATTGAGAGGCCTTTTTTATTCTTTCAAAATCATCTTCAAAATCGTGAGAATTTTCTATTTTTCTACAAAACTCTCCTGCGTGAATTTCTACAATATCGGCTTGAATATCTTTTGATGCAATAATTTGCTCGTCATCAGCGTCAACAAACAAAGACACTTTTATACCGCTCTGTTTTAGTTTTGGAATAATGGTATGAAGTAAATTATGATTTTTTTTAACATCGATGCCGCCCTCTGTGGTTACTTCTTCTCGCTTCTCAGGAACAATACAGCATGCGTTTGGCTTTACTTTTAATGCTATGTCAAGCATTTCTAGTGTTGGGGCCATTTCAAAGTTTAATGGCAATGATATATTTGCTTTAAGTTCGAAAATATCTTCATCTTTTATATGCCTTCTATCCTCGCGAAGATGAGCTGTAATACCATCGGCGCCAAATTCTTCACATATTTTTGCAGCTTTAACAGGACTTGGATAATTCTCTCCCCTTGCATTTCTTAAAGTCGCAACATGATCGATGTTTACTCCTAACCTTGGTAAATTCATAATATTAAAATTTTCTGCTTCCTGGTTTAATTGCTGGAATATTGGCTAGTTCTTTAGGAAGGTTTTCGGGTTCGAATATTGGGATATCAAGCTTTAACAATGATATAATATCAAAATTTTCAAATACTTCTTCTGTAGTTCTGTCAACTATTGATGCTATTCCTTTTAAGTTTACTTCCAGTAAATTTATTTTATCAAGACACTCTTTCGTTGATTTGCCAGTAGTTATTACATCTTCAACGAATAAGATATTGCTTCCTTTTTTTAAATCAAAACCCCTTCTTAATTCAAATTCATTTTCAGACCGCTCATAGAATATGAAATCACACCCTAAAGTTTGGGCAAGTTGATATCCAACCAAAACCCCTCCTAAAGCAGGTGAAACTATACAATCAATTTTAGTCTCTATCTTTTTGAGAATTTTATTTTTAAGTTCCTCACAAACAGTTAGGCCATCGTTGGGGTTAACAAATAGCTTTGAACATTGAAAATACATTTTAGATCTTTTTCCTGACGAAAGAATAAAGTGACCATGTTGTAGAGCTCCAGACTTTTCAAAAAAACTAATTATTTCTTTTTCATTTTTCATAGGTCTAGCAACAATCTATTTACAGAACTCACATTCTCTACTTCAGCAAGAACATTTATTATTTTATCAAGATGCACTAAGTCATGTACGTCAATTACAAAAATCATATCAAAAAAATCTTCACCCTTTTCTGATATATTTAAATGTGTAATATTTCCTTTTTCAGTCCCAACAATAGTAGCGAGAGTTCCAAGTGACCCTGGTTCGTTTTTCACAGAAACTTTAATTCTGGAAGAAAAAAATTGCTCTGGATCAACGTCTTTCCAGGATGCTGAAATCCAATCTTCTTTTTTATATTCTTTATCAATTGCATTGCATTGATTTGAATGAATGAAAATACCTGAGTCTTCAGATGTAATTCCTATAATATTTTCATGTGGTAACGGGAAACAACACTCAGCAAAATGAATTGCTACACCTGGTTGAAAATCACGAATTTCGAGGGGAGTTTTATCCAGTGAATTCGTTTTTCTATATCGAGAGAAAAATGATAGACGTGATTTTGATTTCAACTTTTCAAGTTCTCTGGGTCTGATATTGCCTTTTCCAATGGATATTAAAAAATCGTCGGGGTTTTTTCTATTGAATTTCTTTGAATAACCCTCCAGCTCTGCAATAGATATATCTGCATCCTTTTTTAAAATTTTTTGTAAGATTTTCATTCCTAAAGTGACAAACTCATCTTTTTCCTGTTTTTTAAAAAATCTTTTTATTGATGATTGAGCTTTTGCAGTCGTAACAATTTTTTCCCAGGTTTCTGATGGAGATGGATTTTTAGATGTTAAAATTTCAATTTCATCACCATTTTGTAATTTCGTATATAATGGCTTTGGTTTACCATTAATCTTACATCCCACACACCTATTCCCAATTTCTGAATGCAATGCATATGCAAAATCAATTGAATTTGAATTTGAAGGAAGATGAATAAGATCTCCTTTTGGAGTGAAACAAAATACTTGATCTTGAAACATTTCTAATTTAGTTGCTTCCATTAACTCCTCAGATGATCCGCCACTATCGAGTATTTCGACTAGATCTCTCAGCCAAGTCACATTTACAGGGTCTGATGAGGAATTATCAATTAGGTTATAATTTTCTTTATAACTCCAATGCGCAGCGATGCCTTTATCAGCTACAACATCCATTTCTGTGGTTCTAATTTGCAACTCAACACGTTGTCTTTCTGGGCCTACGATTGTTGAATGAATTGACTGATAATTATTTATTTTAGGTGTAGAAATATAGTCTTTAAAGGAACCAGGGACCGCAGACCAGCGATTATGTATTATTCCCAAAATTCGATAGCAATCATCAACGCTTTTGGTAACAATTCTGAAGGCAAAAATATCTGAAAGTTGCCTAAAGGCGATTTGCTTATTTTGCATTTTATTCCAAACAGAGTATAACTTTTTTTCACGTCCAATTATTTCATAGCCAATTTGGTTTTTGCTTAATAATTCTCCAATTCGTGATTTGATCTTATCAGTAAGATTGGATTTATCTTTCTTTAGATACTCTATGCGAGTTGATAAAGATGAATAAGCAGATGGATTTAAAATTTGAAATGATAAATCTTCCAACTCATCCTTAAATTCGTGCATACCTAATCTTCCAGCTAATGGAGCATATATTTCTAGTGTTTCAGATGCTATTCTTTGTCTTCTTTTTTCTTGAGGAATAAATTGGATAGTTCTCATGTTGTGCAAACGATCTGCTAACTTTACGAGCAATACTCTTATATCTTTTGACATTGCTAGAATAAGTTTTCGAAAGTTTTCAGCCTGAAATTTATTTTCAGTATAAGTTTCAATTTTTGATAGCTTTGTAACACCATTTACTAAAACAGCTACTTCATCTCCAAACTTTTCTTTAATTTCATGCTCAGTTGCGAGTGTATCTTCTAAAGTATCATGCAATAAGCCTGTGATTATAGTTGATGTATCTAATTTTAAATTTAACAAAATATCAGCTACTGCTAATGGGTGAGAAATATATGGATCGCCTGAATATCTTTTTTGGCTTTTATGCGATTCAAGAGCAAATTGATAAGCTTCCTCAATTAGCTTTGAATTCAAGCCAAAACTACTTTTTGCAGATCTATCTAGCAGCTCGATTTTGCTCATAATGCACTTTTAATCATACATTATTCATGAAGTGAAGTATTAAATAATTCCCCGATTAAAGAAATTCCTTGAGCTTATATAGCCTACTGCTAGGTCTTAAGCTTTTTGCAAGACTCATGATTGTACTGTTTTTTTTAACGTGCACCCAGTTAGGACATATATCGCTCATTGGCCTTAATACAAAATCTCGCTCTATTAATTTAGGATGCGGGATTTCTAAATAATTTATATGGTCTTTAATAAAGAAATTGATAAATGGTTTTGCCATTAATATATCTAAGTCACATGTTCTTGATGTATTTTGCTTGTAAGCATTTCGGCCTGTCATACGCTCAATCTTCTTTAGACAATTTAGTAAAATCAATGGCTTTTGAATGGTTTCAACCATGATAGCCGCATTAATAAAATTGTCTGCAGCAGATATGAAATTCTGAGGCGCAGATGAATATAAATATGATTTTTTTAATATTTTTATATTATTTTTTTCTAATTCTAACATTGCAAACTTTAATGTCTGAAGTTTATTGCCATACTTTGATGGAATATTAGAACCTAAACCAATTATATAAATCATTATAATTTTTTTCTTTCTCTGACCCAATCTTTTCTTTTCTTAGCATCCCTTTTATCATGTATTTTTTTTCCTTTTGCTAAAGCAATTTCAAGTTTTGCGATACCCTTTTTGTTAAAATACATTTTTAGAGGCACTAAAGTTAGAGATTCTTTATTTAACTTGCCAATTATTTTTTGAATTTCTTTTCTATTTAATAATAATTTTCTAGGACGATTCTCTATATGATTTAAGTATGATGCATTTGAATACTTTGAAAAATGAGAGTTAATTAAAAATATTTCGTTATCCTCTTCACGCGCGTATGATTCAGCGATTTCAACTCGGCCATTACGAAGTGATTTAATTTCGCTTCCTTGCAATTGAATGCCAGCCTCAAATAATTCAATAAAAGAGTAATTGTATCTAGCTTTTCTATTTTGGACTGCTATTTGCAAGATTATATCAACGAAGCGTGTTTTAATGCTTTATCAACTAAGACTTTTGTCTCATCAGAAATTAAAGTAAGGGGCAGCCGTATCTCTTCACCACAAAGACCTAATTTAGATGCTGCATATTTTACTGGTCCAGGGCTCGACTCAACAAAAAGAGCATGATGAAGAGGCATCAATTTATCATTTATCTTTGCCGCTTCTGCAAAGTCTTTACTCAGACAAAGTTGCATAAATTGGGTACACAATTTAGGTGCAATATTTGATGTGACCGATATTGATCCATGTCCACCATAAGTCATAAAAGCAAGCGTTGTGGCATCATCTCCAGTAAGTTGATTGAAGTTTTCACCTATAACAGTTTTAGATTCATACACTCTAGGTATATTAGAAGTAGCATCTTTAACTCCAACTATATTTTCAATCTTAAATAAACTCTTCATTGTTTCAGTAGACATATCAACAATTGATCTACCTGGAATATTATAAATTATAATAGGTAACTTTGTGCTTTTGCTAATAGCCTCAAAATGACAGTATAATCCTTTTTGAGTCGGCTTATTGTAATAAGGTGTTACAACGAGAGCGGCATCCGCTCCCGCACTTTCTGCATGTCGTGTTAAATCAATTGCTTCTTCTGTATTATTTGATCCTGTTCCAGCAATTATTGGAACTCTTTTATCTGCTTGTTGTACACACAGCTCAACAGCGAGTTTATGCTCTTCATGACTGAGCGTAGGTGATTCACCCGTCGTACCAACAGGAACAAGTCCATGTATTCCCTCAGAAATTTGAAAGTCAATAAATGATCTAAATGACTCTTCGTCTATTTGACCTCCTTTAAAAGGAGTAATTAATGCAGTATGGGCGCCTTTGAACATACTTTACTTTAACACTTTTAATTATTTAAAAAAACATAAATCATAAATATACTCGCCTTCAAAACAACAATCTTATTCTTGTGAAAAAAAACTTTATTTTACTATTATCATTCTTTTTTTTTAGCCTTTCATCTGCCAATGCTGAAATCTTTCCACAAAAAAGAGAGATAGGCTTTATTAATTTTCAGTCAGTCAACTTTTCCTATCCCACTAAAAGACCTACTCAGCCTGAGTTATCTCAACTTCTTAGCAATAAAGATGTTGAATTATTTAAGTTGGCACTTGATAAAGCTGGTGCATATAAGTGGGATCGAGTTATAGGAATACAAAGTAATATTAAAAATGAAACAGCAAGGGATACACTTGAATGGCTAAAATACTATAACGGAGCTAATAATCTTACTTTTACTAATTATCTAGATTACATAGATCAAAATAATGATTGGCCCGAAATTGAAAAAATAAAGATTAAAAGCGAGTCAAAAATATCATTTAAAGAAAATCATCAATTAATAATAAACCATTTTAAAAATAATGAACCTAAGACTGGTTGGGGCAATATTTATTATGGAAACGCTCTCTTGAATAACGGAGAAATTGAAAAAGGGAAAAAATATATTATTCAAGGTTATACTGATGGGAGCTTCTCAAGAAAAGAACAATCTCAAATATTAAAAAACTTTAAAACGATTTTAGAAGAAAATCATCATAAAAAAAGAATCGAGCAGCTTCTTTGGAATGGCAAATATAGAACTGCATCAAGACTTGTTAAGTATGTAAATATAGATTATCAAAAATTATTTGAGGCACGAATTGGTTTAATTTCTTTTGCTGGAGGAGTAGATGATTTGATCAAAAAAGTTCCAGATCAATTAAAATCTGATCCAGGACTTGTTTATGACAGGATACATTGGAGAATTAAAAAAAGAAAATATGATAGTGCATTGAATCTCTTATTAGAAATTAACAATACTGACTCAAGTAAATTAGTCAGGCCGGATAAATTTTGGGCAAAGAAAAACTTCTTGATAAGAAAACTCATCGATACGCATGAGTATAATACAGCTTACAAATTATCCATAAACCATGGTCTAAAAGAAAATAAAGATATAGCTGAAGCAGAATGGATGGCGGGCTGGATAAGTCTAACTTTTTTAGAAAACCCCGAATCTGCATATCTACATTTCAAAGAAATTTGGGATGTATCTTCGAGACCGATTTCAAAAGCAAGAGCTGCTTATTGGATGGGGAACTCTCTCGATGCATTGGGTAAAACTGATGATGCTCAAAAAGAATATTTAAAAGCTTCGAAATATAGCTTAACTTTTTATGGCCAGCTTGCAGCATCAAAACTGAATAAAAAGATTTTATTTTCTCCCAAACTGACCAGTAAAGAGAATATTTCATCTGAAAAGCAAGAAATATCTAATAGCGTCTACCTTGCTATTTCATTGCTAAATGAATTTGATAAATCGAAACTCGTAAAAAAATTTATATGGGATCTAGCTGATCGAGAAAATTTAAATACTGCGACTAAGTCTGTTAGAATTGCAAATGAGTTAGGTAGAAAAGATTTTGCAGTGCAAGCTGGTAAGATTTTATATTATAATCATGTTCTTCTTGACCCATTAAGTTTTCCTGAAGTTGAAAGACCTAAATTTGATAAAATTGTATTTCCACCTCAAAGTTTAATACACTCTGTCACCAGGCAAGAAAGTCAATTCGATCCCCAGGCAGGCAGTTATGCAGGTGCTAAGGGCTTGATGCAATTAATGCCATACACTGCAAAGAGAGTATCTAAAGGACTTAAGTTGGAGTATACAAAAAGTAAACTTACTGAAGACCCAAAATATAATGTAATTTTAGGAAGTGCTTACTTAGACAAACTACTATCTAATTATAATGGTTCATACATATTATCGCTTGCTGCATATAATGCAGGCGAGTCTCGTGTTTCGCGATGGATTAAAAAATACGGCGACCCAAGAAAAGACGACATTGCAAGCGAAGACTGGATAGAATTAATTCCATTTAAAGAAACAAGAAATTATGTGCAAAGAGTTATGGAAAATATTCAAGTGTATGAATTTATTGAGAATGATCTTTTACCTGTTGAGTATACTCTGAACTTAAATTTAAATAGAGCCTACACAGGTGGTAAAACAGTTATCAAGCCAACAAAAAAACAAATATAAATTAAAATATGGCGGAGAGAGAGGGATTCGAACCCTCGGTACGGGTATAAGCCCGCACAACTCCTTAGCAGGGAGCCGGTTTCAACCACTCACCCATCTCTCCGATAAATAGATTAGTACTATAAATATTCTAAATAATCTAAGTATTTAATTTACTTTTTAAAAGCTCATTTAAAACTTTTGGATTTGCTTTTCCCTTTGACAGCTTCATGGCCTCACCTACAAAAAAACCAAACAGTTTATCTTTTCCATTCTTATACTTTTCAACATTTTCTGGATTTGAGGATATAACATTATCAACTAATTTTTCTAGTTCGCCTTCATCACTTATCTGAGACAATCCTTTTTCATTAATAATATTATTAGCACTTTCTCCTGTCTCGCACATTTCCTCAAATATGTCTTTTGCCTGACGACTCGAAATTTTACCACTATCAATATTGTCAATTAATTCACCTAAATGATTAGGTGATATAGGACTCTCATCAATAGATAGGTTTTTTTTATTTAAAACAGAAAATAGTTCACTAGTTACCCATGTTGTAACAAGTTTAGGATTTCGATCTTTAACAACCTTTTCATAATAATCACTTGTTGATTTGTCAGATACAATAACACTCGAGTCATATTCACTAAGACTATATTCTCTAATAAATCTTTCTTTCTTCTGATCAGGCAGTTCTGGAATGGAACTTCTTATTTTTTTAACCCAATCATCCTCAAGAATAAGGGGTAATAAATCTGGGTCAGGAAAATATCTGTAATCATGCGCGTCCTCTTTTGATCGCATTGATCTTGTTTCTCCAGAGTCAATATTATACAACCTCGTTTCTTGAATAATATTTTCACCTGACTCGATTAATTTAATTTGTCTTTTTGCTTCATAAATAATTGCTGAATGAATATATTTAAACGAATTCAAATTTTTAATCTCACACCTTGTACCTAAATCATCCCCTGGTTTATTTACAGACACGTTCACATCAGCTCTCAATGAACCTTGCTCCATGTTTCCATCACAAGTGTCTAAATAACGCAATATAGAACGCACCTTCTTTACATATTCTACTGCCTCGTCAGGTGACTTCATGTCAGGCATGGAAACAATTTCCATTAAAGCAATGCCAGAACGATTTAAATCTACGAAGGTTAAATTTGGATCTTGATCATGTAAACTTTTTCCTGCATCTTGTTCAAGGTGCAAGCGTTCAATGCCAATCTTTTTTGACTGGCCTTCTGACACAATTTCAATAAACCCATTTCCCACAATGGGATCTTTGAATTGCGATATTTGATATCCTTGAGGCAAATCCTGGTAAAAATAATTTTTTCGATCAAAGATAGATTTATTATTAATTTTGGCATTTAATCCAATTCCGGATCGCACAGCTTGCTCAACACAAAATTTATTTATAACTGGTAACATGCCTGGCATAGCTGCATCTACAAGGCTGACTTGACTATTTGGACCTGAACCAAATTCGGTTGACGAAGAAGAAAACAATTTAGATTTTGATTTTACTTGAGCATGAATTTCAATTCCAATTACTAACTCCCAGCCATTAATCATTTTTGCCACCAATTTTTAGGTACAGATTCATAATTCGCAGTGTCTTGGACATTTTTTGCGATATTTAATAACTTTTGCTCCTCAAAAGAATTTGTAATTAATTGAAGACCTATTGGCAAATTATTTTCATCGTTAGCAAAAGGAATTGATATTGCTGGTATGCCAGCCAAATTAATAGGAACTGTGAATATATCATTTAAATATGTTTGAACAGGATCATTTGGTTCATTTTCAATCTCGAAGGCTGTCGATGGAGTTGATGGAGTTAAAATCGCATCAACTTTTTCAAAGGCTTGATTAAAATCATTCTTTATTAATGATCTTATCTTTTGAGCCTTTATGTAATAAGCGTCATAGTAACCAGAAGATAAAACATAAGTTCCTATTAATATTCTTCTTTTTACTTCATCCCCAAAACCAACGGATCTCGTCTTTTCATACATTTCAATGAGGTTTTCGCCTTCTTCTCTAATCCCGTATTTCACGCCATCATATCTTGCAAGATTAGACGAAGCCTCTGCTGGAGCGATAATATAATAAGTTGGCAATGCATCCATAGTATGAGGGAGACTAATGTCTATCAATTCTGCACCATTATTTTGAAGCAATTTCTTACAATCATCCCATGCTTTTTGAGTGCTTGCAGGAAGGTCATCACTTTTAAATTCTTTTGGAATACCAATTTTCATTCCTTTAACTGAACTATTTAAATTATCGAAGAAGCTTTCATTTTCTTTTATAGATGAAGTTGAATCTTTAGGGTCGTGTCCAGCAATAATTTCAAATAATGCAGCCGCGTCCTCAACAGTTTTGGTTATTGGCCCAGCTTGATCCAGTGATGATGCAAAAGCTATTATGCCCCACCTTGAAACTCTTCCATAAGTTGGCTTTAATCCGACTGTTCCAGTAAATGAAGCTGGCTGTCTAATTGAACCTCCTGTATCAGTTCCTAGAGATGCAATGCATAAATCAGCTGCAACTGCTGCTGCTGATCCTCCAGAAGATCCACCTGGTACAAGTTTTGCATCTGACTTATTAGATTTCCATGGATTTGTGACGGGACCATAATAACTTGTTTTATTTGTTGAACCCATTGCAAACTCATCACAGTTTAATTTGCCTAAGCTGATTAAACCTGCATCAATGCACTTTTGAGTAACAGCAGACTCATACGATGGTACAAAGTTTGATAAAATTTTACTTGAAGCTGTAGTTTTAATATTTTTGGTACAGAATAAGTCTTTGACTCCTATGGGTATCCCATCAAACTGGCTTTTTAACTTTCCCTGTTGTCGTCTTTGATCTGATTTCTCAGCATCATCTAGAGCATGCTCTGCAGTAATAGTATTAAAACAATTAAGTTCTTCAGCCTCCTTAATATTATCTAGATAAATCTTTGTAAGTTCAACGGATGTAGTTTCATTAGCTTCAAGAAGACTGCTTGCCTCTATAAAATTTAAATTTCTTTTCATGATTTTATTCAATTACTTTGGGTACAGAAAAAAAGTCTAGCTCTTTCTGTGGAGCATTTTCTAGTATCTCATTAGCTGAATTCACGTCTGAGGCAATATCATCTCTCATAACCAATGATTGATCTAACGAATTTGAAGTTGGATCAACATTTTCTGTATCAATGCTTTTTAGTCTGTCGATAAACTCTATGATTGAGCCAAGATCTGATGATAATGACTTTAACTTGCTCTCATCAATCTGAATTTTTGATAACTTTCCTAATTTGTAAAGACCGTCTTTATCAAATTCCATATTTTCTAATATATAAGGTTTAAACAATCTATGATATACATATAAAAAATGCTTAATTCAACAAACAAAGTAGATGATTTATATGAATTCAAACCATTTCTTTTAAATCAAAATAGAATTATGGGATTAGATCTGGGTAAAAAAAGGATAGGTGTATCAATATCAACTCATAGTTTAGATGGTGCCTTACCTTTACGAACTATTAGTGAGGATAAATTTAGCAAAATTATTGATATACTAAAAAGTATTATCTCAGAATATAATATAAAAGGTATTATATTTGGACTTCCTAAGAATATGGATGGAACTGAAGGAAGAAGTGCACAGTCTGTAAAAGATAAAGCTGAAAAGATGTGTAATGAAATAAACATCAAATATGCATTTTGGGATGAAAGACTGTCTACAGTTGCTGTTGAGAGAAATTATGTGAAAAATGAAAAAAGCAGATCTAAAAAAAAACAGGTTAAAAAAGACATTGATAACTTAGCCGCAGCATTTATCTTAGAGGGTGCTATAAATTATATAATGAAAAGTAAGTATTAATGTCTAGCGATATTAAAATACCTGAAATAAGTCAAAAACATTTATTGGGAATAAAATATCTTACTGTTGAAGACATTAATAAAATTATAGAGCTTGGAATTTTTTTTAAACTTAAGAATAAAGAAAAAAATAAAAACTATCCTATTCTTACTGGAAGAACAGTAATTAATCTTTTTTTTGAACCTTCTACAAGAACATTAATATCCTTTGAAATTGCGGCTAAACGGTTGGGAGCTGACGTGGTTAATATGAATATTCAAGGCTCCTCTCTTAGAAAAGGTGAGACTTTATTTGATACAGCGCAAACTATAGGAGCAATGAATCCTGACCTTGTAATAATAAGACACAATGAGGATAATTCTGCAGAAAAAATTTCAAATCTATTAGAATGTCCCGTAATCAATGCTGGCGAGGGTGTAAATGAACACCCTACCCAAGCACTGCTTGACGCATTTACGATCCTTAATCACAAAAAAACTCTTAAAGATCTCACTGTCTCAATCTGTGGGGACCTAGAACATAGTCGTGTTGCAAGGTCAAATTACTATTTGTTAACTAAAATGGGCTCTAGCGTCAGATTTGTTTATCCGAAATATTTTGAACCTAGTGACTTAAATAAATATAAAGTTGAAACGTTTACTGATTTAAATAAAGGAATAAATAACTCTGACATAGTAATGATGCTCAGAATTCAAAATGAAAGAATTTTAGATACCGAATTGCCAAGCACAAAAGATTACTTTTTAAAATATGGTCTTACATCAGAAAGATTGAAAAATGCTAAAGAAGATGTTCTCGTAATGCATCCAGGCCCTATTAATAGAGATGTGGAAATAGAGAGTTCATTAGCTGATGACGTAAATAAATCAGTTATTAATGAACAAGTAGAAAATGGTGTTGCCATCAGAATGGCCTGCTTAGCAATTTTACTTAAATAAATGATTACAGAAGTTATCTTAATAATTTTATTTTCTTATATTTTGGGCTCTATACCCTCAGGCGTAATACTGGCTAAATTTTTTCAACTTGATGATATTAGAAAACTTGGATCAGGAAATACTGGCACAACAAATGTCCTTAGAACTGGAAATTATAGTGCAGCTGCATTAACCCTTATTCTTGATTTTAGTAAAGCTTGCTTAGCTATATATTTAACTCTAATGATTAATGAGCAATTAATTATCTTATCAAGCTTGTTTATTCTTATAGGACATATATTTCCAGTTTGGCTTAAATTTAAAGGAGGTAAAGGTTTCGCATCTTATTTAGGCATAGTCTTTATGATAAATTTTAACTTATTTAGTTTTATTGCATTAATATGGTTATTTATTTTCTTAGTAATTAGAATTTCATCTCTTTCAGCATTGATAAGTAGTTTTAGCTCTATTCTTCTCACTTACTTTTTATTTAATTCAGATGAATTATTAATTTTTATACTCACATTAATAATCTTCATTTCCCACTACGAAAATATTAAAAGACTCGTAAACGGTACAGAAAAAAAAATTAAATAACCCCAGTATTCTGGGTTTATTTATATTATTTTCTTCATAGATTTGACAAAATGCAAAAATAAATATTTAAATCCGCAAAAATTAGTGATTTAAAAAAATGAATTTAGTTATTGTTGAAAGTCCTGCAAAAGCCAAAACAATTAATAAATACCTTGGTAATGAATTTAATGTCCTTGCAAGCTTTGGTCATGTTCGAGATTTACCTTCAAAAAATGGGTCAGTTGATCCAGAAAACGATTTCTCATTCGAATGGGAGGTTTCAAATACCTCAAAAAAACATATTAAAGAAATATACGAAGCAGCGGAGTCTTCTTCTAATATATTTCTTGCCACTGACCCCGACCGAGAAGGTGAAGCCATCGCCTGGCACATCATTGAATTATTAAATAAAAAAAAGCTTATAAAAGACAAATCTGTAAAAAGGGTCGTGTTTAGTGAAATCACCAAATCAGCGGTAAAAAACGGTATTGATAATCCAAGAGAACTTGACCGCTCATTGGTTGATGCGTATTTAGCAAGAAGAGCCCTGGATTACTTATTCGGTTTTAATTTATCTCCTGTTTTATGGAGAAAGCTTCCTGGAGCTAAATCTGCAGGAAGAGTACAATCAGTTGCGCTAAGACTAATTTGTGAAAGGGAAGTTGAAATTGAGTCTTTTGAACCTCAAGAATACTGGAAAATAAAAGCTAATATAGATGTCTTGGAAAATACTATTGAGTCAAACCTCACTCATTTTAATAATGAGAAAATAGATAAATTCACTTTTAAAGATGAAAGTGAAGCTAAAAAAGTTACTGAGTCTTTCAAAGGAAAAAAATTTAAATTTACAGACATTACGAAAAAACCTGCTTCTAGAAACCCAGACGCTCCATTTAGTACATCTACTCTTCAGCAAACTGCCTCAAGTATTTTTGGATTTGGGGCCTCAAGAACAATGCAAATTGCTCAGCGTCTTTTCCAAGGTGTCGAAATAAACGGTGAAACAACTGGGTTGATAACTTACATGAGGACAGATAGCACTGACTTATCAAAAGAGGCCATAGACTCATATAGGAGATTTATAAAAGATAACTTTGATCCAGCGTACCTTCCAAAAGAAATTAGGAGTTTTAAAAGTAAAAAAGCAAAAAATGCTCAGGAAGCCCATGAAGGCATTAGGCCAACTGACGTGTTAAGAAAACCTGAAGATATGAAGAAGTATCTAGATACAGATGGCTTTAAGCTTTATGACTTAATTTGGAAAAGATCACTGGCTAGTCAAATGAATTCAGCAGCATTTGAAAGGACTGCAATTACGATTTCAAGTGAAGATGAATCATTAAAACTTAGAGCGAATGGCTCAATCCAAACATTTGATGGTTTCTTAAACATATATAGTGAATTTAATAAAAAATCAGATGACACTGATTTAGATGAGAATGAGGAAGATAAGGACCTTCCCAACATTAAGCTGGAAGACAAAATTGAAAATGTTGATCCTTTAAGCACTCAACACTTTACTCTTCCTCCTCCTAGATATTCAGAGGCAACATTGGTTAAAAAACTTGAGGAACTTGGAATTGGAAGGCCGTCAACCTATGCAAGTATAATATCAGTTTTAAAAATGAGAAATTATGTTGAGGTAGAGAAAAATCGTTTCATACCTGAAGACAGAGCTATTCTCATCACAGGTTTTCTTAAGGGCTTTTTCTCAAAATACGTTGACTATGAATTCACAGCTGAAATGGAAGAATCACTTGATGAAATAACGTCTGGTCAAATAGATTGGAAAGAATTTCTAGAAAAATTTTGGAAGAATTTCTCTTCAAATATAGGAGAGGTAACTGATTTAAGAATTACAAATGTTCTGGATCATCTAAATGATAGCCTTAAAAATCATATTTTTGTTGAACCAGAGGGAAAAAATATCACACGCTGTTGCCCATCTTGTGAAGGTGAACTGAGCTTAAAAGTTAGTAGATTTGGTGCATTCGTTGGCTGTTCAAATTATCCTGAATGTAAATTTACAAGACCTATTTCTCCAAGAAAAATAAAAGAAGTGGTTGAAGATAAAATTCTTGGAGTAGACACGGAAACAAACAAAGAAATTAAACTTTTAAGTGGCAGATTCGGACCCTACATACAACTTGGTGACAATGATCAAAAAGAAAAACCAAAAAGAGCTAGTATTCCAAAAGGAATACCAGCTTCAGAAATTGATCTTGATAAAGCCAATTATCTTTTAAGCCTTCCTCGAGAAATTGGCACTCATCCTGAAAATGGTGAAACGATAAGCGTAAATTATGGTCGCTATGGTGGATACATTACTTGCAGTGACAAAAATGCAAGCCTCGAGGATAATTCAGAGATATTTGAAATTGGAATTAATAGAGCTGTAACACTTTTAGCAAATGCTAAGCCAGGAAGGCTAAAAAGTTCATCTGAAATCAAAACTCTTGGTGAACATCCTGAGGATAAGAAGCCAATAAAAGTTATGAAAGGTAAGTTTGGTCCCTATATAAAATACAAAACAGTAAATGCCACAATTCCTGACAACATTGATCCAGAAGAAATAGAAATTGAAGTTGCCATTGATCTAATTGAGAAAAAGATGGAAAAAATGGGGAAAAAAAAGAAGATACCGAAGAAAAAATCTTCAAAAAAATAAAAATATCTGTATCTTACATTAACTTTATAAAAAATATAAAAGAAGTTTCTGAAAGGTACCCTATGGCTCTCGCTCTAAATGATGTAATCGAAAAAAAATCATCGATTGACTTTAAAACACAAGCATTCATCAATGGCAATTATACTAATTCTGTTACAGGTAAAACCTTTGAAAGCATAAGTCCAGTTGACGGCTCATTAATTGCAAATGTGTCTGAGTGTGATGTTGAAGATATCAATAATGCTGTAAAGGCAGCAAGAGCAGTTTTTGAAAAAGGCTCATGGTCAAGAATGGCTCCCTCAAAAAGAAAAAAAATACTTTTTAATTTCGCAGACCTAATGAAAAAAAATATTTTGGAACTTGGACTATTAGAAACTTTAAATATGGGCAAACCAATAACAAGAGCGACAGGAGATATAGCAGCATGTATAAATTGTACTAAATGGTATGCTGAGGCTATTGATAAATTGTACGATGATGTTGCTCCTACAAGCGATAATATTATAGCAACCATTACTAAAGAACCGCTAGGAGTTGTTGGCGCGGTTACTCCATGGAATTTCCCATTACTTATGGCCTGCTGGAAATTTGCTCCAGCACTTGCAACTGGAAATAGTTTTATTCTAAAACCAGCTGAACAATCACCACTATCAGCATTAAGGGTTGCTGAATTAGCAATGGAAGCTGGAATACCAGAAGGAGTATTTAATGTCATTCCAGGTTTTGGCCCTACTGCTGGAAAAGCTCTTGGTACGCATATGGATGTTGACAAATTAGGTTTTACTGGCTCTACAGAAGTTGGCAGATATTTTTTATCTTATGCGGGTGAATCAAACATGAAAAGAGTTTCACTTGAATGTGGAGGAAAATCTCCAAATATTATTTTTGCTGACGCACCTGATCTAGATCATGCTGCTAAAATGGCTGCTGACGGAATGTTTGGAAATAGTGGTCAAGTATGTGATGCTCCATCAAGACTGCTTGTAGAGCATTCTATTAAAGATGAATTTTTAGAAAAGGTTGTAAAGTACTCGAAACCATGGACACCTGGCGATCCCTTTGATCCAAGTACTCTGATGGGCTCTATTGTTGATCATACTCAAACTAAAAGAATTATGGATTACATTGACACTGGCAAAAATGAGGGGGCAAATGTTATTACTGGAGGTGAACAAGTTTTACAGGAAACAGGTGGTTGTTATGTTAACCCTACAGTGTTTAAAGATGTTAAGAATTCAATGAAAGTTGCTAAGGAAGAAATATTTGGTCCAGTTTTGTGCACTATAGATTTTGAAAATGAAGATGAAGCTTTAGAAATTGCTAATGATACAAATTACGGACTAAATGCAATGATTTGGTCCAATGATCTGAATAAAGTTCATAAACTTGCAAAGAGAATTAAGAGTGGCAAAGTATTGATAAATAGTGTCAGTGATGGAGATATGTCATTACCTCACGGGGGGTATAAACAATCAGGTTTCGGAAGAGATAAATCACTTGAAGCGTTAGGTCAATACACTCAAACTAAGCTTACACTTATAGAAATTAAATAGTTAGCAATGAAAGCTAAACTATCCGAAGGTCTAATAGACCAGATCCGTAAAACTGTAATTGTTCAAGATAAGCATTTGCTAATCTCAGATGCAGATGAAGTTCTCTTAAACTTTTTACCTTGTTTTGAGAATTATTTGCAAAGTAATTCAATGTGGTACGATTTAAAATCATACGCACTCTTTGGCAATATAAAAAATAAGGTTTCAAATGAGTCAATCTCTAATGAAGATGTTTTGTTTCACCTAGAAAATTTTTTTAAAAATAGATCAAGACAAATTGATTTTGTCAAAGACTCAATTAATTCGTTAAATAATCTCGTCAATGTATTAAATTTTCAAATAATTATTTTAACAAATATACCATTCAAGTATCTAGAGGATAGAAAGGCATGTTTTAGAGATAATGGTCTTGAGTTGCCGATTATTGCAGGTAATGGCCCTAAAGGACTTGTTATAAAAGAGTTAGTAAAAAGCTATAACGGCAAGATCTTTTTTATTGATGACCTAGCCCCTCATATTATTTCTTCAAAACTTGAAGTGAAACGTGCAACAACTATTCATTATATTTCAGATAAGAGACTCTCCAAACTTGCAAAAACACCGAAAGAAGCAGATTTTCGTGCAAACAGCTGGAAAGAAATATATAATTTTATTAAAGATGAAATTAAAAGATAAAATTTTAGAAATAGATAAAAATTATGAAGACTTTGAGGTTTCAACTCTTGGTAATTACATTCCAACGAAAAGAATAGGAAATTTAATCTATATTTCTGGACAGTTGCCTCTCATCAAAAATCAACTCATAACAGGTAAAGTACCTACAGAAAATTCAATTGAGACGGCAAAAAGAGCAGCAAAAATATGCATGCTAAATACTCTATCTATTTTAGATCAAATATACTCATCATATTCCCTAGAAAGTTTTAGTTGTGTCCATATTGCAGGTTATATCAATTCAGAGAGTAGTTTTGAAGATCATCCAACGATAATTAATGGGGCTTCAGATGTGGTTTGTGACATACTCGCAGATAATGGCAAACATTCACGAATAGCTGTTGGATGTATCTCACTGCCAAAAAATGCGTGTGTAGAGATTTCATCAATTTTTTCAATTATTGAAAAATGAAGGAGTTCCTGAAGCGGCCAATTGCTCATCGAGGACTTCATAACAAAAATTATATAATTGAAAATTCTTTAGAAGCATTTGAAAATGCTATTAAAAATAATTTTGCTATAGAATGTGACGTTGTTTTATCTAAAGATCATGAAATAATCGTATTTCATGATTACAACTTAAAAAGATTGTGCAATTTAGAAAAAAATGTTTCTGAAATGCATAGCAATGAGTTGAGAAAAATTCACCTATTAGACACAAACTCAAAAATACCAACATTAGAAGAAATGTTTTATCAAGTTAATTCTCGTGTACCTATTTTAATAGAGATAAAGTCTAACTTTAATCCAATTATTGAAGAAAGATTAGTTGAATTGACAAGAACATATCAAGGAGAGGTTGCATTTCAATCATTTGACCAAAAGGCGTGTGAATGGTTTCGTGATAATGCTCCCTATTACAACACAGGTCTTATTATAAGTGGCAACGAGATAAAGAAAAATACAATACAAGAATTAAATATAGATTTTATAGCAGTTGATATAAATAATATAGAAAGTAAAGACGTTCAGAGTCTTCGAAAGAATAGTCTACCAACTTTTACGTGGACAATTAATAATGACGAGAAGCTTAAATTATCACAAAAGTTTGCAGATAATTGTATTTTTGAAAATTTACTAATTTAAAAAAATGAAAATTGTTAAAAGTATTAAATATTTGAAAAGAACTATAAAAGAATCAAAAAGGAATGGTTTAATTATTAATTTTATACCGACTATGGGCGCTCTTCACTTGGGGCATATGAAGTTGATACAAAAAGCAAAGAGAAAAAATTCAATTAGAATTGTAAGCATTTTCATTAACCCGTCTCAATTTGGTCCAAATGAAGATTTTAAAAATTACCCTAGGACCACTCATAATGACTTAAATCTCCTAAGAAATGAAGATGTTGATATAGTATTTCTTCCAATTGAAAATGAAATTCTTAAATATAAAACAAATTATAAATGCCCTAACTTTAAAATAGAAAAAATTTTATGTGGAAAAAGTAGGCCTAATTATTTTCCAGGTGTAAAGAATATTGTCATTAAATTGTTTGATATTGTTCAAGCTGATAATTCTTTCTTTGGAGAAAAAGATTATCAACAATTAGTTGTTATAAAAAAAATGAGAGATGAGCTGAACTTTGGTACTAACATTATTCCTATTAAAACTGTAAGAAATAAAAATGGATTACCACTTTCATCAAGAAACAAATATTTAGAAATTAATGAAATTGAAATAGCTAATAAAATCAATAAGATATGCAAATATATAATCCCTAAAGTTAAAAATAAACTTAATACGACAAAGATTTTAGCTGATGCTAAGCGAGAACTTCGTATGAACGGGATAGATAAAATTGATTACTTAACAATCCTTACTGATAATTTAGAAAAAAGAAAATTTTTAAAATCAAAATCAAGAATTTTTATTGCTGCAAATATTGGAAGTACTCGATTAATTGATAATTTTCCAATTTAGAATAAATACATTGAAGCTAATCCCAAGAAAGACAGAAATCCAAATACATCTGTAATTGTTGTTACAAATACACTTGAAGCTAGGGCTGGATCAATTTTAATTCTATTGAATACATATGGAATAAGGAATCCAAAAAAACCAGCTGATAAAATATTAATAATCATTGCTGCGCCTACAATAATTGAAAGGGACAAATCTTCAAACCATAGCAATGCAGCTACACCGGTAAGAATAGCAAATATAAATCCATTTAAAATTGAAATTCCAATCTCCTTTATAAATACTTTCCTTCTGTTATTTTCAACAAGTTCTTTAGTTGCCAGAGAACGCACTGTTAAGGTAAGTGTCTGAGTTCCTGCGTTGCCACCCATAGAAGCAACTATTGGCATTAAAACAGCAAGCGCTACCATTTTTTCGATACTAGCGTCAAAAAGGCTAATTACATATGAAGCTAATATTGCAGTTAATAAATTTATAAATAGCCAGATAAACCTTCTTTTTGTTGATCTTCCAATTGATTGGTTCATCTCACTTTCAGCAACGCCCCCTAATCTAAGAATATCTTCTTCAGCTTCCTCTTGAAGAACCCATACGATATCATCTGCCGTAATTCTTCCAATTAATCGATTTTGATCGTCAACTACACCAGCTGAAACTAATGAATATTGCTCAAAGAATAATGCTACTTCTTCTTGATCCATAGAGGCCTTGACGAACTTTGGGGTGTCTTCGAGTATATCGCTTAGCTTTGTATCTCTCTGTGAGCGAAGTACTTTAGATACTGATGCACTACCCAATGGTTTATTTGATGGATCAACAATAAATAATTCAAAAAAATCATCTGGTAAATTTATTTCTTTTCTCAAATAGTCAATTGCTTGACCCACAGACCAGAAGCCAGGCATTGATACAAATTCTTTTTGCATTCGTCTCCCCGCCGTATCTTCAGGGTAATTAAGGCTCTCCTCAAATATTACACGATCTGCTGGATTTACTTGATCTAGTATTTTTTTCTTTGATTTGGGCTCCAGGGACTCAATCAAATTGATTGCATCATCAGTTTCCATTTCACTGATTGATCTTGCGACTTTCTTTTCCTCTAAATTTTGAACAGTTTCGTCAATAATAGTGTCGTCTAATTCCGCTAATACCTCTGTATATCGATCTTCCTTGAGAGTTCCAAGAATGTATGATCGTTGATCTGTATTCAGAAAAGTAAGTAAATCTGCTAAATCTGCAGGATGCAATGGCTCAATAAGGCCTTCGAGGTTTGCCCTATTTTCTTCATTACAATTAGCAATGACCGCATTGATCAGTTTATTGTTAAATGTAATATTTTCATTTTGAGTAAGATCGCTACTGATTTCATTCATAATTTCCTTTATGTATATTAAAATAGTTTATTATCCAGGAAAACATGGAATTAAAAATAAGTACTAATCCACAAGATTACCTTGAATGTCTTAAAAACATGGAAAATAGGGTGAATCAGATAATTGAAAATAAGTCAGATGAATTAGTATGGATGCTAAATCATCCAACTATATATACCTCCGGTTCTAAAGAAAATAAAGATGATCTACTTGATTCACAAAGTTTTCCAGTTATTCAAACTAATAGAGGAGGCAAGTATACCTACCACGGTCCTGGTCAGAGAGTTGTATACTTGATGCTTAATTTAAATAATAGAACAAAGGATATAAAAAAATTTGTATCTTCAATTGAAAGTATCATTATAAATACTTTAAAGACTTTCAATATTGAAGGAATTAGCTTAACTAAACATCACGGCGTATTTGTAAAAAAAATAGATAATAAATATTATAAAATCGCAAGTATAGGACTTAAATTTAAAAAGTGGGTAACCTATCACGGCTTTTCTATAAATATTAATCCTAACCTTAGTCACTATAAAGGGATAAGACCTTGTGGCCTTGATAGTGAATACGTTACTAGTTTCTATGACCTAGGATTCGATATTGATATTGAAAACTTTGATGATATCCTAGTTAAAAATATTTTTGATACTTTTAATGAATTACACACTTAACATTAAAAAAAACAATAAAAATTCACTTTGCATTTTATTAAATGGCAAAAAATATGAGGTCAATTCTCAATGGCTTTATGAGCATAGTGACAATGCAGAAATAAGGGACCCATATACTAAACAGTTATTAATTGAAGCGGCTGAAATAAGCCCATTATTAAAAATTATTGATGCTCAAATAGAAAAGGAAACATTGGCAATTACTTTTTCTGATAATTCTCAACATAATTACAAAATAAACTATATATATTCACAACTTAAAAAAGCGCCTGTGAGTGATGATAAGTACCTTTGGAATAAAAAAAATCTTAAGGTTCCAAAATATAATTTTAAGAACATAAATAGTAAAATGCTATTTGATATTATGTCTAGCGTTGATAAATTAGGATTTTGTTTAGTAAGGAATATACCTAAAAAGAAAAACGGATTAAATGAATTAATGAAACTCATTGGTCCGGTAAAAAAGACAAACTGGGGTGGAATTGCAGATGTTAAAAATATAAATAAGGCTTACGATTTAACTATGACAACCAGAGGTCTTGAGAATCATACAGACAACCCCTATCGATTTCCAACTCAAGGCTATATTTTTCTACATTGTATTGAAAATGCAAATAATGGTGGTGAGAATACTATAACTGATGGTTTTAATATTGCTAATATTCTCAGAAAAAGGCATAAAAAATACTTTGATACCCTGACATCATTTAATACTTTTTTTAGATACGCTGATAAAAATGCTTATCTTGAACATAAATGTAAACTTATTGAATTGGACGATGATAATAATATTTGTCAAATACGATATAACAATAGAACTGAAGTTATGCCTTATGAAAATAATAAAAGATTAAATGAATATATAAAAGCGAGAAGAAAATTTTGGGACTTGATTAAAGACTCCAAAAACAATATCGAAATAAAGCAAATGTCAGGTGATATGTTAATTCTTGATAACTATAGAGTTTTGCATGGAAGAAAAAGTTATAAAGATCGGGAAAATAAAAGATACTTCAGGCAAGGTTATATGGACAGAGATATATTTCAAAGCAAATTAAAAACTGCAACTAGTTCTTAAATAAGATCAGTTCCTCATCAGCACTAACACTGTCACCGGCCTTAACTAATATCTTTTCAATCACGCAATCTTTTTCACTTTTTAGGATATTTTCCATTTTCATAGCTTCTATTATTAGTAATTGATCGGCGTTTTTGACCTTCTGACCCTCAATAACATCAACTGACTTAATCAATCCAGGCATGGGTGATATTAATTTCTTAGATAAGTCTTCTTTTGCGTCTTTTGGCATTAGCTTAAGAAGGTCTTTTTGTGAACTTTGAACTACAACTGTTGTTGTCCTACAATCTAAAAAACTTACATCCGAAGTATGCATATTAATAAGATCATTTATTTTAAAA
This sequence comes from Pelagibacteraceae bacterium AG-461-B04, assembly GCA_003211835.1. Taxonomy (GTDB): domain Bacteria; phylum Pseudomonadota; class Alphaproteobacteria; order Pelagibacterales; family AG-422-B15; genus CACNXQ01. The sequence goes on along the minus strand of QCRN01000008.1, from coordinate 15,393 downwards.
TAAAATATTTCTTCATTTACTTTAAATGAACACAGTTTTTGATTTAAATTGAATGAAGAATCTACTTTAATCTTTTTCTTGTTAATCTCAATTAACAAAGACAAGGAATTATCAACAATAACTGCCTTCGTCAAGAAAATATCTAAATAGTCTTCAGAAATTTTAACACTAAAGTTTTTGCTTATGACATTACTTAAATTAAAAGATTGTTTTGCATACATAAGCATTGCAATAATTCCAAATTTATGACGCTTATCATCTGTCATTGTCAAATTTGATGAATAGCCATTCTTAAATTTTTCTTTAATGAAATTTGTGCTTATTTCCCCTTTTTGAAATTTTTTATCTTCTAAAATAGCTATTAAGAAATCGATATTATTTTCTAAGCCTGAAAGATAGTAGTTTTGAAGTGAATTGATCATTAGATTGATAGCGCTTATTCTGTCTTTGCTATGAACAGCTAATTTCGAAATCATGGGGTCATAGTACAATGAAACCTCAGATCCTGGACTAATGCCAGTATCATTTCTTATCACTTCATAATCTTTTTCAATTTTTTTAGGTTCGATATATCTAGTGACTCTTCCAATAGACGGAAGAAAGTCCTTCGTAGGATCCTCTGCATAAATTCTAGACTCTACTGACCATCCATTTAGCTTTATATCTTCTTGACGGATAGCTAATTTCTTATTATCTGCGCTGAGGATCATTTGTTCAACCAAATCAATACCTGTAACTAGTTCTGTTACAGGATGTTCAACTTGTAATCTTGTATTCATCTCTAAGAAATAGAAATTCTTTTTTGAGTCTACAACAAATTCGACAGTCCCAGCAGAGTCATACTTGACCTCTTTAGCGAGTATTAGGGCCTGACTTGCCATTTCACTTCTCATATCTTCGTCAACAAATGGTGACGGACATTCCTCAATAACTTTCTGATATCTTCGTTGAATCGAACATTCTCTTTCACCTAAATGAATTTGATTTCCATGCTTATCACAAAGTATTTGAATTTCTATGTGTCTTGGTTGCTCAATATATTTCTCAATAAATACTCGATCATCTCCAAAACTTTTCTTCGACTCGCTCTTTGCAGCAATGAAGTTCTCCTCTAGTTCTCTATCTTTTCTTACAATCCTCATTCCCTTTCCACCACCTCCTGCTGAAGCTTTTAATAGAACTGGAAATCCAATTTTTTTTGAAATCTTGAGAGCTTCTGAAGCATTTTTTACTGGCGCAGTGTGGCCAGGAATTACATTGAGTTTTAATTTTATGGCAAGATTCTTCGATTCAATTTTGTCACCCATTTTTTTTATTGCCATTGGATTTGGTCCAATGAACTTAATATTTTCTTTTTTTAGCCTGTTAACGAACGGTGCATTCTCAGATAGGAATCCGTAGCCTGGATGAATAGCGTCTGATTTTGATTTTTTAGCTATTGATATAATTTTATCTGCATCAAGATATGAAGCGCTTGGTTGCGAACCTCCAAGATAATAAGATTCATCTGCTTGTTTGACAAATAGGGCATCTTTATCTGCATCAGAATATACCGCGACTGTTTTTATTTTTAGTTTCTTAGCAGTTTTTATCACCCTGCAGGCTATTTCGCCTCTATTGGCTATTAAAATTTTTCTTATCATTTTTATAGTGGAATATTGTCGTGTTTTTTTAATGGCAAAGAAAGTTCTTTGTCTTTTAGATTCTCGAGGGCTGTTGCTATTCTCTTTCTTGTAGAGTGTGGTCTAATTACATCGTCAATAAATCCTCTTTTTGAAGCAATAAATGGATTTGCAAATTGTTCTGTATAATCTTGAGTTCTTTTTTCTATTTTTTCCTTATCCTTAATTTCATTTCTATATAAAATTTCAGTCGCTCCTTTTGCTCCCATTACTGCAATTTCAGCACTAGGCCATGCATAATTTATATCTCCCCTGAGATGTTTTGATGACATCACAACATAGGCTCCTCCATATGCTTTTCTTGTAATAATCGTTATCTTGGGAACGGTAGCTTCGGCATATGCAAATAATAATTTTGCGCCATTTTTTATAATTCCATTGTGTTCTTGAGATACACCTGGCAAGAAGCCTGGAACATCAACAAAGGTTACAATAGGAATATTAAAGCAATCACAAAATCGAACAAATCTTCCACCTTTTTTACCTGAATCAATATCTAGACATCCCGCCAATACCAGCGGTTGGTTGGCAACAAATCCAACCGTTCTACCTTCAACTGTTCCAAATCCAGTAATAATATTTTTTGCGTAATCTTTTTGAATTTCAAAAAAATAATTATTATCAACCACTTTCGTGATCAACTCCTTCATATCATATGGTTTATTGGGATTGTCAGGTACTAGAGTATCAAGAGAATAATCAGGACTTAGGTCCTGAAAATCTTTTTTATTATTAGTTGATTTCTCTCTATTGCTAGACGGTAGTAAATTAATAAGGTTCTTAACCTCGTGAAGAGTTTCAATATCATTGTTAAAAGCTCCATCAGCAACCGATGATTTTGATGTATGAGTTTTAGCCCCTCCAAGCTCTTCTTGACTTACATTTTCCTGTGTGACCGTTTTAACTACATCAGGTCCTGTAACGAACATAAAAGAAGTATTCTTAACCATAAAGATGAAATCTGTCATTGCGGGAGAGTAAACCGCACCACCCGCACATGGCCCCATAATTACAGATATTTGAGGAACAACCCCTGAAGCAAGAACATTTCTTTTAAAAACTTCTGCGTAGCCAGCAAGTGATGCAACACCTTCTTGTATTCTTGCACCACCTGAGTCATTTATTCCTATAATTGGTGCGCCCACTTTCATTGCCATATCCATAACTTTACAAATTTTTTCTGCATGAGCTTCTGATAGAGAGCCTCCAAAAACAGTAAAATCTTGACTAAATATATAAACGAGTTTCCCGTTTATTCTTCCACTGCCTGTAACAACACCATCACCAGCATATTTCTGTTTTTCCATTCCAAAATCATTTGTTCGATGTTCTACATACATGTCATATTCTTCAAAAGAGTCGTCATCTATGATGATATCTATTCTCTCTCTAGCAGTTAACTTTCCTCTAGCATGCTGAGCGTCCACACGCTTTTTACCGCCACCAAGTTTAGCTTGTTCTCTCTTTTTTTCTAATTCTTTGATTATGTCTGACATGAACTTCTATAATATATCATATATCTTAATTATCAATTTATATGTATTCTTCAAAGTGAGAAGGTAATTTTGCATTGATATTTACGTTTTGGTTATCTTGATCAACAAAGTTTAATTGACCTGCATGTAAAAATAAATTCTTTTGAGTAGCATCTTTATTATGTTGATAATATTTTTTATCCCCCAGTATTGGAGATTGATTTAAATAGCAATGCAGGCGAATTTGATGCTTTCTTCCTGAGGATGGTTGCAGCTTAATAAAATAAAGCTTATTTTTAAGTTCTTTTATTACTTCGTACTTAGTGCTCGCATCCAAAATTTTTCCCATCTTACTTAATCTATCATTAAATATACCTTTATTCTTTTTTGGTTTATTTTTTACGATAGCAAAATATGTTTTTGTAATCTTTTTGGTTGATAGTAGCTTATGGAAAAATCTTGCTGCACTAAGATTTAAAGCAACAATTAACAATCCAGAAGTATCCTTGTCTAATCTGTGCACTAATTTTGGCGTGTCGTTTTCAGTTGCAAGAAATTTGATTAAATCATCTATCGAAATATTAATTTTTGAACCTCTTTGACAGGCTATGCCGCTCCATTTATTTATTACGACAAAGTTTTTATTTCTAAAAACAACAGATTTCTTAATTTTGGATTTTAAACTTTCTGGAATAGTAAAATCTATATTCTTATTAACATCAGCTGTATATTCTTTAAATACTACAATTTGGTCAGCCTCTATTAGCCTGTAATTACTACTTGATTTTTTTTTGTTTACTTTAATATTTTTTTTTCTGATTTCTCTTTGTATCAATGAAAAAGGGATTGCTAGTTGTTCCTTCAAAAATTTATCTAACCTTATTCCAGCTGAATCTTTATCAACTATGATTAATTTTTTCGAGCTCACAAAATTTATGAATGAAAAAGAAATGAATGCAATAAATAAATTATTTACCTTGTTCCAAAATTTGAATAAATGCCATGGGTGCATTGTCTCCAGTTCTGTAACCAGCTTTTATAATCCTACAATATCCGCCATTTCTCTCCTTGAATCTCTCTGAGAGATCACCAAACACCTTAGTTACGGCCTCTTTATCTCTGAGAGAGGCAAATGCATTTGTTCTTGATGATTGCTTATTTTTCTTTCCAAGTGTGATAATTTTTTCAACAAATGGTCTTAATTCTTTTGCTTTTGGTAAAGTGGTTTTGATTGTTTCATGTTTTATTAATGAAACAGCCATATTCTCTAACATAGCTAATCTATGAGTAGATGTTTTATTAAGTTTTCGTTTTGCTATGCCGTGTCTCATGGTTAGTTATATGGATCCTCAATCTTTCTTGCAAGTTCCTCAATATTTTCGGGTGGCCAATTTGGTACTTCCATACCAAGGTAAAGAGACATAGTTCCTAAAACTTCTTTGATTTCGTTAAGTGACTTTCTACCAAAATTTGGTGTTCTCAACATTTCAATTTCACTTTTTTGAACAAGATCACCTATGTAGATTATATTATCGTTGCGAAGACAATTCATTGACCTCACAGAAAGTTCCAGTTCTTCAACCTTTCTTAATAAGTTTTTATTAAATTGAGGCTCTAAAGTATCAGGCTCTTCTTGTATTTCTTCAGGCTCTTCAAAATTAATAAAAGACTGAAGTTGGTCCTGAATGATCCTTGCTGCAAAAGCAATAGCGTCATCAGGAGTTACTGAACCATTGGTTTCAATGGTAAGAATTAATTTGTCATAATCTAAAACTTTTCCTTCTCTTGTATTTTCAATACTGTATGAGACTTGTTTTACTGGACTAAAAATTGAGTCAATAGGTATTAATCCTATGGCAGAGTCTTCAGGTTTATTGTGCTCAGCAGCAACATAACCTTTTCCTTTAGCTACAGTTAATTCCATATTGAATTCTGTATTATCATCTAGGTTACATATTACTAATTCAGGGTTTATAATATCTATCTCTGAAGGCGTATTAATCATACCCGCTGTAATTTCACCTGGACCTGTTACATTCAAGTTCATCTTTCTGACTCCCTCTGAATGCATATTTAAAGATAAAGATTTAATATTCAAAACAATGTCGGTAACGTCTTCGCGAACACCATCTATAGAAGAAAATTCATGAAGGACATTGTCTATTTTAATAGCCGTAACTGCGGTGCCTTGCAACGAGGATAAAAGAACCCTTCTTAAAGCATTGCCTAAAGTTAATCCAAAACCTCTTTCCAGAGGTTCTGCTACTAAGGTAGCTTTATACTGCGAGTTTTCATCGTTCGTTAATTTCAATTTAGATGGCTTAATTAATGTTTGCCAATTATTTATTATACTCATGGTTATTCCTCTTATAAAAAACTAAACTCTTCTTTTCTTTGGCGGTCTGCAGCCATTATGTGGAATGGGCGTGGTATCTTTTATTGAAGTTATATAAAATCCAATAGCCTGAAGTGCACGAAGAGCAGACTCACGACCACCGCCTGGGCCTTTAACGAATACCTGTAAATTTTTTAACCCAAATTCTTTAGCTTTTGTCCCGGCATCTTCCGCAGCTATTTGAGCTGCGTAAGGAGTTGATTTTCTAGATCCTTTAAAGCCTTTAACTCCTGCAGAGGACCAAGCAATGCTATTGCCTTGCTCGTCTGTAATAGTAATCATTGTATTATTAAAGGTCGCATTTATATAGGCGAGCCCTGAGATAATACTTTTTCTTTGCTTCTTTTTTTTAGTTGCCTTTGCTTCAGCCATAATTATTTAGTAACTTTCTTCTTACCTGCAATTGCTATTGCTTTACCTTTTTTTGTTCGAGCGTTGGTGTGAGTTCTTTGACCTCTACAAGGTAGGTTTCTTCTATGCCTTACACCTCTATAAGTTCCTAGATCTTTTAATCTTTTAATATTACCTGAAACTTCTCTTCTTAAATCTCCTTCAACTAAAAATGAGGAAGATATGACATCTGATATATTTTTAATTTCTGACTCTGATAAATCTTGAACTCTTGTATTTGAATCTACGTTTGCTTTTAAACAAATATCGTTAGAAACCTTGTTGCCAATACCGTATACATATGTGAGCGCTATTTTTAGCTTCTTTTGTGTTGGAATGTTTATACCAGCAATCCTTGCCATGATTAGAACCTAAAAAAAGAGTTATTGAGAGAATGCGGGATTATATGATTATTGATCAATTGGTCAAGCATTTAAAGAAGCCTCTATATGAGAGTTAATACCTTGATTTATATCACTTATTGCTCCTGTTCCGAGAACTTTTCTGACAAGATTCTGGGAAGAATAGTATTCGATTAAAGGCTCCGTTTCAGAAGAATAAGTATGTAATCTCTTAGATAATGTTTCCAAATTATCATCTGATCGACCTTCTGTTGTACTTCTATTCATAATTCTTTCCTTTAATACATCTTCGTTGACATTAAGCAAAATTACACAGAGTATTTTTTCATTAATGCTAACCATTAAATGGTCAAGTAACTCAGCCTGTTTTTTATTTCTTGGGAAGCCATCAAACAAGAAGCCCTTCTTATTATTTTTATTCTCATCTATGAATTGCTTTATCAATTCAATCGTCGTTTCATTCGATACTAATTTACCATCATTTATTGTATTTTTTATTTGAATACCTAAACTTGTTTCTTTACTGCTTTCTTTTCTTAATAAATCACCTGTTGAAAGATGATTAAGGAAATATTTTTCACATATCAACTTTGCTTGAGTTCCTTTGCCGGCACCTGGGGGCCCAAACAAAACTATATTCATCGCCGTGATCCTCTCAGTCGCGATTTTTTGATAAGAGATTCATACTGATAGGCAAACAAGTGACTTTGTATCTGTCCTACAGTATCCATGCCCACTACTACAACAATAAGCAAGGATGTACCTCCTAGATAAAAAGGAATTGAATATTGAGATATTAATATTTCTGGCAAAATACAAACGAAAGCTAAATACATTGCGCCTATGGTTGTGATCCTGGAAAGGACAAAATCAATATACTCAGCTGTTTTTTCTCCAGGGCGTATTCCGGGAATAAATCCACCTTGCCTTTTAAGATTATCTGCAGTTTCAGTCGGATTAAAAACAATTGAAGTATAGAAAAAAGCAAAAAAGATTATTGCAGAAGCATAAAGTAACATATAGGCAGGTTGTCCTCTGCCTAAAAGAGCCGCAATATCGTTTAGAAGTCCTGGTTCGGCAGATACATTAAAATTAGCAATGGTTATTGGAAGCAATAATATTGAAGAGGCAAAAATTGCAGGTATTACTCCAGCAGTATTAAGTTTTAATGGTAAATGTGAACTATCACCAGCAAACATTTTATTGCCCATTTGCCTTTTTGGATATTGAACTATCAATCTTCTTTGAGCTCTTTCCATGAATACAATAAATACAACAATTGCAATAATCATAATTAATAGAAGTAGTAATGTAATTGTCGAAATAGTACCCTGCCTACCCAAGGTCATCGTATTAATAAGAGCGCTTGGAATTTCAGCAACAATTCCTGAAAATATAATTAAGGAAATACCATTTCCTATGCCACGACTTGTAATCTGCTCGCCAAGCCACATTAAAAATACTGTTCCACCTGTTAAGGTTATCGTAGTTGATAATCTAAAAAATAATCCTGGATCAGTTACTACTTTTCCAGCTGATTCAAGGCCTACAGAGATACCATACCCTTGGAGAAGTGCTAATATGACTGTTCCATATCTTGTATATTGAGTAATTTTACGTCTTCCAGGTTCGCCTTCTTTTTTGAGATTTGCTAAATGCGGCGATACGCTCGTCATTAGCTGCATGATAATTGAGGAAGATATATAGGGCATGATACCTAATGCAAATATAGCCATACGGCTTATTGCGCCACCAGCAAAAACATCAAACATTCCAAGAATTCCACTTTGGTTAGTTTCAACAAGTAATTTCAGTTGTTCTATATCGATCCCAGGAAGTGGAATGTAGGTGCCAAATCTATAAATAATCAAAGCACCTAGTGTAAACCAAATTCTTCGCTTCAGTTCCGTAGCTTTAGAAAATACACTAAAATTAAAGTTAGATGCTAATTTTTCAGCAGCAGATGCCATTATAACTATTTTCCTTGATTGATCTTTAATTCTATACCAAGTTTTTTAATTTTATCCTCAGCTGATTTTGTAACCTTCACACACTCAATAGGATTTTTTGCTTTTAACTCACCTGTGCCAAGAATTTTAAGAAATCTTTTATCTTTATTTTTTACTATTCCTAACTTTTTTAAAAGAAGAATATTAATCGACTGATCTTCTTTTATAGAATTCTTATCTATTAGTTTTTGAATAGAGTCTAAATTCAATTCATAATAATTTTTCTTCGCAAAATTCTTGAAGCCAAACTTAGGAAGTCTTCTATGAAGTGGCATTTGGCCACCTTCAAAACCATTTATTGCCACCCCTGATCTGGCTTTTTGTCCTTTATGCCCGCTTCCTGACGTCTTGCCTTTTCCTGATCCAATGCCTCTTCCTACTCTTTTCTTTGATCTGTAAGAACTGTGTTTTACTACTTCATTTAATTTCATTTTATTGCTCTTCCGTTTTAATTAAATGCTCAACTTTTTTTACCATTCCGCTAATTGCAGGAGTGAAATCATGTATAACGTGGCTATTTAATTTTCTTAAACCTAAACCTCTTACCGTTGCAATTTGATCTTTTTGTGACCCTATTGTACTTTTTGTTAAAGTAATTTTTATTTTCTTACTCATGATGATTCTCTCGCTGAGGTAATATTGCCAACTTTTTTACTTCTTCTTGCAGCTATTATTTTAGGTGATTTTTGATTTTTTAAGCCGTCAACAGCTGCTCTTATAATGTTGTATGGATTAGTACTTCCCACAGATTTTGCAACTATATCTTGAACTCCAAGTAGTTCAAATACTGCTCTCACTGAACCACCAGCAATTATTCCTGTACCGGATGGAGCAGATCTCATAACTACTTTGGATGAACCATGTGCGCCTACTATATCATGATGTAGTGTTCTACCCTCTCTAAGAGGCACTTTAATAAGTGTCTTTTTTGCTGAGTCAGTTGCTTTCTTTATTGCTTCTGGAACCTCTTTGGCTTTTCCATGGCCAAACCCGACTTTTCCTGACTCATCTCCTGCGACTACTAATGCTGCAAAACCAAAACGCCTTCCACCTTTAACAACCTTAGTAACTCTATTAATTGCAACTAGCTTATCTTTTATTTCAACGCCGTTTTGATCTTTATCTCTATTTTTATTTTCTTTATTCATAATTTTTCCTTAAAAACTTAAGCCGTTTGATCTTGCTTCATCTGCAATATTTTTAATAATTCCATGATAAATATTTGGTCCACGATCAAGATAAATATTTGTAATTCCCTTTTCCTTGGCGGCCTTGGCAATTTCTGCTCCAAGTATTTTTGCATTTTCAATATTACATGCGTTTTTCTGTTTAGCTGACTTTACTGATGATGCACTGCAAATAGTTTTGCCTTGATTATCATCAATTATTTGCACATAGAGACATTTTGAAGATTTAAACACAGAAAGTCTTGGAAGACCTTTATTGTTCTTCTTAAGTTTGTATCTAATTCTATTGGATCTTTTTTGTTTACTTGAAATAGGCATTATTTTTTCTTACCTTCTTTTCGATTAATATACTCGTCTGCATACTTAATTCCTTTACCTTTATAAGGCTCAGGTCCTCTAAATGATCTGATTTCTGCAGCTGTTTGTCCTACTAATTGTTTATTAGGACCCTTTATTTCAATATTGTTCTGCTTATCAACAGAAACCGAAATATCCTCTGGAATGTCATAATTAATTGGATGACTAAAACCGAGCATTAATTCAAGTACTTTGCCTTTAAGAGTAGCTCTATACCCTACGCCATTCATTTCTAATTTTTTTGAAAATCCTTCACTTACGCCAACTATAATATTGTTTACAATATTTCTCTGTAAACCCCAGAATGGCAATAGCGATTTATTTTCACTCTTGGGCTTCATTTTGATAATATTTTCTTCAATGTTAACTTCAATATCTTCATTTAAAGGAGATTCAAGTTTTCCCATTGGGCCCTCAGCCATAAAAATACCATCTTGCATATTTACTTTAACAGTATCGGGTATCATTATTTCTTTTGAACCAACTCTTGACATAATTAAAAGACCTTACAAATAATTTCACCACCAACTTTTTGCTCTCGCGCATCGGTATCAGTCATGACACCTTTTGATGTAGAAATGATAGATATACCCAAACCATTATGTACATAAGGTATTCTCTCAGCTCCAGAATAAACCCTTCTTCCTGGTTTAGAAATTCTTGTAATATCAGATATTACTGGACCTCTATCATCATATTTCAATTCTATATCTAACTCTTCTTTACCTGATGTGTGTTTAGTGCGTGCATAGCCTCTGATGTAACCCTCATTTTTTAAAACTTCTAATATACTTTCTCTCATCTTTGAAACAGGAGAAGAAACAATTGGCTTATTGCGCATTTGTGCATTTCTTATTCTGCTAAATAAATCTGATAATGGATCTTGTAGTGACATATTTTTTCCTTTCTACCAACTTGATTTATTCATTCCTGGTATTTGACCCTTTGAAGCTAAGTCTCTAAGAGCTATACGAGATAATCTCACTCTTTTATGATAACCTCTAGGCCTTCCAGTCAATTCACATCTATTTCTAACCCTTGTTCTCGCTCCATTCCTTCGAAGTTTGGACAACTTTAATTGGGCCTGAAATCTATCATCAATCGGAGTAGATTTATTCATAATAAGTTCTTTTAATTGAGATCTTTTATTTAGATCTTTTTCCGACATTTGAATTCTGCGTTTATTTTTTTCTATAGAGCTTTTTTTTGCCATACCTATACCTAATCTATTATTGGAAAATTTAAAAATTTTAAAAGAAGTAATGCTTCATCATCATTCTTTGCCGTTGTGCAGATTGCAACATCTAAACCACGAGTTTTATCAATTTTATCTACATTAATTTCAGGGAATATTGTGCATTCCTTAATGCCAAAAGAGTAATTGCCTTGACCATCGAAGCTATTTTTATTTAAACCTCTAAAATCTCTGATTCTTGGTAAAGCAATAGTTACAAGTCTATCAATAAATTCATACATTATATGACCTCTGAGAGTTACTTTTACTCCTAGTGGCATTCCATCTCTAATTTTAAATGTAGCAATTGATTTTCTTGCTTTTGTAACCAATGGTAGTTGTCCAGAAATAACTGCAAGTTGGTCAGATGCTGACTGTATAACTTTATTGTCATTCACAGCATCGCCCAATCCCATATTCAAGGAGACCTTAGACAATTTTGGTAATGAAAGAGTATTTTGCCTAGAAAGTTTTTCTTTTAACTTAGGAACTATTGACTCGTTATAGAGATCTTTGAGTCTTGGAGTATAATTATCCATCAAGCTGCTCTCCTGTTTTGACATTTATTCTTACCTTTTTATTATCTTTCAAAAAAGAATAGCCAACTCGTGTTCCTTTTTTCGTTTTCTTATCAAGCAACATTAAGTTTGACAATGTTATAGGCATTTCCTTATTAATAATGCCTCCTTCATTTTTTTGGTCTTGCTTCTGGTGTTTTTTTGACATATTGACACCCTTAACGACAGCTTTATCGCCTAATATCATAATGACTTCGCCTTCTTTTCCTTTATCTTTACCTGTATTTACAGTTACTTGGTCGCCTTTTTTTATTCTCATAGACATTATAAAACCTCCGGAGCAAGTGAAATAATTTTCATTTGTTTCTTCAATCTCAGTTCTCTGCAAACTGGGCCAAATATTCTCGTACCCACTGGTTCTCCCTGAGTATTAATAAGAACCGCTGCATTTGAGTCAAATTTTATTGTACTGCCATCAACTCTTTTTAATTCTTTTCTAGTCCTTACAATCACAGCTTTATGTACTGTACCTTTTTTTACTTTTCCTTTAGGAATAGCATCTTTTACTGTTACTACAATTATATCGCCAACTGATGCAAATCTTCTTTTAGATCCACCTAATACTTTTATACAGAGAACTTCTTTTGCCCCTGAATTATCTGCTACACTTAGTCTTGACTCAACTTGTATCATTTAACTAACAGCCACCCATCTTTTAAGTTTTGAAATTGGTTTTGACTCCATTATCTTTACCTTATCACCAGTATTGAATTGATTTTCAGGATCGTGTGCACTATATTTTTTTGAGCGCCTAATAACTTTCTTTAAAAAAGGATGTTTAAACTTTCTTTCAACTAGCACAGTAATTGTCTTATCTTGTTTACTACTAATTACTGTTCCCTGTAGTATTTTTTTTGGCATATTAATTTCCTAATTTTTCATTCATTATAGTTTTTATTCTTGCTATTAGCTTTCTAACTTTAAATATACGAGAAGTATTTTCCAGCTGGCCTGAGCTCTTTTGGAATCTTAAGTTAAAGGACTCCTTGTATAAGTTGCTCAACTCTGTTTTAAGCTGATCATTTGTTTTTTTTCTTATTTCTTCTACTTTCATCTTTTTCCTTTATTTTATGAGTTGTCCAACTACTTTAGTCTTAATTGGTAGCTTCGAGGAAGCTCTTCCAAAAGCTTCTTTTGCTATCGATTGTGATACACCGTCAACTTCAAATAAAATCTTTCCTGGCTTCACCCGACATGCCCAAAATTCTGGTGAACCTTTTCCTTTACCCATTCTTACTTCTGTTGGCTTCTTTGATACTGGAACATCTGGAAAAATTCTAACCCAAACACGTCCCGCTCTTTTCATAAACCTTGTCATTGCAACCCTTGCTGCTTCTATTTGTCTGGCAGTAATCCTCTCAGCTTCTAACGCCTTAAGCCCATAAGTCCCATAGTTCAAACTAGTTGCGGAAGTTGCAACGCCTTTAATTCTACCTTTGTGAGCTTTTCTGAATTTCGTTTTTTTTGGTTGTAACATAACTTATCCTAATTTATTTGGATTATTTTCCATTTCGTGTGGGGCGTTATCGTCTATGTCCCCTTTATATATCCATACTTTGATACCACATGCGCCATACGTTGTTTGCGCAGTTGCAATTGCATAATCAACATTTGCCCTAAATGTGTGCAATGGAACTCTTCCCTCTCTATACCACTCTGTTCTCGCGATTTCAGTTCCACCAAGGCGACCTCCGCAATTTACTCTTATACCATCAGCTCCCAGTCTCATTGCAGATTGAACAGATCTTTTCATTGCTCTTCTAAATGAAACCCTTCTCTCAAGTTGTTCCGCAATTGCATCAGCTATTAGTTGAGCTTCAACCTCTGGCTTTCTAATCTCAACCAAATTTATTGAAACATCATCTGATGTAAATTCCGAAATTTTCTTTTTAAGCTTTTCTATGTCACTACCCTTTTTACCAATAATTAACCCTGGTCGAGCTGAATAAATAGTTACTTGAGCTTTCTTTGCTGGTCTTTCAATCTGAATTTTAGCTACGGCACATTTTTTCAGTTTTTTTTCAAGATACGACCTGATTTTAAGATCTTCTTGCAAAAATGAACCAAATTCTTTCTTGTTGGCATACCATTTGGATTGCCATTTTTTATTAAGAATTAATCTTAGCCCAATAGGATTTACTTTCTGTCCCATATTCTATGCTTCTTTCTCTAATTTCTTATTTTGTACTTCTGCAACTTTAATCGTAACATTAGTTAGATGCTTGTTTATTCTTCCTGGCCTACCTTTTGCTCTTGGTCTCCATCTCTTCATGACCATACTTTTTCCACAATAGGCTTCTGTTACCTGTAAAATATCTATATCCAGCTGATGATTGTTTTCAGCATTCGCTACCGCACTATTTAGTACCTTACTAATATCTTTAGCAATGCCTCTTGAGGAAAATTTCAGAAGGTTTATTGCCTCAGAAGCCTTCTTACCCCTAATCATTTCAAGAACAATATTCGCTTTTGAGGGACTAACCCTCAAATTTCTTAAAATGGCATAAGCTTCATTATCTTTTCTTACTAAGTGCTTCATGATTATTTAGTTTTTTTATCTCCAGTATGACTATTAAAAGTTCTTGTTGGTGAAAACTCGCCAAGTTTATGGCCTACCATATCCTCAGTAACGTTGACTGGAATAAACCTCTTGCCATTATGTACAGCAAAGTTAACCCCTACGAACTCAGGCAATATAGTAGATCTTCTTGACCACGTTTTAATAACGCCACCTTTGCCCCCATCTCCTGCTGCCTTAACTTTCTTCAATAGATGACTATCAACAAATGGCCCTTTCCAAACAGATCTCGTCATTTTTAAACCTCTATCCTTGCTTTTTTGTCAGTTTTTCTCTTGATAATAAATTTATCTGTTCTTTTATTATTTCTTGTCTTTTTTCCCTTAGTCGGTTTTCCCCATGGAGTGACAGGATCGCGACCCCCGGATGTTTTACCTTCTCCTCCACCATGAGGGTGATCAATTGGATTCATAGCTACACCTCTTACAGATGGTCTAACACCTAGCCATCTTTTTCTTCCAGCTTTTCCTAATTTTTGGTTTTTTTTATCAATATTTGACAGAACACCGATTGTAGCTCTGCATTCTTCTCTTACTTTTCTTTGCTCTCCAGAGGGCAACTTAATAGCTACGTATCCATCAGACTTGCCAACAATCTGAGTTGAGGAACCGGCAGATCTGGCTAATTGTGCGCCACTTCCAATTTTTAACTCAATGTTATGTATATCTATTCCAACTGGGATATCAGACATTGGCATACAATTGCCAATTCTGATTTCTTTTTTTTCACCAGATATTACTTGGTCACCAGCTTTTAAATCCTTTGGCGCCAGAATATAGCTTTTAGTTCCGTCAGTATATGTAATTAACGCAATGTAAGAAGATCTATTTGGATCATATTCAATTCTATCTACTGTTGCACTTTCAGTATTATTTCTTTTAAAATCAATAACCCTATATTTTGCTTTATGACCTCCGCCTTTTCGTCTCATTGTAATTCTGCCTGTATTATTTCTTCCACCTTTTTTTGAAAGGCCAACTGTTAGAGACTTCACTGGTTTTCCAGTCCATAAACCTTTTTTATCAACAAGTGTTAGTCCACGTGTTCCGGGAGTATTTGGTCTGAATTTTTTTAAAGGCATTTTTTATTATACTCCCGCGTTAATATCAATTGTTTGACCTTCTTCTAGTGTTACAAAAGCTTTTT
>QCRN01000007.1 GCA_003211835.1 Pelagibacteraceae bacterium AG-461-B04 | reverse complement strand
GCTGCTTACATGACACATATTTATCTTCTTGCAAGCTATTTAAAGTTGGGTAGATGGTACCAAAACTCAAACTGTAAAAGTCTGATAATGGTCCCTCAAACATTTGTTTAATTTCATAACCTGATCTAGGACCTAAAGAAAGCAAACCCAAACATAGTGTATCTTTTTGCATATTAATTAACCTCTAAATTTTCTAAATTAAGTAACCCAGCTAAATACATAATTTGTGTTTTGACTATTTCTCTATCTTTTTGTTTATTGAAGTAATTGATTTCCGAGTTGAGTAATGCTTGTCTTGCAATTAAAACATCAAGAACACTTCTTTCTCCAACTTCCTGCTCTATTACTGTTCCTTTATATGCAATCTGATTTGCATTATAT
Source organism: Pelagibacteraceae bacterium AG-461-B04 (assembly GCA_003211835.1). GTDB lineage: Bacteria > Pseudomonadota > Alphaproteobacteria > Pelagibacterales > AG-422-B15 > CACNXQ01. The sequence goes on along the minus strand of QCRN01000007.1, from coordinate 66,909 downwards.
GTTAGTTCTGCAGCTTTGACGGTTTGATCTGAAATTTTAAATTTATCCCATATATTTTCTGATAGCATAACTGTTTCGTTTTGTGTTTTTTGTAAAAGTATTAATTGCGTATTTTTTGCTTCCTTTGCCTTGCGAACATTAGATAATGATTTTCCAGCTGTAAAGATAGGCCAGTTTAGCGTAGCTTTGATTTCTTCATTAGTCAGTTCATCTACCTCTGCTGAAAATTCATCTAGTTCAGATTTGGTAGCACTCAGATTTAGTTGAGGGTAATATGCTGAGCGTGCTATTCCAATATTAGCATTCATTATTTTTAAATTCACTTCAGCCATTCTTATTGAATGATTATTAGCAATTAAAATTTCTTTAAATTCATTAAATGAACTTGGAATATTCCCAATTATTTCTGAAAATATTAAATTTTTTGCTTTCACGCCAACTAAATCAACAAATAATTTATTTAAATTTTTAAGAATTATTTCAGAATCTAATAAATCAATCTTTGCATTGTTTAAGTAAGCTTCGGCCTGAGCAACATCAGTTTTGGAAGCAAGGCCAACTTCATATTCTTTAATCGTAGCATTTGATCTTTCGGCAACAGCCTCTAGGTTATCTTTGTATGACTGAACAGACTTTTCAGCAATTAGGACATTATAGTATGCTTCAATTGTTTCTAAAATTATATCTTGAGTAACTTTCCTCTCATTGAGCCTTTTCAGGTTCATTGTTTCCTTTGTTGAAATTGTGGTATAAAAACGATTAAAGCCACTGAATATATTTTGAGACAAGATTATTGACTTACTGCTCGGAGCTAACTCATAATCACTTGTACTTATTCCCGATTGAGTTTTAAGGTTGGAGTATTCATTTTCAGATATATTGGCATTAAGACTAACAGAAGGTAAGTAACTTGATTTTGATTGAAAATAATCTTCTTCAGCGATATCTACTGAATTTGCTTCCATTTTAAGTAGCAAGTTATTTACCAAAGATTCATTTATTGCATCATTAAGACTCAACGCTTGCACATAACTCGTTGTCAGTAAGGCTAATACAGACAATAAATATATAAAAAATTTCATACAAAAAATCCTTAAAAAAAATATCTCTATATCAGTTTGATATATATAATCAATACCTATATCAAAGTGATATAGTAGAATTAACTAGCATTTCAAGTAGTATGCGTTTAATGCTAAATTACTGAAAAATAATCACTTTATGAAAATAAAGAATAAATCATTCAAAGATAAAAGTAAGAAATGGCTTAAAAGGCATGTAGATGATGAATTTGTACAAAAGTCTATTAGTGATAATTATAGATCAAGAGCTGCATATAAGTTAATCGAAATTATTGAGAAATATAAAATTTTAGATGAGGCCCAAAATGTAATTGATCTGGGGTCAGCTCCTGGAAGTTGGTGCCAAGTTCTTAAAAATTATCGGCAGAGTTTAAATTCAATAATTGCCGTAGATATGCTGGAAATGGCAGAAATCAAAGGCATTACTTTTTACCAATCTGACTTTTTATCTCAAGAATTCGAAAAAATCTCAAATACTTTAGGTAAATTTGATTTAGTACTTTCTGATATTTCACCGAATTTATCAGGCAATAAAGTGTCTGATTTTCTACTTTCTAAAGATTTAGTTGAAAATGCTCTCAGTTATTCACTTCAGAATCTTAATGCCAATGGGCATTTTGTGGCTAAGTATTTCAGAACAGGCGATATTTCAGATGTACTCACTATATGTAAAAGGAATTTTCATAAAGTTACCTCATTTAAGCCAAAATCAAGTAGGAAAAATTCGAGTGAAATTTACTTGGTTTGCCTTAGAAAAAAACAACACCTTGATTGACATAATTTGTTAAATAATTTATTCATCAGAGATGGAGCGCTCCACTATTCAGAAATCCCTTTCATTTGATGATGTATTAATAAAGCCTGCGCGCTCGTCTATTCTGCCAACTGAGGTCCATCCACATACATCTATTACCTCAAATATTAAGCTTGGCATACCATTAATCTCCTCGGCAATGGACACTGTCACAGAATATAAGTTAGCTATTGCTATTGCTCAATCCGGTGGACTAGGGATACTCCATAAAAATATGCCTATGGAAGATCAAGCACAAAATGTTGCAAAAGTTAAAAAGTTTGAAACTGGCATGGTAATTGACCCAGTAACCATAGCCCCTGAAGCCACTCTATCAGATGCTTTAGATCTAATGAAAGAGCATCAGATTTCTGGTGTCCCTGTAGTTGATAGTAACGATAAATTGCTTGGCATTTTAACGAATAGGGATGTTCGTTTCGCAACTAATATGTCTCAAAAAATTAGTGAGTTAATGACGAGTGAAAATTTGATTACTGTAAAAGAGGGAATCTCTAGTGACGATGCTCAAAAATTACTTCATGCTCATAGAATTGAAAAACTAATCGTTGTTGACGATAATAGAAAGTGTATTGGATTAATCACAGTGAAAGATATCGAAAAAAGTCAATTGAACCCTCATGCATCTAAGGATGCCAAAGGTAGGCTGATAGTAGGTTCTGCAATAGGCGTTGGAATAGAAGCGCTTAATAGGGCTGAGCGTTTAGTTGATGCTGGTGTAGATGTGTTAGTAATAGATACTGCCCATGGCCACTCAGAAAAAGTCATTTCTACTCTTGAGGAAATTAAATCTCATTTTTCTATTGATGTTGTTGTTGGCAATGTAGCTACAAAAGAAGCTACAGCAGAATTAATTGATAAAGGCGCAGATTGTATAAAAGTTGGCATAGGCCCAGGTTCAATTTGCACTACTCGGGTGGTTGCTGGAATAGGGGTCCCTCAATTCTCGGCAATTTTGGATTGTGCTGAAATTGCGAACAAAAAAAATATTCCAGTTATTGCTGATGGAGGTATAAAATATTCTGGAGATATTGCAAAAGCGCTAGGCGCAGGAGCTAACGCAGTTATGATAGGATCATTATTTGCAGGAACAGACGAGTCACCAGGCGAAGTCTACTTATTTAAAGGTAGAAGTTATAAATCATATCGTGGAATGGGTTCCTTAGGCGCAATGGCGCGAGGGTCTGCAGATAGATATTTTCAAGAAGAAATTACAGAAAGCAATAAACATGTACCTGAAGGAATTGAAGGAAGAGTGCCTTATAAAGGTCCAATATCACCAATAATATACCAGCTCGTTGGCGGTCTGAAAGCATCAATGGGCTACACAGGCTCAAAAGATATAATGCAATTTAAAAAGAATGTTCAGTTTATTGAAATCACAGGAGCAGGATTAAAAGAGAGTCATGTGCATGATGTTGATATTACTCGTGAGTCACCAAATTATCCAACCAACATTTAAGTTGATGAAATATTTTATAATTTTAACTCTTTTTTTATACTCATCGCATTCTTGGTCAGCGTCAAATTTTTATGATAATGCTCTAGAGAATTTCAACGAAACTAAATACGAAATAGCCATTAAATATTTAGAAAAGGAAATTGTTTTTAACCCCAAATCATCAGAGTCGTTTGTTTTGTTAGGCAAATCTTATGAAAAAATTGACGATTTAAGCACTGCTAATAAATATTATAATATTGCGTTCACATTAGTGCCACACAATTTAGAGCTTAATTTCCTTTTAGGAAAGACTGCGTATAACTTGGGTAACATAGAAGATTATGCTGAATTTATTTCTAATTTAGAAATTCTTTGTGATAAAGACTGTGAAGAAATTGACAATCTAAAATTACTGGCTGAGTAGTATGATTTATATTGTAGACTTTGGCTCTCAGGTAACCCAATTAATCGCAAGAAGGGTTCGAGAGGCCAACGTTTATTGTGAAATTGTAAGTAATAAGAACCTGTTGCATAAAATTAAGGATACTAAGCCAACTGGAATTATATTTTCAGGAGGACCTGCAAGTGTTCATAAGTCGCGTACACCAAAAATTGATAAGAAAATCTTTTCGCTAAATATTCCAATTCTAGGAATTTGTTATGGAATGCAACTTATAGTTCATCAACTTGGAGGTAGGGTTGAAATATCAAAGGAACGCGAATTTGGCAAAACATTAATTACGCACACTCATAAAAGTAAGCTCTTTCAAAATATTAAGTTAAAAAATAAGCAACATTATGTGTGGATGAGTCACGGTGACAAGGCAATTAAATTGCCTAATGATTTCGCAACAATAGCGAAAAGTAAAAACTCTAAATTTGTGGGCATAGAAAATAAAAAACTAAATATTTATGGTCTTCAATTTCATCCTGAAGTTGTTCACACACATCAAGGCGAAACGATAATTAAGAACTTCATAATCAATATATGCAAAACTAAACCTACATGGAGCATGCAAAACTATCTTAAAACTCAAGTTGCCAAAATAAAAATTAAGGTTGAAAAAAACCACGTGATTTGCGGTTTATCTGGAGGAGTTGACAGTATGGTGACAGCAGCAATAATTTCAAGAGCAGTTAACAAACAATTAACATGTATCTATGTCGATACTGGCTTAATGAGGTTGAATGAAACTGAAGAAGTTCAAAATTTGTTCAAAAAGCATTTTAAATCAAAGCTTATTGCTGTTAATGCCAAGAATAGATTCTTAACTTCCCTTAAAGGAGTATCTGATCCAGAAAAAAAACGTAAAATTATTGGCAATTTATTTATTAAAATATTTAACGCTGAGTCTAGCAAAATCTCCAAAGCAAAATTTTTAGCTCAAGGCACGATCTACCCAGACATAATAGAGAGTCAAAGTTTTCATGGGGGGCCAACTTCAGTAATCAAGTCACATCACAATGTTGGAGGCCTGCCTAAAGAAATGAAACTGGGTCTTGTCGAACCTTTACAAGAATTATTTAAGGATGAAGTTCGTAGACTTGGTAAAGAGCTAAAATTACCTAAAGAATTTATTCAAAGACACCCGTTTCCAGGTCCTGGATTAGGAATTCGAATATTAAGTGACATTACAAAAGATAAAGTGCAAATGTTACAACATGCAGATAAAATTTATATTGATGAGATTAAAGCAGCAAATTTATACAATAAAATCTGGCAAGCTTTTGCAGTTTTGTTGCCTGTTCGAACTGTTGGAGTAATGGGTGATCAAAGGTCATATGAGTTTGTTTGTGGCTTGAGAGCTGTAACTTCTGTAGATGGCATGACGGCTGATTTCTATCCTTTTAGTGGTGAATTTTTAAGCAAAGTATCAACTCGAATTATAAATGAAGTAAAAGGAATTAATCGCGTAGTTTACGATACAACTTCTAAGCCTCCTGGTACTATTGAGTGGGAATAAGAAAACTATTTAACTAAAATCTAACCTAAAAATTAGATAGAATGCAACTATAATAAAGTAATGAAAAAATTATTTTTTAAAATTCTAAATTTTTTTAAATCAATATTTAATTTAAATTTTACTGATTTTACATGGATTAAAACAGCCAAATTTATTGAGTTAGATAATATTGATGTTTCTGAAGATCCTGTAAGACCAGAGCTTGATCTTGAATGGAGAACAACTCATGAAAGAAAAATATATGGTTTAGAATATAATAATGAAATTGAAGGCATTATGTGTTTAGCCTTTACAAAGGATGTTCCTCATTCAATAAAAGAATTGGACTTAATGAGCCGACTGGCCGTTTACGAACAAAATGCTGATACAATAATTGCTTATACTGTGTGGTCGAGAAAAAAAGGCGCAGGCAAAAAAATTATGGAAGAGGCTCTAAAATTTGGAAAAGAGATGGGGTACAAAAGGATTGTAACTCTCTCTCCTTTGACACCAATGGCCACTCATTACCACATCAGAAATGGAGCAAAACTCCTAGGACATAATCCAACAACTCAGAATTTTGAATATTCTTTCTAATACTGCAGACTTTCAGTTCAAATCCATGGAAACTAGCTATAATTAGGCTATATATAAATTATGGCATTAGAAAAAAATATAAATGTAATGTGGTTCAGGCAAGACCTGCGTTTAGCCGACAATCCCGCTTTAACTAATGCCCTTGAGGATGGCAAGACCTTGCCAATTTTTATATTAGATAATGTAAATTCAAAAGAACACTTAAATGGTGCTGCAAGTAAGTGGTGGCTGCATCATTCATTAATCAAGTTAAACAAATCATTAAAAAATAAACTCTGTTTTTTTATAGGTAACCCAATGGATATTCTGGATGAAATTCGCAAACAATATGAAATTTCAAATATATTTTGGAATCGTTGTTATGAACCTTGGAGAGTCAAAAGAGACAAAAAGATAAAAAAATATTTTAATGATCAGAACGTAAATGTGAACACCTTTAATGGATCGCTTTTATGGGAGCCATGGAATATATCGAAAAAAGATGGCACTCCGTACAAAGTATTCACCCCATACTATCGAAAAGGATGTCTTAATTCTGATAAGCCTCGGATGCCACTACCAGCACCTAATCTATCTAATTTAATATCAATTGATAATCATGATTTAAAAATAGAAGACCTAGAGCTAATGCCTAAACACAATTGGTATAATAAAATGATTTCTCTTTGGTCACCGGGAGAAGAAGGTGCTCACAGTAAGATTGAAGAGTTTATTTCAAATGGATTAATTAATTATAAAGAAGGGAGAAATTTTCCATCCAATCAGAATGTTTCTCAACTTTCACCTCACTTACACTTTGGCGAAGTCTCACCAAACCAAGTGTGGTACCGAGCTAAGACAAAAGAGGGAAAATTAGGCATTAAGAAAGATCTAGATCACTTCTTGAGTGAATTAGGTTGGCGAGAGTTTTCTTTTAATTTGCTCTACCATTTTCCATTTCTTCCAAAAGAAAACTTGCAAAAGAAGTTCGACAATTTTCCATGGGATAATGATAAAAATAAATTAAAGAAATGGCAAAGAGGATTAACTGGCTATCCCATTGTGGATGCTGGCATGCAAGAATTATGGCAAACCGGGTACATGCATAATAGACTAAGAATGATAGTAGGATCATTTCTTGTAAAAAACTTACTTTTACATTGGCATCATGGAGAAAGATGGTTTTGGGACTGCTTGATTGACGCAGATCTAGCTAATAATAGTGCAGGGTGGCAATGGATTGCTGGCTCAGGCGCTGATGCCGCTCCATATTTTAGAATTTTTAATCCAATAACTCAGGGACAGAAATTTGATGCTGACGGAAAATACACAAGAAAATACCTACCTGTATTGAATGATATGCCAGATAAATTTTTATTTAACCCTTGGGAAGCTCCTGAAGATGTTTTAAAATCGGCAGGAATAAAGCTTGGTGAGAATTACCCGTTGCCTATTGTCGAAATTGGTTCTTCACGTCAAAAAGCCTTAGAGGCTTTTGCTACAACTAAAACTTTAATAGCCTAATGAATACAGATACTATTGTTCTTATTGTCCAAATGGTTGCAGCATTTGGTGTGCTGGTCTCTGTTATTTATTTAGGATTACAAATTCATCAACAAAATGAAATTACTAAAGCTCAATTTGGACATTCCCTTACACAACGAATGTACGAAAGATATTTTAATACAGCTAAAGATAAGGAGTTTAGTAATTTTTTAGCAAAAGATTGGGCCACAGGTGACCTAGATGACTCAGATAAATGGCGTGTCGCTATTTTTATAAATACATTATTGGTAGATATATTTGATACATATGAAAAAGTTGAAAAAGGCTTTGTTGACGAGTCGCATTTAAAGATGAGAATGCATATGCTAAAGCTTGGAGTTATGAAGGCACCCATAGCACAATCATCATGGAAATATTGGAAAGGGATTAAGTCAGATGAGTTTATTAAGTGGTTTGAAGCAGAAATTTATGGAGATTCTGAATCTTTCAATGAAGGGTATCAAGAAGAAGTAATCCCGAATGTTAGGCGAAAATAGCCAATTATTTAGCTTTTTCTAGAAATTTTCCTATTTCTAAAGTATAAACCGCTTCATGAAACGTAAATCTGTAATTGATATTAAAAACCAAAAGGGAAAAACCCCAATAGTTTGTTTGACGGCGTACACTTCCCCAATTGCAAGATCAATCGATGGTTGTGGAGATCTTTTATTAGTAGGCGATTCACTTGGTATGGTTCTTTATGACTATCAAAATACATTACCGGTAACACTCTTTCAGATGATAGAACATTCAAAATCCGTTGTAAATGCAACAAAACAGTCGTGCATTATAGTTGATATGCCTTTTGGCACATATGAAGAGTCTATTGACAAAGCTTTTATGAACGCTGCAAAAGTAATGAAAGAAACAAACTGTAATGGAATAAAGCTTGAGGGTGGAAGAAATATATTTGATACTGTAAAATATCTAACTGAGCGTTCAATTCCAGTAATGGGGCATATTGGTCTTCAGCCTCAAAGCGTGCTCATAGATGGTGGCTATAAGGTTAAAGGAAGAAATAAATTTGATTGGGGCAAATACATTGACGATGCAATTGCAATAGAAGAGGCCGGAGCATTTTCAGTTGTATTAGAAGGTATGGTAGAACCATTAGCAGCTGAGATAACATCTAGAATTTCAATACCAACAATTGGCATAGGTGCCTCGCCTGAATGTGATGGCCAAGTATTAGTAACAGAAGATATGTTAGGCTTAACTAATATTGCTCCCAAATTTGTTAAGAAATATGCTGATTTAGAAGGTTTAATAAAAAAGGCCGCTCATGAATACGCTAGTGAGGTGAGAAATAGAGAGTTTCCTGGCAAGGAACATACCTATGCTATGAATCCTCAAATCGTTAGAACAGGTGAAGAAGAATAATGTCGGATATTTTAAGACAAGTTGATGAAGAATTGAGACAGGACCGTCTAATAAATCTGTGGAAACGTTACCGTATATATTTAATTAGTGGACTAATTTTGTTAATTAGTTCAGTGCTTGGCTATCAAATTAATAAATCTGTAAATCAGTCATTTTATGAGGGTGAAGTAGAAAAATATATTAGTACTTCAGAGTTAGTTGATTTTAATCAAGCCATTGAGAGTCTAGGTAAGATTGAAAATTCAAAATTACTTATCTCAGGTATAGCTCAAATTAAAATTGCAATACTCCTAATGGAGAATGGTAAAATACAAGAAAGTAAAGCAAAGCTCTTAGAAATTATAAAGGAAGGTAATGCAGATGTTATCCTGACTGACCTGGCTATTTATTTCTATTTAATGAGCAATTTGAATGATATTCCAATGGATGAGATAAATACATATCTAACAACTAATAAATTAGAAAATAGTTCTTTTAAATATCTTTTTAGAGAAATTATCGCTATAAAAAATTTTTTAGCTGGAAATACTAAAATATCTCAAGAAAAGTTAAATGAATTAATCAATGATGAAAATGCTCCAAGAGACATTGTTATTAGAGCGGCTAAATTTTTAGATACAATTAATTAGTATGCGAAATATTTTCTATATTATTTTACTATCAATATTTGTAATATTTAGTTGTACAAAAAATCAAACAATAGAGAAAGATACAAATAGCTTCCCTATATTGGCCTATGACGCGGAGATCTCAGAAACCCTAGGACTAAACATAGAAGATATAAAAATAGATCCACCAAAGGAAATTAATTATTGGTCACAGCATTTTCAAAATCCTGGGAATAATTTAAATAACATATATTCTCTATCTGAAATTGAAGATAAGACAAAGATTGCTCATGGAACAAGAGGAGCTCTTAATATAATCCAGCCAATTTATTTTAATGATGTAATTTGCTATATCTTACCTAAGGGTTTCTTAGAATGTAAAAATATTAAAAGCAATGAAATAATATTTTCAATTGATATTAAAACTGATGGCTATAAAAAGTATGAAGTTATAAGAGGAGGCCTTGCATATTTTGATAATAAAATAGTACTAGTTGATGCCTATGGGCAGATTTTACTCATTGACTCTCATGATGGAGATAAAATATGGGAGAAAAAAATTGAATTTCCTATATTATCCCCACCGCTAATTTATAGAAATCAAATTTTTTTTATATCATCAGATAATAGATTATTTTCACTTTCTCTCAAAACAGGTGATATAGAGTGGTCATTTCAAACAGTGGCAGAAGATAAAAAGAGCCTTATAACAGCTTCGCCGATAGCTTTTGAGAACATAATTATAGCTCCTTTTAGTAATGGTGAAATAGTTGCCTTTACAAACGACACTGGCAGACCTTTATGGTCAGAAAATGTGGCAAAAATATCATTATTGAGTAATTTTGATATTAAAGATATTTCAGCCAGCCCAGTATTATCAAATAATACAGTTTTCTCTATTAGTACTAACGGAAAATTGATATCGACAAACGCTATTAATGGAAAGAGGAACTGGGCAATTGATCTCTCGGGGTACAGGACACCAACTGTTTCAGGAGGACAAATTTATGTCATAGATGAAGATGGAAAACTTATCTGTTTAAATAAAAATAATGGTGAAGTTTTTTGGATTACAGAACTCAATAAATTTAAAAAAGGTCAAAAAAGCTAAGGATCTGAATTTGTGGCTAGGTCCTTATTTAATAAATAATTTATTATATAATATTTCTTACTTTGGGGAATTGAAGATTGTATCACCAATGACGGGTGAAGTTTTGACAACTGAAAGCCTAGGTGTAAAAGGCATTATATTGCCACCAGTGATATTGAGCAATGCAGTATTTATAATGGATGAAAATTCCAATGTCTTCCAGTTTGAATAAAATAAATTTATGTATTATTGGAAAACCAAATTCAGGTAAATCAACTTTATTTAATTGTTTACTAGAAGATAGTATTTCTCCAGTTGGTGATGAATATGGGCTTACAAAAAATTTATTTAAAGATAAATTTACCCTATACAATCACGATTTTACAATTTTTGACACTCCAGGATTGAGACGTAAAAGTAAGATAGATGATATAGATGAGAAAAAAAGAAACAAGGAAGTTATCACACTTATCGAAAAGGTTAACGTAGTCATTTTACTCATAGATTCCGTTGAAAATATTACCAAACAAGACTTCAGGCTGGCTGATTTAGCTATAACAAAAAAAAAGATACTATTTTTTTTATTTAATAAAATGGATCTTATTGATGAAGGAAAGAAATTCAAAACTAAGATAGATAAATATTTAAGTAATAATTACAGTCAACATCAAATGATTAACACTGATTTCATTTCTGCGAAGAAAAGCATTAGAATTAAGAATTTTATAAAACAAGTTATTAACAAAAATAAACTTGCTCACATTGAAATAACAAAAACTAATTTAAATAAATTTCTTAATTATTTAAATAAGCAATCTAAATATCCAAAGATTAAAAAAAGAGAAATCAAGCCAAAGTATATTGTGCAAATAAAGACTAGCTCTCCACTTTTCAAGGTCTTTATTAATTCAAAAAAGAAAGCGCCTCTTATATTTCAAAGATTCTTTGATAATGCATTTAGAGATTTTTTTAAAATAAAAGGTGTACCTATTTCTTATCAATTTATTAGCTCTAGCAATCCCTATTCAGACTAGAGTTTAATAATTTCACCACTCTTTTCATTAGATAGTAAGAAATTTACAATCGCTTTTGCTACGTCGACTGGTTTTTTTATTTCCTTTTTATCTTCACCAGGCATGATATTTTCTCTAAATTTAGTATTTACCGCTCCTGGATAGATGATGTTAGCTCTTATAGAAGTACTTTTATTTTCATTGGCAAAACTTATAACCAATTCATTTAAAGCTGTCATGATTGGTTGATATATTCCCCAGTATTGAGACTTCATTTCATCTTTTATTGAAGAAATAACTACAAAGTTAGATTTCTTAGAATTTTTTAGTAAAGGATGAAAATGTTTCATAATTCTAAAATTAGAAATGTAATTTAGATTGATTGTCTCATTTAATTCATTTAATTCTATAGACTCTACAGGAGATAGCTTAGTGATTTGGCCTGCAGATGAGACAATAATATCTATAAACTTATCTTTTTTAAAGATTTCTTCAGAAAGATTTTCTATTACATTAGGCTTACGTAAATCAATTGGAACAATTGTACATTCACATCCATTTGAAATTATTTTATCATTTAATTCTTCTAATTTAGAAGTGTTGCGTGACAAAATATATATGTGTTTAACCGACTTTGACAGCTCCTGAGCAACATTTGATCCAATTCCAGATGAGGCTCCTGTAATAAGACAATTTAGAGATCTCATGTTTATATGCCTATTTCATCTAAATTTCTTGGTATATGTTCAAAGAAATCTATTCCAATATTTACCATTTCAGCAAATGAGCTGTTATCCATAAAGTCATCTAATAGACTAGAAGATATATTTTGATTTATAAAAAATAAAGTTATCACTACTACAACATATCCCCTGAAAACGCCCAGGACCCCTCCTAGCCCCATATCAACAATTCCTTTTTTTTTAGGCTGTAAAAAACCGATGAAAAGTCTCAGTAGGAATGAAATAAATATATATGAGGTTATGAGTGTAAATAGGAATATTGTTACATCAGATAATGTTTCATTAGAAATATACTGATCTGCAACAGGTCTTAATAAGGTAAAACAATTTTTCAGTATAAAAAATATTAGTATCCATTTAGTTAAATTAAAAAAACTTTTTAACAATCCATTTTTAATGCCAAAAAATATTGATATCAGGCAAATGATTAGGAAAGTAATATCAAAAGCGTTGAGAAATTGAGAATAATTAAGGTCGTTCATGTTATGAATGTTTATTAAAATACCCGAGTAATATTGGCAATATAGTAAGACTTCCTATTAAAGCAATTAACATTGCAAGTGCTGTAAATGCTCCAAAGTATATTGTAGGGTAAAAATTAGAAAATACCAAAATAGAGAAACCTGCCATAATAGTTATTGAAGTATTTTTGATTGCAGTACTAACTGTTTTCTGGCAGTTATTGACTGCATCTGCATGTGATCCAGTTATCAGAATATATTCACGGTACCTATAAACATAATGTATGCAATTATCTACTGCTATCCCAATCGTAATAGAGGCAATCGTAATTGTCATTAAATCTAAGGGTATGTTTAACAAGCCCATAGTTCCCAATATAACAAAACACGCTACTAAATTTGGTATTAAAGCAGCTAAAGCTATTTTAAAAGATCGAAATAAAATAATTAATATTATAAATATTCCTATTAAAACAATTCCTAAAGATTTAATTTGAGAGTCAAAAAGACTTTGCAACATGTTATTGTAAAGAATTAGTATACCAGTGAGACTTATCTCAATATTTTGATTATTATAATTTAAGTCCATATATTCTCTAAGCTCATTAACAAAATCTGCTCTTTTTAACTCTGGGTGCGTATCGATTACACGCAGAGATATTCTTGCTTGATTTTTATCAATCAACACATAAGGTTTTAGAATTTGATCTTTAATTTCTTGCGGTAATTTTTTGTATAAAACTGAGAGTTCAAGAGTGTCAAACTCTTCATTTGAATTAAGTTTCTCAGCAGTTCTTATAATGGATGCTAATGAAAGCACTTTACCTACAAAATCATAAGTTTCTAGATAGTCATGAATACTTTTAACATTGTCAATTTTTTCTTTAGTAAACCAATAGTCTGCAGGATCATAATCAATATCAAAATCTATAAAATCCTCTAAATCATCAGAAAAATCATCATTTGACCCATCTTTGAACTGAATAATGATATCCAAAGGAGTTGTCCCACCCAACTGTTCATCAATCAATTTCATTCCTTTGTATATTTCAGTATCTTCTTTAAAGTAATTAACAAAACTATTTTCAACTTTAAGAGTACTTGCTCCGTATATGCCAATAGCAAACAAAGATATAAAAAATAATAATGTTAAAACTGGGAATTTGATCGATAAGAATGAAAATATATCTTTACTATTATTTTTATCTAATAGGGCAGTACTTTTTAAATGTAAGACTGATATCAAAATTGGTAAAAAAATAAAACTGGATACATATGTGATAGTTAGACCTATACACATCATTAGACCAAAATCCATAACTGGTTTAATTCCACTTGTGTAAAGTGATCCAAAGGCAAAAATAGTTGTTAGAGCCGCAAAAAGACAAGGCTTATACATTTTTCTAAGTGCATGAATAATATTTTGATTAATTGTAGAGTTTTCTTCCTCTAAACTTATTTGCCGATACCTTACAACGATATGTACAGTCATTGATAAAGATAAGATTAAAATAAGCATGATAAAGTTTGAAGAAATAACAGTCACTTTCCATCCGAGTAGTGAGATTGAACCAATCATAGTAGTTAAAATGAATATACAATTAGCTATACATGCGATCATCCACAAGGGGCTTCTAAAAACAAGATAGAGCACAATTAATATAAAAATAAAGGCTCCAATGCCGAAAATAATAATATCATTTTTTACAAATGCGATAGTATCATTTGCAATCATTGAAACTCCTCCTAGATGAATTTTAATATTCTTATTTTTGAATTGCTCAATTATTGTTCTTAAAGTTAAAATATTATTTTCTCTCTCTTTATCCTGTTTCTTTTTTTCAATTTCATATTTGAAATTTAGTTGAGATAGAAGTTCACGCTCAGTATCATTTTTTTTACCTAACTCGTTAAGCCTTATTCTTTCATTTACTATTGCATCGAATTCAAGATTCTTTTTGAGATTAATTAGTAAGCCTGTAGTGGTTGCATCTTCACTAATAATTAAGTTTTTGAAAATTGGACTATTAAGTAATTCTATCTCAGCATCAGCAATATCTACTTGTGGTGATTTGATTGTAATTATTTCATTTACTAGATCTGATAAAGATTGATTATTAATTTCTAATAATGGTGCGTCAAATATTGATTGCGTTGACTCAACAAAAGGAAGATTTTCAATTTCTGCAATAAAAGAACTTAAAAAATCAAGATTCTGCTTTTTAATAAATCTCTGTTTTGACGTGAACGTAACAATTAAAAAGTCACTTGAGTCATAGTCCTTGATTAATTCTTGATATCTTTTTAAATCATCATCTTGTTCCAAGATGAGAGTATCAGAAGATGCGTCAAGTTGAAAATTATCTGAGTTAATTAGGAAAAAGAAAGCAATTGCCAAAAGAAGAAAAAAAGATAATTTTGAATAATTATCAAGAACTGACGAAAATACTTTTTCCATTACTTATGAAATATATCTTCTTTGGTATCTTTTGCCTAGGTTTGTTAAAATCTCATATGGTATTGTATTTATGCTTTCACACACTGTATTGATAGGGTTCTTATTCCCAATGAATTCAAACTCTTTATTGGCTATTTTTTTTAAGTTTTTAAAATTTGTCAAATCAACTGTTACCAAGTCCATCGAGACTCTTCCAATCAAATTTATTTGTTTATTATTATAATAAATTTTACAATTATTTGAAAAGAGTCTACTGAATCCATCTCCATAACCAATGGCAAAAGTACCAACCTTCATCTTTTTCTTTGCTTTAAATGTAGCTCCATAGCCTACGGTATCCCCTTTATTTATTTCCCTTGTTTGTATTAATTTGCTCTTTAAAGAGACTACATTTTTATAATGTTTCCCTTCTCTGATTTGACAGTTGCCTCCATAAAGAGATATTCCTGGCCTGACCATATCAAGATTATATTTTCTTCCCAGCAACACCCCTCCAGAGTTTGATATACTGTGTAGACAATTTGGAAAGTGCGTCCTTATCTTATTAAATTCATTTAATTGGGTTTTATTTTTTTTGTTTTTTGGATCATCAGCACAAGCTAAGTGGCTCATTATCAGAACAAGATCTGAATTTTTAATTAATCTTGATTTATTTTTAATTAGATTTGTAGTTTCATTTTTATCTAAGCCAAGACGGGACATACCTGTATCAAAATGAATTGCAATCTTGAGTTTTTTAGTAAATTTACTTTGATAGTGCTCTATTTTCTTAAGTTGTTTCAAATTATTGATTACAGGTATTAATTTATATTTACTTATTATATTTAAGTTATCTAAAACTAAACCATTTAGAATATACACTTCTACTTTCTTATTTATTTTTCTTATTTCCACAGCTTCATCGGTGGAAGCTACAAAGAAATGTTTACATTTTGATCTAATTAGCGCTGGCAGTACTTTCTTAATTCCAAGACCATATGCATTTGATTTTACAGTTGCTGCAACTATACAGTTTTTATTCACTTTTTTTTTGATTTTTAAGTAATTGTCACCAAGTGACTTTAAGTCAATGTCTAAAAAAGTATTTTGATCAACATTCTTCATTTTCAAAGACTTTACTCATAATTGTTTGAGTGATCTTTGCTAATAAAGTTCCCAAACTTTGTAAACTTACTTTCAAAGCTTAGTCTTATATTTCCAGTTGGTCCATGTCTTTGTTTTGATATGAGGAGTTCTGCCTGACCGTGGATTTCATCCATTTTTTGCTGCCATTCAATGTAATCTGCGGTACCGAGAGCAGGCTCATTTTTTTCCAAATAGTATTCTTCCCTATAAATAAACATAACTACATCAGAGTCTTGCTCGATAGAACCTGACTCTCTCAGATCTGATAATAAAGGCTTTTTATCTTCCCTTTGCTCAACCTGTCTAGATAATTGTGATAATGCTATCACAGGAATATTCATTTCTTTTGCTAAAGCTTTAAGGCCTTGAGTTATTTCTGAAAGTTCAAGAACTCGAGACTCATTTCTTGATATTTTACTTGGTCTCAATAATTGTAAATAATCAATAACAATTGCGCCTAGTCCATGCTTACGTTTGAGTCTTCTTGCTCTTGACGCAAGTGTTCCAATATTTATTGCGGGTGTATCATCAATGAATAAAGGTATCTCTAATATCTTTTTTGATACAGATACTAAATTATCTAGATCATTTTCTGATAAATCACCTTTTCTCATATCATTGGAACTTATTCTTGCTTCTTCTGATAAAATTCTTCTGGCAAGTTGTTCTGATGACATTTCGAGTGAAAAGAATAAAACACTTGAGTCCATATCATTGTTATTATGGGCCTCTTTTGCAATATTAAATGCCATATTTGTTGCAAGTGCTGTTTTTCCCATAGACGGCCTTCCGGCAATTATAATTAAATCAGAAGAATGAAATCCTCCTAATTTAGCATCAAGATCCTTAAATCCTGAGGACAGACCAATTACACTTGTATCTTTCTTAAATGCTTTTGTTGTCAGCTCTATAGCCTCTTCAACTGAACTTCTAAATGATTGAACCTTGTTTCTTGTAGTTCCTTTTTCTGATATCTGATAAAGTTCTTTTTCTGCATCTTCTATGAGATCTCCAGGTTTCACATCCATATCGCTTTCAATAGCATCATGTTGAACTTTGCCTCCAAGCTCATATAGCCCTCTTCTTACAGCCATATCATAAATTATTTGTGCATAGCTTTTTGCATATTCCAAAGAAACTGCCGAATTCGCCAGTCTAAATAGATAATTTGATCCACCTATTTCTTCTAGATTTTTTTCAATTTCGAAATAACTCTGTAAAGTGATTGGCGATGCAATTTGACCTTTAGAAACCATTTTATTCATTACTTCAAATATAATTCGATGAACCGGTTCATGGAAATGTTCGGAATTTACTATTTCAGTTATATCGTAAAATATTTCATTATTAATCAGTATAGCACCAAGCAATCCTTGTTCAGCCTCCATATTGTGTGGTAGCTGTTTTGCAGAAATATTATTGGACTGGATTTGAAATGTGTTAGACATTCAATCAATTAATATTAATTACAAAAAATTGTCAGTATATTTATAATAAAAGATACTAACAGGATTCCAATTTTGTTAGTATATTCTTAGGCTTTATAAATAGAATTATATTTGCCTTTTAAATCTTTGAAATTGGTAAAGAATTATTATTAAGTTTTTTTTGTTATTTCAAGGCGAAGCCTAGCCTTAATATCCTCATATAAAATTACCTGTATTTCAGTTTCACCTATTTCTTTTATTGGATCAAGAACTACAGAGTCAGGCGAAATCTTTATTTCAAGTAAAGAATATATACTCTCACTTACAGATTTTTGACTAACTGCACCATAGAGACTGCCATCATCGTTTGCCTCCATTGCTATTGAGATTTTCTTTTGATCTAACTTTTCTTTAATTTCATTAGCCTCAACTATTTTTTTATCATTATTAGAATTTATTTGAGTGATACGATTTTCTAAATCAGCTTTATTTTTTTTATTAGCGATTATTGCTTTTTTTTCAGGTATCAAATAATTTTTTGCAAAGCCGTCTTTAACAGTGACAATCTCACCAGCTTTTCCTAATTTATTTAATGATTCTAGGAGAATAATATCCATTATCGACCTGTATATGGCAATAATGCTAGATATCTTGCTCTTTTAATTGCATTAGATAGATCTTTTTGTTTCTTTATTGAAATATAACTTATCCTTCTAGGGGTAATTTTTCCTTTTTCAGAAATAAATTTTCTGAGAGAGGAAATATCTTTGTAATCGAAAGACGAAGAGTTGTTTTTTGAATTTCTATCCATTAATAGCTAATCCTTTTCTTTAATCATCAGCGTAGGAGTTTCACTAAATGATTTAACTTTTATTGATAAGTATCTGATAACATTTTCATTTAAATTTAATTTTGAGTTCATTAAGTCGATGTTTTCTTGAGGCATTTCAATGTTCATAAATTCATAAAACGCTTTTTT
Source organism: Pelagibacteraceae bacterium AG-461-B04 (assembly GCA_003211835.1). GTDB lineage: Bacteria > Pseudomonadota > Alphaproteobacteria > Pelagibacterales > AG-422-B15 > CACNXQ01. Next base: position 48,227 of record QCRN01000007.1, on the reverse strand, counting down.
ATTGTTTTTAATGGGATAAGCAAGATTTCTCATTCCCCAGCTTTCCTGATAAACGACATTACCATTTAATTCAGAAACCATGTCTGTGTGATTTTTTAGCTCGTTAGAAAGCTCGTTTGAACTTAAACTTTGTTTAAGTATTATCACATGTTCAAAAAGAGCCATAAATTAGTCATATTTATTATTAAAGTCCGAATAAATATTCTATAATTAGTCATTAAGCAAGTATTCTTTTAGATGAAAACAGCATTAATTTTTCCAGGACAGGGCTCACAAAACGTTGGGATGGGACACGACTTTTATTCTGATTTTCAATCATCTCGTGATATTTATAACCAGCTGGACAAAACAATGGGAAAAAGTCTTGCAAACTTAATATTCAAGGGTGAGGAAAGTGATCTTGCCATGACAGAAAATTCGCAACCATCAATAATGGCAACAAGCATCGCTATTATTGCTGCGTTAAAAGAAAGTGGAAAAATAGATGAACATTCTTTTCATTGTGTAGCAGGCCACTCTCTTGGCGAATATTCTGCATTAGTAGCTAATAAGTCACTTAATTTTAGCGATTCTGTAGAATTGCTTAAGATTCGATCCAAAGCCATGCAAGAAAGTATGCCAGTCGGTTCTGGAGGAATGGCGGCAATTATTGGAGGAACTGAAGAAGAGATTGCTGCTACCATAAACGACATAAGCTCAGAAGGAAAAGTTTTTATTGCGAATGATAATGCAGTTGGGCAGGTAGTTATAAGTGGTGAAATGAAAGCAATTGATTATATTGTTGCGAATTCAAAAAAACTTGGTTTGAAGAAAGTTATTAAGCTGTCTGTAAGTGCCCCTTTTCATTGTGAATTTATGACGAAAGCTTCGGTGACAATGCAAAATGAGATTGATAAATTCAATTTTAAATCCTTTGATGTGCCCCTTTATTCAAATGTGACTTCATTGCCTTGTGATGAAACAGAGATAAAGAAAATTCTAGTGGAGCAAATAGTAAAAAAAGTAAGATGGAGAGAAATAATCACAAATATGATAAATGATGGAGTGGAAAGGTTTATTGAAATTGGGCCTGGGAATGTATTGACGAATTTAGTAAAAAGAATGTCAAAAGAAATAACATCAATATCAATATCAAAAGTAGATGATTTTGAGAAATTGGATAATATTTAATTATGAAGAGTGTTTTAATTACTGGAGCGACAGGTGGAATAGGGGGATCAATCTTAAAATTGTTTTATGAAAACAATTACAATATATGCGTAACAGGCACTAACATTGATAAACTTAATGAAATTGAAGTTAACTATAAAGGAAAGGTTAAATGCATCTCATGTAACCTTAATGACACATTACAAATTGAGAGTCTAGTCCAGCAGTCTAACGAATATTATGGATCAACTGATATACTCATTAATAATGCAGGAATTACCAAAGATAGTATTTTTTTAAGAATGAAAGATGAAGAATGGAACGATGTAATTAATATCAATTTAAATTCTAATTTTAAGCTAACAAAACAAATTTTAAAGGGCATGATCAAAAGTCGCTGGGGAAGAATTATCAATATTTCATCAGACGCAGCTAAGATTGGGAATGCAGGCCAAGCAAATTATGTTGCTTCTAAATCTGCAATTGAAGGCCTTACAAGAACACTCGCAAATGAAGTGGCTTCAAGAGGTGTAACAGTTAACTGTGTTTCACCAGGATTTGTTGATACTGAAATTCTTGAAACAATTGATGAAAAAACATTGCAAAATATGGTAGAAAGAATTCCTCTTGGAAGAATGGGAAGAATTGATGAAATTGCCTCTGCAGTTTATTTTCTTTCTTCCGAAGAATCAGCCTATATTACAGGGCAAGTGCTTCATGTTAATGGTGGCTTGACAATGTGATGCAGAACGTACTAAAAAAAAAGTTAATATATTAAAACAGGAGTATTTATGAGCGAAGTTGCTGACAAAGTTAAAAAAATTATTGCTGAACATTTAGGCATAGATGATATGAGTAAAATCACTGATGATGCTAAATTTATTGATGACTTAGGGGCAGATAGTTTGGATACTGTTGAATTAGTCATGGCTTTTGAAGAAGCTTTTGATGTAGAAATTCCTGATGATAAAGCAGAAACAATACTTACTGTTGGAGATGCAATATCTCACCTAGAAACAGACTAATAAAAACAATTTAATGAAGAGAGTTGTAGTTACCGGAATGGGACTAGTGACCCCCTTTGGTTGCGGGAAGTCACAAAACTGGAATAGCTTAATCTCTGCCAAATCTGGCGCTACTAAGATTACAAAATTTGATTCCACGAAATACAAATGCCAAGTTGCATGTGAAGTACCTATCGGCAATGGAGAGAATGGAACTTTTAATGCAGAAGACTGGATTGAGAAAAAAGAAATAAAAAAAATTGATGATTTTATTAAATACGCAATGGCTGCCGGTGAGGAAGCTTTTCAAGAAAGTAATTTAGGCACCATCAATGATCCACAATCCTTTCGAGCAGGCTGCATTATTGGCTCAGGTATGGGGGGGTTGCCAGGAATTGAACAAACATCTATTGATTATGCAAATGGAAAAAAAATCAGCCCTTTTTTTATAACTGGCAGGATAATTAATATGCCAGCTGGCTACTTATCAATAAAATATAATCTTAAAGGACCAAATTACTCAACAGTTTCTGCTTGCGCTTCTTCTGCGCATGCAATTGGTGAATCTTTTCGACTAATACAGCATGGACAGGTTGACGTCATGATGACAGGTGGATCAGAAGCGACTATAAGCCCTATAGGAATAGAGGGCTTTGCTGCTTGTAGAGCATTAAGCACAAAATTTAATGATAGCCCCTCAAAATCTTCGAGACCTTTTGACGAGGAGAGGGATGGTTTTGTTATGGGAGAAGGTGGTGCAGTTCTTATCCTTGAGGAATTAAGCTACGCACTTGAACGTAAAGCAAAAATACTTTGTGAAATTAAGGGCTATGGAATGTCGTCAGATGCATACCACTATACATTGCCAGACAGTTCAGGAGATGGAGCTTATAGGGCTATGAACAACTCAATTGAGGACGCCAACCTACATCCAAATGAAATTCAATATATAAACGCCCATGGCACTTCAACTCCAGCTGGCGATAAAGCTGAAGCGTTAGCAATTGATAAATTATTTATGGAGAACTCAGAAAAAGTGTGCGTATCATCAACAAAGTCTCAAATAGGTCATTTATTGGGGGCCGCTGGAGCTGTTGAAGCAATATTTTCAATTATGTGCTTAGAAAATAAAATTGTACCAATTAATTTGAACCTAGAAAATGAGCTGGAAACAAAAAAAATAAATTTCATTAAATCTGAGCCTCTCAAAATAGATCTATCAAATATAATATCAAATTCATTTGGTTTTGGTGGAACAAATGTTTCATTAATATTTTCTAAGTTTGATGGCGAATAGTCTTAAATCAAAAAAATTAATTATTGTAATATCATCGCCGTCTGGCGCAGGAAAATCCTCTATATGTAAGCAGCTATTAAAGGATGATCCACAGTTAAATATATCTATTTCAGATACCACAAGACCCCCCAGAGATAATGAGACTAATGGTACAGACTATAATTTTATCGAAAAAAATGAATTTGAACGCAGAATTAAAAATAATGAATATATTGAATATGCAAATGTTTTTGGCAATTATTATGGGTCACTTCATAAGGATATTCAAAACTCACTAGATAAGGGCTTTGATGTTCTTTTTGACATAGATTGGCAAGGATCACTGCAGCTCAAGGCCTCTAATCAGCCAAACTTGTTAACTATTTTTATAACTCCACCTTCAAAAGAAATTATCTATGAAAGATTAAAGTTAAGAGCCAAAGAGTCAGGAGACAATGAAAAAGCTATTAAATATAGAATGGAAATGTACGAAACTGAAATGAGTCATCAAAATGAATACGAACACGTTGTAAAAAATGATAATTTTGAAGAATGCGTTTTAAGGATTAAGAAAATAATATTAGAGGCCAGGACAAAGTTAAATAGCTGAAGCCAACTTACAATAATCATCAACTGATAGGTTTTCTGCTCTTAGTCCCTCATCAATGTCAAATTTCTTTAAAAGGTGGCCATATTCTTTTAAGCTCGTTTTAATCTTCTTTCTTCTGTGTTCAAAAGATTTCTTAAGTAATTTTTGTAAATTTAAAATATCAATATCCAAATACCTAGTAATTGGAATAAATTCAAGTACAGTTCCATCAACTTTTGGCTTTGGAAAAAAGATATTTGAAGGTGCGTCTAAAAGCACTTTTATTTCACAGCGGGCTTGAGATATAACAGATATACGACTATAACTTTTTTGATTTTGTTTAGCGATTATTCGATTAGCAACTTCTTTTTGAAACATCAATACCATCTTACAATAAAATGGTGGCCAATTGTAATTGACTATCCAATTAATTAAAAGTTGTGAAGATATATTAAATGGCAAATTTCCAATAATTATCGATTTTTGATTTTTATTTATAGCCTCATAATTATAATTAAGAGCATTGTCATTAACTACAAATATATTCTCAGTAACTTTATATTTATCTTCTAATTTTTGAAATAATAAAAAATCTTTTTCTATTAAATATAAGTTCTTAAATTTTTTTTTTGTCAATTGATCAGTTAAAGCTCCCTTACCAGGGCCAATTTCAAAGATATTAGTATCATTATCGGATCGAATTAATGCACTTAATTTTAGAATAAAATCTTTATTTTGAATAAAGTTTTGGCCAAGGGATTTTTTTGGAAAAGTCTTATTTATATTCAATTGTTGCTTCATTAAATAGGTCTCTTATCATTTTATTACTTTTTAAATCTAATTGCCTTTGGACAATTATGTTTATTGCTGATTCCTTTGAAATATTTGGGTTATTCGTAATAATTTCTTCGATTTCAATTTCACTAGTTGATGTAAGTCGATAATACATTCCTGAAATTAGTTTTTGCCAGGAAATTTCATCAACTAAATACTTTTTAAATTCACTATATTTTATGTCATTTATTTCAAATATTTTCAGAATTTCTTCTTTGTTAATTGGACTATTTCTGTAAAAACGGGACTCTTGTTCAATATATTCCCCTTCACTTACAGAGATACCATATTCAATAATCTTTTGATTTTTTAGTTTCTCTTTTATTAATTCATCTACAACAGTGTTTAATAATTGATTATTGTTAGAAGAAGTAATTTCGATGCCTGATAATATGGCACTCAACTTCATTCTTTGTATGACTTCATAAGATGTTATAAGTTGGTCATTCACCAGCACTGCTATTCTATGATCGTTAGCATTAAATGCATTTACATTTAAGCATAATAATTGAGAAAACAAAATTATCAGTAATGTTTTCATTGTAATATATGCTTTAAACATTAAATTTTAGGTCCGAAAACTCTATTTTTTCCATAATTATTCGTTGAGCCAAATGGTTTTAATACTACAGTAAAACTATATCCATAACTTTCTGCAACGTCTCTGTCTTTTGTAAGATCTCTATAATAATTTAAGTCAATCCCAAGGCAATCGTTTTCATATAAAACCCCATATTGATAGCCTATATTTTTGTTTGTATCTAGATTTTTAGCTCCAGTAAATTTTATAAATAAATTATTATCTAATTTATATTTTCCTCCAACTGCAACTTGCTCTGCAGGAGTATTATATTTACCCGAAGTATAATCATAATTTAAAGCAAAAATTAAATCACCAAATGTATTGAATGTATTTGCATTAAAAGACCTAATTTTGAGATCATCTCTATCAATTATAAGAGAGCCATCTAAATAATTCTCTAAATTTATATTTATATTTGAATTAATGAAATAATTTGATATTTCGCTAGTTGTATCTTCGCTTATTTTGTTAATGCGATAGTTTTGACCTAAAACTGTCTTAACATCGGTTCCATTATTTGAATTAACAAACCATTCAATACCATAATTTATTCTTGGTCCACTTTCCCATTCATTTATCGAAGTAGCTCTATTAGTTGAAAATAAATTACTATTAGTAATTGTCTGGGCCTCTGTATAGTTATTATAAGGAGCAATAATTGGCATAATTATAGGAGTTAAAGTTTGATTAAATAATAAGGATGACTTTAATAAAGGGTACGATATTTTTGAACTGAATTGTGGATAGAAACGTATATTGCTTGTATTGGGGCCTGATTTTTCATCAATTGAAATTGAGGTCACTCTAAAATTAGCTTCATTATCAAAAATAAAACCAAAATTTCTATTTATTTTTTGATTTAACCAATTTATTTGGGAGGAAGCAAGTGATACATAATTATCATTTAATTTTTTTCTAAATGAAAGCTTACTATTGAGTGATACATTACCATCAAAGATGTTGTTATTAATATTGTCGATGTCATAAATAATATTCGGGTATAAATACTCCCATTGTTGATTTTCATTTGTTAGATGCTTGTATCCCAGTGTTTCAATTAAAAAAAAGGTATCATCTATTTCTCTATCAAACTCTATTCCTGATTTTAAAACAGTAAGATTATTTATTTTATTTTTTCGCATATAAGTATCATTATTACTCGTTTTTAAATATGTATTTAAGTTTCCGTATGAATTGAAAATTTTACTTTTAAAGAAAAAATGATTACTTGTTCCAGTATCATCATTATTATCATCAATACTCGAGTTAATTTCTAATTCAAGTAAGTCGTTAAGGTGCCTATAATCTAAATTATAAAAATTATTACTAGAAGTTTGGATATTAGGTGTAAAAGTTAGGTCACGGTGGCTATTTAGATTAAGAAAAAATGGCATTGATAAAGTCTCACCTAGTTGATTATCAGTTTGAATTGTAGGCATCAGAAATCCAGTCCTTTTTTTTACTGAGGGATCTGGATGAGAAAAATAGGGTAAATAAAATACTGGCAAGTTAAATAACTGTATTTGAGCATGATCATAGTGAATTGTTTTACTTTCACTATTGTGATAAATTTTTTTAGATTTAAGCTTCCATCCAGGGCAATTTTTTATTAAATAATTTTTTTCTTTACAAGGAGTATATTCAGCATTTTTAATAATACTAATTTCGTCATTTTTATTAAAGCCTGAACCAACAATTCTTGATCCATCATCAAGTCTTACTTTGACAGCTTTTCCAGAAATTATATTAAGGTTGTCAGATGCATTTAATTGATCAAGAAAGAAGGTATTATTCATTTGATCGTTAATGATTACATTTAAATTTGCATTTAGGCGATTTTTACTTTTTTCGTATATTAACTTATCTGATTTGATTTTTACATTATCTTCATTTACAGCAATTGCCTCTCCAGTAGCTATGACTTCCTCATTGATTTCATCAACTCTAATCTTATCTGCATAAATTTTTATTTTTTCTTCAGCTTTGATTATATTATAGCACAGCAAGTAAACAATTACTGAAATAGAGAGTGTTAAGTAGACATTTTTTTTTTCGAATGAGTTCATTTTAGTATTTTTTTTCGCTTTAATTCAAAGTATTGATAAATAAACATTGCAATTGAGAAAGTAATAAGTGGCATACTAAAATTTGCCACAATAGGATGAATTTGAGAAGTTGATCCAAGTGCGTTAAGTAAATTAGATATAAAATATAAAAAAAATATTAATATTAGTGAACTGATTATAATTCTAGAAAATTTATCATTTTGTTTGATGCCTTGAATAAGGGAAAATGCCAAAAGGACAAGTGTTGAAATAAAAAAAGGAAGGCTCACGAGGCTATACAAATGCATTTTAAAATCAATTGCAGAATATCCCAATTCTTCTAAAAAATTAATAAAAGTTAATAAGCGCCAGATAGAAATACTTGAGGGTGAAGAAAGACTATCTGATATGTCATTAGGTTTAATGTTAGTTTTATAATCAAGCTCATTTAAAAAACTTGTCTCACCGTACTTTGGCGTAATTTGAATTTCAAACATTTTCCAATATCCGTCTTTAAGAACAGCTTTTTCTCCATCAATTCTACCATTAAATGCTCCCTTATCATCGTATTCTAATAGCATGAAAAAATTTAGAATCTTTCCTTCCTGCTCAGTACTTTTGGCATAAAGCACACTTGCCAGACCCGTATCATTATTATCCTGTTTAAGCCAAAGCCCATTTTTTGTAATTGATGCAAATTTATCGACTCGATCAATATATTCATATGTTAAGTTAGTATATCTATCATCAAATATAGCTATCAGCGGATTAACTAAAGTAATGAAAATAGTTCCAATTAAAAAATGAAGCACAAATGCTGGAAAAATAGTCTTTAAATTTGAAATCCCTATACCACTAATTACTGCAAGTTCTGAATTTTTTATAAAAATTAATAAAGCCAAAACTGACGAAAAAAAAGAAGTTATCGGTAAAGTATAAGCAATTAGATTAGGAAAATTAAATATTGTTAGTTTTAATATAATATTTAAAGGCACATCTTTGCTGGCAGTCTTTCTAAATTGTTCAACAAAATCTCCAATAAAGAGAATTGAGGCCAATATAATAAAAGTTATGAAAAAAGAATATAAAAACTTTTTTAATATATAGTAATTTATTTTATTAAACATTTTGATTTCTTAACAGATATAAAAAATCTTTATATAGATATAATATTGTAATTATAATTATCATTAGAGGAAAAGTATAATTAAGTGTAATTAGTTGACTATTAGCAATAAGTAAATTTGAAAGTGTAATTTGAATTATTTGAATTACGAAAGCTATTGCAGAAACAGCAATTATAGGATACCGCCAACTATCATCAGGCCTTTTGGAAAAATTGATCATAAGAAGAGGAAGTAATGCATAAAATATTACGTAAATTGGATTAATAAATCTTGAATGAAATTCAGCAAATTGCTCTTTCTCATAAGCTGAAAAGTTTTTTAGTGATATATTTTCCAGGTTATTTCTTATCTCATTAGTAGATAGTTCATCGGGGTAAATGTGCATACCCTCTTTTTTGTTGTAGGGTGTTAGGTCTAGATCATAGGTATTAAAAGCAATTTCTGAAACTCGATTTACGCTGCTATCGTATATTTGTATTGAGCCGTTAAATAGTTGTAAAAAGCTTGCATTATTACTTGTAATGAATTTACCTTTTTCTGCAATGTAAGTTTGTGGCTTATTAATATTGCTTTGATCATGTATTAATAGACCAAATATTTCATTATCTTTTTTCTCCTGTAAGAAAATAGTAAAATTATTTGTTGGTGAGACAAACTTTTTCTCTTTTAATAGAGATATGTGTATCCCAGAAGATCTTATTTCAATGATCTTAAACCTAAGTTCTTTAAGTGAGTTTGGTGTCAAAAAAAGACTAAAAAATAAGACTACTAAAAACATAAAAGAGGAAAATAAAATTATAGGTTTTATTAAAATATTTTTCTCTGATTTACCTGAAGCTCCAATTATAATTAATTCACTATCATTACGCAGCCTATTTAGATTAAATAGAATAGCTAAAAATACACATATAGGAAAAGTTAATAGAATTATTTTTGGAAGCAAAAGAACTACATAAGAAATATAAGTTTCAATAGAAACATTATTTGCTGTTAATAGGTCAATATGTCTCAATCCTTGCCCTAGCCATATCATTCCAGTTAGTAAAATTGAGAGAAACAAAAAACTTGAAGTGATTTCTTTAATCGAATATGTTGTAAATCTTGACATTTTCTCAATTATATCAATATTTTGTTAAAGGTATATATGTATGGACATTCAATTTAATAACTTAAAACAAGAAAAAGGTGCTATAGGCATCATATTCTGTGATCATAACTGCAGATTGATAGGTTATGGTAAAAAATTAGACCAGTTATCAAGAAAGTACCTATCAAATACAATTAATGCCGATGAATCATTCAAATCTAGAAAATCAAAAAATTTTGATTATTTGATTGTTCATAATCCGCAGAACCTTGCTCTCTCAAAAATATATATATTTAAGTTAAAAAATATAAAAAACGCTTCTAATAGAGACTTTCAAATTTTAGGAGGAAATTTATCAACGCTTTTAAAATTTTATAAAGAAAATAATATCGTCATTTATCCTGATGGAGTTAGTGTAGCTAAATTAAGCTTCGTGAACTCAACAAGTGAGTTGCTGTTAGGATTTTTATTAGCATCTTACAAGTTTACAAAATATTTTTCCAAAAGAGATAAGAAAAAAATAAACAAAAAAATACAAATCAAAATTTACTCTTCTCAATTTTCAAGATTAGAAAAAAACTTTGAAACAGTAAAAGCAATTCATGAGGGTGTAACTATGACCAAAAATCTTGTTACGGAGCCTCCAAATGTTATGACACCACCTGAATTAGCTAAAAATGCTTCCTCACTCGAAAAAATAGGTGTTAAAGTTACGATTCTTGGTGAAAAAGAAATGACTAAATTAGGCATGGGATCTTTACTCAGTGTTGGTCGTGGAAGTGAACATGAGTCCAAACTAGCCATCATGGAATGGAAAGGTCATAAAAACAAAAAGAAAAAACCAATCGCATTTATAGGTAAAGGAGTATCATTTGATACAGGTGGTGTTTCACTTAAGCCTGCAGGTGGAATGGAGGAAATGAAATATGATATGGGAGGTTCAGGTGTTGTTATTGGTTTAATGAAGACATTAGCCCTAAGGAAAGCTAAGGCTAATGTAATTGGTGTTGTAGGTCTTGTCGAAAACCATATTGGAAACATGGCAACAAGACCAAGTGATATAGTTAAATCTTATTCAGGTCAAACAATAGAGATATTAAATACTGACGCTGAGGGCAGATTGGTACTTGCTGACGCTCTATGGTATACCCAGGAGAAATATAAGCCTGAGTTAATGGTTGATTTAGCTACCTTAACTGGTGCAATAATTATAGCAATCGGTAACGAATATGCAGGATTATTTTCCAATAACGACAAATTAAGTAAACAGCTGGAAGATGCTGGCAAAATTGAAGATGAGAAGTTATGGAGATTCCCACTTCACGATAAATTTGACAAAATGATAAATTCCCCAATTGCAGATATGCAAAACATTTCTAGTGGAAGAGGTGCGGGTTCTATTACTGCAGCTCAATTTTTACAAAGATTTGTTAATAAGGTCCCTTGGGCACATTTAGACATTGCTGGAACAACATGGTCAAAAACAAATTTACCAACATCTCCAAAAGGGGCAACAGCATTTGGAGTAAAGCTTCTTAACAAATTTGTATCTAAATATCATGAGGGTAGATAATGAGTAATGAAAGAACATTTTCAATTATTAAGCCAGATGCAGTTGAAAGAAATAAAATAGGTGAAATCACTGCAATGCTAGAAAATGCAGGATTGAGGATTGTTGCTTCAAAGAGATTGAAGCTAGATAATGCAAAAGCTTCACAATTTTATGAGGTTCATAAAGAGAGACCTTTTTTTCAAAGTTTGTGTGATTTTATGTGTTCTGGACCAATTATAGTTCAGGTTCTCGAAGGGGAAGATGCTGTAAAAAGAAATAGAGAAATTATGGGAGCTACTAATCCTGAAGAAGCCGCTGATGGAACGATAAGGAAAAAATATGCATTATCACTAGAAAAAAACTCCGTTCATGGCTCTGACAGTCTTGAAAATGCAAAAATTGAGATAGGCCATTTTTTTTCAGAAGAAGAGATTATTTCCTAAGTAATTTTATTATTGAAGCAGGGTAAAGTTCGTGTTCAGCTTTTAGAACTTTTTTTGCTAATGTATCAGCATTATCTGTCTTTTCAATAACAACAGAGGTTTGCATAATAATTCTTCCATCATCTATTTTATTGTTTACATAATGCACACTACATCCTGACTCGACTTCTTGTGCGTCCAATGCACGCTGGTGAGTATCAAGGCCTTTAAATTTAGGAAGAAGGGAAGGGTGTATGTTTATTATTCTGTTTGGATAACAACTAATTAATTTATTGGTAATTATTTTCATATATCCTGCAAGACAAATAAGCTCAATATTATAAGGTTTTAGTAGTTTAAGAATCTCTTCTTCATAATGACCTTTGCTTTCAAAATTATTGAAATCTAGAGTATGAGTATCAATATTATTTTTTGATGCAAATTGAAGACCTGCTGCATTAGCATTGTCAGAAAAAACACATGCAACTTTTGCTGGAAAGTTTTCATCTTTGCAAGCATTGATAATCGATTCTAAGTTAGAACCTCTGCCTGATATAAAAACCCCAATAGGTTTTTTATTCATTGAAATCAAGTCTTCCTATAAATTCTATACTTTTTTCTCTAGCAGTTTTTTTTATGTCAATATTACCAATTATATCAGATTTTAATTTATATTTTGTTATTATTTTTCTAACTTTACTGAGATTTTTTTCATCAATTATAATTACCATTCCATAGCCACAATTAAATGTTCTCAACATTTCATTTTGAGATACATTAAAACTACTAATCCATTTAAATATTGCTGGAAGTTTCCATTTATTCAAATCTATTACTGCCTTGGTATTTTTACTGATTGACCTGGGCAAGTTTTCGGTTATACCGCCACCAGTAATGTGTGAACAAGTCTTAATAAGATTTTTGCTAAAAAGATCAAGAATTACATCAACATAAATACGCGTTGGCTTTAATAATATTTTCCCTAATGTACTATTTTTGATGATTTTCTCTTTTAGACTAATATTATTATCTTTTATAATTTTACGGATGAGTGAAAAGCCATTGGAGTGAACTCCAGATGACTCAATTCCGATGATAAGATCACTTTTTTTTAATTGTAAAACTTTCTTCGAAATACCACTTTTTACTCCAACACAAAAACCAGCTAAATCATATTTTTCCTTAGTATCATATCCTGGATGCTCGGCTGTTTCACCACCAAGTAAAGCACAATGTGAAATTTTACATCCCTTTATAATCCCTTTAATTATATCAACACCTTTGGATACATTTAATTTTCCAGTTGAGATGTAGTCTAAAAAAAATAATGGAGTTGCTTTATCAACAATCAAGTCATTCACGCACATAGCTACTAAATCTATGCCAATTGTTTTATGGTCATTCAATTCCTCTGCAATTTGAATTTTTGTTCCTACGCCATCTGTTGCTCCAACTAGTATAGGCTTTTTAATTTTAGTGCTTAAGGGGAATTGACCTGAAAATCCTCCAATTTCAGTCTTAATAAGACCTTTATCTTTTTTGATTAAGTTGCTAATTTTGCTTACAAACTCATTTCCTTTGTTGATACTTACACCAGAACTTGAGTATGATAATTTTTTCATTTGTCTACTATATATATGATTTATCAATTTTTCGCTAAACATATTAAACAGTTGCTCGCTGTTATTTTAATCTTATTTTTTAATTTTCCCGTTATGGCTAATGACGATTTATTTTTTTCAGAAATGAATATTGAAGTGAATATTCCATATGTTAATAATTCAAACGTAAGAAATCTAGCAATTTCAAAAGCAGAAAAATTAGCATTTGAGAAAGTTTCAAAAAAACTTCTGGCACCAAGTGATTTCAACCAAATTATTAAATTAAATGATATTAATTATGAATATTTAGTAGAGAGTATTGAGTTTATTGATGAAAAAATATCATCTGAAACTTATAGCGGGAGCTTTAATGTTTATTTTAGTCCATTTAAAGTTAGAGAATTTTATGAATCTCGCTCATTAACATATTCAGAACTGCGCTCAAAAGACATAATTGCCTATATTGCATTTTCAAACCACTTTGAGTTCTTTACATTATTTAATAGTTGGAACACAGAATGGAAAAAAATAAGTAATATTGGAAGTAAAATTAATCTGAACGTAAGGACTTTTTCTTCATCTGAAATGTATCAGTTAGAATTAGTAACATTCCTGGAGGGATTGAATTTAAATCTAGTGAGTGATAACAAGGACTCTATATTGATTTGGTGTAATCCAACTAATATTGAAAATAATAAAATCAAATTTGATATTATTATTAAGCTCATAGTCAATAATAAAGAAAATGTATTTAGAAAAACATTCATAGAAGAAAATAGCTTTTACAAAGATGATATTTTTGATCAAATTATTAAAGATATTAATTCTGAATTATTATCAGTTTGGATTGATATAACAAAACAATCGAACGATAAGTTTTTGTATAATTTTGTTTATGATATTAATTCAATCGATGATTGGGTAAAACTAAGAACTAAACTAGAAACTTTAGAGTTGCTTAACTCCTTCCACGTCACTTCATTTGATCTTTCAAAGGTTGAAGGTGTTATTAATTTTTCTGGCAACAATAATAAGTTAGAATTAATAATGTCTCAAAATAATATTGAAGTAGCTAATATGGGTCCTTACTATAAAATTAGCTTGTATGATTAAGAATATTCCAAATTTATTGTCAATATCTAGATTAATAACTATTCCCATCGTAGCTTGGTTGTTATTAATTGATTTATTTTTTTATGCAGCTATTTTTACAATCCTTATTGCTGTTAGTGATTTTTTCGATGGATTAATAGCTAGATCTTTAAAGGCGGAAAGTGAATTGGGTTCCTATTTAGATGCTATTGCTGATAAAGCATTTGTAATTTCAATCTATATATTAATCGGAACAGCAAATCTTCTACCAGTTTTTATCATCATCCTAGTCATATCAAGGGATATTATTATTTTAGGTTCTTTTGTAATAACATTTTTTGCAGGAATAAAAATTAAATTAAAAACTAGCAAAGTAAGTAAGTGGAACACTTTTTTTCAATTTTCTTTAGTTATAGCTACATTATTAGGCAATACAGCAGGATTTGAAAATTTGATAAATGAGATAAGGTTAATTGAATTACTGATTGGGATTGTTGTAATTACTACATTAATATCGTTGTTAATTTATATAAGATATTGGATGGAAAGTATTAATTAGATGAATAAAGGCCAGTTAGTTTTTGATTTAGGCAAAGTCGAAAATTTTGATCCTAATGATTTTTTTATTAGTGAAAGTAACCAGCAAGTTTCATCTTTACTTAATGAAACAAATAATTGGTTCAATGGTTCAGCGGTTATCTATGGTAAGTCAAAATCTGGGAAGACGCACTTATTAAAAATATGGATAGCCAACAATAACGCTACTTTTCTTAATTGCAATGAGGTAAGTAATTGGAAAAATTTATCATCTAGCTGTAGTTATGCAATTGATGATTTACATCATCTCAAAGTGGAGAGAGAAAATGATTTTTTTCATTTTTACAATAATTTAGTGCTCAAGAAATTTAAAATACTTTGTTCAGTTGACACAGACTCTAACTTTAAAATTTCACTAAATGATTTAAGGTCAAGATTTAACTCATTTACTTCTTCTTATATAGATGATCCAGATGATAGACTAATAAAAATCTTAATAGTTAAGTTCTTTAGTGATCTTCAATTAAAAGTAGAAACAAATGTAATAGAATATCTCACTAAACGAGTCGAAAGAGATTATTCCAAACTATATCAATTTATGGAAAAAATTAATTTTTCTTCCATGCAAACTAAAAGCAAGATTACTATTCCTTTTTTGAGAGATTTTTTGAATTAATATAATCACTAAATTTACTTAGTTGCTGATTGTGCATTTTTTTATTTTTCTCTAAACCAACCTCTTTACCTTTAGATGCTTTTATTAGATTTTTATCTGAAATAACCCAGTTCCTGGGTATATTTAGGTTTTGTGCACAGACTTCTCTCCATTTAAAATATTTTTTTAGTAGAGTTTTTTCTTTTTGACTAAAATTTTTGATTTTAACTTTTTTATATGCAAACTTTGGATTATAAATGTCATTATTCTCAGTTAGTTCGTGGTTTTTATTATTAATTTTATTAATTAAGTTTCTTTTTTTTATAAAATTAATTAGATAAGTATAAATTCTTGGTAAATATAAAACATCATTTTCTGCATATGCTAGCTGATTTTTACTAAGTGGTCTTGATTCCCAATCTGAAACTTGATACTTTTTAGACAATTTTATTTTAAAAAGTTTTTCTACTAAATTTGTATAGCCAATTTCATCGCCTCCATGAAGTACATTATAGGCTATTTGAGTGTCAAAAATGTTTTCGATCTTGATATCTAAAGCGTAATTAATTGCCTCAATATCTTGCTTAGCTGAATGAATCACTTTTCTTAACTTTTTGTCTATTAATATTTCTTTTAGTGTATTCATATTCATTTGCTCAATTAGAAGCATGTCCACCAAATATACGTTTCGCTGTGTTTTAAATTGAATAGTACATAATTTCGGCCAGTATGTTCTGTCTCTTTTAAACTCAGTATCTAGATATATAACTTTCTGTTTTTTTAGTAATTTGCATAGATTTTTGAGAGATTTATTGTCTTGGACTATTTTCATAAATCAAACTATATATGAACTTGAATTTAAAGCATGGAAAAATATAGAACACATAATTGTAACGAGTTAAAAGAAAGCGATGAAAATAAAGACGTCATACTCGCTGGATGGATTAATCGCAAGCGAGACCATGGTAATGTCTTGTTTGTTGATTTGCGAGACCATTATGGTGTAACTCAGTGTGTCATTGAAAAAACAAATACAAAGCTATTAAAAGAATTTGAAAGCCTAAGGGCTGAATCCGTAATTAAAATAAATGGTAAAGTTATTAAGCGTGATATAGAAACCATCAATGAGTCCCTAGTAACTGGTAAAATTGAGATTTCTGTTGATGCGTTAGAAGTTCTTTCTGCAGCAAATGAGTTACCAATGCCTGTATTCGGTGAAAATGATTATCCTGAAGAAATAAGATTAAAGTATAGATTTTTAGACATTAGAAGAGAAGAATTGCATAGCAACATTGTATTAAGATCATCTATTATTTCCCATATAAGAAAGTTAATGTCCGAGGCCGGTTTTCTTGAAATGCAGACACCCATTTTAACTGCATCAAGTCCAGAAGGTGCTAGAGATTATCTTGTTCCAAGCAGAATTCATCCTGGAAAATTTTACGCCTTACCTCAAGCGCCTCAACAATTTAAACAATTAATAATGGCTGGGGGTTTTGATAAATATTTTCAAGTTGCTCCTTGTTTTAGAGATGAAGATGCCAGAGCCGATAGGAGTCCTGGCGAATTTTATCAATTAGACATGGAAATGGCATTTGTTGAGCAAGATGATGTATTTAATGCTATTGAACCAGTTTTATCTTCAGTATTTAAAAAGTTTTCAAATTTTAAAGTGACTGATTTGCCTTTTCCAAGAATTACCTACAAAGAAGCAATGAAAAAGTATGCAACAGACAAACCAGATTTAAGAAATCCAATTGAGGTATGTGATATTACTCAAGAATTTTCTGATGATAATGTTGAATTCAAAGCTTTTAAAAAAGTTATAGATGCTGGTGGGCGAGTACTAGGGATACCTGCACCAAAATCTTCAATGCAACCAAGAAGTTTTTTTGACAACTTAAACAATTGGGCGAAAAAAGAAATGAGTGCCCCCGGTCTTGGCTATATTATTTTTGAAGAAGTAGATGGCATACTTATTGGAAAAGGCCCAATTGCAAAGTTTATACCAAGCAATATTCAATTAGAAATTGCTAAAAAAGCAAATTTAAACTCAGGAGACTCTATATTCTTTGCATGCGATAAAGATAAGTCCGTATATGATATTGCTGCAGCAGCAAGAAATAAAATCGGAGAAATTCTTGATCTTATCGAAAAAGATGTATTTAAATTTTGTTGGATTGTAGATTTTCCAATGTACGAGCAGGATAGGGACACAGGTAAAATTGATTTTAGTCATAACCCATTTTCTATGCCACAAGGTGGATTAGAAGCATTAGAAAATAGTGATCCTTTAGATGTTCTGGGATATCAATATGATATTGTTTGCAATGGCATCGAGCTATCATCTGGAGCCATTAGAAATCATATACCAGAAATTATGTACAAAGCTTTTGAAATAAGTGGTTATACTAAGAAACAAGTACAAGATAAATTTGGGGGAATGATTAACGCCTTTTCTTATGGTGTGCCCCCTCATGGGGGTATAGCCCCAGGGATTGACAGGATCGTAATGCTACTTGCTCAAGAAAAAAATATTAGGGAGGTAATCTTATTCCCTATGAATCAACAGGCACAAGACCTCATGATGCTTGCGCCTGCAGAGGTCGATGATAAGACTTTAGATGAGTTGAGCCTAAAAGTAGTACCTACCGAAGAAGATTAAGAACAGCCTGTGGTAGCTCCACACGTATCGCATTTTAGACAAGTTCCATTTCTCACCAAGGTAAATGAACCACACTCAGGGCATGCATCACCCTCATAGCCCATCATCCTTGCTGCTTGAACTCTACTCATTGATACATCTGATGTACCTGCAGATGAAGAGCTACTACTTGATACTGCTTGCTCCGCAGTTATAGCGCCCATATCTCCAGATGAACTTACTACTGAAAGACCATCTTGACCCCTTAAGTAACCTTGGCTGGATACTTTTTTAACTAGTTTCCATGGTATCTCATTGTTTTTAAGTGTTCCTTCCTCGGCACCTGTGCCAAGCGAAAAGTCAACATCAGTATTGTCTGCATGAGCCAGGTCATTTCTGCCTAGGTAAGAAACAGCCAATTCCCTAAATACATAATCTAGGATTGATGTGGCATTTTTGATTCTATTATTTCCCTGAACAACTCCAGCAGGATCAAATCTCGTAAATGTATATGCCTCTACATATTCCTCAAGTGGTACTCCGTATTGAAGTCCAATAGAAATAGCTATAGCAAAATTATTCATTAAACTTCTCAAAAACGCACCTTCTTTATGCATATCGATAAATATTTCACCTAAACTGCCATCTTCATATTCCCCTGTATGAAGATAAACTTTGTGGCCACCAACAATTGCTTTTTGTATGTAGCCCTTTCGTCTATCAGGGACCTTATTTCTTGATCCATAAACAATTGAATTTACTGCTTCCTGAGCAATAGCAATTGTTTTCTCAACTTGAGTTTGTTCAGCAGCAATTTGGTCAGACTCTGTCATATCTTCATCTTCAACTAATTTTGATGCAAGGGGCTGACTTAGTTTTGATCCATCTCGGTATAATGCATTGGCTTTTGTTCCCAGCTTCCAAGAAAGGAGGTAAGCCTCGTTACAATCTTCTACATTTGAATCGGAAGGCATGTTTATTGTTTTAGAGATTGCCCCTGAAATAAACGGTTGAGCGGCTGCCATCATTCTTATGTGACTTTCAACTGACAAAAATCTTTTACCTATTCTTCCACATGGATTAGCGCAGTCAAAAACAGCTAAATGCTCTTCTTTAATATAAGGAGAGCCTTCTAGAGTCATTGTTCCACAACAATATGTATTAGCCTCATCTATTTCCTCATTAGAAAAACCCAAGAAAGCCAACATATTAAAATTCATATCTGCTAGTTGTTCATCAGAGATATTTAATTTTTCAGAGCAAAATTCATTTCCTAAAGTGAATGAATTAAATGAAAATCTTATATCAAAAACATTCTTTAAGTTTTGTTCTAGTAGCTCTAGTTGTTCATCTTCAAAGCCTTTTTCTTTAAGTGACTCATGATTAATGAAAGGCGCTTCTTTTAAGGTCCCATATCCAACAGCATAATTAATTGTTTCTTCAACTTCTTCATTAGTATACTGCAGTTGTTTTAATGCCTCTGGAACAGTTCTGTTTATAATCTTAAAGTATCCGCCGCCTGCAAGTTTCTTAAATTTAACCATTGCAAAATCAGGTTCAATTCCAGTTGTATCACAGTCCATAACTAGTCCAATTGTACCAGTAGGGGCTATAACCGTTGTCTGAGCGTTCCTATATCCATATTTCTGGCCACCTTCATATGCTTCGTCCCAAGCTTTTTGAGCTTCCATGCCAAGATTTGTATCTCTTAAATCTTCAACAATAAATGGCACAGGATTTATATTTAGGTCTTCATAACCTTCTGTGTTGCCATAGGCGGCTCTCTTATGATTTCTTATTACGCGAAGCATATTCTTGGCATTTTGCTGATAGCCAGGAAATGGACCTTGTTCAGACGCAATCTCTGCTGAGGTTGCATAAGATATGCCCGTCATCAATGAAGTTATTGCTGCACAGTTAGATCTACCTTCTTCACTATCGTATGCAACCCCTTTTGACATCAGATATCCACCTAGATTTGCATATCCCAATCCAAGAGTTCGGTATTCATAGGACAATTTAGCTATTTCTTTAGAAGGAAATTGCGCCATCATAACTGATATCTCTAGTATAAGAGTCCAGACTCTGACCGCATGCTTGAATAAAGTTGTATCGAGACACTTATTTTCATCCATAAATGTCATTAAATTGAGTGATGCTAAATTACAGGCGGTGTTATCTAGAAACATATACTCTGAACATGGATTTGATGCACGGATTTCACCACTTTCTGGACAGGTATGCCAGTCATTAATAGTTGTATGAAACTGTATTCCAGGGTCTGCACATGCCCATGCTGAATATCCAACCTGATCCCATAATTCTTTTGCGTTTACAGTTTTATTAATTGAACCGTCAGTTCTGTTAACTAAATTCCATTCTTTGTCATTCATAACTGCATCAAGGAATTCATCTGTTACGCGCACAGAGTTATTAGAATTTTGTCCAGATACTGTTACATATGCTTCTGAATCCCAATCAGTATTATAAGTTTCAAATTCTACTGACTTATATCCTTGTTTTGCAAAATGAATTATTCTTTGAATATAATTTTCAGGCACTTCGTTTCGCCTTGCAGCTATAATTTCTCTTTTAAGCGCAGGATTTTTTGAAGGCTCAAAGCAGCTTTCTCCATCTGCTTCACAGTTGTGACAAGCGCTCATAATGCTTTTAAGGTGTTTTGAGCATATTTTTGAACCAGTTACAATGGATGCAACTTTTTGCTCCTCTGTAACTTTCCACTTTATAAACTCCTCTATATCTGGATGGTCAATGTCTACAACAACCATTTTAGCTGCTCTTCTTGTGGTACCACCAGACTTAATAGCTCCAGCTGCTCTATCTCCAATTTTCAGAAAGCTCATCAAGCCAGATGATTTTCCACCACCCGAAAGCCCTTCTGTGGAACCTCTTAAACTAGAAAAATTTGTTCCTGTTCCTGAGCCATATTTAAATAATCGAGCTTCTCTAACCCAAAGGTCCATAATACCACCATCATTGACAAGATCATCATCAATGCTTTGTATAAAACAAGCATGGGGTTGGGGCCTTTCATAGGAGCTAGATGATCTAGTAAGCTTACCGTTTTCATGGTCAACGTAAAAGTGACCTTGAGATGGTCCATCTATACCATATGCCCAGTTCAAACCTGTATTGAACCATTGAGGACTGTTAGGAGCAATCATTTGATTGGCCAACATATATCTAACTTCATCAAAAAAAGCTTTTGCATCTTCTTCTGAGGAGAAATAACCACCTTTCCATCCCCAATATGTCCAGGCTCCAGCCAATCTATCAAAAACCTGTTGAGAGTTTTTTTCTGAAGAATAATTGAGCTCACCGGACTCTTCGTCTGCTATTCTTGGTGATAGCCAGGAGGGCACATTTCGTTCTTCAGTTCTCCTTAGCTTATTTGGAACACCAGCTTTTCTAAAATATTTTTGTGAGAGTATATCACTTGCAACTTGACTCCATTGCTCAGGAACTTCGAAATCCTTTAATTCAAAAACGATGGATCCATCAGGATTTCGAATTTCTGTAGAAACCTTTTTAAATTTAATATTTTGATATGGAGATTGATTATCACTTGTAAATTCTCTATTTATTTTCATTTTTTTTCCTTATTAACAATAGCGCTTCAATAGCAGTTTAAATCAAGAACAAGTTAAGAATGGTTCCGACCGAATTATTACCAGAATGCTAAATGAGTAACGTTCTAGATTTCCAATATTTATTATTTGAAAAATGAAGTCAATATCTTGTATAAAAAAAATTTATAGCCACTATATAAGGTGTAGCAGTTGTGGTTAATATTAGAATATGCTTTTATTTCAATGACTTAAATAGTTACTATAATTTAATTTTTGTTGAAAAAACTGTTAATTTTAAATAAGTATAATTAAGATTTATGCTGAGAGAAATATTTACGTGGTGGAATGGTCAAACGCTTGGAACCAGATTATGGACATACTTTTATGGCATTGCCGCCGGTGAAGATAACCAAGGTAATAAATACTTCCATAATAAAAAAGATACTAAAAGGTGGGTTATATATGCTGATGAGGTCGAATCAACCTGCGTTAATCCAGAATGGAATAACTGGTTGAGATTCACGTCTAAAGTAAGGGTCTCAGAAAATAAAAAATATGAATGGCAAAAAAATCATCTTTCAAATCAAACGGGGACTGTAAATGCCTATGACCCTGAAAATACCAATGACAATGAAAGCTCTAAGAAAAGAAATGATGATTATATTAAGTGGTCACCATAAGATTTTTAGCAGGTTAGTATTTATTTTTGTTGTTTTACTTATATTTTCTTCAAATGCTGAGGAAATTAAGATCGCTCCGTTGATTAATCTTGATGAAATTGCACCATCTTACGATGAGGAGATTATTTCGAATAATTACCAGAACCAATTTACTGAAAATAATCAAAAAGATAGTGATAGCAGTGACAGCAATGCTAACATGGCTGAAATTAGTATATTAAATAAAATTACTGCTAATGTGGACACTCTGAAGTTACCTTTAAAAGAAAATTTTTTTTACCAGGAATTAGAGATATATCCAATAGATTGCCATTTAAGTGGACCTTATGAAAAAAATGAAGTTGGAATATACCTAAATATTCACCATAAAAATTCTAAAAAAAAAATATTTAAAGGATGGATGCTTAAATCATTGCCATCAATTTCATCAATGGAACATCCAATTTATGATATATGGGTTGAAGATTGTTTCTAAATTAAAGTTTATTTATATTTTTTTCCAACCAATTAATTGGTACGGCTCCATTTTTAAAATCATTTGAAGAAAGTATTTTTTTATGGAGATCAATGTTTGTTTCTATTCCATCAATTACAATTTCATTAAGAGATCTGAGTGCTCTTTTTATGGCGTGGTTTCTAGTTCTACCTGTTACGATAAGCTTTGCTAATAGGTTGTCATAGTAATGGGGCACCTTATAGCCAGAATATATGAATGTATCTAACCTAATGCCATTACCTGCCGGCGGATGATACATTTTAATTGTTCCTGCAGACGGCTTAAAGTCAGTAGAATTTTCAGCGTTTATTCTACATTCTATTGAGTGACCCAAAGGTTTTATATTTTCCTGAGATGTGAAGATTTTATCTCCTGCAGCTACACAGATTTGTTCTCTAACCAAATCAATCCTTGTCAACATCTCGGTTATTGGATGTTCAACCTGAAGTCTAGTATTCATTTCCATAAAATAGAATTCATTATCAGCGAATAAGAACTCAAGAGTGCCCAAGCCCAAATAACCCATCTTTGCCATAGCATCTATGCAGATTTTGAAAAGCTTTTCTTTTTTGGCTTGATCTATTTCAGGCGCTAGTGCTTCTTCAATTACTTTTTGGTTCCTTCTTTGAATTGAGCAGTCTCTTTCATGCAAGTGAAGAAAATTATTATGACTGTCACAAATTACTTGAATCTCAATATGCCTTGGTGAATCAATAAATTTCTCTATATAAATTGAATCATTTCCAAAAAATGATAGAGCTTCTTGTTTTATGATAGGTAGAGTATTCGTCAATTCTTTTTCGTCATTCACAACTTTCATGCCTCTGCCTCCGCCACCCGCACTTGCCTTTAAAAGAACGGGGAACCCAATATTTCTTGAAGTTTTTAATGCATCTTCAAGGTCAATTATCGCACCTTTTGAACCAGGCACTGTAGGGACCCCGTATTCTTGCATTATTTTTTTCGCTTCAATCTTATCTCCCATCATGCTGATGTGTTTATGTTTTGGTCCTATAAAAGTTAATTTGTGATCATCAAGCATTCTTGCAAATGACGCATTCTCAGATAAAAAACCATACCCAGGATGTACTGCCTGAGCTCCCGTAATTTCGCAAGCTGAAATAATTGCATGTGAATTTAAATAGCTTTTATTTACAGGGTTTGGTCCAATGCAAACACTCTCATCAGCTATTCTTACATGCATTGAGTCTGTATCAGCTTCACTGTGTATTGCTACAGTAGATATGCCAAGTTCTTGACATGCCCTGTTAATTCTAACCGCAATTTCTCCTCGGTTAGCAATCAATACCTTATTAAACATTTATCCTATTAGCATTAACGGCTGACCAAACTCGACCGCCTGTTCATTCTCAACAAGAATTTTTAAAACCTTACCTTGCAATGAGGACTCGATTGGATTCATTGTTTTCATCGCTTCTATAATAAGCAGAGTCTGCCCAGATTTAATTTGACTACCTAAATCAACAAATTTGTTCGCTCCTGGCTCTGGTTGAAGGTAGACAGTTCCTACCATTGGGGATTTAATTGCTCTAGGGTCATTCTTAAAATCATTTTCCATGTTTTCTTCTTGATTACTTTTAGATTGTGTTACAGCTGACATGGTTGTTTGAGCTACCGCCGCTTTAGAAACTGATACTGAGAAGTCACCATCTGAATATGAGATCTCTGTAAGATTTAAATCTTCTAATATTTTTGTTAAATCTTTTATTGGCTTGGCGTCTATTGTCTTTTTTGTTTTATCTGTCATATCTTTATAATTATATTAATTTATTGATACCATCAACAGCAAGTAAGTAACTATTGGATCCAAATCCACATATAACTCCATTAACACCTTTGCTTATAAAGGAATGATGTCTAAAGTCTTCACGTTTGAATAAATTCGTAAGATGTATTTCAATTTTAGGAATTTGAATCGCGAGTAAAGCATCTAATAATGCAACTGATGTATGAGAAAAGCCTGCGGCATTTATTATAATTCCATTATAGGCTTGATTTGCGTTTTGTATACAATTGACAATTTCTCCCTCTGAGTTTGATTGAAAAAATGATGTTTCGATTTTGTATTGCTTCTCTTTTATATGAGCATTAACTAATCTATGAATGTCATCTAGGGTTTCAGAGCCGTAAATTTCAGGTTCTCGTTTTCCTAAAAGATTTAAATTTGGACCATCTATAAATTTTATTTTTTTCATTACTATAAATATATATTATTTAATTTGTATTTGTAGAAACTTCTTTTTTTAATATTTCAATTAAATCATAAGTTCGGTACCATTCTGGAGTATTTTCCTCAATTCCTTTTATTGCCTTTAATGCAAAATCATAGGAAAGTCTTCTTTCTCCGATTAAGAAATAACGTTCAGCAGTTGCGTAGTTTGCAAAAGAAATGTCATCCATGAATGCATATGCCCTGGCAAGCAAATACCATGAATAAGAATTTTTAGCATTTAAATGAATTGATTTTTTTAAATATTCGATGCTGTCTTTCACTTTTTTAGTCTCCTTAGTTGACAATAAGTAATTACCTATCATCATCATATATATGTCATTTTCGGTATTCAAGTTATTGATCGCAGCTGTCTGGAAGTAAATTGCTTCATTGTATTTTTGATTCATAAAATATATTTCGCCAATTAGTTCCTTAAAAAAAGGATTTTCGTTATTTTCTTTAATCAGTTTTTTTAATATTTTGGTCGATTGATCATGCTTTCCATTTAAATAACTTGATACTGCGTTTGCATATAGATCTTGATTATTATTCGAATTATATACAGCTTTAGTTTCATCGTATGAATGAGTAAAGCCGAAAAGTTTAGCCTTTATTAGTTTATATCTTTTTTCCAAATCTTTATCTTTTTCATAGTTACATTCTTCATTATTCTTTAAAGCTAATTGTATCCAGCTAATTCTATCACGGGGAAGAGGATGAGTTGATCTATAATTTTCTGATTTTGTTGTTGCATTTGAATTTATCGTTTCAAGGTTTTCAAGGAAACTAGAAAGATAATATGCATCAATCATACTGTTGCACAATATTGAAACTGCTTTTTGGTCAGCAGCTGCTTCTTGAGTTCTTGAATAATAAGTGAAGGTATCAGTAACTGCAGCTTGGCCGACCATTACCCCTGCAAAGCCAGCCTCAGATGCTCCAGTAATTAGACCTATCATGCCAAGTAAATATATAGGCATGACTCTATTTGATATGTCTGCCAGCTCTTCAGATGTTCTAAAAATATGACCGCCTAATATATGAGCTAATTCATGAGCAATTACCGCAGCATATTCCCTGTAATCATCTGCTTCAATGATTAATTCAGTATTAATAAAAATATTCTTACCGCCAGTAACGAATGCGTTGACCTGATTACTATTGATGAAATAAACATTTATATCCTCAACTTCTAAATTGCTGTTAGTAAGTAATATTTTTAAAATATCATCAGTAAAACGCTCTAATTCAGTGTCTCTTATGACCTCTAATGCCTTTAATGAACTTACAAATGTAAAAAATAAAATAATATTCAAAATAAATAGAGCTTTTACTCTATTCACTTTTGCCACCAACCTGATTTTTTATTTTTTATTTCTTTAATAGGAGATATATTTATGTCTTCAAGTATTTTTGCTTTCTTTTTTTTAACAGTTGATATTTTTTTCTTACTAGAGGAAACTTTCTTTTTTGCGATCTTTTTTTTAATACCTTTAGTTTCCTTTTTAATTTTTGGAGAATCTTCTACAAACTCAATCTCAGAATTGTCTATCGTTATATCTTCAAAAAATATAATTTTGAGTTTTGAGTCATCTTCAATTTTTTTAATTTCTACTATAAAGTTATCAGCTAAATATTGCTTCATGAACGGATTTATATTTATAGATAAGGTTTTAAATTTTTTATTATTAATTTTTTCCTTTAATAAATATAGCAATTTAAGAGCACCCGAATGCGTACTAAGCTCAGTTTTCCATTCAATAAAACTTTGCCTTAATCTTTGTCTGGACATTTCTAACAGTCCAAATTGACTAATTCTTGAAACTTGAGTCCTAGCCCTATCTTTTCTCACTAGTTCTTTAACTTTCTTTTCCACTTGTCTATTATTCCTCATTTCATACATATCGATAAAATCAACAACGATTAACCCTGATAAATCTCGAATTTTAATTTGTTTCGCAATTTCAACGGCAGCTTCGAGGTTGGTTTTTAATGCAGTCTTTTCTATGTTTCTCTCTTTTGTTGCTCCGCCTGAATTAACATCAATTGCAACTAATGCCTCAGTGGGATTTATTACCAGGTAGCCCCCAGATTTTAGTTTTACCTCTGGGTTAAACATTTTTATTATTTCGCTCTCAACCTTATATTTACTGAATATTGGTTCTTTACTTTTATATTGTTTTACAAATTTAGTGCATGATGGCAAAAGCTGTGACATGTACTTTTTTGTTTCCCTATAAGCTTCTTTTCCGTCGACTAAAATATCTTTCATCTCCTTTGTATAGACATCTCTTAGCACTCTTCTCAACAAATTTCCTTCCTCATGTATTAATGCAGGAGCAATAGCTTTTTTTGTTTCGGTTACAATTTCTACCCATAGTTTATTAAGCGTAGAATAATCTTTTTTTATTTCATTTTTTGTCTTATTTAAACCTGCCGTTCTTATGATTAAGCCCATTTCTAAAGGCACCTTCAATTCATCAATTATTTGTTTTAATTTATTTCTATCATCAGAAATAGAAATCTTTCTTGAGATGCCCTTTGTTTTTGTTGAATTTGGCATTAGAACTGTATACTTGCCTGCTAATGAAATATATGAAGTAAGAGCAGCACCTTTATTGCCTCTTTCTTCTTTAACTACTTGAATAAGTATTAATTGACCTGTTTTAATTACCTCTTGAATTTTATACGATCTATATAGCTTTCTTTTGAGATTTGCACTTGTTTTATGTTTTCTATTTTTAATAACTTTTTCACTGCCATTTAAACTTTCGTCCTGATCATTTTCTATTGCATTGATATTTTCATCAAATTCACCTTCCTTACTTTCTTCATTATGTTCATTATTAACTAAATTATTAAGCCCTTCTTCGATATTGCTTTCAGCCTCAATTAACGCCTCTCTATCTGCTACAGGTATTTGAAAATAATTTGGGTGAATTTCACCAAATGCAAGAAAACCATTTTTATCTGATCCAATATCAATGAAAGCAGCCTGAAGGGATGCTTCAATTCTAGATACTTTGCCTAGATAAATATTTCCTTTTAGATTTTTTTTAGAAGTAGACTCAAATTCAAAATCTTCAAGTCCATCTTCAGATAATAAAGCAACTTGCGTTTGACTATCTCTTGAGCCGTCAATAAGTAATTTTTGAGACATTTATAGAAACCTTTCAATGATATGACTATGTTACATAGTCGAGAATATTTTTTTTGTATTATGTATCTGCGCGTCATAGTGAATATGTAAGTATATGATTTATATATATATTTTTAACTACAAAAATCAATCTTTATTTTATCAATTAAATAAGACTTGCTTATTTGGTTATATAGCCAAATGAATGCCATAATTATATTAATATTAGTAACTTATTATGAGTCGCTTTTATAATCAGATTAAATACTTACTGTATTTTATAATTGCAATTACGATCTGCTTTCTAATAATAATTATTTACTTCTCACTTCAGCTTCCTGACGATTCTAATTTGAAGAGTTACAAGCCAGACGTAATGACACGAATCTATGATACTAATGGTCAATTAGTTAAAGAATTTTCAAAAGAATATAGAATATTTGTACCCATAGAAAATATTCCAGACAATCTTAAAAATGCATTTATTTCTGCTGAAGATAAAAACTATTATAATCACATTGGCATCGACCCTACTGGAATAATAAGGGCTCTAATTAGAAATACTTATTATCTATTTTCAAATAAAAGGCCTGAGGGAGCATCTACTATTACACAGCAAGTCGCAAAAAATTTTTTGTTAAATGATGAACTCTCACTAAGAAGAAAAGTAAAAGAAGCATTATTGGCAATTAAAATTGACGCAACTCTCTCTAAATCAAGAATTTTAGAACTTTATTTAAATCAAATTTATTTAGGCTATGGAACTTATGGTATTGCGGCTGCTTCGAATAGATATTTTAAGAAATCATTAGATGAATTAGATTTATCTGAAGTTTCTTTTCTAGCTGCGCTACCTAAAGCACCCAGCAGATATAACCCTAAAACAAACTATGAAAATTCTCTTATTAGAAGAAACTGGGTTTTAAAAAGAATGTATATTAATAATTTTATAACTGAAGAAGAGTATAAGGCATCAATTAAAACAACAATACAAGTGGCCGATAGAAAAAAGAAACCATTTTTTTCATCTGATTATTATTTAGAAGAAATAAGGAAGCAAATAATTAATGTGTATGGTGAGGATTTTTTATATAGAGGCGGTCTTTCAGTCAGATCATCATTTGACACCTCAACTCAAAGAATAGCTGACCTAGCATTAAAATCTGGCCTATTAGAATATGACAAAAGAAATGGATATAGAGGGGTTGTTGATAATGTTGCAAGTAAAAGTTGGTTCATTGAAAATATTGGAAAAGACCTGCCACATAATTTCCTATTAGCAAAAGTCATAAAACTTGATGAAGTGAACGGAAGTGTTGATATCGAAGTATTAAAAGATGAAGCTGTTGTTCACGGACGTTTATTAAATTTTAATTGGGCAAGAAAGAGTCTTGGAAACGGTTATCTTGGGCCAAAAATAAATCAAGCAAATGAGGTCTTTAAGCTTCATGACATTATTTATGTTTCTTTGAACACTGACAATTTATATAACTTAGAACAAATTCCAAAAATTAATGGTGCGATCATTGTAATGGACCCTCATACAGGAAGAGTTTTTGCATTATCGGGTGGATTTGATTTTAATGAAAGTAATTTTAATCGTGTGTACCAAGCAAAAAGGCAACCAGGCTCTTCATTCAAACCATTTGTATATATTGCAGCGTTAGAAAATGGGTTGCAGCCAAATAGTTTGATACTTGATGCACCCTTTGTTTTAGATCAAGGAAAAGGGCGTGCAAAGTGGAAGCCAGAAAATTATGGAAAGAAATTTTATGGACCCTCAACTTTGCGTAAAGGAATTGAACACTCAAGAAACTTGATGACAATAAGGATCGCTCAGTACCTAGGCATGGATCAAATTGTGGAATTGGCTGACAGAACAGATATAATGTCTAATATGCCTCCAGTACTTTCTATGGCCTTGGGAGCAGGAGAAACATCTCTTTTCAAGCTCACATCCGCATATGCTTCATTCGCGAATGGTGGAAAAAGGGTTCAAGGCACCTTAATTGATAGAATACAAGACCGTAGAGGAAAAAATATTTTCGTAAACGATCAAATTATATGCAGTAATTGTAGTATGCAATATATTGAAGAGCCCTCTAAACCAAATATTGTTAATAAATCTGAAACAATTTTTGATGAGAAGAATGCATATCAGATGGTCTCAATATTAAAAGGAGCAGTAGATAGGGGGACTGGAAGAAAAACTAAAATAGAAGGCATTGAAATAGCTGGTAAAACTGGTACAACAAACAATAATACAGATGCTTGGTTTATTGGTTTTACATCTGATATTATTGTCGGTGTTTATACTGGTTATGATAAACCCGAATCATTAGGAAAGAGAGAAACAGGCTCGTCAGTTGCAGTTCCGATTTTTAAGTCATTCATAAATGAATACTATGAGGATGAAAAAGCCCTTCCATTTATAATACCAGCAGGCATAGAATTAATAAAAATTGATTATGATACAGGACAAATCTCAAATAAAATAAAAGATGCTAAAACAATATATGAAGCATTTGGAAAAAGTGATAAACTATTTACTCTTAAAGAAACATTAGTAGGTTCAGAGGGATTTAAAGTAATCGAAATGGAAAACAGCGAAGAGAACGAATTTTTGATTTATTAACAATGGATATTGAATTTATAAATTTTATTAGTCTAGCAAATAAAAAACTAGACTTTCTTCGGAGTCATCTTTGACACCGATAAAATATCAAAAGAATTAGTTAAACTTAGAAATAAAACAGAAGATCAAGATTTTTGGTCAGATCCTGATGAAGCAAAAAAAGTCATGATGAACATCAGCGAGAATGAAAATAAGATAAAACTTATAAGCGATTTTGAAAATAAAATATCTGAGGTTAATGAATATTACAATCTTGCTGCCGAAGAGTCTGATGAAGTATCATTAAATGAATGTCAGGCAACAATAACTACTATTTTATCTGAATTAGAAGATAATGAATTTAAATTACAATTTAACGGTGAAGCAGATAGTAAAAATTGTTATTTAGAGATACACGCTGGTGCAGGTGGCACAGAGAGTCAGGACTGGGCACAAATGCTTTTAAGAATGTATATGCGATGGGCTGAAAAGAAAAAATTTAAGTTTAAATTAATGTACGAGTCTTTAGGTGATGAAGCAGGAATTAAATCATGTACAGCGTTAATAGAAGGCAGTTTTGCTTTTGGTTATCTAAAAAGAGAATCTGGTATTCATCGACTTGTTAGAATTTCTCCTTTTGACTCGAATTCAAGAAGGCATACAAGTTTTTCAAGTGTATGGATTTCACCATTTGTTGATGAGACTATTGAAGTTAACTTATTAGATAAAGACATGAGAATTGACACATTTAGGGCTTCAGGAGCTGGTGGTCAACATGTAAACACCACAGACAGCGCTATAAGAATTACTCATATTCCAACTGGAATTGTTGTTCAATGTCAAAATGAGAGATCACAACACAAAAACAAGGCAACGGCTCTAAATTTACTTAAATCAAAATTATATGAGATAGAAGTGCAAAAAATGAATGATGAAAGAAAAGCTAAAGAAGATAAAAAGTCTGAAATTGGCTGGGGAAATCAAATAAGATCTTATGTTCTGCATCCATATAGAATGGTCAAAGACTTAAGAAGTAATTATGAAGTATCAGATCCAGATGCTGTATTAGATGGCGACATAGACAAACTAATATTCTCTAATTTAAGAAGAAACAGTGAGTAAAAAATATTTATTTTTATATATCATGTCCTCAGTCCTAGTGGCACTCTCTTTAGTAATGATTGGAGTTACTGCAAAAGTAATTTTTGGAGGTTTAAGTGTTAATTTTTTAGAGCAAAGATTATCATCATATCTAAAAACTGAACATCAGATCACTCTGGACTCTAATGATTACATATTAAAGTACAACGAAGATAATGGTCTGTTTATTGATGTTTCAGGAGCAGATTTATCCATCAGTGATAATAAATCATTCAGTGCAAACCATATCATAATTGACTTTAACTTAAATGATCTTTTTTTCAGCAATAATGAACAGTCTATATTAGTAATGATTGACAAGATTACAATCAAATCAGTTCAGATAAGTAATGAAATTGTTTTGCAAGAAAGTATTTTAGAAATCAAAGTTAATTCTTTCAGAAATGTCCAGTATTCAAAAGTTTCTATGTCATCAGTTTTAGTAACTGGCGATGATATGTTTTATGAAAAATTTAATTTTGATCTTACTTATGATTTTCTGGACAGGGAATTAGACATTTTAACTTTTAATTACGGGGATTTATTTATATCAGGACCAAGTTACATAAAATTCGACTTAGAGAAAAAATTATGGCAAATAAAAATAGAAATTAAAGCAAAAAAAGAACCACTTGAGAAACTCCTTAATATAAATAACAACTCCGAATTAGATAAAGTCGTTTCAGGGATTGTTGGTTGGCAGTCAGTTTTATTGACATCAGAATTAAAGAGTATCAGGAATTCACTTTTAAAAGATTTTATCGGAGGAATAAAATTAAATCTTTCTGGTATTTACGAATTAAAAGAGATGTTGCCAACGAATGAATTTTACCAAAATTTTGGAAACGTTACTTCTTATAACATCGACATCGAGAAGCTTGATGATCAATTTAAAATCAAAATTTTAAATTTTAGAAATGACAAAGTCACTTTCAAAAATGGAAGTTATTTAATTGTAGATGACAACTTGCAGGATTCGAGTGTAAATTTGATAACCTCAGTAAGCAAAAAAGCAGTTTTAGATTATATAAAGACATCAATTTCGACAAGAGAGGGAAATACAAATAAAGCATTAAATTTTTTTGAGAAAAATTTAAATGAAGAAAATAACTTAGTATTGAATTTTAACTTTAATCCATTATCAGATGATATTGAGAGTTCAATTATGAACTTCAAAATTAAATCACAAGGAACTATTAATTCTAATTTTATATTTGATGACAATAAAAGTCCAAACTATACATCGGGATCAATAAGCTATGATATTCAAATAAATAACTTTTTCAGGGAAAATCCAATAATAAAAGGTGAGTTAGATTTAACGAATATTAACGCCTTTATCAGACAGATAAATCTAAAAAAATTAGACAACGAATTATTAAAAATTAAATTTAACTCAAATATACAAGATAATATTGATAGTGAGATAACCTTTAAATCTATTGATAGTAAAATTGAATTAGATGGAAAAATAAGAATATCTAAAACAAATCACCTCTATCTTGATTCATTAAAGCTTAACAATGGTCAAAATGTGAAAATTGATATTTCAGGTGATTTGTCTGAGCGAATATTGAACCTTTCTATTTATGGGGAAGTAATAGACTTATCGCTGAATAAAATTTCTACTAATAAAAGGATTAAAAAACATTATCTTTCAAAAGAAAATTATAAAATAAAAACAGATAAAGCAATCTTCGCTGGCGGAGTGAAAGTTAATGATTTTAAGGCAGGAATACTAAAACAAGGTGAGCTTTTATCAGTAAATAGTAAAGCTCGAGTTAATGATCATACTTTAGATTATTCGCGAGAAAAAAATAAAAAAGTTGATGTTAATCTCATAAGTTCGAGCGATATCACACATTTTGTACATAACAGACATCCCGCTAAAAAACTTTTAAGTGATGGGGAGTTAAAAATGAAGTCTGTTCGAGATTTGAGCACAATGGATGCTAGAGTTGAAATCGATCTAAAAGATTTTGTGTTAATAAACTCACCTGCTTCATTGAAAATCTTATCACTCCCATCAATTTCAGGCTTGGTTAGTATTGCAGAGGGAGAAGAAGGCATCCGGTTTGGTTATGGTAAAATTAGTTATACTGAAAATGAAAAAATATTTAATAATATTGATGCATTTGCAGTAAGTGACAGTATTGGCTTGGTCATGGATGGAAAAATTCAACGAGAGAAATCAATAGTTGATATGTCTGGAGAAATTAGTCCTATGTATTTAGTTAATGCTATAATTCAGAATGTTCCAATTATAGGTCCTATTATTATTGGTGATGAGGGGGAAGGGCTATTTTCTATTGACTTTAGTTTAAAAGGTGACATTGAAGATCCAGAAGTTTCTTCAAACCCACTCACAATAATTAAGCCTCGTATTATCGAAAGAGCCCTAGAGTCAATAAACTCGAATCAAGTTAATCAATAGCCAAAACTCTAAAGTATTTTTTTTTGCCAACACTTATAACAATTCCACTTGAGCTATCGTTTAGTAATGTGTTAATTGAAAAAAGTTCATCTTTTATGAGTTCTTTATCAATTTTTACTGCATTGCCTCGAATAAGTTTTCTGCTGGCAGACTTTGAAGAAGCAAAGTTCATTCTTAAAATTAGATCAGAAAGTAGTACTTCATTATTTAATTCTTCTGGTTTTAGTTTTATAGTCGGTAAATCTGCATCTAGATTATTATGGGTAAAAATATCTTTAGCCGTTTCTTCAGACCTTTTTGCCTCATCAAGACCATGAAGCATAGCTGTGGCTTCGTTGGCTAATATTATTTTAGTTTCATTTATATTATTGATATTTTCTTTTTCAATAGTCTCAATTTCTTTTTTACTAAGATCAGTGAATAGTTTCAAAAACCGAATTACGTCACGGTCATCTACGTTTCTCCAAAACTGCCAATAATCATATGCAGATAACATATCATCATTAAGCCATACGGCTCCGTCTGCTGTTTTGCCCATTTTATCTCCATTAGCATTAGTCAATAAAGGTGTAGTTAATCCAAAAGTTTCCTTACCATTTGTTTTTCTTATTAACTCAACGCCATTTACAATATTACCCCATTGATCTGATCCACCTATCTGAAGCACGCAGTTGTCTCTATTATTTAATTCAAAGAAATCGTATGCTTGAAATATCATATAATTAAATTCAACGAAATTAAGTGACTGTTCTCTATCAAGTCTAATTTTAACACTATCAAAGCTTAGCATCTTATTTATTGTGAAATGTTTGCCATAATCTCTCAGGAAATTGACATAATTTAATTTATCTAACCATTCAGAATTATCTCTAGTTATCCAACTAGATTTATTATTATTTGAAGTAAGAAATCTTTCAAAGACCTTCTTTAGATTTTTTGCATTTGAGTCTATTTCATCATCAGATAAAATTTTTCTTGTTTCATCTTTTCCTGATGGATCTCCAATTCGCGTTGTACCTTTTCCTATAAGTACAATTGGTATGTGGCCATATTTTTGAAATAGTCTCATAATCATTATTTGAATAAGACTGCCTACATGCAAGGACTTAGCCGTACAATCAAAACCAATGTAAAATTTTATTTTATTAGAATTAATTATTTCATTTAAAGCTTCTTCATTAGTACACTGATTTAGGAAACCACGAAATTTTAATTCTTCAATTAATGTCATTTTATTTATTTTTCACTAATATATAAATTATTTGCAATGATTATACAAAATATATGATTAAGAGTAAGTATTTAGCTGTTGGCGTAATGAGTGGTACCTCTATGGATGGTATTGATATTTCCCTTATTTTATCTGATGGTAAAAAATCGTATAAACACATTAAATCAAAGTTTTATAGTTATAAGCAATCTACAAAAACAATTTTATTAAAACTTGTAGACTCGTTTACCATATCGAAGCACTCATTAGCTCTTATTAGCAATGCCGAAGAATTAGTCACATTTGAATATATTGCTGCGCTCAAAAATTTTCTAAAAGATGAAAATTTATTAAAGATAGATCTGATTGCATTACATGGTCAAACAATATTTCATGACTCTAAAAACAGATCATCAATTCAACTTTGTGACGAACTAAAAATTAAAAGTAGCTTTAAATTACCTATTGTAAGTGATTTCAGACAAAAAGATATGTCTTTGGGAGGACAAGGTGCTCCACTTACTCCAATATTTCATAAATTACTTATATTAGACTCAAAAATGACTCCTCCAGTATGTTTTGTGAATATTGGTGGAATATCCAACATAACAGTTATAGATGATCAAAAACATATTTATGCTTATGACACTGGTCCAGGTATGTGCCTTCTAGATCAGTACATGTTTCTAAAGAAAAAAATTAACTTTGATGAAGGCGGTAAGCATTCCTTAAAAGGAAAGGTAAATCCAAAAATTCTCAATAAATTAATGAGTGATAAATATTTTCATAAAAAAAAGAATAAGTCTTTAGATCGTAATTATTTTTCTCTCAATCCATTTATGAAATTAAATTTTAATGATGCTTGTGCAACAATTTCAGCATTTACTGCTCTTACAATAATAAAAGAGGCTAATCAATTTAATACAAAATTTTTAATTGTATCAGGTGGAGGGTCTAAAAACAAATATGTGATAAATCTAATGCAAGAGACTTTTAGAGGAAAACTATTAACCGCTGATCATTTAAATATAAATCCAGATTTTATAGAGTCACAGGCATTTGCTTATTTGGGCATTAGAAGTATTAAAAACCTTCCAATATCATTTCCTAGTACTACTGGAGTAAAATATGCTGTATCGGGTGGTAAGATAAGTTAATTAACGATATTTAGAGTTCAACTCTTTTTCAATGTACTTTCTTACAACTTTTTCTAATCTATCTTGTTCGTTATCATAAAAATGATTTGCTCCAGAAATTTCTTCATAATCAACTGTAATATTTTTCTGCGATTTTAATTTTTCTGCTAGTCGAGCAGTCTCTTCAGGCGCAACCATTTCATCTTTTTTACCTTGTACAATTAATCCTGAAGCTGGGCAGGGTGCTAAAAAATTGAAGTCGTAAAGATTTGGTTGTGGCGACACGCTTATAAATCTAGTGATCTCTGGCCTTCTCATCAATAATTGCATACAAAGTAGTGCTCCAAATGAAAAACCAGCTACCCAGCATTGATTCGTATTAGGATTTTGTCGCTGTATCCAATCTAAACCTGCAGCAGCATCTGCAAGTTCTCCAAGTCCATTATCAAATTTACCTTCACTTTTACCAACTCCTCTTAGGTTAAATCTGAAAGTAGAAAAACCCAGTGAGTCAAATATAGAAAATAAGTCCATTACAATTGGGTTATTCATAGTTCCTCCATATAAAGGATGAGGGTGAATAATTAGAGCTACAGGAGGGTTTAAAGACTGGCCCTTTTTATACTTACCTACAAGTTTGCCATCTGGACCAGTAAAAACCACTTCTTTAACTTGATTATTCATATTTATGGACTAGATAGTTGACTAAATTAGTAGGTTATTATATGTAACCTCTGAGACGGTATACTAAATTTATTATTTAAAATTCAAGGCTTTTTTTTAAAATGAGTAAAATCATTGATTTAATTGACTCTTATATTGAAAGAGACCCAGCTGCAAAAGGAAGGATTGAAGTGTTTTTCACTTCTCCTGGCCTTCACGCTATTGGAATCTATCGCCTGTCTAATTTCTTGTGGGCTTTAAAGCTTCAATTTTTCGCGAAAATAGTTTCTTACTTAGGTAGGTTGATTACTGGAATTGAAATTCATCCTGGTTCAAAAATTGGAGCTCGTTTCTTTATTGATCATGGAATGGGAGTTGTAATTGGAGAAACTGCTGAAATAGGTGATGACGTAACAATATACCATGGTGTAACTCTAGGAGGTATTTCTCCAAATGAAGATAGTGCAAGCCAAAAAGAGAAAAAAAGGCATCCAACACTAGCAGATAAAGTAACAGTAGGTTCTGGCGCTCAGATCTTGGGTCCAATAACAATAGGTCACAATTCAAAGGTTGGTTCAAACTCCGTTGTTACAACAAATGTAGACCCTAATAGAAGTGTAATCGGAAACCCTGCAAGATACACAATAGTCGCTAACTCCTCTGGAAAAAAGAAATTCAGAGCTTACGGGCTCAGTAAGGGAGATGATAGCCGAACAGCAATTGTTGATAAGATTCAAAAAGAAAATAAAGAGCTTCAGGAGAGAATTGCAGACCTGGAGAAAATAATAAAGGAAAAGTAAATGAAAATTACCTCAAAAGGAAGATACGCAGTTTTAGCAATGGTAGATATTGCTAAGTTTGGTGAAGATGCTCCATGTAACTTGTCTCACGTTTCAGTCAGGCAAAATATTTCACTTTCGTATCTTGAGCAAATTTTTAATGATTTAAAAAGAGCAAAGCTTGTCAAAAGCCAGAAAGGTCCTGGAGGAGGCTATAAGCTTAACAAAGAGTCTACTGAAATTAGAATACTTGATATTTTTAATGCTATCGATGAGCAAATAAAAACTACTGGTTGCGGCAATGACCCAAAGTCTTCATGCTCGGGTACAGGCAAAAAATGTTTAACCCATAACTTTTGGGAAAATCTAGAGGGAGTAATTGGAAATTATCTAAACTCGGTTTATTTAAGTGATTTGACTACAGGATATAGTATTTCTGATGATAGGAGAGAAATAAGTGAATAAAATAAATAAAGATAATTTTAAGCAGGACGCTTATAAATATGGATTCGTAACTGAAATTGAAGACGAAAAAATTCCTAAAGGTCTTAATGAAGATGTCATTAAGTTAATTTCTAGCAAAAAAAATGAACCTGAATGGATGCTTGAATGGAGACTAGCTGCTTATGAGCGTTTGAAAAGCATGGAGGTTCCTAAATGGGCTCGCGCAAATATCGCTGACATTGATTTTCAAGATTTATATTACTATTCATCTCCCAAAGATTTTAAAGACAAGCCTAAATCTCTTGAAGAAGTAGATCCAAAGCTTTTAGAAACTTATGAGAAATTAGGAATTCCATTAAAAGAGCAAGAAGCATTAGCCGGTGTTGCAGTAGATGCTGTTTTTGACAGTGTATCAGTTGCAACAACTTTTAAAGAAAAGTTGAACGAAATAGGGGTCATATTTTGTCCAATTTCCGAGGCAATACAAAGGCACCCAGATTTAGTAAAAAAATATATTGGCTCAGTAATTCCTGTGACGGATCATTTTTATGCAACTTTAAATTCAGCGGTATTTAGTGATGGATCATTTGTGTACATTCCTAAAAATGTTAAATGTCCTATGGAACTTTCAACATATTTTAGGATTAATGCTTCTGAAACAGGTCAATTTGAAAGAACACTCATAATTGCAGATGAAGGCAGTTATGTTAGTTATCTTGAAGGCTGCACAGCTCCAATGAGAGACGAAAATCAACTGCATGCAGCAAATGTTGAGTTGGTAGCGCTTGATAATGCAGAAATTAAGTATTCGACAGTTCAGAATTGGTACCCTGGCGATGAAGATGGTAAGGGCGGGATATACAACTTTGTGACCAAAAGAGGCCTTTGCAAAGGAAAAAACTCAAAAATATCATGGACACAAATTGAAACAGGATCTGCGATAACCTGGAAGTATCCAAGTTGTATTTTAAGAGGTGACAACTCAACCGGCGAGTTTTATTCAGTTGCCATAACCAATAATCACCAGCAAGCAGATACAGGCACTAAAATGATTCATTTAGGCAAAAATACCAAGAGTAGAATTGTCTCAAAGGGAATATCGGCAGGTAAGTCATCAAATACATATCGTGGTCTGGTTAATTTTCATAGAAAAGCTGAAAATTCTAAAAACTTTACCCAATGTGACTCCTTGCTTGTAGGCAGTAGTTGTAAAGCCAATACCATTCCTCTTACAGAAAATAATTCTAATACTTCTTCATTGGAGCATGAGGCTACGACTTCTAAAATAAGTGACGATCAATTATTTTATTGTATGCAAAGAGGTCTTGATGCTGAAGAGGCGCAAAGTTTAATTGTTAATGGTTTTTGCAAAGAAGTATTGCAACAACTTCCAATGGAATTTGCGGTAGAAGCCCAAAAACTCGTTAGCATAAGTCTTGAAGGAAGTGTTGGATAATATGTTAGAAATTAAAAATCTAGACGTATCGGTTGAAGATAAACAGATTATTAAAAATCTTAATTTAAAAATTGGTCCAGGTGAAGTTCATGCAATTATGGGTCCAAATGGTTCAGGTAAAAGCACAATTGCACATACATTAGCTGGGAAGCCTAATTATTTAGTTGAAGCTGGAAATGTAGACTTCAAGAATGAAGACCTTATAGCAAAAGATCCTTATGAAAGATCACTGCTAGGGCTGTTTTTGGCTTTTCAGTACCCCATAGAATTGCCTGGTGTTACAAACGCGTCTTATCTCAAGCAAATTCTAAATGCCCACAGAAAATCTCGTGGAGAAAATCCAATAGATGCGGGGGAGTTTTTGAAAATACTAAAAGAAAAATCAAGAAACTTAAATATTCCCATGGAAATGCATAGCAGATTTGTAAATGCAGGATTTTCAGGTGGAGAAAAAAAGAAAAATGAGGTCCTTCAAATGGACTTGCTTGATCCAAGCTTAATCATAATGGATGAGACAGATTCTGGATTAGATGTTGATGCACTTAAAAGTACTTCAGAGGCTGTAAATAAGCTGAGAGATGGAAAAAGGTCATTCTTAATAATAACTCACTACTTGAGACTGCTAGAATATATCGAGCCTGATTATGTCCACGTTTTTGGTGATGGATCTATAATAGAGTCTGGAGATAAATCTTTAGCTTCAAGAATAGATAATGAAGGGTATGAAGTTAAATGAAGTCAGTCAGTCCTTTAGATTGTATCATAGAAATATCTGAAAAGATCAATATTCAGAATCCTTCTAACGAAATAAAGATAAATTGTTCAAACGATGAAAACAGTCCCATCATAGATATTGAAATTGAAAAATCTAAAATTAATAATCGTATTCATTTAACATGTAATGAAAAGCAAGATATCAAAGCAACTGTCAATCTTCAAATCTACGACAATGCTACACTAGAGTTTATAGATGAAGCAAACTATGAAGGTGCGACTGAAATTCAAATGAATACCATTATGAGACCAAATGCTGTATTTGAGCTATATAGATTTAATAAATTTAATGTATCAACAAAGAACTCTTTTGTTCACAATTGTGATCTTCAATCAAACTGTATTTTCAGAGATTTTAACTTCTCAAATGGCTCAAAAGAAATGTCTAATGTTACTAAAATTTCATTAAACGAAAAAAACTCTAAATATATTGGTAGTGGGGTGGTGATTGCAGACTCTACTAACTGTAAAAATCAACTTGATATTTCTCATATGTCACAGTCGGCTATATCTGATTGTTCTTTCAAAACAGTTTCACGAGGCAAATCTAATGTCACATTTAAAGGAAAGGTTTTTGTAGACGATGATTGTTCTGACACGGTATCTAGTCAAATAAGTAAAGGCTTAGTCATGTCTGATGAGTCAAAAATAAATTTAACTCCAATCTTAGAAATTAATAATGATGATGTCATTTGCTCTCACGGGGCTGCTTCTGGTAAACCAGACGATTCAGTACTTTTTTATCTTGCCTCGCGAGGTATAGAAAAGAAAGATGCAGAAAAATTATATATGCAGGGTTTTCTTAGTGAATTTTTAAA
Source organism: Pelagibacteraceae bacterium AG-461-B04 (assembly GCA_003211835.1). GTDB lineage: Bacteria > Pseudomonadota > Alphaproteobacteria > Pelagibacterales > AG-422-B15 > CACNXQ01. Next base: position 6,424 of record QCRN01000007.1, on the reverse strand, counting down.
TAAAATTGAAAATGTACAAATGCAATCCAAAGCAAGGGATTACATTAACCAAAATTGCTAACAATGAATAAAGATAAAATTATACGTAAAGATATTAGAAATGATTTCCCTATTCTTTCGAAAAAAATTCTTAAGACAAAGGATTTAGTATACTTTGATACAGCTGCTTCTGCGCAAAAGCCACAAGTAGTCATTGATGAACTAAATCAATTCTACAAAAGTCACTATTCAAATGTGAGTAGAGGTGTTCATACGTTATCAGTAGAATCAACATTACGATATGAAGATGCTAGAAAAAAAGTACAAAGTTTCATAAATGCTAAATCAGAAAATGAAATAATTTTCACAAAAAGTGCAACAGAGAGCATAAATCTTGTAGCACAAACATTTTACGATAAATATATGAGTACAGGAGATGAAATTATATTATCTCTAATGGAACATCACTCAAATTTAATACCATGGTATTTTTTAAGAGATAAATACGGAGTGGTAATTAAATTTGCAAACATAACTGAGTCCGGTGAGATTGATGTTAATCACTTTGAAAGTCTTATAACTCCTAAAACTAAAATTGCTGCCTTGACTCACCTTTCAAATGTGTATGGTAGTAAGATTGACGAAAAAGTCTCAAGTATTTGCAAAAGAAATAATGTAGCAATTTTATTAGACGGGTGTCAGTCAGCTGCGCACTTAAAAATTGATGTACAAAAACTTGAATGTGATTTTTTTGTATTTTCGGGCCACAAAACATATGGACCATCAGGCATCGGGGTCCTCTATGGAAAAGAGAATCTTTTAAACGAAATGCCCCCTTATCAAGGTGGCGGAGGAATGATTGGAGAGGTAACAACTGATAAAGTCTCTTACGCTGAGTTACCTGCAAAATATGAGGCAGGTACTCCTCCAATTGCTGAGGCTCATGGCTTGGGCATAGCAATAGACTACATGAATAATATAGGCATAGAAAACATATTTAATCATGAAGAAGAGCTCACTAAGTATGCTTATGAAAAAATTAGTGAACTTGACTTTGTTAAAATATATGGCGATGCAAATAATAGAAATTCAATTATTTCATTTAATATAGAAAATATTCATTCACATGAAGTCTCTTCATTTTTAGATGTAGAAGGGATTGCAGTAAGAGCAGGTCACCATTGTTGTCAGCCACTCATGAAACATCTAGGTGTCAATTCAACGTCTAGATTATCTTTTGGGGTGTATAACACCATTGAAGAAGTTGATATTTTTATAAATGCATTAATTAAATGTAAGGAATTTTTTATAAAATGAATGAATTACTCAAAGAATTATATCAAGAAATAATACTCGATCATGGTAATGAGCCTAGAAATTTTGGTGTATGTGAAACTCACAATAAAAGTGCTCACGGACATAACCCATTGTGTGGAGATAAGGTAAGTCTTACGTTATTTGTTGATGATGACGATATTATAAAAGATATTAAATTTTCAGGCGAAGGATGTGCTATTTCAGTAGCATCTGCTTCACTTATGACTGAAAAATTAAAAGGTAAAAAACTATCCTATGCAGAAAATATGTTCAAAGATTTTACTGACCTAGTGAAGGGTTCTGAAGATTCACTTAGCACTATTGATGAAGATGATTCTCTTTATGCTCTTAAAGGTGTCAAAGATTTCCCTATGAGAGTTAAGTGTGCAACACTTGCTTGGCATACTTTTAAAAATGCTTTGAAAGAATAAATTATGAGATTATATCCTGTGTATATAGCCTTATTACTTCTATTTATTGTTTTACAGTTGTTGTATAGTAATAATGCTTTTTCAGAAGTTGATTTGGAAGGATACGATATGACTAAAGTAGATGTAATTGAGACTCCATTTTGGTGTTCAGCGACACCTGAGGAAAGAGCTGAAGCAATAAGCAAGCTAACCGATGAACAAAAAGCTGTTGCTCTTAACGATGGCACAGAAAGACCTTTTGCAAATGAGTATTGGGACAGCAAAGAGAAAGGTATTTATGTAGATATTATCTCTGGAGAGCCGCTATTTTCATCTTTAGATAAGTTTGATTCAGGTACAGGGTGGCCAAGCTTTGATCGCCCAATAAATGGAACAGAGATAGTTGAAATTGTTGATAAATCGCTTGGCATGACGAGAACTGAAGTTAGAAGTGAATATGGCGATGCTCATTTAGGCCATTTGTTTAATGATGGGCCAACAGAAACTGGCCTTAGATATTGCATTAATTCTGCTTCATTAAAATTTATACCTGTAGATGAACTAGATGAAAATGGTTACGGTGTTTTTGTCAAACTTTTCAATTAGTAATTAATGGAAAAGCTAGAAGATCAAAAAATTATTGACGCTCTCAAAACAGTATTCGACCCTGAAATACCTGTTGATATTTATGAATTAGGTTTGATTTATAAATGTGAAGTTTCACCAACTAATGATGTTTTAATACACATGACTTTAACTACACCTCATTGTCCTGTCGCAGATGAAATGCCTAAAAAAGTAAAACAAGCAGTAGTCGATGTACCCGGTGTAAACAATGTGAGTGTCGATTTAGTATGGGATCCTCCGTGGGATATGTCACGTATGTCTGAAATCGCTAGACTTGAATTAGATATGATGTGAGATATCTACTTGAAATACAAAAATACGTATATATTTAGCTAATATTCGTATATATAAATGAGAATATGTGCCCGTAGCTCAGTTGGTAGAGCACTCCCCTTTTAAGGGAGTTGTCCTCGGTTCGAACCCGAGCGGGCATACCAAATAAATTGCTGCTCAATAAATAAAACAAATTTAAATATGAAATTTTACGAAAAATTAGGTCCGTACCAGAAAAAAGAAGATCTTGAAAAAAAGAAAGACATTAATCCTAACGTAGCTAGAAACTGGGTTATCACCTGGTACTCAATTGTTGCTGCATCAATTATATTATATTTTGTTATAAGTAACATCTAACGATGTGGTTGCTAGATTGTGGATTAGACAGCGTTGAGTGGAGAAGAGTAATTGTTGTTTATTCATCAGCCTTGGCTCCTTTAATCCTTGCAGCTTATTTAACTTATAAAAAACAAATGAAAACGTGGATCACGTTTACTCTTTTATCTTCATTTTTAATTGCTGCTTTTGGATGGGAGCTATGGGTAAATTACGGTATATTAAATGGTGACGAAGTTACACTCAGGCGCTCAGAAGCACTCAGCTGTGCGATACCTTTGCATATTAACTGGTTAGTAAACTCCTTAGCCGATACAGGAATAGTTTGGTTCGCAATTATATTGGTATACTGGCTATTTCCGAAGAGAGCAGAAAATTATCAAGAGTTTAGTTACTTATTTTTTACTGTCTTTTTTGTATGGTTTATGGGACAAAATTTTATAGTTGAGACAATCATTTATCACAATCAAGTAGGAGGGGACGCCCTGTTATCTTGGGCACCGTTAATGCCGTTAGGATCATTTTTCAATCCAACACTAATGTCCTTTGGCGAGCGGGAGATCACATTACAATCTCAATCCGCATGGTTAATTGGTACACCTATATTTTATTTTATATCAATTTATTTTTATAAAAAGCATGGTAAGCAGTATAATTACTTATGATTCTTACAGATTGCATGTGGTGCAGTAAACAAGTTAATCCCATTGAGGTTCACGGTCATTATCAGTGTCCATACTGCAAAATTAATATTGATCCTTGTTGCTCTGGCGAACAAGAAATTAATTATGATACAACAATCCCTTCATGCAACACTAAAAGGTATGACGACTAAGTTTAAACTAGAAAATATACAAAAAAGCTAAAAGAACTAAAAAGATCATCAATGCCATCATAGGAAATGTTAAAACTCTATACAGTATTTGCATAAACTGTTTAAAATTAAATTGTTCCATATAGCTTAGATCAATTAAACTAATTTAATTTCACCGTCATTATCATTTACAAAGAAATCTGGAAATGGCTCAGCATCTGGAGTTGCTAAATATTCTGATAAATCAGACTTACCTGAGTGAATTAATGTGCTGTCATCGACACACATATTTCCTGTAAACTTTTTAGAATCTTGAGTTAAAATAATATAAGCAGCATCGCCCATAATAGCTGGAGTTCTGCACTTACTTTTACCCTGATCATCCATTGATGCAGCCAATATATTATTTACAGCAGCGGTATCGATCATGGTTCTTGGCCATAGTGAATTTACTGCAATACCAGCAGACTTTAACTCTTCTGACATACCAAGGGTGCACATGCTCATCCCATATTTTGCCATGGTGTAAGCAACATGTGGACTAAACCATTGACTCTGCATATTTAATGGTGGACCCAGATTTAATATATGGGGGTTATTTCCTTTTTTTAAATGTGGAATACACGATTTTGAAACCATAAACGTTCCACGTGTATTAATATTATGCATCAAATCATACTTTTTCATGTCTGTGTTTAAAGTCGGCGTAAGGCTGATAGCGCTTGCATTGTTAATACAGATATCAATTCCACCAAAAGTCTCTACTGTTTGATCTACTGCAGCAATAACTTGATCTTCAAATCTGATATCAGTTTTTATTCCAATTGCATTACCGCCTGCTTTAATGAGATCCTCAGCAGCTGTATGAATAGTTCCAGGCAATTTTGGATGAGGTTCAGTTGTTTTTGCAATTATCGCGATGTTAGCCCCATCTTTGGCAGCACGTTCTGCAATTGCGTAACCTATTCCTCTAGTTGCGCCAGTAATAAATAATGTTTTTCCTTTGAGATCGGTCATATAAGCTCCTTAATAAAGGTATAAAAATTTGTCATAAAAGTTTCACTAAGATAGTTCATAATAATTTTATTTAAAGGAGTAATTATGGCTAAATTTTATATGATGGCAAAATATACCCCAGAAGCTCTTAAGGGATTCTTAAGTAAGCCTACAGATGACAGAAAGGCAGCTGTGACCAAGCTTGTTGAGTCGGTTGGCGGCAACTTAATGTCTTTTGATATAGTTAGAGGGGACTACGATTTAGTGATGGTTGTAGATGCCATTGATTTTAATTCAGCTGCTGGTGCAAAAATTGCAGTTCAATCTACAGGTATGGCAACGGATGCAGTCATACTAGAAGCAGTCGATATGACTGAGATTGTGTCTAAAGCAGGGACAGCACTTGGCAGCTATTCAAAACCAGGAGGTTAATATGGAAGCAAAAGAAGTAGTTCAAAGAGGTTATGATTTATTTGGCTCAGGGGATATGGAAACATTCTTTGGCGAAGTGGTTCATAACGATATAACTTGGACTTTTCCAGGAGAAGTAGGAAAGCACCCATTAGCAGGTGTGCATAAAGGCAAAGAAAATTTTATAGCTAATATGACAAAGATTCCAGAGTATTGGAATAATTTTATGGTCACGCCTCAAGCAATGATTAGTGAGGGTAATAAAGTCTTTGTTTTAGTGAAAGGAACTGCCGAAGGAATGGATACAATGTTTGGTCATTACTTTGAAGTTGAAGACAATCAAATGAAAGTCATGATGACTTTTGATGATACTTTGACTGCCTATGACGCAATGATTAAGTAAATTAAAATAAAGGAGAATTTATGACAACTAACAAATCACAACATACCATAACTACCCAATGGATTGTACCAGAAGATAAAAAATCAGAAGTTGAAAGTTTCTTTGCTGAGCATGAAGTGTGGATGAGAGAAACTCATAATCTTTCTGGCGACGAAGAGCCACGGATTGTTGATTATTCTGTTTCTAAAGCACCTCAATACATTGATAATGACTTAGAAAAAGGACCTTCAGGAAAAACAATTTATTCTTTGCACGAAGTATATGTGACTGAGCAAGGAGGCATGAAACATTTTGAACTATGGCAGTCACATCCTGCCGCAGAAAAGATGGCAAGCATGGCTGAATATCAAACAGAAATGTCATTTAATGCAGAAGTAATTGCATCAATGGAATCATAAGGAGTAAAATAAAAAATGTATGTAATGTTAACTCAAAAGCTATCTAAAGGCTTTAAATCTTGGAAAACAATGGCAGAAGCAAATGCAGAAAAAATAAAAGGCTTTAAAGGAAAAGTACTTTATGCAGGAGCTCACGCAGATGATGATAATTCTATGGTTGTGATCATGCATTATGAGAGCAAGGATGGTTTAATGGCTTTTAAAAATGATGAAGAACTCACAAAAGCTCGTCAAGAAGCTGGGGCTCTAACAGAGACAACGGTAATGACAATTTTGTCAGACGATGCGCTAACGGACTTTCCTAATTAATCAAATTCTAACTGGCTGTAATCCGATACGAAGTGTCATCATTGCAGCCAGTTCCTATTGATTTTCCATAATTAACTATTTCTTGTTCAGAATACTTTTCTTTATCTAAGTTATCTAAAACAATCATATTCTGATCAATGCATGTTTTGTG
>QCRN01000006.1 GCA_003211835.1 Pelagibacteraceae bacterium AG-461-B04 | reverse complement strand
TTTTCGTTACTAATCAAAGAACTTTTTTTGTGAGGCCTAATTGAAATTGTAGCTCCTGATAAACCTTTTCCAACATAGTCGTTTGAGTCCCCAAAGAGATTTATTTTTAATCCTTTAATTCCAAAAGCGCCAAGTGATTGTCCAGCTGATCCTGTGAGATTGATAGTCAAGTGCTCCTTATTAACTTCAGTATTTTTGAATGTTCGGTAAATAGTTGATGATAATCTAGTACCTACCGCTCTATCAGTATTTTTAATTGGATAATTTAATTCAGTTTTCTGTCCGGTCTGTAAAAATTTCGAGGCATCTTGAATAATTTTTTCATCAAGAGTAGAGCCAACGTCATTAATTGTAGAGTGATTGAAGTACTCAACATCTGGATCCTTCTCAGCTTGAATTAAAAGTGAATTCAAATCTAAATCATCTAAATGAGTTGATCCCCTTGATATTTGATACAATAAATCTGTTCTTCCAATAACATCATTTAAACTTTTCACACCTAAGTCAGCTAAAATTTCTCTGACCTCTTCTGCTATAAAGCTAAACAGATTAACCACTTTTTCTGGGCTACCTGAAAATCTCGCTCTCAAATCATCATCTTGCGTACAAACACCTACTGGGCATGTGTTTGAATGACATTGTCTGACCATTATACATCCCATAGCCACTAAAGAAGTTGTGCCAACTCCAAACTCTTCAGCTCCCATCATCGCAGCGATTACTACATCTCGACCAGTCTTAATTCCGCCATCTGTTCGGAGTACTACGTTCTGACGCAAGCCATTTAATGTCAGAACCTGATTTACTTCCGTCAGGCCCATTTCCCAAGGAATGCCAGCATATTTAATGCTTGTTTGTGGGCTCGCTCCAGTGCCCCCATTGTGACCAGAAATAAGTATTACATCAGCTTTTGCCTTAGCAACACCCGCAGCAATTGTTCCTATGCCAGAAGAAGCAACTAATTTTACACATACTCTTGCATTAGGGTTTACTTGTTTCAAGTCATAAATAAGTTGTGCAAGATCCTCAATCGAGTAGATATCGTGATGTGGAGGAGGACTAATTAATGTTACTCCTTGAGTTGAATGTCTTAATTTAGCAATTTCCGCTGTGACTTTAAACCCTGGTAATTGACCTCCCTCACCAGGCTTTGCCCCTTGTGCAATCTTAATTTCAATTTCTTCACAATTGTTAAGATATTCTGTAGTCACCCCAAACCTTGCAGAGGCTACTTGTTTAACTCTTGAATTTGCACTATCCCCGTTCTCAAGTGGATATGATCGTTCAATTGACTCGCCACCTTCACCAGAGCAAGACGCTCCTCCAATTCTATTCATTGCAATCGCGAGTGTTTCATGGGCTTCTTTTGACAAAGCGCCATGGGACATGCTTCCTGTTCCAAACCTTTTTCTAATTGATGTTATGGACTCAACTTCAGAAAGATCTAAACCATTTTCTACTTCTTTGAACTCAAGAAGGTCTCTTATATTGATTGGCGCAAAATTCCCCATTGAGCTTGAGTACTTTTTATACATATCATAAGAATCCTCGGCTACTGATGTTTGAAGAAGGTGTATTAATTTACCTTCATATGCATGTGTTTCTCCTCCACTTCGATATCGATATATTCCACCTATAGGAAGTGTTTGAACGGTATCTGAATAAGCGTAATCATGTAATTCAATAAGTTTTTTCTCAATTCCAGTAAGGCCTATTCCCGACATTCGGCTTTGCACACCAAGGAAATATTCATTTACCGTAGAACGGCTAAGACCAACTGCTTCAAAATTAAAACCACCTCTATAGGCACTAATAACGGATATACCCAGCTTCGACATTACTTTTAGGAGTCCTTGATCAATGGCTTTTTTATATCGATCAACACATTCTTCATAGGACATGTCACCAAATAAACCTTTCTGGTGCCTCTCATAGATACAGTCTTGCGCTAAATAAGGATTTACAGTTGTTGCCCCAACGCCAATTAATACAGCGAAGTAATGAGTATCAATGCATTCTGAAGATCTGACATGTAACGAAACAAATGATCTTATTCCTTTTCGAGTAAGATCTGTATGAACTGCAGCAGTAATGAGAATTAATGGTAATGCAATTTTTTCTTCATCGGCATTAATATCTGATAAGACTATGTGAGACTTTCCACTTAGTACTGCAGTTTCAGCTTCTAACTGAATACGCTTAATTTCTTTTTTTAAATCAAATGACTTTTTTTCTACAGTACAATCAATATTTGTTGTTGTCTGTTGACCACGTGATGAAATTTTTTTAAAAAAGCCATTAGTAATAAATGGACTATCTATTACAAAAACATTTTCTTCATATGGATTTGGATTCAAAATATCCTGAAGATTTCCAAATCTCGTTTTTAAACTCATTCTACTTTGCTCTCTTAGGCTGTCGATAGGAGGGTTTGTAACTTGGCTAAATTTTTGTCTAAAAAAGTGTGACAATGGTCTGTACTTATCCGACAATACTGCTATTGGCGTATCATCGCCCATGCTGCCAGTAGATTCTTTCGCATCCGAAACCATTGGGTGCAGGATGAGTTCAAGTTCCTCCATGGTATACCCAGCAGCAATCATTTTCTTTCTTAACTTGGCTTGATCAGTAACCGTTGATTCTTTAGAAATTTTAACTCGTTTATCTAATCGTATTATTTTTTTGACATACTCTTCATATGGCGCCTCAGATGCCAATCGTTCCTTCATTTCATGATCTCTAAATATTTTACCTTCTTTAAGATTGATACCGATAATTTCACCTGGTCCTAGTTTACCTTTTTCTATTATTTTAGATTCATCGACTGTCACCATCCCTGTTTCAGAACCTACATATATAAGATTATCTCGGGAAATTGAGTATCTCATAGGCCGTAATCCATTTCTGTCCATACCTCCAATGATCCAGTTTCCATCAACTGCTGCTATTGCAGCAGGACCATCCCAAGGTTCAACAATAGCGTTTGAAAATTCATACATATTTCTATGCTCAATTGGCATAAGCTCGCTTCTTTTTGACCAGGCTTCCGGTATTAAAAGAGTTTTTACAAGAGGGACTGATCTTCCCGCTCTTACATACAGCTCAAAAGCTGCGTCTAAGGCCGATGAGTCTGAAACGTTTTTTTCAATAATTGGTTTAACTTGCTCACTGTCATCTCCAAATATTTCAGTGGTAATTCTTGTTTGGTGATTCCTCATCCAGTTAGTATTTCCTGATATTGTATTGATTTCACCGTTATGAGCTAACAGTCTAAAAGGCTGAGCTAAACCCCAAGACGGAAAAGTATTTGTTGAGTACCTTTGATGAAATACGGCAAAAGATGAAATAAATTCTTCATTCGCTAAATCAGGATAAAAAATTGACAATTGTTCGGCTAAGAAAAGTCCTTTGTAGATAATTGACTCGAAACTTAATGAGCAAACATAGAAACCATTAATTTGCTGCTTAGCTATTCTTTTTTCAAGTCTTCTTCTCACAAGATACAACTCTTTTGCAAAATCAAAGTCTTTATCTCTTTCTATGTTATTTACGAACATGACCTGTTCAATCTCAGGACGAGTAGAGTTTGCTTTTTCCCCAATTACACTGTTATTTATTGGAACCTGTCTCCAACCATAGATGTAATAACCATGATCTAGCAGTTCGGACTCAATAATTGTTCTACATTTTTCTAGTGCGGCATAATCATTCCTTGGAAGAAACATCATGCCAATACCGAGAGTTTCATCTCTTTTTTCATGGCCTGTCTTAGCTATCTCATCGTCAAAAAAATTATAAGGAATCTGAGTAAGTATGCCTGCTCCGTCACCAGTCTTTCCGTCAGCATCAACGGCACCTCGATGCCATACAGCCTTGAGGGCATCAATACCACCTTGGACAACTTCACGTCTTTGTTTGCCATCTGTTGATGCTACAAAACCTACGCCGCAAGAGTCATGTTCATGTCCAGGATTATATAAAAAGGCATCCTCTAAATTTTTTTTATTTTTTAAATATCTTCTTAATTCATTTGTCATGATGCTTTAGTATTTAGATTTTTTGCATTATTTTTTTCTTCAATATAATCATGAATAGAATTCGCTACATCTCGCCCATCTCTGATTCCCCAAACTACCAGGGAAGCTCCTCTGACAATATCTCCTGCAGCAAATACACCCTCAAGACTGGTCATCATGGTATTAAATCCTACACGAACCGTACCCCATTTAGTGACTGGAAGTTCTTCGACTTCAAACATTTTTGGCAAATTTTCCGGAGAAAAACCCAGAGCAGCAATTACTAAATCGGTCTCTAATTCAAAATCAGAACCTGCTATCTCTTGAGGTATTCTTCTACCATCGGACTCTGGTTCACTTAACTTCATTTTTATACAATTTAAGAGGCTACCATTATTATTTCTTTCAATTTTTTTTGGGAGAGATTGCCATAAAAATTCTACGCCTTCTTCCTCAGCATTGTTAACTTCTCTGGCCGAGCCAGGCATGTTCTCTTTATCTCTTCGGTAAAGACACTTAACAGATTTTGCCTCCTGTCTAATAGCTGTTCTTACGCAGTCCATAGCTGTATCTCCTCCACCAATTACAACTACATTCTTACCTTTGGCGTTGAGCAATCCATTATCAAAAGCCTCTACGCTATCTCCCAAGCCTTTTCGGTTTGATGCAGTTAGAAAATCCAAAGCAGGAACTACTTCGGATGCATCGCCTTCTAGGAAAATTTCTCTCGCTTTATAGACTCCCGTTGCAATTAATACAGCGTCATGTTTTTTTTGAAGATCCAAAAAATGAATATCTTTTCCAATTTCAGTATTTAGATGAATCTTAATATTTGAGTCCTCAAGGTATTTCATTCTTCTTTGAACAATATCTTTTTCCAGTTTAAAATTCGGGATTCCATAAATCAGTAAACCTCCAGCGCGGTCATAACGATCATATACATCAATTTTGTAACCCCTTTTTCTTAATTCCTCAGCGGCAGCAAGACCTGCGGGACCCGCACCAATGATACCAATGCTATTTTCTTTTTCTAAGTACTCAGGAACTTTGATCGGTTTAATCCATCCCTTTTCGAACGCATTGTCAGTTAGATATTTTTCAACTGACCCAATAGTGACTGAACCATGACCTGATTGCTCAATAACACAGTTTCCTTCACATAATCGATCTTGCGGGCAAATTCTTCCGCATATCTCTGGCATATTATTTGTGCTCGAAGATATTTGGTAAGCCTCTTCAAGTCGGTCCTCCGCCGCAAGCTTAAGCCAATCAGGAATATGATTATGCAAGGGACAATGGACGGTGCAGTAAGGAACCCCGCACTGAGAACAACGACTTGACTGCTCTTTAGCGCTGTTCTTTATAAAGTTCTCGTAAATCTCGCCAAAATCTTTTTTTCTATTTTCTGAGGACCTTTTTTCAGGGTATTCTTGATTTAAATTGGTAAATTTAAGCATAACGTCTCTTATATGTCACAATGCATGACATATTTAGATTCCTCTCATTTTGTTAAACTTTTTATAACATTTAGAATATATAATAATAGTCATATAGTATGACACAGTTTAAGTTTTTCTTGCCTAAATGGCGTAAAACAGTATTTTTTTAATTCTTATGGCTTTTTTACCAATACTACTATTAGGAATTATTCAGGGTATTACAGAGTTTTTGCCAATTTCAAGTTCCGGACATTTATTAATTGCCGCAGAAATAATGAGTATTCCCGAAAGTCTGATGTTGGATGTAAGTCTGCATTTGGGCTCTCTTTTGGCTGTCATCATCTATTTTAGAAATGATATTAAAGTATTAGTTTTTCTGCTTTTACCATTCAGCATCAAATTAAGTAAGGATGAGAAAAATTTAGCTTTCTGTCTCATTGTTGGAACATTGCCTGTTGTGATTGTTGGAGGCTTACTTTTTCTTACAGGTTATGCTGATATTTTAAGGGATATAAAGATTGTTGGACTAGCAACAATAATTTTTGGACTTCTTCTCTATTATTCTGATAGTTACACTAATGCCAACACTAAAAGCATTGAAAGATTATCAATAAAAAATGGTCTCATCATTGGTCTTTTCCAAATACTGGCGATTATACCTGGGGCAAGTAGAGCGGGAGTTGTGTATTCAGGTTCAAGGATAATTGGTTTAAATAGAATTGAAGCTGCAAAGCTTTCTATTTTACTATCAATTCCAGTAATTTTAATTTCTTCTGCCATACCAATTCTTAAACTTATAGAGTCACCAACAAGTGCTAATGTTTATTCTAGCTTTTTTGGATTTCTGATCTCATTTTTTATAGCTTATATTTCAATCGACTATTTACTGAAGTGGTTGAAAAAAAATACTATGAAACCATTCGTTATTTACCGAATTGTTATCGGAACACTCATCTTAATTTATCTTTAGAAATCAGGAAATATAATTACTTATGATATCTCTTGATGATTTCGCGGTTATCCCTAATGATCTGAGATTGAATGGAGTATCAGATACGATGTTGTCTTTCTTTAGCATCTTGACTTGATCAAAGGTAATCATAGGAGATGGAGATAACTTCATCAATAATGCAGTAACATTTGCAAAAGATAGAGGCAGAGGAAGGATAATTCTTTTAATTTTTAATGTGTTTAATATTAATTGATAAATTTCTTTTAGTGACATTACTTCAGGTCCTCCAAATTCGTAAATCTTTCCTGCTGCTTCTTTGTCTTCTAACAGTTTGACTAGTCCGTCGGCAATATCTTTTACATACACACATTGAAATTTGTTATTACTAAACAAAGGAACAATTGGAAGAAGCTTTACCAGTTTTGATTGCAAAGTAAAAAAGCCATCGCCTGGCCCAAAAACAATTGACGGCCTTATTATTGTTGATTGTGGAAAATTATCTAAAATATTTTTTTCACCTATTCCTTTAGAGACTTGGTATTTTGCATCACTTTCGACATCAGCGCCAATGGACGAAAAGTGAATTAGGCGTTCGATTTTGTGTTTATAGCATAGCTCTGCAATATTTCTTGCTCCAACTGCGTGGCAGTTATTAAAAGTCTGATCCCCTGAAGATTCATTCAGTATACCGACAAGATTAATAACAATATTTGATCCACTTATGTGAGGTTCAATTGTGTGCTTTAATCTGATATTTCCTTTAATTATATCTAATTGATCAATAGGACCCATCATTCTTATATGCCCAGCGAGGTGGGTGTTTCTACATATAATTTTTAATTTATGCCCGAGTTTTAGTAATTCTGAAATGCAATATTTGGCTAAAAAACCTGAACCTCCAATTATAGTAATTCTTTTTTGCTTCATATTTGATAAATATACCTTATGTACTTCACTGAAATAAGTTAATTTTCATACAATGCAAACAATTTTACATAAAAACGATTTAGCAGAGGATATTGAATTTTCAAATCTCATAGCTGCAGATTGTGAAATGATGGGTTTGCAACCTGATAGAGATCCATTATGCCTAATACAGCTATATGATGGACAAGGTGATTGTCATCTAGTTCAATTTATTGATCAAAAATTTGATGCTCCCAATCTTAAAAAGCTACTGAGTAGCAATAAGACATTCATTTTTCATTATGCAAGACATGATTTAGCGGCAATTAAGCATGACTTAGATATTATGATAAAAAGTGTTTACTGCACAAAACTAAGTTCAAAAATTGCCCGAACATACTCACAAGGTCATGGATATAAAGATTTATGTAAGGAACTTCTAAATATTGATATTTCAAAAAAACAGCAATCGAGTGACTGGTCAAATCCTGATTTAACTAAAGAACAAATTAATTATGCTGCAACTGACGTAATGCACTTGCATGCTATAAAGATTAAACTGGATGAAATTCTAAAGAGACAAAATAGAGAATTACTTGTCGAGTCGTGCATTAAATTTCTACCAATTAGAGTTGAACTCGATTTAAGGGGATGGGAGAATGACATTTTTTCTCATTCTAATTAACATTAATCATGAGTACAAATAAAATTAAAAGTTACGGAAAATCAGTTATAGAAACAGAAATATCTGGGGCTAAAAAACTCTTTAAATCAATCAATTCAGATTTTGCCAGAGCTATCAACAAACTATCAAAAATTAAGGGGAAGGTTATTATCACAGGTGTAGGAAAATCCGGTCATATCGCCAATAAAATTTCCAGTACAATGAGTTCAACTGGTACTCTTTCTCAGTATTGCTCTCCAACAGACATGAGTCATGGTGATTTAGGGATAATTAATAAAAATGATGCAATAATAATTATATCTAATTCCGGTAAGAGTGAAGAATTTAGAGCTTTGTTAGATTTTGCAAAAAAAAACAAAGTTTTTGTTATAGGGATTACTTCCAATTCAAAAAGTACACTCTATAAATTATGCAATATTCCATTGTTAATTCCTAATTCAAAAGAAGCATGTTCACTAGGGTTGGCCCCTACAACTTCGACCACTATGTCATTAATTTTAGGCGACGCAATCTGTGTATCTCTTATGAAGGTTAAAAATTTTAAGCTTAAAGACTATAAAATGATACATCCTGGAGGTGCTTTGGGCGCTAATATGCTTCAAGTTGAAGATATAATGCATAAAGGAAAAAAAATGCCAGTAGTTCGTGAAAATTCTTCAATGAAGTCTGTAATTGTTGAGATGACAAAAAAATCATTTGGTCATGTGGCAGTAAAAAATAAAGAAAATAAACTAATAGGCATAATCACCGATGGGGATTTAAGAAGACATATTAGAAAAGCATTATTAGATTTAAATGTAAAAGAAATTATGTCCTCAAAACCAATGCTTATTCGCAAAGAAGAACTAGTTATTAATGTACTGCAAAAAATGAATACAAATAAAATTACGTGTTTATTTGTAGTAAATAATTTAAAAGAAAAGAAACCAATAGGTATTATTCATATCCATGACTGCATTCGATATGTTAATTAAAAATATTACTAGATTTTCGATCCTCTTTTTATTAATAATAATATTGTTCCAGTCTAATCTATTTTCTAATGAAAATATCGAAATTGAAATAGATAAACCAAAATTTTCTGAAAAAGGACTTGATAACAGGCTTTATGAAATTAAAGCAGAAAAGGGTATTCAAAAAGAAGGTGATTTGGAGTTATTTATTGTTGAGGGCAAGCTAAGAACTGACTCTGGTGTTTGGATTTATTTAAATGCTAAAAAAGGTAACTTCGACCAAATAGAGAATTTAATAGAACTTAATGGAGAAATAAACTTCTATACTGATGAAGAAGACAGATTTCAGTCTGACAATGCATTGTTTTCGATTAATGATGATTTAGTCGAATTTAATAATAATGTTAAACATGTTAAAGGAAGTAGTATTATAACAGCCGATAAATCAAGAATAAGAAAAAATTTTAATCATATTGTCTATAAGGGTAATGTAAGTGCTTTTTATATTATAGACTAAATTATGCTTAAAATTTTTTTTATTACTATTTTTTCCATTTTATTTATTAACACTACAAACGCTGAGCAAATAAAAATAATATCTGATAAATTAGAGATTATAAGAGCAGAGAATATTTCAATTTTTTCTGGGAACGTATATGCGTTAGAAGGTAATTTAGAAATTTGGTCTGAGAAATTAATTATGACCTCAAGCAATGATGAAACTGAAGTTGAGGAAATCAATGCTCATGGTAATGTAAAAATTGTGAGAGAAGGATTATCCATTAATGGTGATAGGGCGCAGTATGATCCAATTCAGAATAAATTAATTGTTTTTGGTAAAGTTGAAGTTATACAAAATCGAAGTATTATCATGTGTGACAAAATAATTGTGGATCTTGAAAATTCATCAAGTATTATGGTTAGTGACTCAAATAAAAGAGTGGAAGCATTAATAATCAACGAAAAATAAAATTATAATGACTAATAAACCTACATTAATTTCATCAAATTCGGGACTTGAAATTAATAACCTAAGAAAATCACTTTCAGGAAAACAAATCGTGAGAAATATCTCAATGAAAGTTGAAAAAGGAAAAGTAATTGGCTTACTTGGTCCAAATGGTGCTGGTAAAAGTACAGCCTTATATTGTATTATGGGACTCATTGTTTGTGATGGAGGAGAAATTAAATTAAACAAAAAAGATATTACTACTCTTCCCATGTGGAAAAGAGCTCAGGCTGGACTTGGTTATTTGCCACAACAACCAAGTATTTTTAGAGGTCTAAGTGTTGAAAATAACATAATGGCTATATTAGAAACAACTAAACTTAATTTAGATCAAAGAAAAAATAGACTTGAAGAGCTATTAGCTGAATTTAATTTAACTCATTTACGAAATGCGATGCCTCATCAGTTGTCAGGTGGCGAAAGGCGAAAATGTGAATGTGCAAGACTGCTTGGAACCAACCCTTCTTATGTATTATTTGATGAACCTTTCTCGGCGTTGGATCCCATTTCAATTAACGATATTAAGTCTGAAATTAATAGGCTTAAAGAAAAAGGTATTTCTGTTATTATAACTGATCACCAGGTCAGAGAGGTACTTGATATTAGTGATTATAGCTATCTTCTGTTTAGTGGTGAAATAATAGCACATGGAACAAGTGAAAAAATACTTGGTAATAAAGAAGCAAGAAAATTTTATTTAGGCGACACGTTCAAGTTTTAATGGTGGAGCTGACCGGGATCGAACCGGTGACCCTCAACATGCCATGCTGATGCTCTCCCAGCTGAGCTACAGCCCCATATCTATTCTTGATCAATTCCTTCGTTAGTTTCGCCATTTTCTAAATCTATGTCGACATCACTAGTCATAACTTCGTTGTCTACTTCCGAATCTTCAAGACTAATTGTGTCTTCGTCTATTTCATCATTTAGTTCTATTTCAGCATCATCAGCTATCGATTCTGTTGCATTACTTCCAACTAAGTTATCATCAGCAATTGTATCTACATCATCGATAAAAACTTGTTTGGCTGTGGATGTTATTGTCTCGCTTAAAGGATCTACATATTCAGTACCACAGTGCGGGCAAATAGCTGGTTTTCGATTAAGGTCATAAAATTTTGCTTCACAGTTACTGCAAACAACCTTCTTTCCAAATTTTATGTCTGGCATATATAATTTCTAGATAATTTATTGGTTAAAATTTTGACAATTTACAAAAAATATACAGTATTAATGAAGAATATCCTAACTTATTAAATTAACAATATAAAAGTGCTTAAATTAAAAGGTTCAATCACAATATCTGGAGATAAGTCTATTTCACACAGGGCACTAATTTTTGCCTCACTTTCTACAGGTAAAGTAAAAATTTCAAATTTACTTGAGTCAGATGATGTAATGCGAACTCTGAAGATTTTAAAAGAGTTGGGCATAAAAATTATTAAAAAAAAAGCACAATGGATTGTGTATGGAAATGGAACTGGGGGATATATTCAACCTGCTCAAGTACTTGATTGTGGCAATAGTGGCACGACTTCACGTTTGATGATGGGAGCAGTTTCTTCTAATCCAATAAGCTGCACATTTATAGGCGATAATTCCCTAAGTAAACGATCAATGTCAAGATTATCAATATTTCTTGAAAAAATGGGGGCAGAAATAAAACTTACTAAAAAAGATTTTTTACCACTTCATATAAAAGGTGACATAAATCTTATTCCTATGGAGCATGTTATGCAAAAAGCATCTGCTCAAGTTAAATCTGCTATTATGCTGTCAGCTCTTAACTTGCGAGGAAAAACTAGAATAATTGAAAGAAGAAATACACGTGACCACACAGAAAGATTAATGCGTTATCTTAGAATAAACTTCGAAAAAAAAATATTAAGCAATAACTCAACGTCGATTGAGCTTAATGGTCCATATGAAATAAAGCCAAGAGATATTATAGTAGCAAGTGACCCATCCAGTGCAGCTTTTTTTATTGTAGGAGCGCTTATTATTCCAGGGTCTAAAATTACTCTAAAAAATATAGCGCTTAACAAGTCTAGAATTGCTTTTATAGATGTCCTTAAAATGATGGGAGGTAAGATAAGTGTAAAAAAAACTAAAACAGTATCTGGTGAAAATGTTGGCGACATAAAAGTCACATATAGCTTACTAAAATCGCTAAAAATAAAAGCATCACTATCTCCCTATTTGATAGACGAATATCCGATACTCTCAA
The DNA here is from genome assembly GCA_003211835.1 of Pelagibacteraceae bacterium AG-461-B04. Lineage (GTDB taxonomy): Bacteria > Pseudomonadota > Alphaproteobacteria > Pelagibacterales > AG-422-B15 > CACNXQ01. The sequence goes on along the minus strand of QCRN01000006.1, from coordinate 63,959 downwards.
TTGCCGCATCACAGGCCAAAGGGGTAACAGTTATGAGAGGATTATCAGAGCTTAGACATAAAGAAAGCGATCGAATAAAAAGTATAATAACAAATTTATCAAGAATTGGCTTTAAAGTCGTTTCTAAGAAGGATGATATACATATCAAAGGATCAAACAAGTTGCAGATAATTAATCCAAAAAAAATAAAAACATATGGTGATCACAGAATAGCTATGTCGTTTATAATTTTAAGTCTACGTTTTAAAAACAAATTAATTATCGATGACGAGTCCTGTATCTCAATAAGTTATCCTGATTTTAAGAAACATTTAAAAAAGTTATCCACAAATTAATGGCAAAAATAATTGCAATTGATGGACCTGCCTCAGTTGGAAAATCAACATTAGCTAAACAAATCTCAAAAAAATTTAAAGCACCTGTATTATATAGTGGCAAGTTATACCGAGTATTAGCATTAGAAATCATCAAACGAAAAATTAAAATTAATAACACTAAAGAAATTTTAAAATGTATTACTTATATCGATTTAGATAATCTAGGCTCTGCAGAACTTTACTCTAGTGAAGTGGATAAAGTTTCTTCAATAATATCAGCAAAAAAAGAAGTAAGAAATAAACTGCTTGCTTTCCAAAGAAGTTTTCCAAAAAAATATGGGCATGATAAAAAATTTGTGATTATTGAAGGTAGGGACATTGGCACTATTATCTTTCCAAAAGCAAACTTTAAGATTTTTTTGTGGGCAGCGGCAGAAGTAAGAGCTAAAAGAAGACAAGAGCAGCTAAGAAAAAATGGCAAAAAAACAAGCTATAGTAAGGTTTTTAACGAAATAAACGTTCGCGATCGAAAGGATATGACAAGAAAAATTGCCCCCTTATTGCCAGCCGCAAATTCGGTATTGCTAGATACCACTTATATTGATATAGAACAGGCTTTTAACGCATTAATAAAGATAATACTAAAAACTAAAACTATATGAATCAAGAGTCCGTAGAAAATAATCAAATGACAGAGTTCGACTCAATACTCGCTGAGTCAATCAAAAATTCAAAATTAAAAGAAGGCACTATCATTAAAGGGACTATTTCTGAAATTGAGGATGATGCGGTAATAGTTGATATAGGAGCAAAGATCGAAGGTAGAATTTCAAAACGTGAATTTGCATTTCGAAAAGACCAAAAAGAATTAGAAGTTGGTGATGAAATAGATGTTTATTTAGACAAGATTGAGAACCATAATGGCGATTGTGTACTTTCGCGATCAAAAGCTAAATCAAAAGAAATTTGGGCCGAAATAGAAAGATCCTTTGAAGCTGAAGAATTAGTAGAAGGGGTCATTACAGGAAAAGTTAAGGGTGGATTATCAGTTGAAATTGGTGTTACCGCATTTCTTCCAGGATCTCAGATAGATACAAGAGTTCAAAGAGATGTGAGCCATTTATTGGATATTCCCCAAAAATTTAAAATTCTTAAGATGGATGCTAAAAGAAATAATATCGTAGTATCCCGAAGAGCAGTCTTAGAGGAAATGCATAAAGAGGTTAGACAAGAAAGATTTTCACAACTTAAATTAGGTGATGAAGTAGAAGGAAAGATAAAGGCATTGACCGATTATGGAGCATTTGTAGATCTTGGTGGCTATGACTCTCTTCTCCATAGCAGTGACATTACGTATAAAAGAATTGGTCACCCGTCTGAGGTTTTAAAAATTGATCAGCAAGTAAGGGTCAAAATTATAAAAGTTGATCCAGAAAAAAATCGCGTTTCAGTGGGTATGAAACAATTAGAGAGTGATCCGTGGCTTTTAGTTAGGGAAAAATTTAACGTTGATGATAAAGTTAAAGGTGTCGTTACCAATGTGGCAGAATACGGGATATTTATTGAAATTGAGAATGGTGTTGAGGGTCTTTGTCATAAAGATATGCTTACATGGAGTCAAAAACAAAACTCCAAACCTGGCAACTTATATGCTAGATCCCAGTCTGTTGACTGTCAAATTTTAGAAATTGACCATGAGAAAAGAAGGTTAAGTCTAGGTATCAAACAATTAACTCCCAATCCTTGGCAAAAATACAATGAAGCCAACCCAATTGGCAGTATAATAGAGACGAATATTTCAAGTATTAAAGATGGAATTATTTTCTGTAACCTCGAGGGTGAAATTGATGGGGCAATATTCAGTAAAGATCTCTCATGGGATGCAGATCCAAAAGAAGAAATTAAGAAATATAAAGTTGGTGACAATATTAAGGCTAAAATTATCACAAATGAAAACGACAAGGTATCACTCTCTATAAGGGAAATTGATGGAAATCCATTTGATGAATTAAAAGATAAACATAAAGGCGATATAGTTACATGTAATGTAGTTGAAACTGGTGATTTTGGTTTGAAGGTACGAGTTGGTGAAAAAGGACCAGTCTCTATAATTAAAAGAAATGAATTGGCTCTTCGAAAGTCTGATGCACGTCCTGAAAGATGGGCAAAAAATGATAAACTAGACGCAACAATAACTAATATAGATCAAGCAAGTTATAAAATTAGTTTGTCTGTACGTATGATGGAGGAAACTACAGAACGCGAAGCAATGGAAAAATATGGCTCAAAGGATAGTGGAGCCAGTCTTGGAGCAATATTAGGAAAAGCTCTTGGAAGAGACAAAAAAGAAGACTAAATCTTCCTTAAATTCAATTATTTACAATAAGTTTCAATACCATATAATTATCATATGAGCTTAATTAAATCTAAACTAATACAAAATATTACTGATGCTAATCCTCATTTATTTGTCAGAGATGTAGAAAGAATAGTTAATACGATATTTAATGAAATTACACATTCCTTGGCTGAGGGAAAAAGAGTGGAATTAAGAGGTTTTGGAGCATTTTCAGTGCAATATAGAAAAGAAAGAACAGGAAGAAATCCAAGAACTGGAGAGGCAGTTCAAGTAGATGAGAAATATATTCCAAGATTTAAAACTGGAAAAGAATTAAGACTTAAATTAAATTCAAAAAATAATACCTCTGTTTCACGAGAAGAAGGCGATAACTTCTAATTTTGTTTTGACTAATAATCCTATTTTTTGCGCTATCGATACAAGTGATATTGATAAAGCAATGGAATTAGTTAATCAAATTTCTCCATATACAGGAGGGATTAAATTAGGCTTAGAGTTTTTTACTTCTTGTGGTCTTTTAGGACTGGAAAAAATTAAAAAATTGGAAATTCCAATTTTTATAGATCTAAAATTATACGATATTCCAAATACAGTAAAAAAAGCACTTAGTAATATTTTACAATTTGAACCAGAATATACTACTTTACATCTTTTAGGGGGCTCGGAAATGCTTATTGAATGTGTAAATACAAAAAATGAACTTCATAGTAAAACTAAATTGATCGGTGTGACTATGTTAACCAGCTTTAATGATGATCTCATTACAGAGATTGGTATTAAAAAATCAGTCAATGAGAATGTGAAACAACTAACTCAACTTGCGTTCAATTGTGGTATGGATGGAATTGTTTGCAGTCCTATGGAAATTTCAGAAGTAAAAAATGCTCATGGAAGTAATCTACAGATAATTTCTCCAGGAATTAGAGGTAAAGAGAATGTGTCAAATGATCAAAAAAGAACACTTTCAGCAAAGGAAGCTATTGACGCTGGTGCTGATGTTTTAGTTGTGGGTAGGCCGATAACAGATGCTAAAGACCCTGGCAAAGCAGCTGAAAATATCTACTCAGAAATAACGTGAGTGATCTTCAAATTAAAATTTGTGGAGTGAAAGACAAAGAGATTGCAAAGCACGCAGTTGATGCGGGAGCAAACTTTATTGGATTTATTTTTTATGAAAAGTCTCACAGGAATATTACAGTGGAAAATTGTGAGCAAATTTTATCAGACATAAAAGATCTAACCATACCTGTAGCAGTCACAGTTAATCCAGATGATAAGTTATTAGATGATTTATCAAGAATTGGATTTCATTATATTCAATTGCATGGTCAAGAAACTCTTGAAATAGTAAAAAGAATAAAATTAAATTATGATTTTAAGATTATTAAAGCCTTTGGAATTTCTTCTACTAAAGATTTAGATGAATTAATTAAATATGAACCAGTTGTAGAATATTTCCTACTTGATTCACCTCCTCAAGCTAATGTTCAAGGAGGGACTGGGCATAGATTTGATTGGAATATAATTGAGAATTTATATACATCTAAGAACTTTTTTCTCTCAGGAGGACTCAATAAAGACAATATAATCTCAGCAATAAACCTTAAAAAGACTAGTTTTTTTGATGTTAGTTCTGGTGTTGAGGATTCAGAGGGTATAAAAGATAAACAATTAATTACTGAGTTTATTGATAAAGCAAAAAATAATATATGATCGAATTACAAAAGGGTATTCCACTTATTGATCAGCACGATGAGAATGGATACTGGGGAGGAAAATTTGGTGGAAATCAGATTGCGGAAAGTTTAAATCACCCAATTGAAGAATTAACTAAAGAGTTTGAAAAACTTAGAAATGACGATACCTTCATTGCAGAAAGAGATTTCTACTTCAAAAACTTTATAGGAGCTCCTACTCCTTTCATAAAACTGGAAAACCTTACTAATCACCTTGGGGGAGCACAAATTTACTGCAAGCTTGTTTCAAAAGCTACTGGCGGTGCACATAAGGCATACAATGCTGTAGTTCATAGTCTTATCTGTAAAAGATTAGGAAAAACTTTCATCGGTGGAGATACGGGCGCGGGTTATGCGGGAAAGATGTTGAGTATGGCCGCTGCCAAGTTCAATTTGAAATGTAAAATATTTATGGGCTCTAAAGATATCGAGCGACAATCTATTAATGTATTTTCAATGAGAAGCTATGGTGCAGAGGTTATACCTGTTGATTCAGGTTCTCAAACACTTGTAGATGCCGTTTCAGAATGTATGAGATGGTGGACTAGTGAAAACGAGCAGGCACACATGTGCGTTGGCAGTACGGTTGGACCAACAATATTTGTCAAAATCTGTGCATGGTCTACTGCACAAATTTCTCGTGAAATGAAAAAACAGGTGATTGATGAGTTTGGAGAGGTCCCGAAAGACATGAAACTGATTAACTGTGTTGGAGGAGGATCCTCTGCAGCCGGGTTTTGGAATGAATGGATAGATCATGATAATGTTGAATTAATTGGCGTAGAAGCTGGTGGACCTGAAGAGTCATCAATGCATGCGGCACCTCTTACCAATAATTCTCCTTTAGGTGTGCTTCACGGAGCAACACAATATGTTATCCAAGATAATCAGGGAGAGATTGAGGAAACAGCATCTATTAGTGCGGGTTTAGACTATCCAGGCGTTTCACCACTGCACTGTTTTCTTAAAGAGTCTGGTAGAGCAAGATATACCTCTGCAACTGATGAGGAAGCGATTAATGCTTTTCAACTGGTAAGTAGAATGGAAGGTTTTGTGAGTCCTTCACTAGAACCTTCTCATGCTTTTGCTGAAGCAATAAAAATTGCCCCATCTTTAAGTAAGGATACTATTATTGTGGTTGACTCTTGTGGAGACTCTGCAAAGGACTCTAGAATAATAGCTGAACGTTTAGGATATAAAATATGACTAACTCACCGTTATTAAATGCGTTTGATCAAAATAATGCAGCTTTCTTAACTTATACAGTTGGTGGAGACCCAAACAAAGAAACTTCTCTTGAAATCTTTAGAGAAATAGCTCGTTCGGGAGCAGATATTATTGAATGTGGCTTGGGCCATGGCGCAAACATCGGTGATGGAGGCGCAATTCAAGATGGTACATACAGAGCTCTTTCTAATGGTATAAAAACAGACGATGTATTTGATATAATTAAAACATTAAGAAATGAATTTGATACAAATGTAATCATAATGACCTATCAAAATAAAATTATGTCATACGGTGAAGATAGTTTTTTAAGCAAGTGTGTAGAGAGCAAGGTGGCAGGAATTATTTGTGTAGATTGGCCGTGGCCTCTTAACCTTAATTTTGCAGCCAAATGTAAAAACAATAATATAGATTTCATTCAACTACTTTGTCCCACAACAAATGAAAAGAGGTTAAAATTAATTTTGAACGATGCTCATGATGTTGTTTATTATATTTCAATGTTATCAACCACTGGACAAAAATTAAAAGTGAGCCCAAGTGAAATAAAGGACAGGTTTAATTTTATTAAGACAATAGCACCTGAGAAGAAATGTATTATTGGATTTGGGATCACTGAAGAAACAATTGGAGACTTTAAAGACACTGACGCTTGTGTAGTAGGATCTGCACTTTGCAGGGAGATATCTAAGTCAGTGCGTGAGGGACAGAATCCAGCTGCCAATATTGGCGCAATGGTTAAAAAACTTACAAATAAATTGAAATCATGAATTGGCTTACCAGAACAATATCAAAAGTTTTTCCACGTAAGAAGAAAAATCTAGATATCGCTGAGAATTCCTGGATTAAATGTCCACAGTGCCAAACTATGCTTTATTCAAGTGATCTGGAGTCAACATTATTTGTGTGTCCCAATTGCGATGAGCATTTACAAATTCATCCCCGTGCTAGGTTTAAAGGTCTCTTTGATGGTGGAGTTTTTGAGGAAATTAAATATCCCTCAGGTTTTAGTGACCCATTAAATTTCAAAGCTCTCAAAACTTACAAAGAAAGGTTCAATGAGGCTCGCTCTAAAACAGATATGGATGATTGCTTTTTGATCGGGTTTGGCAAAATAGATAACATGAATGTAACAATTGCCGCTCAGAATTTTCATTTCATGGGGGGCTCAGTTGGGGCTTCCGCTGCAGAGGCTATGATAAAAGCTGCAGAGCATTCGGTAACGAATCATACACCATTAATTGTTTTTACTTGCTCAGGTGGAGCAAGAATGGATGAAAATCAACACTCACTTCAATCTCTTCCAAAGACAACCATTGCTTGCCAAATGGTTAAGGATGCTAAATTACCTTACATCGTAGTCAATACTAATCCAACAAGTGGCGGAGTAACTGCTTCATTTGGATCTCTTGGATCTGTTACATTGGCTGAACCAAATGCACTAATTTGTTTTGCTGGACCCAGAGTTATATCGAATACTGTAGGCGAAACTCTTCCTGATGGTTTCCAGCGATCTGAATATTTGCTTGATCATGGATTTATAGATCAGGTAGTACACAGAAAAGATTTAAAAGATAAATTATCTCAAATTATTTCACTGTTATTAAAACGAGTTGCTTAATTGAGTATCTCTAATGTTCAAATCGATAATCTTTTAGAAGAATTATTAAAACTACACCCTAAGAAAATTGATCTTTCTTTAGATCGAATTAAAATACTTTTAAATAAGTTAGGAAATCCACAAAACAAAATTAACAATATATTGCATATAGCAGGTACTAATGGGAAATATTCTACACTAAGATTTATTCAAGAAATACTCAGGTACAATAATAAGTCTACCAATGCCTACATATCTCCTCATCTGGTCAGATTTAATGAACGTTTTGAATTAAATGATAAACAGATAACAAATGAAGACTTATTTAATCTTTTAAACAAAATTAAAAACATAAATGAAGGCTCAGAAATAACTTTTTTTGAAAGCACTTCTGCAGCATTTTTTGAGGCAGCATCAAGATCACGTACTGACTATACTCTGCTAGAGGTAGGGCTTGGCGGAAGACTTGATAGCAGTAACGTAATTGACCCATTAATCTCAATAATTTCCTCAATATCTTTCGATCACCAGGATTTCCTGGGAAATAGCATTGAGAAAATTGCATTTGAAAAATCTGGTATTATTAAAACTAAAATTCCAGCAATCATTGGCTTTCAACCCTATCCCGAGGCAAAAGAGATGTTGATAAATCAAGCAGAGCACAATGAAGCTCCTGTTTTTGCTCATGGAATACACTGGAACATAACGGAACAAAATGGCACCCTCATTTATGAAGACAATACAAGTACATTGGAATTTTCTAATTTCGATGATCAAAATGAATTTCAAAAGAAAAATATTGGGCTTGCAATTGCTGCAATATCTCAATTACCAAACATAGAAGTAAGAGAATTCTTAAAAGATCAAAAACACAAATCTGTTTATTTCCCTGGCCGAATGCAAAAAATAGAGGATGGCAAGTTATGTTCAAAAATGAAACCATCAAATGAACTTTACTTAGATGGATCACATAATGTTGATGCTGCATTTAATTTGAATAAGACACTAAAGAATTTGCCAGAAAAAAAGTTATGCATCATTATTGGAATGATTAATACAAAAGATCCTGCAGCCTATATCAGACAATTTAGCAATTGCTTCTCGATTACAACAATAACGATTCCGAGTGAGGACAATGCAATCCCAGCAGATGAACTCAAAAATAAACTAGAAGATCAATGTGCCGAAATTGCAGTTTCAAGTTCAATTTCTGAAGCAGTAAAAAGTGTTAATGAAGCAAATGAGAATACGCGCATATTAATTTGCGGTTCACTCTATCTTGCTGGAAAAGTTTTAGAAGTTAATTAAGCGATTGAATCTTCAATCCACTCAACAATAGCTGTCTTTGATACAGCTCCAACTTTAGTTGCTGCAGCTTCACCATTTTTAAATACAAGCATTGTTGGGATTCCTCTTACACCATATTTGGTTGGTGTTTCTGGATTCTCATCAATGTTAACTTTAGCAACAGTAATCTTATCAGCCATTTCATCTGAGATTTCTTCTAAAGATGGACCAATCATTTTACAAGGACCACACCAAGGCGCCCAAAAATCGAGTACGACAGGTTTATCAGATTTTAAAACTTCTTCCTCAAAAGTTGCGTCTGTAATATTTTTCGTAGCCATAGTGATTCCTTTCTTAAGTTGGTTGTAATGTAAGTACGGAGAGGCCTAAAGTCAAGGTTAAAGGCCGCTAAAAACGTTATTAAACTATTGAATTTACTTAATTTTTTTTATTTTTGTAACTTCATTTTCTTCAGAGTCAGGAATTTCCTTATCTGGTTTCAAGCCACCTAATTTGAGCATTTTCTTAACTCTGGATACCAAGCTCCCCTTTCCATCCCTCAATCTTGATTTAGCTGTCTCAATTGAACCCATGGATTTATTAAGTTCATGTCCAGCATTTTCGAAGGCAGAATAAACTTTTTCAACTTGCGCATAAATTTCCAATGCGGTGCTTGCAATAGAATCAGCATTTCTGTTTCTCTCATTAATCGACCACATGTTATCAATTATTTTCAGTACAGAGATCAATGTTGAAGGGCTTGCTAAAATAATTTTAAATTTATTAGCTTCAAGAATTACCTCTTCAACTTTATCCAACATTGAGTCAAAAGCACTTTCGTAAGGCATGAACATCACCACAGCATCAAGTGTTTTGATCTTATAAATTTTTTGATAATTTGCTTCACTTAGCTTCTTAATATGTGTTCGTATTGATTGAATATGTCTTTTGTGTGCATCAATCTTAATAGTTTCATCATCTGCATTACAATAATCTTGCCATGCACTCAGTGATATTTTTGAGTCAATAACTAAATCTCTATCATCAGGTAAGTGTAAAATAATATCTGGATATTTTTTTTTGAACTCTCCATCAATTTCATCATCATATTTCTTCTGTACTTCAAAATCTTTGCCTTCTCTAAAACCTGACTGCTGTAAAATATTCAATAATAAAATCTCTCCTGCAATTCCTTGCTTCTTTGAACCTCCCGTAAATGCTGCTGTAAGTTTGTTAATTAAATCATAGCGCTCTTCATCTTTTCCTTCTTTTAGAGAAATTTGATTACTGAGGTCTTTAACCATTTCTTTTACATCAGATAGACTTTTATCATTGTCATCATCTGATTTTTTCCGTTGCAATAAAAAATAAGTAATTGCTGCACCAATGATTAGGCCACAACTAAATAGAACAAGACCTGTTAAATTATCCATCTAACTTTTCCCTATGATATGTATCCAGTTCTTGAATATACGTATCAATTTCTTCCAAACGATCCATATCAATTTCATCTTCACTTTCTCTTAGATCATCAATTTCACTCATCGCTCCTGGAATTGTATTCCATGAACATTTGTCCAATGAGAGTACTTTCTCAGCTATTATTTTATCGCGATTCTTAACTTCTTGTTCTGGTAAAAACTCAGGTTTTTCATTGTAAATTACTCTTTTTGCAAATTCCTTTGAGCGGTTGTCAGTTATTTTTTGGGCAATTTCATACTTCTTATCCCACTCAGCGGCATGAAAATCAGACATCAAATAATTATCTTTTGAACTAGGAAAACCATTATAAATTTGCTCTTCAACAGGTTTTTCAGTTTGGTCCTGGGTAAGTTCTCTATCTTCACCTTTGTCTAAAAGAAGATTAGTAAATTTTTCTATAAAATTTTTGTTACCTCTTATTTTTTTCATACGCTCATTTACGATTTCGGATGAAAGATCTTTATAATCTTCTGACCTAAAGAGATAATCTTCATCTAATAAAATCGGCTGTTCGTTCGCTTTGATCATATGAAAACACTTATTTTTACCCTTAAACATCTTCTTAAGCTCTGCCCTATCTAAATCAAAAACATAATCTGGGTCGATTGACAAATCAAAACAGTAAACATGATTTTCATATGAAGGATCCTTGGTAATGTAGGCAAGGCCGTGCGTATATTCTTTTCCTCTAAAGAACCTACTCGCACAAAACACTTTTTCTTGATCAACATATTTATAGAGGTCTTGTTTTGATGCAGTTTTTAATGAACTTTCCCATACATCGTTGCATCGGTCTTTTATAAGCTTACAAACACCCAATGTTGCTTCAACATCTGATAGAGCGTCATGGGCCTTTGAATGCTCTATGCCATTAGCTGAAGCAAATTTTTCTAATCTAAAAGTAATTTTACCAGTATTATCATCAAGCGGTCTCACAAAAGCGTTTGGATAAACTGCTGCTGCAGAATGAAGAAGTTTCATCGCATCGCCTCTTTTATTACCATTCGTATTTGTGATGTAAGGTGGTAAAGCTGATTGATAAAGAGATTGTCTTAGGTGCATGTCATCAAATGAAATTGAATTATATCCTATGAAAAGGCACTCACCCCAGGATAATAATTTACTTTGTATTTGAGCAATTAAACTAAAGTTTGAATTTTCATGATTCTTTAATTGATCAATGGAAACACCATTAACTAACAAAGCCTTTGCTGAAGGAACAGGATATTCCCTCTTCATTCGACCTCTCAAATCAAATTGGTCAATGATATTAAAGTCTTCGTCTGTGCATATAGCAGCTGCCTGAACAATGGATCCATAAGCTGCGTTCAATGTTGATGTCTCTAAATCCCAAAAAATATATTTCATTTATTTATTCTTTTTTTCTAAGCACCTGAAATCTGCTTCAGGCATTTTTCCTTCAAAATTAATGTGACAAATATTTAATTGATGCCTTTGACACCAAATTTGAAGCCCTCGATCAGTAAAACCTACATCGATTCTTGAATAATCTTGAATAGATTTTGCGTCTGTTAGGCCTTGAGTTAATTCATCTGAGCATTTAACACAAACTATTGGTTCTTTTATTTGATTAAATAGATAATTAAGTTTTGAGATATCTTGTTTAAATTTACTAGACATAATAAAAATACTTATCTGATCTTAAATGGGTCTTCTGTTACTCTTGCAGTTGAGTTCCAGATAGTTTTTCTTAATTGCATATCTCTTATTGCTTCAGCTCCGCTCTCTCGTCCATAGCCACTATTTTTTCTACCGCCAAAACTTGCAGCGTATGAAATAAACCTATAACAATTTATAAAACAAATACCAGCTTCAATCTTTTTGCTTACTCTCTCACATATTTTTTCATTTTCACTGAACACGCCTGATGAAAGGCCATAGCGATTATCATTTGCTAAATTTATGGCCTCTTCTTCAGAACTAAATCTAATCACAGAGAGAACTGGTCCAAAAAGTTCTGTGTTGGCTGTATTGATTGATTTGTCTGGACACTCAATAATTGTTGGTGGGAAATAACAATTATTTTGCCGCTTACCACCACATAATATTTTAGCTCCTTGTTTTATAGATAACTCAATGTTTTTTTCAATGAACTCTACTTGTTTGAGATTATTTAACGGTCCCATTTGAGTTTCCGCCTCAAGCGGTGAACCTAATTTAATACTCTCAGCTCTATTTTTTAATTGGTTAAGAAATTCATCATAAATTTTATCATGCAGAATCAATACTGATCCAGCAATACAGCTGCAGCCATTTCCAGAAAAGATAGCAGTCGTAATATTGTTTAATGCATTTTCTACATCAGCGTCTGCAAATACAATAACTGGCGATTTCCCTCCAAGTTCAAGGGTTAACTGTGCAAAATTTTCAGCTGTATTTCTTATTACATGAGATCCTGTTTCAGTCCCACCTGTGAAGAGCACTTTGCCTATATCTTTATGGGATGTTAAATTTTTTCCAACTTCTGCTCCTCCACTCACTAGATTTATAACGCCTTTTGGCAATCCTACTTGTTCTGTTAATTTTGCAAATTCAGCTAACGGTGCAGGAGCAAGTTCAGAGGATTTAATCACCACTGTATTCCCTGCAGCCAGTGCAGGCGCAACTTTAGTCGCCGTTAAAAACATTTGTGAATTCCATGGAATGATACATGCGATAACACCAATTGGTTCACTTGCTTCAATAACTTCCATATCAGGCTTATCTATGTCAGAAATAATTTTTGTATTTTCCATTTTCTCAGCGAGCTCTGCATAATAGTAAAAATAATCTTTCATATATTCAGCTTGAAATTTTGTTTCTTTCAAAAGTTTACCACTATCGATAGTTTCTATTTTTCCAATATGCTCAGCGTTCTTCTTAAGCTGATCACCTATTGCCCGCAGATATTGAGCTCTTATTTTTACATCACTTGCTGACCACGACTTAAATGCATTTTTAGCAGCTGCAACTGCGTTATTGACATCATTGACTGTTGCATCTGGAAATGAAGACCAAGGTTTATTGTTCTCAGGATTAGTGCTTTCGAATCTTTGATTATTTTCTGCTTCTGTCCATTGACCATCTATGAACATTTGATAATTATGAATATTATTAGTTACCATTTAAAAAGTTTCCAAATACTTGATTAACCTTGTCTGCACACTCCATGCCACACATATGTTTTCCATCAGGAATAATCTCTACTTTACTATCTTTAACTATTTCCCCAATCTTTTTCGACATTTCAGGCGTAGATCCTTCCTCATTTTCTCCAGTTACAATTAATGTAGGAGCTGAAATTTGATTAAACAAAATCATATTGTCTTGGAAATGAGAGAATAATTTATATGATTTTAAGAACTCTTGATGATCATTGTTTTCTAATATTGTTGATACCAATTGGCTCTCATTAGGATTTTTTTTAAGATAATCCTCATTAAACCATCGACTTAATTGTTTAGGAATATCAAAATATTCTTTTGAAACATTTTCATACCTTTTGATAGCTTCTTGCTGTTGTTCGGTACTTCGTCCATAGATGGTCCCAAATAAAATTAATTTATTGATCTTATTTGATCTTGTTGAAGCATAGTGAGCAGCGATTAACCCGCCTAAGGAAAAACCTATTAAATGGCATGAAGGGTATTTTAAGTATTGCATGAGGCCATCAATTTGATTGGAAAATTTATCGAAGGCAATGTCATCAGCGTTCGTAGTTCTTCCATGACCATATAAGTCGTATACAATTGTTGAATGATTTTTAAAAAAATCTCTTTGGGGTTTCCATATTTCTAAACTTAAACCAACCCCATGAATAAATACTATGGGTGTAGTGCCAGTAACTTCATTAAATTGATAATATGTACCTTGATCGTCAAGTCCTTCACGAAATGACATGAATATTATTTCAGTCCCATTTCCTTTTCATCTTCATAACGGTTTCCGATACGATGATGAGCTTGGGGGGTAGTACTTGCGCCAATTGCTATAACTAATTCAGCAGGACCAGGAGCATCATGAATGGTAAACTCATGAGTTAAATAAAATTGTCTCAAACCGGGATCTGTTTTGTGCATCATAGGAATTGATATTTTTGAAGCTGCAAGTCCACGTACATTGGTAAATGAAAGATAGGATGTTCCTCCAACAGCATCTCGAAATTTATTGCCAAAATGTAATGTATGAATCAGTGCACTTGCATGTTGTATGCTTCCACGCATCCCTGTCATACTCGCCTTACCGTAGGCTAAGACTTTTTTTGGGGAGCCAATTTCATCTAATAGTTCACCAACTAAAAAATCACCAAGCTTTGGGGCTATCTCTAAAATTGTAGGCTTTAAGTCTTCTACATAGCCTTGGTCAACCCATGGGTTTGTAATTACTGCTGCGACAGATACTAAAACTACAGGTTCATCACATTTTTTAAAATCTTCAACATATGTTGTATCAACAAACTTACACATCTTCCTGATTTCAAGTGTCATAATATGATCCTACTGTTTTACTTTATGTTTAAATGAGTCCTGCCTGAATGAATATAGTGCATCAGGAGAACATTGAACATCGATTACTGTTGGGCAGTCAGCCTCAATTCCAGCTTTAATCGCGTCTCCAATATCTCCTGCTTTTTCAACCTTTATGCCCTTACATCCATACAATTCAGCAACTTTATCAAACTCAGGAGTAGTGATATGAGCACCAATAAAACGTCCCTCAAAAAAATCTTTTTGGTAGGCTGCTTCAGCGCCCCAAGTGCCGTTATTCATGACACATACAACAGTATTAATATTATTTTCGATTGCAGTTGAAAGCTCTGGAATAACCATGGACATGCCACCATCTCCATGAAAAGAAACTACGGGTCTTTCAGGGGCTGCAAGTTTTATCCCTAGTCCAGCGGGATAAGAGAATCCCACCATCCCAAAATCGAGTGGAGAAAATAGACTCTTTGGTTGATGATATTGAAGAGCATCAGTTAACTGGAGACACATTGTGCCCGCATCCAAAGTTACGACACAATCCTCCGGCAAGGCTCCCCTTAATTCTTTAAATAATCCTGAAGGTAAAATTGGTACACTTTTAGTATCAGCATCAGCATCTCTTTTATCAAAATAATTTTTTCTATTGTCTTTGAATTGATCTGACCAATCTTGTACTTCTTTTTTTGACTTATGTGTTTCAAGCATTTTATAAAGCTCATTGGTTACAGTTTTAGCATCCGCATGTATGCCTACTTCGACAGGAAAATATCGGCCTATCGAATTCAGATCTATTTCACATTGTATAATTGAAGCCTTTTCATTTAGGTTCTCGTAAGAATAGAACGTTGTATTAAAACCTAATCGACTCCCTAAAACTAGAATCACATCCGCCTCTCTTAAAAGTTTTGTTCCTAACCCTGATCCACGAGGGCCGGCTGATCCCGCATTTAACGGATGACTATATGGAATTGCATCACCATGTCCTGGAGAAGTGGCACATGGGGCATTGAGAAGTTCAGCTAACTTTAAAACACTATCTGCTGCACTTGTTCCGTAATTCTTAATTCCTGCCCCAACTAGAATTACAGGTTTATGTGATTCACTTAAAAGCTTTACAGCTTTTTTTAAATTTTCCTCATCAGCAGCTAAAGCTGGTATAGATTTAAATTTCGTAGGCCGATTAAATTCAGCTGATTTACCTAAAACATCTCTAGGCATATCTACATGAACAGGGCCACAGCGAGGTGTCAGTGCTGTTTGCATCGCTTCATTTAAAACTTCTGGTATTGACTCAACTTCTTTTACTTCAAAAACTTTTTTTGATACCGCTTGCATCAAACTAACCTGATCTATTTCCTGAAAAGCATCCTTGCCTTTGTGATCTGATGCAATTGCTCCAGCAAGGTTAACAACTGGCGAAAAAGCAGCCTTTGCCTGAGCCATCGCAGTTACTGTGTTGCTGACACCAGGACCTGCTTGGCCACTTAAAAATACTCCATTTTTCCCAGTATACCTGGCATAGGCATCCATGATAATCATCCCATTGCTCTCATGTCTGCAACCTATATATCTGATTTTATCGGAATTATTATAAAGACCATCCAAGATCTCAAGTGTCGATGAGCCGATCAGCCCTGTAATCACTTCAGCTTCATTTGCCAATAAAGTTTCAACAACGGCTTCGCCGCCAGTCATTTTTTTTGAAGACACTAAGAAACTTTCTTAATTAAATTATCATCACTGAATTGAGGAGCAACTTTTTCATTAAATAATTTTAATGATTTCATCGCCGCATTGTGAGGCATTCCAGGGGGATTTGACCATATTGCCAACTGCTGAAGATTTAATTCTGACTTTAATTCGTGAATTTTATCGATTACAAATTCAGCTGTACCTACTAATTGGTTTCTCGGATGGATCCAATCGTATGTTAAAAGATCAATTGGATTATCTGTTTTTGGTAATTCCTCACCAGGGTTTGCAAAGATGCCTACTCCTCTGCCTCCGCCACAAACAGATACTAAATATCTTAAAAAATGCTCACCCGCTAATTCTTTAGCTTCTTCCATTGTATCGGCAATAAAGCAATCACGAACCAATGCAATTCCCTCGCCCATAGGAACATCTCTCTTTTCAACCTCAGATTTAGCATTTGCATAAATTTCAAAGCGTGACTTCAAGGAAGCAATTGTTGGTAGCCACATCAAGCAATTAAGACCATTCTTTGCAGCAAATTCAATTGAACTAGGACTATCAACTACTTGCCATAAAGGAAGATTTTTTTGAAACGGTTTAGGAACTATACTGATTTTCTTTAAGACATTTGTTTCCGGGTCAACAACATCTGATGTTTCATTCAACAGTGGATTAGAATATTTAAATTCTGGAGCTGGGTACTCATAGAATTCACCTTTATGTGAAAAGTATTCTTGCGTCCAAGCTTTCTTTAATATGTCTAGCGTTTCAACAAACAATCTAAAGTTTTTTGGCTGATCTTTTAAATCGGCCTCAATGTTCATGTGGATAGCTTCTTTTCCAAATACACCTCGACCGAGACCCACATCCAACCTGCCTGATGACAAGTTATCTAAAAGCGCAACATCTTCAGCTAGTCTCAGAGGATTCCAAAAGGTTGCGATAGCTGCGGCTAATCCGATGCGAATATTTTTTGTGCGGGCTGCAAGATCTGAGCCCAGTAAAATTGGATTGGGTATGCACTCCATTGTCCAATTATTTGTAGTTTGTAGGTGATGTTCACTCAACCATACTTGTCTAAAATTACTATTTTGATCTAAATAATCTGTAATCTCCCTGACTTCATCAAGAATTTCAGTATATGGACGCTTATGCCAGTTTGTAGCGTTTAGGAATTTAGAAAAAATCATTAGCTTCCCCTTTTATTAAATTAACAATAAAAAGTCGACCGATCCCGCTTCCTTTAATGGTGAGTTATGTATCGCTTCAGGAAGGTATTATATCAGAAAATAAGTGTTTTTTCAAACCACTCAATTGATGATTTCATTAGGATAGATGCCAAAAACTTTATTTTTTGGAATATAGAATTTACTTTTTTTACCCTCTTCCTCTAAATAAACCTCAAACAAGATAAAAGCTGTATCAGCTTTGAGTATCATGCCATGTACATTTTTTTCAACTTTAGCCACGACCTTCTTTTCTGTAGGATTATTGTAACCCAATACAGCTTCTTTTGTAATTGCTGCTCTCTTAGGTGATAGAATCGGCCTGAAAAGAAAACATAAGTCATCAGTTAGAGGATCTCTAGCCTGAACCCATAGATCATCAATATTCCTGACGACTTCCCATGGAAAATATTTTTTTACATATTGATATTTTATGGACCCCATAGCTTTTCCATCTTCATCTGTAATATATGACGCCCGACAATTAATTGTATTTTTTGAAGTTACCCATCGAGGTGTTGGTAAATCATCTGCTGATACGTTGGGTAGCCACAGAATAAAGAGGGAAAATATTAAAAATATTTTTATCATTTCACAAAAACTCTATGGGTAAAGTCTGGTCTTTATCCATGTATCATTTGATTGTGTGAAAACAATTCTGTCATGCAGTCGAGTTTTATAATCATCTCTGCTTTTCCATACTTCTACTCTTGAAGGTATAATGATTATTCCCCCCCAGTGATGAGGTCTTTTTATTTCTTTTCCTTCATGTGCATCTGCGAACTCTTGAAATTCTCTATCCAGTACTTCACGACTATCAACATCATAAGATTGTTTTGAAATGCTTGCTGATATTTGAGCATTACGATCACGTGAAGAAAAATACTCATCAGACAAGTTTGGATTTATTTTTTCGACTCTTCCCTGAACTCTAATTGAAGCTCCTTGTGCACGGCTGTACCATGTTAGATGTCCCTCTGAATTATGAAAAAGTTCTTTCCCTTTTTGTGACTCATAATTTGTATAAAATGTGAAACCTTCTTGGCTGACATCTTTAATAAGTATAACTCTAGCATTGGGCTTACCATCACTACTCACGGATGACACCAGTGCGGCATTGGGGTCTAAGTCAACCAGCTCTTTTTCTTTATCATAAAAATGATCCCAAGCCTCTATCCACTGATTAAAAGATGATATGTCGGTATTCATAGGGATTATTTATAATGAATTTGCCAAAATATTGAATTAAAATAATTAATTAAAAAAAGAATCCTAAGAATGTTTCAGGTTTTAAAAAAAATATGGTTCTTGCAGTGGAGATTTATCAAGATCTTCTTATCAACTGGTACTTATCCGCCATTGATAAGGAATAGAAAAAGAAATAGTTGGGGTAAGAAAAAATAAATATTATTCGTCTTTGTCTTGGCTTTTGATAACCACTTCAGTAACTCTCTGCATTTGGCTTTCAATACGCACTGAGTGGTCCTTAAAATCCTGACGGATTAAATATACAAGATAGATTAAGATACAAACAGCAATAAATGTCATAAATTCCATAACTAAGTATATCCCGTGGTCATTTAATTTAAACTGATAAAAAAATTTAAATTATGCCTATTTTTCACCTCTTATTTTTAGAACTTGTTCATAAGCATCATTAATACGTTGAAAATTTTCTTTAGCTTTAGTTATTAAACTCTTATCAGTAATTCCCTTAGCCCTAACAATATCAGGGTGATTTTTTCTAGCCAAGTTTCGATAGATCTTTTTAATCTCTGATGTTGATTGTGATTTATTAACTCCCAATACTTTGTAGGGGTCTTCCTTTACAAACTCAGGTCTTGAATTTCTCAATCTGCTAAAAGTTGCTTGATCAATTCCAAATATTTGACTGACTTTTTTTATATATTTTAGTTCGGGATTAGATAAATCATGATCAGCATAGCCAATTTCAAAGAGTCCTATGATTACTTGCTCTAACATTTGAGGTGATCGGCTAAAAGTGTCCCTTAGTTGCTGTGCATATGGTTCAAATCCGGCGCTTGTTTGCGATGCTTCCTTCCAGATAGCGCCAACTTGTTTCATGTTTTCTTGAGGGATTTTAAAAATCTTTTTAAATTTTCTTATTTCATCATCTGTGACTCTCCCATCTGCTTTAGCTAACTTTGCACATAACACAACTAAGCCAAGCGCATAAACACCTTGCTGCGTATTAAAATTTGCACCAGGATTTCTAAAGTTGTTTTTCTTCCCAAGAAAATATGCACCGGCTGTAAAAGCTAATGCTCCGAGAGGACCTGCAATCATGTTGCCAAGAGAAGCAGCGAGTAAATATTTCCAAACGTTCATAATTTTTATGCTAGTCTAATTCTTAATATTTGTAATCGCAATCTTAGATCGTTTTATATATGGAAAATAATATAAAAGTTGGTGCTTTTTTTATGCTCGTCAGTGTGACTGGCTTTGCATTAATGGATTTGGCAGTAAAATGGACTACAGAAGATTACAGTATTGGTTACGTTGTATTTTGGCGAATGATAGGAGGCTTAATACCTCTTGTATTTACAATACCTCGTGATCGATGGGCACATCTATTAACAACTTCAAAGCCTGGACTTCATTTTATTAGAAGTTTAGCTGGAACAATTGCTTTATTTTGTGTCTACGCAAGCTTACATTTCTTACCTCTGGCAACAACAGTATCGCTTACTTTCGCATCGCCTATTTTCAGTACATTATTATCAATTTTCATTCTTGGAGAAATAGTTGGAAGCAGGAGATGGACTGCAATTGCAATTGGGTTCATTGGAGTTTTAGTAATAGTTAATCCAACATCATCCGGATTTAACTTTTATATGATCTTACCAATTTTATTTTGTATATTTTTTTCAATAGTTGCAATTTCGATACGCAAGTTAAGTGAAACAGAGCCTACATACTTAATAGCCTTATACTTTACAATTTTCGGAATAATTGCTTCTCTATTTACAATCCCTTTTGGTGGCTGGTATTGGTGGCCTGTGTCTTTATTTGATTTTGGCATGTTGGCGTTAGTTGGGATTAGTGGAGGTATTGGAAACCTCGCTTTAACTCAAGCATACAAGAATGCTGAAGTATCAATTGTTACGCCTTTAAAGTATTTGAGTTTGATTTATGGAATAATCTTTGGCTATTTTATTTGGAATGAAATTCCTGCATGGAATACATATATTGGTGCATTTTTCATTATTGTTTCTTCACTAACTATTCTGAGAAGAGAAAAAATACTTAAAAAAGAAATTGTACCTGATAAATATGTAATTAGACGTTAGTCGTTAGACCAGTTTGGATCTCTTTTTTCAAGAAAAGAAGATATTCCCTCGTTGCCATCATTGAGTGTTAAATTCCTTACCATCTCTGCACTCGTAAAGTCATAAGCGTCAGTTAATGGCATTTCACTTTGACGGTAGAAACTTTTCTTTCCCATGGCAATAACGGCAGCTGATTTATTACAAATATCATTGCATGACTTTTCAACTATTTTTTCTAAATCTGCACTATCAACCGCAGCATTGATCAATCCAATTTGTACAGCCCTTTCAGACGAAATCGGTTCTCCACTTAACAACATTTCCATCATTGGTTTTCTGCCGATTGTCCTTGAGACAGCAACTTGAGGTGTATGACAAAATAATCCAATATTTACTCCTGGAGTTGCGTATTTTGAGTCTAATGATCCATAAGCTAAATCACATGAGGCGACTAATTGTGCACCAGCTGCAGTTGCTATGCCTCTGACCTGCGCAATGACTGGCTTACTTAAAGCCTGAATTTTTTTCATCATTGAGGAACACGTTGAAAATAATTCAACTTGAGATTTAGTATCATTATTATCAAGAAAGCCTTTTACCTCTTTTAAATTATGTCCTGAGGAAAATATTTTATCACTTTCAGATTTTATAATTACAACTCGAATAGAGTCATCATGATCAATACTTGTTAGTTCATCTTGAATTTCTCCCATCATAGGCATACTTAGACTGTTTGCTGGAAGGTCATTCAAACTTAATGTAGTAACTGAATTTTTATCACTTCTGATGAGAATATTCGTCATTATTTAAACCTTATGTTCACTCTTCGGTTTCTTTTACCTTTATTTTCAATTTTTCCAATCTCTAATCCTTTAATCTCACCCGTTGATCTCACATGAGTGCCTCCACACGCCTGTATATCTAAAATTTTGTCTTCACCAATTTGAACAATTTGTACTTTGTTATCAATTATGGGAGGGCTAACAGCAGCGCCTTTTGCTAAATGGGGATTATCTCTAAATTCATCTCCAGAAATTTGTTTTGTGAATACAGGAAAATTATTTTTGATAATTTCATCAATCTGTTGATTCATTGCCTCTTTATCAAGCAAACTCGGGTCAACATCAAAATCAACTCTACTTTTTTGTGCACCAACTGAAGCACCTGTAATTAAAGCGTCAATCAAACTACACAGAATATGACATGAGGTATGCATTCTCATATGACTTTGTCTCAATTCCCAATCAATTTTGATCTCACATTCTTTACCAACAATGCTCTGATCAATATCACTGTCGACTAAATGAATAATTTCATTTGGAGAATTGCCTTTCTGGGTGTCAGTAACTTTATAAATTTGATCTCCTAAGATGATCTCTCCTTGATCGCCCGGCTGTCCGCCTGACTCAGCGTAGAAAATTGTTCGATTTAGTTGAATAGAGTTTTGATCGATATTTGTAACAACAGCTTCAGACTGAGTGAGGTAAGCATCATTGTTAAAAAGTAATTCAGTCATGATTATAAATAGAGATCATATTCCTCTCGAGGAACAAAACTTGACTCGACATGATCAATTTCACCTTGTTTTGCAGCAGTATAAAGATCAAGGTATTCTTTCCCAAGATATTTTTTTAATAGTTTGGAAGACTGGAAACGCGCTAACGCTTGGTCCATATTTTTTGGCATATCAATATCGGCTTCTTTATCCGCTCCTTCATTATTATCAAAATCAACTTGGTTCGATGGGGTCAATTCATTAGTAAGGCCATTATGCAACCCTGCTAATAAGCATGCTAGTACTAGATAAGGATTAGCATCTGATGAAGCTACGCGATGTTCAATTCTTTTTGCGTCATTTGATCCAGCTGGTATTCTTAATGAAACATCTCTTCGATTCCAGGACCAACTTGTATTAACAGGAACGAAATTTCTTGTTTCTATTCTTCTGTAACCATTTCGATTTGGAATAAAGATTGGAAAACTATCATAAAACATTGATTGAAAACCAGCTATAGCACTTTTTAATTTTTTATTTCCGTAACGATTGGAAGTAGCAAATATATTTTTTTCATTTTCATCATAAACGGAGAGATGAAGATGCATTCCATTACCAGTTTGATCTAGAAAGGGTTTTGCCATAAATGTTGCTTCATAGCCATGTCGTTCACTTGTCTCTTTAATAATACGTCTTAATAAAGCAGCATCATCTGCGGCTTTTAGAAGATCTCCAGTGTGCTTTAGATTAATTTCATACTGTCCCGCAGCAAATTCACTTGAAGCAGTAGTCGCTGGTATATTTTGCATTTCGCAATTCTTGTTAATATCATCAAATAACTTACCGAAGAGATCAAGGTCTGGCATGCCATAAACATGTGTTTTATTAGCACCTTCAGCAGGTATTGGTTTCCCAAACTCATCCCTATTTTTGTCTAAAAGATAAAATTCTAATTCAAAAGCAGCCACAGGCTTCAATCCAGTGTTCTTAAAATTCTTCATAACTTTTTTTAGAATATTTCTAGGGTCAACCTCAGATGGGTCTTGTATCACTCCCCAATTTTCTTGCTCTTTTCTCATTGTGATTAATACCTGTAAGAAGCGTTCATCCCACGGGACTGGCTTAATACTTCCTTTAACAGGAACCAGAACACCATCAGGATCACCATCTGTCCAACCTAGATTTAGGGTGTTTGTTACTCCTCCTAGAACATCTAGATAAAATGCGGAGAATGGGAGAAGAACGCCATCTGAAAAAATTTTATTTGCTTCAAGGACGGGGAAACGTTTTCCTCTTACATAGCCACATAAATCTGTGAAGATTGCATCGACATATTGAATATTATTGTGCTGACTTAATACTTCATCAAATTCAGCTTGTGTAGCAACTTCCATTTTATATCCCTGACTTAAGTCAGTCCATTAACGTGATTTTGTAAATGACTTAGATAGAACTTTTGATATTGAACCAAACTTGTCTCAAGTTCGCCGTACTTTCCAGGCTGATAAGCTCGACTTTCAATGCCCTTTTGATTCATTTCACACAATTGGGAGTCTTCTGTTGACGTTTGGTCCCAAAGAAAAATCATTTTATCAATGTCAACTTCAGCATCTTTGTGAGTAACCCAAAATTGAGTAACGATTGTTTTATTTTGACTAACAGGAGTAAATAAAAAAAGAATTACAAATTCATTATTGGCAACAAAGCTATTGAATGGGCTAAAACCAATAGCGGTATAACCATGATCTGGTCCTATAGTTTTAAAGTCACCCATTAATGAAGAGCATGAATAGCTACCATCCATTGTCTCAGACATAATGCCTTCAGGTAAAGGAGTGCGCTCTGCAATTCTAAAATATTTATTGGTGTCTTCACTGTACTCGCCAACAAACAAACCTTTATTTTGACTTTCTAATGTCCAATCTTTTATACGTTGATTGAATTCAGGAGATTCAATTCCTGAGCCAACCCCAGCTCCATAAGAATTACAATACGCCTCTCCATGAACACTTAAATAATCTTTATGAGTAAACTCACCTCCCCAACAATGTGCACATTCTTTGAAGTTGTGAATGGTTGCGAGATGGGAAGCATTAAATATAAAGTCTTTTTGAAATGCGATCTTGCCGTCATTAAGGCCATGAATTTTAATATATGGTTCTAGTGGTTTTATGAATTCTTCAAATGAATATGGTACTTCAGAAAAGTTGACAAAAATTAAGCTTTCATAAACTTTTAAATGACATTTGATATCAGGTAAAGATGATGAGATAGTAAAATTATTATCTTTAGACTTTTTTATTTCAACAAACCCGCCATTAATTTGATAAATGAATGTATTGTTTTCATTAAAATAAGATAGATGAGTAAGAAATACCCACTGTTTCTTGAAAACAGCCTCATAACTTAGATCAAACAATGCTTTGTTGGTGAAAAAAAGCTGATCCATTCCCGTATTAGGGTCTTGGTTTTTAATAATGTCTCTAATGTTTTGATCAATCATGGTGTGAATTCAATATATTTTATTAATTAATAAATTAAAATAAAATAATCTTATGAGTAGTTTAGACCTCGATATTTGTTATTTATCAGCTTCTGAAGCCCTAGAAAAATTTAAAAATAAATCTTTGTCTCCAGTTGAGCTATTAAATGAGACAATAAAAAGAATTGAAAATGTAAACCCAAAAATTAATGCTTTTAATTTTTTTCGCTTCGAAGAAGCATTGAAAGAAGCGAAACATTCAGAATTAAAATATACTGAAGATAAATCTACTTTGCCTTTGGAAGGTTTACCTTTAGCAATTAAAGATGAAGTTAATATAAAGGGACAACCTAATAAGAATGGAAGCTTAATCTATAAAGACGTAATAGCAGAAGGAACTGACGTAGATGTAGAGTCCCTTGTAAGCTCTGGTGCAATAATTCATGCACGCACAACTAACCCAGAATTTTCACTGACATCATTCTGCCATTCCAAAGTTAATGGCGTCACAAGAAATCCCTGGAACTTAGATATGACACCAGGAGGTTCAAGTGGGGGGAGTGCTGCAGCACTAGCGTCAGGTTGTGCATCACTTGCAACTGGTAGTGATATAGGTGGATCAATTCGTATCCCTGCTGGGGCCTGCGGAGTCGTTGGTTACAAACCTCCCTATGGAAGAAATCCAATGGGTTATCCTTTTAATCATGATCCGTATTGTGTTGTTGGTCCCCTTGCGAGAACAGTTAGTGATTGTGCCCTTATGCAGAATGTTATGAGTGGTCCAAATAAAAATGATATTGCTTCACTCAGACCCAAAAAAATTATTCCTAATAAGTTTGAGAATATTAAGAACTGGAAAATTGCTTATTCACTTGATCTTGGATTTTTTGAGGTGGATGAAGAAGTTGAAAAAAATACATTGGAGGCTCTGAAAAAATTTGAGGCTCTTGGCGCAACAATTACAGAAGTAAAATTAAATTGGAATCGAGATGAAGTAAATTCAGTTTGCTTTAGTCATTACGCTAATTCATTTTATGGCCTCATAGCAAAATTTTCAAACGATGAAAAAAAACTACTAACTGATTATGCAAAAATGTTTGCTGAAGTCCCTGAATTACATTTAAGAGCGATACAAAATAATGAGAAGTACTATCATGATCAAATAGGGGCTTATGTTGGATATGATGTTATTGAAAGCTCAGAAATCACAGGCCGTATGTATTCAGAAATTGGACCAATATTAGACAGTTACGATTTATTTATATGTCCTACAAACTCTTTACCTTCCATTAAGGCTGATATTGATATTGTTAATGAAAATATCGTTATCAATAATAAAGAGCAGAAGTGTGCTGATTTTTCTTGGGTTATGTCACATCCGTTTAACATGTTGGGTAAATTACCGGTCCTATCAGTCCCTTCAGGATTAAGCTCTAGCAATATTCCAACAGGAATCCAAATTATTGCTCGATCGTACTGTGATGAATTAGTATTCCAGGGTGGGTACAACTACGAAATGTTAGATCCATGGCTCAATTCCAGCAAAAATCGTCCTTTGATTCACTTTTAATATATTGACCAACGACCCTATAGGTGTACAATTTTTAGTATAAATAAAAAAAAAGGATGATTAATAATGAAAAAATCAATTTTTACAGTTTTATTAGGAGCAGCTTTAATAGCTCTTATAGCTGGATGTTCTCAACAAGAAGAAGAAGTTGCACAGTCTAAACCAGGACCTGGATCAGTCTTCTTGTGGGGTGGCTATGATGATGATGGCCTATTTGGATCATACGCTGCAGAGCATGGTTCCCCCGAATACTCAATATTTGGTGATGCTGAAGAGGGATTGCAAAAGCTTAAAGCAGGCTTTGAAGTTGACTTAGCATGGCCTTGCCAAGGTGAAATAAAAAGATGGGTAAGAGCCGGCGTATTAGAGCCACTTGATCCGTCAAGAATTGACAACTGGGATGATATGTTCCCTGAAGTTAGAGACCTGCCAAGTGGTATGGTTGATGGTAAGCATTATTTTGCACCAGTCGACTGGGGAGACACTACATTGTTTTACATGGCAGACAGAGTCGATTGGATGGATGCCTCTAATGAAAGTTTTGCACTAATGGAAGACCCAAGAGTAAAAGGTAAAGTTGGTATCTTAGACTCCGCTGCAGACTCTTTGTTTTTAATGATGCACCATCTTGGAATTGATATCAGAGAACAAGATCAATTAACGAAAGCTGCTATTGACCAAGGTATCGATAAGTTTCGTGAAATGAGAGATAATGGTCAAATTCGTGCATTCTTTGGAGATACATCTTCAATGATTGAAGCGCTAGGAAACGAGGAAATAGACGTAGCACTTGGATGGAACGAAATAGCATGGAGTGCAGGAGCAAAAATGATGCAGCCTGCTAATGGCACAATGACTTGGGCATGTGGTCTTGCGATTGTTAAAGGTGCAGACCTTGATAAAGCATACGCAATGATTAACGGTGCTACTAGCGCTGAAACATCTGCATACTTATTAAGTGAGTGGGGTTATGGACACAGCAATAAAGCTGGCTTTAGCACACTTACTGCTGAGGAATTAGCTGAGCGTGGTGTTGCATCAAATCCTATCGAACATTTAAATAATGGAATGTTCTCTGTGATGCCAACTGACGAAGTTACTGACTACATGGAAGCTCAGTGGGCTGAAATGGTAGCTGGCGGTTAATTCACTGCTAATTGAGTAATAAAATAGCCTGTTCTCTCTTGAGGGCAGGCTATTTTTTATTCAGTAAGGAAATATCGTTTAAATTTATGCTAATAAAGCATTTACCATCTTGAAAAGACTGATTATCAAAATATTGTGATGATACGGTTATAATTTTTTCTATTTCTTTAGTTTCAACATAAAATTTTGTCATTTCACCTAGATATGATGTTTGCCTGATTTTACCCTCTAAGCAAATGTCCCAATCTGATTTTTCTCTGTCAATCATCATTGTCTCTGGACGAACACTGCAAATAACATCTGAAGCATTTTCACTTATATTAAGATTATTTTTTATTTTAAACGAGCCAAGATCTTCAATGTTAACATTAATATATTCTCCATCTTTAGAAGCTGTCTTAGCTCTTAAAAAATTAGTTTCGCCAATAAAGTCACTAACAAATATATTTTGAGGATTTTTATATAATTCGTTTGGAGACGACATCTGCTGAATTTTACCTTCACTCATCACCGCAACACGATCTGACATACTAATAGCCTCTTGCTGATCGTGTGTAACAAATACAAAAGTTATTCCAATCTCTTTTTGAAGAGTTCTAAGTTCAAGTTGCATTTCGTCACGTAACTTTTTATCCAGTGCCCCAAGTGGCTCATCCAGTAATAATACTTTTGGTTGTCTTACTAAAGCCCTTGCTAATGCCACTCTTTGTCTTTGACCTCCAGATAGTTGGCTACTATAGCGTTCCTCATAACCTTCTAATTTTACCAACGACAAAACGTCCTTAACTCTTTTGATAATTTCATCATTTGTTAAGCCGAGTTTTCTCAAGCCAAACTGAACATTTTTTTCAACATTGATATGAGGAAAAATTGCATAATTCTGAAAAACCATATTTGTAGGTCTTTTGTCAGGAGGCAATGCAGTAATATCACTGCCATCAAGTAATAGATTACCACTAGTCGGATACTCAAAGCCGGCTAATAATCTTAATAATGTTGTTTTGCCGCAACCTGAAGGACCTAGCAGAGAGAAAAACTCTCCCTCTTTAATTTGAAAAGAGACATCATCTACCGCTTTTACATTTCCAAAATGCTTAGAAATTCCGTTTATCTGTATGAAGGAATCATTCATGTATTTTTATTCCAAATTCAGCTTTCTCTTTTCCTTGACCAAGGTTTCGTAACCAGAATGCTAACAAAACTATAAAAGTAGTAAACACAATTATAACCGCTCCTAGAGCCAATACATGAGGCAGTTTCTGAATAAATCTCATTTGAGCCCACATATACATAGGCAATGTTGCATCACTTCCAGTTAAGAAGAATGCCAGAACAAATTCATCAAATGAAATGATAAAGCTCAATAAAAGTGAAGCTATTATGCCTGGTAGGTATAATGGAAGAGATACTCGGTAAAATGTCCCCCAAGCGTTTTCTCCAAGGTCTCTTGAAGCTTCCTCAAGTGAGAAATCAAATCCTTCTATACGAGCGATTAAAATAAGCATCGCGAACGGAGTACAAAAAAGAATATGTCCTAAAGTTACCGGCACAAGTCCTAATTTAAAACCAAGGCTCAACCAAATCACAAGTATTGCAACTGCTAAAATAATTTCAGGGATTAAAAAAGGGATCATAATGGCACCATAAGAAATATTTTGTCCTCTGAATTTATACCGTGCGAATGCTTTGGCCGCAAACAATGCTATTGTTGTGCTGACAACACTTGCCACTACACCTACTTTGATACTAGCCCAAAGAGCTTTATGTAAATTTGTTTTTGCCCACATTTCTTCATAATGCTCTGTTGTAAATCCAGAGAGGGGGAATGACATATAATTTGCGTCATTAAAACTAAATATTGGTAAGAATAAAACAGGAATATATAAAAATGCAAAATACAATAAGGTGTAAATTAACAATGTATTATTTTTTTGCTCCACTTATGAAATCCTCTGAGTAAGTTTTTTTGTTGTATATGAAACAACGATTGTCACTATTGCTACAGTAATAAGCATAATAGTCGCAGAAGCAGCCCCAAGAGGAAGATTATTTACTTTTCCAAAGTAGGCTTGAATCATATTTGATAGCATTCTACCGTCAGTTCCCCCAAGCAAAGCAGGCGTTACATAATCTCCAACAGTTGGAATAAAGATAATTAATATAGCGCCAATTATTCCAGGAAGAGATAATGGAAGAGTGATTTTCCAAAAAGTTTCTAGTCTTGACAATCCTAAGTCTCTGGCAGCTTCAATTAGAGAAAAATCTATTTTATCCAATGAAACATACAAAGGCAGTAAAGCAAATGCCGCCCATGCATGGGTGAGGGTTATAATAACCGCTGTCTCAGAATACATTAAAAAAGTGAGAGGTTCGCTAAGCAGTCCTGCATTAATTAAGGAAGAATTAATAACTCCTTTAGTTCCAAGGATAATTTTCCAAGAAAAGACCCTCAAAAGATAGGATGTCCAGAAAGGTAAAGTCAATAAAACAAGCCATAGCATTTTATTTTTCTTTACATAAAAAGCTATGTAATAACAAACAGGATATGCAGTAAGAAGAGTTACGAAAGTTACAATAAACGAAATCTTCACTGATTTTATAAGTAGTGAAACAAGCAAATTACTTTGAAAAAAATCAATGTACCTTGTGATAGTAAAAGAGTAGTCAATTTCTGTGAAACTGGTTTGAGTAAAAAAACTAAAACTTAACATTAGCCCTAATGGTATAAGCATAGCTAAAGTAACCAAGATCAATGCAGGAGAAAGTAGTGAATAAGCTTTTGCAGGATCACTCCTCGCATAAAATGACTTCCAGACTTGCAACATAAGAAAATTTTAATTTATATAAATAATAGATGCAATTTATATTTCTTTTTTACTTTTATCAGTAAAATTTGAATACCATAGATACAGTCTTAAGTACCATAATCTTAAAAAACCTAGTGGTATTTTAGGAGAGAGACCTTGATAGACTTTTGATATATTTGTTTCCCCACTGTTGGACTCATAAATCATCTCAGCCAACTTCTTTCCACAATAAACTGTAGTATTGTTTCCATTAGCTTGATAGCCATAAGAAAACAGTACTGACTTATCATCATCTAGTGCACCAAATGCTGGGACGAAATCTCTAGTCATGACTACTGTACCTCTCCAGTAGTGATCAATATCTACATCGTTCCAATTAGGAAAAACGCCCTTAAATTTATGAGTCATTAATTCTCTCATTTTCAGTGCACTTGCATCATCGCCATAAGTATCGCCTCTTGTACCAAATAACATTCTGTTAGAAGGCATTCTTCTGTAATAATATAAAATTTCTCTAGAATTACATATGGGATTTAACGTTTTATAGTTTTGTAACTTAAATTCATCATCACTCATTTCTCTAGTAACAATAATGTTTGATAAGACTGGCATCATTCTATTAGCAAAACTTGGGTGAAGTGATTCATCCGTATAGCCGTTAGTAGCTACAACAACTTTATTTGCAGTAAGTGATCCACCTTCTGTTATTAATTTATGTGATCCATTTCTCTCCCATTTTTTTACTCTCGAAAAACTATGCAATTTAGCACCGGCATCTACAGTTGCTGATGCAAAACCTCGCATAAATGCCATAGGATTCATTGCAAATCCAGCTTCTGTAAAAACTGCACCAAATTGTTCTGTTGATTGATGTCCAACTTCATCAAATTCTTCCTTAGGTATCCATTTTGTATTGATTCCAAAATACTCTTTTAATTCATTCCCCCATTCTTTTAATTCTTCGCTACTCCCTGGATGGTGGGCTACATCAAGGTTGCCATCACCTACTTTTTCACAATCAATATTATTTTCTGATATGATTGATGAAAGAAGTTCAACGCCCTCAATTTGAGATGAAAAAAATTTCTTTGTCTCTTCCATACCAAACTTTTTTATTAATTGTGTCGTTGATAATTTTGTTGCTGGCAGACAACAAAAACCAGCGTTCCTTGCACTGCTTGCGAAACCATAGTGCCCAGCTTCTAAAACTCTTACATCTCCACCATAATTTTTTGCAATATGATACGCGGTACTAATGCCTGTAAATCCACCTCCAATGATACATACATCGCATGATTGATCGCCTATTAATTTTGGATACTTATTTTGATCAATGCCGCTGACCTCTTCCCAATAGCTTTCGATGGGTTTATTGACATCGTATATTGCCTTATCATATAATTGTTTCATTCTATTTATAGCACCCTACGAAACTTTAATTTGGAATCCCATATCGAACTATTTCACCATACTTTTTTGATGTAATCCAATTACCTTTTGTGTCCTTTACAGAGGTAAGAAAATTGAATTCTTTTCTTTCTAAAACATAATCAGATTTTGGGCCTCCAAATCTTTTTTTATTTTCAATGACTGTTTCTGAAAAAGCTATTGTAGAAATAAAAAAAAAGGTGACTACTGTGAAGAACGTTTTCATGTTATGTTGAAGCGTAACCTCTTTATTACATTTTATATTATGGTAACTTCATATTGGTAAAATACCAATCATAAAAATAGGTAACAGCTGACTCATTCTGAGAAAGAACCCCAGGACTAAAAGAATGAGACAATAAGCCATTTTGGTTATTTTCAATTATGGTTGTGTCGTGTGCAGTAGTTACGTCCCATATGTGGGTAAGATTTTCTTCATTAAAGTCTATGCCCTCTTCAGCTTCCTCATTGACTAACCAAATCAATTCAACTTCAGATTGCAAAATTGATAATGGTTTAAATATAAACATAACTCCAAAGTCATTTGTAAAGTAACAACAGCCAAAAGGATTAAAACTTACTTGGGATAAACCACCATCAAATTCTTTAAACTGACCCATTAGTTTAGAGGCTGGTTTACCATCTTTAGTTTGTGATAAATTTCCATTACCAATGGGTGTACGGTCTACGTATCGATTTAATCCCTTACTTAATCCTTCTTCAGTTTCTAAATATGTTTTTGAGGGAATTCCTTTTGATTTGCAATCCTCAATCCATGGTTGAATCTTTTTTAAATATTCTTGTGTTTCTTTTTCTGGGGCCGTTCCAAGACCAGCACCCATTGTGAATACCCAGTCTTTTTCATGCACTGAACATAGTTCTGGATGTGCTGGACCACAGTGATAGCATTCTTGGAAATTTTCTAGAACAAGTTTGAAATTAGCTTTCGTAGGATATTTTCGTCTAGCAGCAATCTTTGCCTTTTCAGGGTTATGAAAATTTACAAGCTCTGTCAATGGAGAAATAAACTCATTAAAATCCATTGGTTCATCCATTGAAAGATTTATGAATATCAAGCCTTGATAAATATTCATATGACATGGTTTTAAACCCCAATCTTCCATTTTAAAATCCTCTGGCATGTAGCGCGCTGACTTTAATTCTCCCTCTGCAGAGAAACTCCAAGCATGATATGGACAAACTAGAAGTTTTTTTGTTCCTTCATCTTCCAAACATATTCTTGAACCACGATGAGAACAAACATTATAAAAAGCTCTAACTTGACTATCCCTTCCACGTATTAGAATTATTGACTCTTTTTCCGCGTTAAATAAAAAATAATCTCCAGGATTTGGGATACGGCTAACATGATCAACCATCAGCCACTGTTTGAAATAAATTTTTTTCATTTCATCAGAGAATATTTTTTCGTCAGTATAAAACTCTTGCGGAAGAGTCTTTCCTTCTTCATATCTTTCTTTAAGTTGATTAAAAAAGGTCATTAATTTGAAGTTGCTGACCAGAGACCTTCTTTTTTGATATCATCAGTTGCTAACTCTATGCCTTTACGCAAAATAGAAACAAGGTCATCAATTTGTTCCTTCGTGATAATTAATGACGGTGACATGACGCATGTACTAAATAATGGTCGTACAATTAAACCAAGTTGCTGGCAATGTTCATTAATCCTAGAGCCAATCTCATAGGACAAATTCAGTGGATCTTTTTTATCTTTATTGCCTACACATTCTACTGCAGCCATTAGACCTTCACCTCTAACTTCACCAACAATTGGCAAATCAGTAAGCTCTCTCAATTTTGCTTGAAAATAAGGACCAACATCTTTTACGTGATCAAGTAAATTTGTTTTTTCAATGTAGTCTAAAGTAGCAGTTGCGGCGGCCATACTAACAGGATGCCCTGAGTCTGTGAAACCGTTTGAAAAAATTACTTTTTCTTTATTATCTAATTTGGACATCAATCGCTCCGATATAACAACTGCTCCACAAGGCACATATCCAGATGTAATCCCTTTAGCCAAAAGAATAATATCTGGTGTAAAATCAAAATAATTTTCTGAAGCAAAAATATGACCAAGTCTTCCAAAGCCAGTGACGATTTCGTCAGAAATATACAACACATCATGTTTTTTGCAAATTTCATGTGTCTTCTTATGATAACCTTTTGGTGGGACAATCACGCCACCTGAAGCTAAGATAGGTTCAGCAATGAAAGCAGCTACCTTGTCAGCCCCAATTTCAATTATTTTGTTTTCTAATTCTTGAACTTTTAGATCACAGAATTCTTCGTCAGTAAGATCATCGGGTTTACGAAAAGGATTAGGAGATGAAATATGATGAACAATATTACTTGCGAAATCAAAATTATTTTTATCTCTTTCCTTGCCTGAACAAGAAGCTCCTAAAAATGTACTGCCATGGTAAGCATCGTTTCTTGATATAATTTGTTTTTTTTCTTTTCGGCCAAGAATATTATTATAGAACATTACAAATCGTAATGCTGAGTCCACAGCAGACGATCCCCCAGACGTAAAAAAAATTCTCTTTAAATCACCCGGTGCGTATTGAACAAGTCTTGATGCATAATCGTGAGCTATTTCTGTTGACTCAGTAAACGGACTTGCATATGGCATTTTAGTAATTTGATTATAAACTGCATCTGCAATTTCTTTAACGCCATGACCTACATTGACATTCCACATGCCTCCAGGTCCATCAATCAGTTTTTTTCCTGTCTTGTCATATAAGTAAATTCCCTCAGACTTATCAATAAATGTACGATCATCTTCACCTCTGTATTCTAAGTATTGCCACGGATGAAGGATTCTATCATCTAGAGTATTCTTTAAATCGTTTTTAGCAGATTGTGATGTTGATTTAGGCATGAATCATTATAGCCTAAATTGAACAGCTGTTCAATAATTGAATTATTCTAAAATACTTATTTTTTGGCTATTCGTATAGATCTGCAGGTACCTTATTTCTTCTTTCAGGGTTAAAAAATTGCCTTTTAACTACCTTACATCGTGCCCATATTTTTCGGTACTCAAGTTCTTCAGGGTGATAAATTTCTGCAAATATGTTTTCTTTTATTTTTATTCCGTACGGTCTCTTGAGTGAAGCAAGTGCAATATTTTTTTTCATAATAGGAGACCATAAAGCTGCAGTTACAATTCCAATATCCTCTTTTTTGCTGTTATATATTACAGAACCATGTGCTGGCTTATCTCCATCTATATCCAAACCTACTAAACATCTTTCAGTAGAATTTTCTTCTTTTTCTTTTTTAAGTGCTTTCTTTCCAACAAAATATGAGTTTTTGTTTAAGTGCACAAGCCATCCCATTCCAATTTCATAAGGTGACCTCATTCTGGTCGGCCTTAATGAGTCTTCTGCAGCCATAAAGTCTGTATTGGTTTGAATAAATCCTGCTTCAATCCTAGTCATTTCGAGTGCATACATTCCAAAAGGTCTTAATTTTAATTCCTTACCAGCAATTTCAATATTGTCCCACGTCGTTTCTGCATTTTTTGGATCAGTCCACAATTCATAACCCAAATCACCTGTAAATCCTGTACGTGATATTAAAATATCGAAACCATCAATCTTATATTCTCTCATTTCAAAAGGTTTTAATGTTTCAAGATCTGTTGCTCCAAATTTTTTTAAAGTTGAACAGGATGTTGGCCCTTGAATTGCTAGTGCAGCAATTGTATCTGTCACATCGGTAATTGTAACATCAAAACCATAAGCTGAGTCATTAAGCCAGTTATATATTTTAACAGCACAGCAAAGCATAAATTTTGTTGAAGAAAATTTGAAAATAGTACCATCGTCGATCACCTTTCCATCTTCATTACACCAGATGATATAAGCTACTGTATTGTCCTTCATTTTTGATAAATCTCTAGTAACTAAGTAATCAACAAATTGATGCGCATGATCTCCTATAATTTCATATTTGCCCATAGGGGTTAGATCCATAACTGATGTTCCATTTCTTGCTGCTGTATATTCAAGCTCGGTAGTTGAGTATTCTGTAGGCACAGTATATCCATTCCAGTTATAATATTTGTTCGTTCGCGAAGCCAAACTGGTTCTTGAATGAAAAGGTGTTTTCTTTAAAGCTGAATATCTAAGATCTTGCGTCATTTAAAAATCATCCAAGACTGCTTTAGCTGCATTTTTGCCTGAAATGCCGGTTAAACCGCCACCTGGGTGTGTCCCTGCACCGCACATAAAAAGACCATCCAAATGTGTTTTATACTGTGAGGCTCCTGGAATTGGGCGCATCATAAAAAGCTGATCAATTTGAATCTCACCATGATGCCAGTGCCCTCCTGATACATTATATTCTGATTCAATATCGTCAGGGGTTAGTAATTTCTTACGCTCAATGCATTCATTAATATTAGGAGCATATTTACTAATGATTTTGATTATAGATTCAATATAATTTACTTTTACATTTTCCCACCCTTGATGAGTTTTATATGGTGCATATTGCACTTGAATATCTAACTTTGGATTTTGATCAGAGTCTTTTTTTACACATATCTCAAGTGTTGGCTCTAGTGAAAGCTTATCAAACTTGCTTGGATTATATGTTTCTTCAATGTAATCAATAGATGGCGCAACAACCATTCTGCTGTCTAAATCATTGTCATCACAATTGTTAAAACTAGGGAGCTTATCCAACTCTAAAATGAGTTTGGCAACTCTTCCTTTGGAGCGATGGTGTTTTATTTTCCTCTTTACGTCAGTATCAAGGTTTTGAGAACCGAGCAGTGAAAAGTATGTTGAACGTGGATCTGCATTTGAAATAATTTTCTTAGCATACATTTTTTCACCATTGTTTAGCTCAATACCTACAGCGCAGTCATTTTCAATAATACAATTTTTAACAGAAGCTGAAGTTTTTATTTCTACATTATTACTTTTGCATTTTTCAATTAAATGTTTAGTGAATTGATCATTGCCGCCCTCTATTTGGAATATACCACCGAATAAAGAATTGTTATGGATAGCCATTCTATACAATAAATTTATGAGAGAGCCTGGTGAACGCGGGCCTAAATTAGAACCTATAACCGAGTCATGCGCTATCAATCCTTGAAGTAGTGTATTTTCAAAATTGTCTTCAAGTTCATCAGCTATATTTAGGCCAATCATTCTGGCAAACTCATTAAAATTTTTCTTTCCTAATAACCTGACATTCAATCCAAGCTTAAAGAGTTTAAAATAGTCAGAAAAACTATTGTTCATTATTCGCGGAGGAGATGCCATCATGAAAGAACCTAAAGTTTTTGAGAATTTTGACATTTTTTCATGAAAATCATTAAACCGGTCAGCATCATGAGAAGAAAATGTTGAGATAGATTTATGATCAATGTGTTGATTGCCCACTAGTCGTATGTGTTGTCCAGTTTCAGATAAGGCAATTGTGGTCTTTGGTACGTAGTTTATTTGCATTCCACCAATCGAGCTTGAAACGGCAGATGTTACTGGAGGTACATAGTTGGTAATATCATTATTGACCATACCACCACATTCTTTTCGGGCTTCGCAGATTAATACTCTTTTATTTTTTCTAGCAAGGATGTTTGCGCATACCAATCCATTATGACCTCCACCAATTATGATGGCATCAAAACTCGAATTGCCAGGCATTAATAATAATTTCCTTTTTGTGGAACGTTCATGTCTAATAGAACTTCACGAGCTGCGTTAGCTCCTGGTGCGCCCATTACACCTCCGCCTGGATGTGTTGAAGAGCTACATATATACATATTTTTTAATGGAGTCCTATACTGCGCATATCCTGGAACTGGCCTATTGAACATTAATTGGTCCATGGTCAACTCTCCTTGAAAAATATTGCCTTCTGTCAAACCAACTTCGTTTTCTAATTCTAGTGGTGTACGTACCTCATAATGATTAATTAGGTCTTTAAAGTTAGGAGAAAACTCTGCAATACAATCAACTATGTGTCTTCCAAATTCTTGCTTTCTCTCTTCATTCCAACCACCATTTGCAAGGTTAAATGGTACATACTGAATAAATACAGACATATAATGTTTACCTGGCTCAGCCATTGTAGGGTCACTTTTTGATGGAATGCACATATCAACATATGGATTACGAGACCATTCTCCCCTTTTCCAATCATCGTAAGCTCCTTCCATCTCTTCTATCGTTTCTGTGAAATGCATGTCTCCGCCACCGCCTGGATCACCTTCAGGAATACAAGGAAAGTCTGGTAAGCCATCTAATGCTATATTTAATTTACCAGATGAACCCCTTATCTTAAAATTTTTAACACTTCGTACAAAATCATCTGGAAGGTCCTTCTCTTCAGTAATCTTTAAAAAAGTTCTTTTGACATCAAGGTTGGAGACTATTTTCTTAGCATAGTATTCATCTCCATTTTGTGTAGCAACACCGATTGCTTTTCCATTTTTTGTAATAACATTTGTTACTTCGCTGCTTGGTTTTACTTCTCCTCCATGATCTTTTAGACAACCCATCATTGCCTGAGTAATAGATCCCATTCCACCTCGTGCATATCCCCATGAACCAACTGATCCGTCAACTTCACCCATGTAATGATGCAACAATACATAAGCTGATCCTGGTGAGCATGGGCCCAGAGCAGTTCCAATAATAGCGCTGCCAGCAAGGTGAGCTTTGGTAATTTCACTTTCAAAATATTCTTCTAAGTAATCTCTGATGCTCATCGTATAGAAGCGAATTGTGTCATAAATTTCTTTTTCTCCTAGTCCACCTAATTCATCTTTTGCAGCAAAATGCTTTGCAAACTCCAGCGCTCCAAATAAATCTTTTGGTTTGAACGATGTTAAGTCAGGAGGCGTCATTTTAAGAAGAGGCTTAATAATTTTACATTGCCTAAGAACATCGCGGCTATATCTTTCATAAGCTTCTGCATCTTTATGAGAATGACGTCTAATAGAGTTGATGGTCATATCATGATCATGATAATGAGTATAATAATCTCCATTTTTCATCATCGTTGCACTGCCTTCATAAGGAATAATTTGAAGTCCATATTTATAAAGTTCCAAGTCACGCATGATCTCAGGTCTTAATAAACTACAAACATAGGAACAATTTGAATATTTCCATCCAGGGTACAGTTCTCGGCTCACTGCAGCACCGCCAATCCAATCATTTTTTTCTAAAACGACAACATCGAGCCCAGCTTTAGCCATATAACTAGCCGCTGTTAAGCCATTATGGCCGGCTCCTACAACAATTACATCATGAGTATTTTTTGGCATAAAATGAACGAATATTGAATTTATATGATACCCATATTGAATGATTATTCAATACAAAACTACCATTATGATTAAACTTTGTGTATGGTTCTTTAATGAATATAAATCCCAAAAAAATTAGTAATCCTCAACTGAAAGAACAGGAATTTTCAATCAATCATCAAAAACTAATTGACGCAACAATTGAAACTATAGCCAAAAGAGGTCTCGCAGACACGACGATTGCGCAAGTAGCTAAGAAAGCAATGGTATCACAAGGTTATGCAAATTTTAGATTTAAATCTAAAGAAAATCTTTTGCTTAGTTCACTAAAATTTCTATCAGATGAATATAAAAATTCTTGGCAACGAATATTCGAAGATAATAACTTAGATCCAGTTGGAAGAGTAATCAAAATAATTGAAAATGATTTTAGTAGTAAAATTGCAAGTAGAAATAAAATTGCAGTCTGGGTATCGTTTTATAGTGAAGTAAAATTTCGTCCTTCTTATTTAACAATCTGTCAAAAGCAAGATGAAATATATTCATCTCAGATGGAAAAGTTAATTAAAGAATTAAATTTTTTAACTGATCAGACTTTTCTGACGCCAAGAGAAATAAGTGAAACTTATCTTTCAATGGTAGACGGATTATGGCAAAGAATTTTATTTGATCCTAAAATGTACTCACATGTATTTTGTAAAGGACTAATAAAAAAATACTTTAAAAATATTTATACAGATGAAAAACGGTTTGTGTGATTTCAACTTTTCAATCTATACTTGGAAGTAATTATAAAACGTATATTGTTTTATTTTTATGTGCTCTTATTATTGGCATAAAACTTGGTACCCTTATTCCCTTATTATCATTAATACTTGAGTCAAGAGGCTTCAGTAATACACAAATTGGATTAAATGTTGTAGCTCAACCATTGGCAGTAATTTTATTTGTAAGAATTACACCAATCATTATTCATGCAATTGGGTTATCTAGATCAATTATCATTGCTCAAATAGTTACAATTATTTTATATTTTACCTTTCCTATATTTGAAAGCTTAACTGCGTGGTTCATTATACGCTTCCTTATTGGATTTGCAGGAGCACTTGCATGGAATGCTTTTGATACTTGGATGTTATCGATGGCTAATGACTCAAATCGCGGTAAAATAGTCACAATATACAATACAGTATTTATAATTGGTCTTGCAATAGGTCCTCTTGTTATATCTTTAACAGGTATCGAAGGATGGCTTCCATTTATTGTGATTGCGGCAATGTCATTTATAGCAATTATCCCACTCATAACACTTGATATAGCAGATCAAGAATTGCCTGAGAAAAAATCTCTTCCAGTTTTAGCAACGATTATAGCCGCACCGACTATTTTTGGAGCAGCAATACTCTGTGGATTGGACGATGTTATGTTCGTTTCATTTTTTCCAATCTTTATGATTAAGAACCAGTTTTCACAAGACATTGCTCTTCAGTTTGTCACTATTACCTTAGTTGGTGGTGTCATATGTCAACCACTAATTGGTATTTTACTTGATAGAATGAATAAGAGACTGCTCATGAATATTGCTGTCTTCTGTACTTTTGTTTGTCCAATAATTATAGGTGTTTTCTTAGGAAACTTCTATTTAGTGGCATTAAGCTGCTTTGTTTGGGGAGGAGCAGCTAGTGGTATATTCTCAATATCGCTCACAATGTTGGGGGAAAGATATACCGCTTCACAGGTTGCAGGTGCAACGGCAATATTAGTTATGGTTTTTGAGTGTGGTTCATTAATTGGTCCACTGATTGGGGGAAGAGTTATGGATATTTTTGGTCCTTTTGGTTTTATATATACAATTGTATTTTTTACTTTTATTTTCTTAATGATTTCAATTTATAGAACTATAAGAAACTAAGATGACAGAAAATATTAAAAGAGCAACCATAGAATACTCTGATATGATCGGAGAGGTTTTTAATTTGTACCGAGTCTTTTATAGCCAGGAGTCAAATGTTGAAATTGCACAAAAATATATCAAGCAGAGGCTTGAGAATAATGAGTCAATCATCTTTTTTCAGAAAGAAGGTAGTACTTGTGCAGGCTTTACACAATTATATCCAACTTTTGACTCAGTGAATGTAAGAAAAAAAATTGTTCTATACGACTTATTTGTAAGAGAAGAGTTTAGAAGAAAAGGTATAGCTAAGTCTTTAATGGATGCTGCTAAAAATTATGCAACTGAGAATAAATTTGGCTCCATAGAGCTTTCAACAAATAAAGCTAATATACCTGGCCAATCTCTTTATGAGTCACTTGGATATATCAGGGACAATGAGTTCTATAGTTACGATTTAGAAATATGATTATGTGTTTGATCTAAAGATTTTTTTAGTTTTTCACATAATTCATCTACATGCGAGTTATTAAAGATTAGAGGTGGACAGAAAATCATACCATCTCTGACCGCTCTCATTACTAAGCCATTTTCAATACAATAATCTCTACATATTGTTCCTACAACTCCTGTATCTTCAAACATTTCCATCTTTTCTTTATCTTTAACTAATTCAACAGCTCCAATAAAACTTTTCATCCTGACTTCTCCAACTAGCGGATGTTTTTCAATCTCGCGCATTTGTTGCTCTAGATAGATTGATACTTGACGTGATTGCTCAATAAGATTTTCTTCTTTAATAACTCTCAGATTTTCAAGACTTACAGCGCACGCTACTGGATGACCTGAATATGTATAGCCGTGATAAAACTCTCCACCTTCATTAATAATTGTATCACTAACACGGTCTCCAATCATGATGCCTGATAGTGGTATGTAGCCTGAA
The DNA here is from genome assembly GCA_003211835.1 of Pelagibacteraceae bacterium AG-461-B04. Classification (GTDB taxonomy): domain Bacteria; phylum Pseudomonadota; class Alphaproteobacteria; order Pelagibacterales; family AG-422-B15; genus CACNXQ01. The sequence continues at coordinate 22,191 of QCRN01000006.1, read as the reverse complement.
GTTATGCCTTTGGCCATTGTGATGATATCGGGTTTGATATTATACGTGTCAGATCCGAACCAATTACCTGTTCTTCCAAATCCACAAATAACTTCATCAACTATAAGAAGAATATCATACTGATTACATATCTCTTGAACTCTAGGCCAGTAAGTGTCTGGAGGAATAATTACACCCCCAGCGCCTTGAATTGGCTCACCAATAAATGCTGCTACATTATCAGCACCTATTTCATTGATCTTTTCTTCAATTTTATTTGCTGCAAAAATTCCAAAATCTTCATGAGACATCTTGTTTCCGTATTTATACCAATAAGGTGGCAAGACATGTTCAAAACCAGGCATCATATCGCCTTGCGCATGCATTGCAGTCATCCCACCAAGGCTCATGCCCGTCATTGTACTACCATGATAAGCAAACTCTCTGCTGATAAAAGTTTTCTTACGTGGCTTACCTTTTAGGTCCCAATATCTTCTCACCATTCTTACAACTGTGTCATTGGCTTCTGAACCACTTGATGAAAAGAATGCATGATTTAAATCATGAGGGCTTAACTCTGCTAATTCTCTTGCTAGCTCGATTGATGGTGGCGTTGCAGTTTTAAAAAAAGAATTATAATATGGAAGCTCTTGCATTTGCTTATAAGCAACTTCAGCAAGATTTTTTCGGCCATAGCCCACATTAACACACCAAAGCCCAGACATTGCATCCAATAGCTGCTTATCATCAGATGTAGTCAGGTGTACACCGTCTGCCTTTGTTACAATGATACTTCCCTCTTCAGCAAGTGACTTATAGTCAGTAAAGGGATGGAGGTGGTGTTTGGTGTCAATCTCCTGCCATTGCTTAGTAGTTCTGTTTAGATATGCCATAATTTTATTTAAATGCCTGAATACCTGTTAAATTTCTTCCCATTATCAATGTGTGAACATCATGTGTTCCTTCATAAGTTTTTACAGTTTCTAAGTTAACCATATGTCTCATAACATGATACTCATCTGAAATACCGTTTCCACCTAAAATATCTCTAGCGTTACGACATATTTCCAAACTTTTAGAAACATTATTTCTTTTGATTAAGCTTACCATATTGCTGTCAGATTGACCTTTATCCATAAGGCGCCCGACTCTTAATGCGGCCTCCAACCCTAAAGCAATTTCCGTTTGCATATCTACTAATTTAGATTGAACTAACTGTGTCCCCGCAATCGGCTTACCAAACATTTTTCTATCTAGAGCATATTGTCTTGCAGTTGCCAGACAAAATTCAGCTGCTCCAATTGCACCCCATGAAATTCCATAACGAGCACTATTTAAACATTGAAAAGGTCCACTTAAACCAATTGTTTTAGGTAAAATTTTATCTTCAGGGCAAAATACATTTTCCATAATCACTTGTCCTGTTGCCGATGCCCTTAGCGATAATTTTCCTTCTATCTTCGGAGTGGAGAGACCTTTTGAGTCCCTATCAACAATGAAACCTCTAATTACATTTTCTTCATCCTTAGCCCAAATAATTATTACATCAGCATAAGGCGCATTACTGATCCATGTTTTTGTTCCATTCAATTCATATCCACCTTTTACTTTTACTGCTTTAGTTTTCATTGCACCTGGATCACTACCAGCATCAGGTTCAGTGAGTCCAAAACTACCTATCAATTCTCCTTTTGCCAGTTTCGGTAGATAATGTTCTTTTTGTTCATCGCTTCCAAATTTATGTATAGGGAACATTACCAAGCTTGTTTGCACTGACATGATAGATCGATATGCGCTGTCGATTTTTTCTATCTCACGAGTAATTAGTCCGTAAGAGACATAATTGCTCCCCGCACATCCATAACCATCTAAGTACGATCCGAGAAGACCCAGTTCTCCCATTTCAGTAAAGATTTCCCTACTAAAATTCTCATTTCTATTGTCATCAATTATTCTTGGGAGCAATTTTTCTTTACAGTATGCTCGCACTGTTGATTGTAATATTTTTTCTTCAGCAGAAAGCTGATCATCTAAATTAAGAACATCATCCCAAGCAGAAAGAGATTTTAATTCAGTTTCTTTATTTTGAATATTAATAACCATTAAAATTGTTATATGATATTATGGTAATACTAGTAAACTAATTTCTTTTATGGATACACAAAATAAGCCACTTATTGCTGTTTTTGCAGATGTAATTAAGAAAGAGGAGTTGCACCGAACTTATCACGCATCTGGAACCAATTATATTAAGGCTGTTTCTGAAGCTACTAGCTGTATACCAGTGATACTTCCTGCATTTGGATCAAGTGTAGATTATAGAGACACACTTCGTAAATTTGATGGAGTTTTATTAACTGGAAGCCTTTCAAATGTTTATCCAGAATTTTATAATAAAGATAAAATTGTTGAACCATTAGATATTGACAGAGATAAGACAGTGCTGCCAATGATTGATTTTATATTTCAAAATGAGATCCCTATGCTTGCAATATGTAGGGGTTTTCAAGAAGTTAATGTTGCTTTGGGAGGATCGCTGTATGCAGATATTCATGAGGTGCCAGGCAGAATGGATCATCGATGCCCAGAGTCTGGTGATCCCGACATACAATTTTCTAAACAACATGAAGTCTATTTAAAAGAAAATGGAAAATTCGAAAAATTAGCTGGCACTCCGACGATCGAGGTGAATTCACTACATACGCAAGGAATTGATGAATTAGCAAATGAATTAGTTGCCGAAGGAGTTGCCAAGGACGACACAGTGGAGGCAATAAGTTTGTCTGGCTATAGTGGATATTTTTTTGGTGTACAGTGGCATCCTGAATATTCTGCGACCACTGACGATTTTTCTAAAAAGTTATTTGCAAGCTTTAGCGAATCCGTTGAAAAAAATAGTTTAAAGAAAATTAAATAAAAAAATTACTATAAATAACAGTACCGACTGTGAGTATAGCTAAAATAAAAACTATAGATTGACGCAAAAAATTTTTTTGACTTAGAAAATTAAAAATAAGACTTCCTGTCCAGCACCATACTGAGTGGGAAACTGATTGTATTAAAAAAAATGTTGAGGCTATAATTAAAACTTCGAGTGTCCAGTTTGAAGTTGAGCTTGTACTTCCAAAAGAAGTGAATTGAGTGTAGGCAGCAATCACCATGGCCCAACCTTTAGGATTAAGAGGGTGTACTAAAATACCATTAAAAAAATTGGGTACTTTATTTTCAGAGTCTGTGTTAGAAGTTGGCTTTAAATTTAGAAACATTATTTTGTAAGACAACCAGCAAATATAACCTGTTCCAGCAATTTTAATTAAATTAATTATAATCGGGTTAGAATTTAATAAAGACAAAAATCCAATTCCAAGCCCAATGGTTAAAAAAAGTTTTCCAACAGTAACACCGGCAACAAATGGCAATGATTTGAGTAGTCCATGTTGAGCACCAGAACTCATCAATAATAGATTGGCAGGTCCGGGTGTGGTAACCATTATTAATGCAAATATAAAAAAGGCTGGGTAAAGCGAGAGAGTCATAACCCTCTATGTTTGGCTATTGCTGTTGCCATCTCAATGGCTGCTAATAAACTATCACATGAAGCGACAAACTTTTTTGCTATATCCAATCCAGTTCCATGGTCAGGACTGGTTCTTACAAAGGACAGTCCAGCTGTATAATTAATGGTGTTATGAAAATCAATAACCTTTATCGGTATTAAAGCCTGATCATGATACATGCAGATGAATGAGTCAAATTTCCTAATATTTGAATCTCTAAACAATGAGTCCGCGGGATAAGGCCCAGAAACATTTATACCTTTTTTCTTACATGCATTTATTGCAGGAATTATTTTTATGATCTCTTCTTTTCCTAAAATTCCCCCATCACCCGAATGAGGGTTAAGACCGCTAACGGCAATTTTGGGTTTACGAACTCCAAAATCTTTTTTTAATGTTTGGTTAACATTAAGGATCGATTTAGTAATATTTTTTTTATTTATTTTTTTCGCTACATCTTTTAACGCAACATGTGTTGTAATTGGAGTAACTTTCATTTTCTTATTTAGCAAAAACATCATTTCATTTGATTTTTTATCTTTTTTTGCAAGGTATTCTGTATGCCCTTTAAATTTCCTAAGTTTTTTGGCAATAACTTCTTTATTGATTGGGTTTGTAACAATTCCAGAGATTACTTTTTGTTTTGCAAAATCTATGGCCATATCAATTGACTGTAATATTGCACCAGCATTACTGTAATTTCTTTTACCTAGCTGGGTCTTTGCATCAATCTTTATGGGAATAATCGGTAAATATTTTTTATTTACACTTAAAGCCTCTGCAGGATTATCAATTATTTGAACTTTTAAACCTGCTTTCATTTTTCTTATAATTTTATTTACATACTCTGGGTCATGAATTAAAAAAAATCTTAGGTTTTTATTTTTTTTTATCCAAGCTTTGATAGTTATTTCTGTACTAATACCTGACGGGTCCCCCATGGTGACCGCAATTAAATTTTTATTTTTACTCATTAAAAAATTCCAAGAAACTTTTTCTTAAATTTGTGTTCGCACTCATTGAGCTGGCTTCTATACTTGTCAGATCGAAGTTTGACTTTATTGGCAACATCAATCAACCAGTTCTGATTTTTATAGGATTTTTTTTTGTACCCACCGTGTCCTTCATGATATGCCAAATATTGGTTATAAGCATCACTTTTGCTTATCTCATTAATTTTATTAGACTTATTTATATACCAACCCGTAAAGTCTATAGCATCTGCAAAATTAACTCGTGATGCTAAAGGTTTCTTATTTTCAGTTCTATACCAATCCCAGGTTGCATCAATTGCTTGAGTATAACCAAATGCACTAGATTTTCTTTTCCAAGGTATAACACCTAAAATCTTGGTTCTCTCCGGCTTAACTCTATTTTGAAATGCAGATTCTTGTCTTAAAATTGACATTTGAACATAAATAGGTGCACCCCATTTTTCATATGATTTATTTGCTAATCGATACCATGAGGATTTTTGTTCAAAAATAGAGCAAATATTCTCTTGTTTTGCTGGTGGCTTACTTGCACAACTGAATAATATAAAAAAACAAATTAGTATTAGTATGAATACTCTCATTTATTTACTCATTTACTTTAAAAGTTTTAAATAATACCTTTCTCGAACATCAAATGAAACAAATAAATCAACCTATTGTCATCAGCTATATATTCATTTTTTTATTAGCATTTATCTGGGGAGTAAACTTCCTGTTTATTAAAATCGCAGTCTTAGAAATAAGCCCCGTTAATAATGTTTTCCTAAGATTAATTTTGGCATCAATAATACTTTATTTCTATATGAGATTTACAGGAAATAGACTTCAATTAAGAATTAATTATCTTTTTTTTTATTTTGTTATTGGAGCATTAGGTAATGCAATACCATTTTTTTTAATTTCAACGGCAGAAATTAATATTGATGCAGGTTTAGCAGGTGTTCTCATGTCCCCTATGCCACTAATAACCTTGGCGCTATCGGCAATTATTTTGAGAGATGAAAAAATTAATTTTCTTAAATTGGTTAGTTTTATTACAGCTTTTCTGGGCCTACTTATACTCTTTGGTTTTGAAAATTTGAATCAGCTTGGAGGTGATAATAAAATTGAATTTTACAGTCAAATTGCAGCATTAGTTGGTGCATGTTCATATGCATTAAATGCCGTTATATCTAAACTCGTTCCAAAAATAAATTTTATTTCACTTGCAACTGGGGTGACAATAGCAGCAACAGTATTAATGTTGCCCTTTTCAATTTTCTATCAGCCTTTCTGGCTAGAAAGTTATAGTTCGCCAACAGTCGTATCATTATTAATACAAGGTATATTTGCTACAGCGATAGCCAGTTTACTTTTTTTTAAAGTCATTGAAACAAGAGGACCTGTCTTTTTATCGCTAATTAATTTTTTAGTACCTTTAATAGCTTATTTTTCTGGAGTTATATTTCTAGGAGAAATCATAAGAGTGAATGTACTAGTTTCCCTCTCTATGATATTATTTGCTTTGTATCTCAATCAGATTTCTAACAAGTAAAAAAATGACTACTTTCTCGGGTATATTCTCTAACACTGTTTTAATTATTCTCATGATTGTTATCTTGATTCTAATAATTTACCTATTCTCTAGCTTCGAGAAAGGTAGCTTAGATGAGTTTCGTCAAGGTTCAGAATACGAGTTTGCAAAATTGTCTCAAGGACTGACTGCATATAAAGATATCGGTAATAAAAACGATCCAGCAATAATAGTTATTCATGGAGCAACTTTACCCTCTGAGGGCTTCATTGGTTTTTGCAGTGGGCTAAGCGCTAAGGGATATAGGGTAATCTGCTATGATCAATATGGAAGAGGGTATTCAGACAGGCCTATAATAAAATATAATATGCAGCTCTATACTGATCAACTTAAGGAGCTTCTTGATTTTCTCGATATAAAACATGCAATTTTATATGGGTCATCGATGGGTGCTCCTATTGCAATTAATTTTTCTAATGATTACTCAGAAAGAATTTTAGCGATAGGTCTTCAAGTTCCTCTTATTCACAGTAACAGTAAGGTCCTTGATTTAATAAAAGTTCCTATTGTAGGAAATTTATTTCTTAGAACTTTTGGCATCCCATTCGCAAAAAATAGAGCTAAACAATGGGCTCATGAAAACGAGGGACAAGAAGAATTTATTAATCGATATATTACACAGTTGTCTTTGCCAGGAACGGAATATTCTCTACTCTCTTCCATTCGTAATATAGCCAATAAAGATTTTCTCCCAGACTATAAAATATTTTCAGAGTCAAATATTCCTATTCATATAGCATATGCAAGTGATGATGACGAAATTGATCCTAAAACTGTTAATGAAGTATTAAAGTTAATTCCTGATGCTGATACTTTTGTTTTTACAGGTGGTCATGGTGGTGGTGGTGTAATTGTAAATAAACTGATAGATTTATTTTCAGATTTTCTCTCCAAAAAACTAGACTAAAAGAAGTCTATCAATTTGAGTTGTATAATTTTGTGTGCAATTTTTTCTTTTTTGTTTCCAACTTCCGAGTCTACACTCTGATGCCATTTGAATGGTGTCACGTCCATATCGATAGTTAATTGAATCTATTGCTGACATAAGATTTGAATTTTGATTGTAGTTTTTTTGAAATAAAGTTTCCTGAATTGCAGCCTCATCACACAAGCCACTAAGTAGCACGCCCGCTTTTTTGTACTGGTATTTATTTTTGAAAATTTTCTTCGTGAGAGTCAAAGCAGTCTCAATAATAGTGATGCTGTCATGTGTTGGGTAAGACAATGTTCTAGATGCACCATTTGAGTAATAAGGACTTTTCTTGTCAAAAGGGTTGGTCCTTAAAAAAACAGAAATACAAGATGTAGCAAGGCTTTCAGAACGAATTCTTTCTGCCGCCCTCCGTGCGAAGGTGGTGACAGCTTGTTCAACATCTTCTAAATTGGTTAGCAACTTTCCAAATGATCTGGTAGTGCAACAGCTCTTTCTTGTAATTGAATTTTCTTCAAGAGACATACAAGAAATTCCTCTCAGTTCTGTAATTGTTTTTAGGCCATTAACACTCATTACTTTACGTATCCACGAGTCACTACAGTTCTTTAATAACTTTGCATTGTATATGCCATGATTAATAAGTTTCTTCGATAAACGTCGACCTACTCCCCAGATATCACCCACTTCAGTTGACTCTAAAACTTGATCAATATTTTCATAGCCTACTAGAGAGCAAACACCATTTAAAGACTCATCTTTTTTTGCCTTATGATTTGCAACTTTTGATAGGGTTTTTGTTGATGCTATGCCTATGCTAACTGGGATACCTGTATGCTGTAAAATGGTCTTTCTCAATTGATGTGCGTATTCTTCATAGTCAATCGATAGACTGCTTAACTCTACAAACGCTTCATCAATTGAATAAATCTCTGTGTGAGGAGATGAATATGAAATGATATTCATCACACGGCGCGACATATCGGCGTACAATGTATAATTAGAGGAAAAAACAAATACATTTTCCTTTTCTACAATATCTTTGACTTTGAAGAGTGGTACACCCATTTTGATACCAAGTGCTTTTGCTTCTTTTGAACGAGATATAATGCAGCCATCATTATTAGATAATGCTACAACTGGCCTATTGTTAAGCTTGGGATTAAAAACTCTCTCACAAGAAACATAAAATGCGTTGCAGTCAATTAATGCGAAAACTTTATTATTCATACTTTATCTATTTTATGGACTTAAATTGTGAATAACGTTCGTACATACTCCCCATATGGTAAAATCCATTTCTTCAGAGACTAAGACATCTTTATAGTTCTTATTAGAAGATGATAAATTGACTTGCTTATTCTTAAATCTGAGAATCTTCACGCTTAACTCTCCGTCCAGGACGGCAATAATAATTGACTCATTTCGAGGTTTAATGCTTCGGTCAACAATTAGTAAATCTCCAGGATAAATCCCCGAACCCACCATTGAATCTCCTCGTGCACGAACAATAAAAGTTGCATTTGGATGAGGAATAAGTTCTTCATTCAAATCAATTGTCCCTTCAGTAAAATCCCTTGCTGGAGAAGGAAAACCGCACTCTACGGCCTCTTTGTAAAATGTTAAAAGCATGAAATACGTCTAATTATGTTCTTGTTTTGTTCTTATTATTGCATTACTCAATATAAGAGTCAACACTACTTAAAAAGATTTATGAAAAAAATTGCTTACTAAAAAAATCAACCACATCCTGATGTGATTGTTTACGTGCCGTCCAGTTTCCTCCAGCATGAGCACCTAAGAGATTGGGTGTTTCTTTGATCAAGCGAAACCGTTCTTCCTTATTATCCAAGTAAAAAATATTATTGTTTTCATCAGTATAAACCTGACGTCCATCTTTCTTCAAATCAATAAACATATCTTTTAACTTGATGGCGTAGGGAATGAATTCAACGGGATCAATTGAGTCAAACGAATGATGAGCGTTGGGATAAACTGTTAACTCAACATCACGAGCTGGTTTCATATAATCAATAAGTTTTTTACATAAACTTAGGGGCGTGTAATCATCGTCTTCACCAAATAGAATATGCATTGGAGCATTAGACCAACGATTATCTTCAGGTTTAAGTAATGCTGCAGGATACAATGGTAAATATGCAGAAAATTTTTCATCCCCTGAGGTTAATGTATCTATTATTGGCTGCCATGCTGAATAAAGAGCAGTGCTGCCACCTAAACTCCATCCCATGAGGCCAATTTTATCTTTATCAATATCTGGATGTTTATTTAAAAGTGCAAGTGCACGAAATGCATCTGTTATCATGGTAGCCAGAGTAACTTGTGTTTGATTTTCTACGATAGAAATTACTCCCCTAGATTCAAAATGATGAATTCTGAAAACAGCAAATCCTGCTTCTAATAGGTTAACCATGTGTGTGTAATGACCTTCTCTCAGACCTGCGCTACCATGAATTGGAACAATTACTGGACAAGGAAATTTAGCATTTTCAGGAAAAATCAAAGTTCCCCATACGTCTTGTTTGGGTTCCATATCAACACCATTCAGCAAATCATAAAATTCATAGGGGTTAGATGATTTGAAGAAAAAAACTCCAGATTTTTTTTTGTGAAAAGGATTGTTTTGTTCGGTCATAACTGGTGCAATGTATTCCCAAAAAAAACTTAATTCAAATTTAAAATTAAAATTAAAACGGGTCCGATGGAAGGAATAACTAGGGGAAACCTTCGGACCCGTTTTTTAATTGCGAACTAGACTTAGTCTCTAATTGAGTAGGCTATGACACCTGTCTCAGCTACGTCTGTTCCTTCTTTTTCTGCTTCTTCACTTATCCTTATACCTATTGTGGCTTTCATGATTGCCCATATAATAAAGGACACCACAAAAACAAACACACAAATAGATGCTGTGCCAAGGAGTTGAGTTCCAAAGCTAGTATCAGGATTTGTAATTGGTACAGCAAGAGTACCCCAGATACCTGCTATCAAGTGAACCGGTATAGCTCCTACAACGTCATCAATTTTTAATGACACCAAGAGTTCAGTACCTGCGAATACTAGCGCACCACCAATTCCACCTATGATGATTGCCATCAATGGAGAAGGCATTAATGGTTCTGCAGTAATTGCTACTAGACCACCGAGTGCACCGTTTAACATCATTACAACGTCAGTTTTACCTCTTGCTAATCTTGTTATGGCTGCACAGACCAATACACCAGCACAAGCTGCTAAGTTTGTATTGATATAAATTGTTGCCACAGCTGTTGCATCATCAAATGAACCTAGAGCTAGCTGCGATCCACCATTAAAACCGAACCAGCCCAACCACAAGATGAATACACCAAGTGTTGCTAGAGGTATTGAGGAATTTGCAAATGGAACTAACTTTCCATTATCAAATCTTCCAAGTCGTGGACCTAGTACAATTGCACCAGCTAATGCCGCTGCACCACCTGCAGCATGCACAAGAGTTGATCCAGCAAAGTCTGAGAATCCAGCAGCAGATAACCATCCACCACCCCATTGCCAACCCATCTCGATTGGGTAAATAACTCCTGTTAATATTGCTACGAACAAAAAGAAAGGCCAAATTTTTATTCTCTCAGCCAAAGTTCCTGAAACAATTGAAGCTGTTGTTGCACAGAATACCATCTGGAAAAACCAGTCAGATCCATCAGAATAACCAGTTGCTACTGCTGAACCATCGCTCCATGTAGTAAACGTTCCAATATATCCACCTTCTGGAATACCGTATGCAAGGTTATAGCCTACCAACCAGAACATGATCCCAGCTATAGAATACAAACCTATGTTTTTTGCAGCAATTGTTGAAACACTTTTAGATGTAACCAGACCAGATTCTAACATACAGAATCCAGCGGCCATCCACATCACCAAAAATCCACTTATTAGAAATAATAATGTGTTCAATGCATAAGCTGTTTCGTCATCGACAGCTGCAAATGCATTGGCAGATAATAGTGATGAAAACAATACTGTATAAAGTAGTACTTTTTTTAACATGTATTTTCTCCCTATATTTAATTTTATAAGGGCATCTTTTATCAAATAAGGGCTTTCACAATTACTGATGCTTGCCAAATTGACAAAGTGTGAATATCTTTTGCTAAAATATCTAAGTAATTGTTTTAATTGATTTATTTATTAATATTTCTCCAGGCATCTATGGCCAGAAAGACCATGGCAATCATCATGCTAAGGTAAATAATATAAGAGAAACCGAATCCATATGCCGTTAAATAAGCCCAACTAAAGAGACTGCCTACTACTAACGATACAATGGATGGGAGCAGATATTTCATTTATAAAAATTTTAGGATAAATAGTCCAAATAAATCGGCGATGACCAAGCACGGTGTTCATCTATTTCAGAACAAGTCTCGATGTCTCTTGGATGCCTCCAGTCTTGAGTGCAAAGCTTAAACTTTACACAATTCCCATCTGCATCAAATTCACATACACCACCTTTAACATTAATTTGTGGAGTGGGCACTTCAATAGCTCTTACATAATAACTCACATCTTTTTGATCTATCGAAAAATCATCATCTGAGAATTTAAAAGAACAGCCTAATTCATTTGGATCACAATAATGGGTGTACCAGGGATCTAGAATTCTTCCTTCAATAGGTTGATCTACATACTCTTGCGGTAACACTTTAATTACTTCAATTCTATGAATAAATTTTCTGTCATCCGAAGGATTATAACATTCATTAAAACACAGCTCATCTACTCTTTCTTCTCCCAACGCAATGTATGCATCTTCTGGGCACCCTGGTTTCTGAACAAATGAACCCATAGCTTTAACTTCAAATTCAGGTTTAGTATCTGTTTCAATTGAGGAGCCCATAGAGATTTTTTTATTTTCACTAGTTAAATTAAACCACAGCAACATACGCGTACCACTTGTTGCATAAGTTTCTTTACTTTTTAGAGCATTCCAAATTTCCTCTTTAGATCGTCCCTCTGAGTGAACTGCTGCTAGTCCACCTGTTGTAAAGAAACCTCTTTGCCTTTCCCACTCAATAGTATTAAAGCCAACGATTAAATCAGGAATATCATAAACTTGCGGCTGTGAAGGCGAGACAAAGGAGTCACCAATTGGATCAGAATTTCGACCAATCGGACTTGTACTCTTAGGAAAATAATATGGGTTCATATGTAAAATCTTATCTAAGAATTCGCTTGGAGGTCCGCTTCCATCTATATTGTTACCGAATAGTTCTTTATACCCACTGCCAGGTGCAGCAGAATGGTTATCACTGGAACCTATGAACCCATATCTAAATCTATGTTTTACTCCATCTTCTTTAAATTTTGTTAACGCTAATCCGTACTGAGCGCTTCCCCCAGGAACATGGTTCATCGGAGGACTAAAGCAATCTAAGCACTGACCAGATATATTCCGTTCAAATTCTGTAAACTTTGGAACAACGTTGTATCCTGATCTGCCTCTATCTACTGATGCTTGTTCTGTCGCTTCTCGTCTTTCGCTGCACTCTAAATCTGACTCCCCGTCAGCTATGCATCTCTCATAGATTACTTTACCCGCTTGCCAACATTGCGGGATATAATTATTGGATGGTTCTGGGCAAGTTTGAGTCCCGATATCAATGACCTCATCCTGTCCATTTTGATTTTTGAGTGTAAAAGTTCCTTGATCCAAGTCAATTTCTCCCATCGTGAACGTAAATGGTCTGATTATTTCCTGACCGTCTCTTACAACATCGACTCCTCTCCATGAGCGGTACTCCTCAGCGTTACCATGCCCAGAATAAGTTTCTAATAATTCAAACATTTTTGGGTATTTTTTTGAAATCTCTAAGCCCTTATCTAAAGTATATCCAGCAGGAGTGTAAAGTCCCCAAGACTGCCCGTGCGGAATAACCATGTAGTCACTATCATATTCCTCGAGCCTATTAACTAAATCCAATGGGGTTACTGCTTCTTCATGACAGTTTATTGGAAGATCTTTAGAAAGTACTCCCCGCTCACAATTTTTTATTTTTCCAGTTTCTGTGAAGTATCGATTTATATCATTATATCTTTTGAAGTTTTCAAAATCTACAAATGGGAAAAATACATTTGGTACTAAAGGTCTAGAAGTCATTGCTTGTCGAGTTACAGATAATGATGCAATAGCTCTGGTTGGAAGCGCTTCATCAGACTCTTCTTTCAAAATGACATTATGATGACCCCAATGATTTCCTCGTATAACCCCTACTTGTGTCCACTCCCATCCCAAAAAAGCAACACAATCTGGATTAGCTGGATCAACATTTAATGCGTTACACTTCCTGATCGTTTCTTTCGTTTCCATCCATCTTTTTGGGGTAGTTGCTTCAGCATGATCGTTGATTGACCAAAAATCTAATGCTGAACAATGTCTTGCAAAGTCACAAGCATCCGCAACAGGATGTACACCGTGCCCACCAGTGATTGGCAAACTCATCATATGTGCATCGGCTGAAAATGTTGAATGAACATGTAGATCGCCAAACAAAATTTGTTTAGCTGGTGACTCGTCAAGAGTTTTCATTGCATTTAATTGCCTTGAGTCTTTATCTTTTACAAACTCGACGGTATTAATTGTGCCAGTGATTTTACCTCCATCTAAGTCTTCACTAAATAAATGGAATTCTAAAACTACGAGTAAACTAACTATAAAGAGAATTGAAAGAATGAAAAAATATTTTATAACTTTTACAATACTCATAAGAAAATTATTTGATAATAATTAATTATAATAAAGTATAATATTACATGCAATGACCAAGATCTTGAATAAAAATATTCTCATATTTATTATTGCCATAATAATTGGCTTAACTCTTATTTTTTATGAAACTATTTCATTCAATGATGAATTTCTTCAACTCAAAAATAGAAAGGCTGTCGCTTTAGTAAATGACGTTGTTATTTCTGAAGATCAATTTCTAAAATACGCCTCAAACCTCGGAGCAGATATTCAACCAGAAAATGATATCGAAATCTTAGAGTTACTATTAGAAAGAATGATAGAAGAAGAACTTCTTGTGCAAAGAGGAATAGAGCTTGATCTGCATAAGAAGGACATTGGTGTCAGAAAAGAAATGATAAAACAAGTAATTGACTTCATCATTCAAGTTGAAAAAAATCAGATTAGTGAAGAAGATCTTAGAGATTTTTATAATAAAAATATTGGAAAATATACCCCTACACAAAAAATTCAATTTCAATCAATATATATAAACTCTCGAAATCAAGAGTCTGTTCTACTCGGCACAGAGCCGGACTTAAAGACACTTCAGCCAAAATTATCAAAATTGTATGATGAGCTTAATACAAAAGATTTTTTAGATATTAAATCTAGTTATGATGAAAATAATTTTTTTGAGATTCCCGATAAGTTAATTAATATTAAAGATTGTAATCTTCTTTTTGGTAAGTTTATATGCAATCAAATTGCTTCACTAAATCTTAATGAAGTATCTCAACCAATATTTTTTGATAATGGATATTTCATCTTCAAGCTCGTAGATCGGATTAAACAAGAAATTGATGAAAACTATTATAATGAAATTAGAGAGAAGATTATTTTCGATTATAATAATGGTTTAGATGATGAAAAATTAAAAAACTATCTAAAATATTTAAAAGATAATTCTGAAATTATTCGATATTCTTTCTAAATTGTATGCGCATTTGTAAATTACTTATAGTTTTAATATCTCTTTTATTTAACTCGCAATCATATGCCCATTATTTTAGTGAGTCCTTTTCTAAGTGGAATATTATAGGATCAGATATTATTGCTGATTTCTCTATACTAGAATTAGAAGCAACAAGAATACTTCAGGTTAAACAATATGAAAAAATGCTAATAAGCAATGAGCTTAATGAAAAAGATATATTTAAAATTTATTTAAATGATCACATTCATGTTTATTCAGCTGATGTAAAATGTCAGTCTAGCAATGATATTAGAGAGTTAAGTTCAGATGAAGGCTATTTAAGATATGAACTAGAATTCCAATGTCCTTCAGAAGAAAACATAAAGATTATTAATAATGCTTTATTTAATGTTATTCAAAGTCATATTCATATAGCGCGAATATATTTAGAAAATGATTTACTCACAGAGAAAGCACTTTTTTTTAACGATCAATCAGTTGATATATCAGAAAAGGAAACTCAATTAAGTTTTTTTAGCAGTTTTAAAAATTTTTTTTATTCTGGACTAAGTCATATTTTAGGAGGGTATGATCATCTTCTCTTTATCCTCGGACTGCTCATTATAGTTACAAATCTTAATAAACTTATCTTAGTCATTACGGGCTTTACCATTGGACATAGTCTTACCTTATTCTTATCTTTAGTTGAGATTGTTCAAGTAAATGCAAGTATAGTAGAATCGCTTATTGGATTTACCATTATGTTTGTAGGTTTAGAATATTTCTACAAACACAATAATGGTAAATTATTAAGTATTGGATATCTAATTTTAATTTTACCACTATTATTTATTTTAAGCTTTATTACTAATATCCAGTTTTCTGGGTTCCTAATGATGGGCTTATTATTATTTTCTTTAGGATATTTTTTTCTAAAAGAAAATTTAAAGAATAGTGATAATTTATTAATATTAATAACTATAGTATTTGGGCTCATTCATGGCTTTGGCTTTGGAGGATTTTTATTAAATACAGAAATAAACTCAAGCAATATTTTATCAGGTTTATTAGGATTTAATCTTGGAGTTGAATTTGGTCAAATATTGTTCGTATTAGCAGTATTATTATTATTTAAATTAATTAATTTTATTCGCCTAAATTACATTATTAATTTATTTAAAGATACTTCTTTTGCCTTGCTGATTTGTTTTGGCCTATACTTTTTTATTCAAAGACTAATAGTTTAAATTAAACAAAAATTATTAGTATAATTGTCAGCATTGATACAGTTAATGAAAGTATAACTTTCATTGTAATGAACCAGAGTGGAGTAATCTTTAGCTGTTGATAAAGATAGTAATCATGTAAAAGAGAAATAACATAGCCAATAAGCAATAGTACCAAAGAAAGTTTTAAATTTTCTAAAGACAATAATGCAACCCAAGAGATTAGAGCTGGAATTACTGATATAAAAAGTGGAGTGAAAACATAATATATTTTGTCAGCAAAGGCTGTTATTAGTCCCCACTGTATACCTCCCAAAAAAGACGAAATGATTGCAGCATAAGCAATATAAATAAATATCATTAAATCATATATTTCATCATTTGGAGGAGAGATAAAATACATCAAAAAAATTATAATAAATGGTGTAAGACCAAGTAAGCCAAGTATATATGATTGCTTTTGACCCATTATGAAATACTAATCTGTAAATAATCCAAGAAACTTCAAGAATTCAATATTACCGCCCTCAACTTGTATGGTGTCATTTGCAAGGGATAGGGAAATTGAAGCAATATTTCTTAACCCTGCTAGTGTCTCCTTAAGGGTTTGTTGATCACTTTTTATTTTTAAATCATTCTTCTCGGTGGGTAAAAAACTTAATTCAGCTACTCCTTTTCTAATCTTGATGGTAAAAATTTCTTTACTGTCAGAAAATGAAAAGGAGACTGTTTGAATTGTATCAATAGCTTTTTCAGGATTTAAATTAACAGGAAGTGACTTCATAATTGCTTTCATTGGCGTTGCTCTCAGTTGGTCTGGAGTTACTTTATTATTTTCTGCGCTAATTAAAAATTCATTTCTTAGTTCAGCTGCAACTGTTTTATAAAAATAATAATCATTTGAAGCTGATTGATAAATAGATAGTTTATCAGCAGCGCTTGACTTTATTTCTTTCGCTTTTTCATCATTTTTGTTTATTGCTAGTAACATATCTGCAAGTTCCATAGACCATTGATACTCTCCCGCAGTAAAAGCATTTAATGCCTCATCGAGAATCTTAGTTTGCTTTTGTGCCATTTCAGATAGCTTAATTGCCCTTTGTTCATTTGTCAGGGGATGAAGATCACTAATATTTCCACTGAACCATCCTATATAACCGCTGAAGGTAGATCTTATATATGATGAAATGGATCCATAGAATTCTTGTAAATATGGTGAATTAGCTAAATGTTCAGGCAGTCTTACTTTTTCAACTATCTCATCTGGTGTAAGGCCTTTATTAATGTATCTTATTGTTTGGTCATGCACAAATTGTATGCCATCTCTATAATCTGTTAAAGCTTGTGAAACATTGTCAGCTCCAGAAATTGGGCGAGAGTGACTCGGTATTAAATATTCAGCATTAAGCATCCTGATTTTGTCGAGGCTTTGAACCCATTCCATTGGGTTTCTAAATTTTGTTCCTCTTATTGCATAAAGGTTTGCAAACGATCTGTAAAAATTGTCTCCTACCATTACCGTCTTTTTATCAGGTAACCAGACATAAAGATGATCATCTGTTTCGCCGGGTACATGAGCTAAAATAAACGTTAAGCCATCAACTTCAAATGTAAATTCATCCTTAAAGAGTTTTGTTGGCCTTACCAAGCCAAATGTTGACTCACTATTGATTTCCATGAAGCCTCCTATGCCCTGATGTACGATCTCTTCATCAGGTAAGGGGATACCAAATTGTCTATTTGTTCTCTCTAATATAATTGGTCTTATAGTGGTTGCTATATTATCAAGATTATAAATGATATTCTCCTGAGCGTAGATCTCTGTTTTGCTGTCTTCAAAGAATACTGTTGCGCCACCTAAATGATCTAGATGGTTATGGGTATAAACAATGGCAATAATGGGTTTTTCTGAAATTTTTCTGAAATCTTTGAAGAGTACTTCGGCACTTTCTGTAGAACCTAAAGTATCTACAATAACTAGGTTATTTACTGTCTCAATCATAATAGAGTTTGCAATCCCATAACCTACACCAACATAAATATCGTCTGTAACCTCAATTAATTCTTTTCTAAACTCATATTTATGTTTCTGAGACAAGCCTTGATCAGAGTCTAATGTCTCATTAGACTGATTTTGATCACTACATGAGATAAGAAAAAATAAGCTTAATAAAATTATTTTTAAATTACTGATCATTTAATGAATTTGTTTGGTAAATTAATTTTGAACTAAAACATGAACAAATACAACAATGAAATTTTTGGAACTTTATGCTTATTGGCAGCAGGTTTCTTTCTTAGTTTTGGAGGGCTTCTGATTAGGCTTGTTGATGAAGCATCAACAATGCAGATAACATCCTACCGATCAATAACGTTCTCACTTGTGGCACTTATTTATATTTTATTTAAGTATAAATCTCAGACCCCTAAGGCATTTATCAATATTGGAAGCAGAGGAATAATACTAATGCTTGTTCTAGGTTTTAGTAATATTTTTTTTGTTTTTGGGATGAGTAATACAACCGTTGCTAACGCTGTATTTATAATGAGCACGGGCCCTTTATTTGCAGCCTTCGCAAGTTATTTTTTTTTAAAAAAAATAATAGGCACTAAAACTATCATCGCAATAGCAGGATCGATGTTTGGAATTGCTATAATGTTTTCTCAAGGATTGGGGTCTGCCAATAATTTAGGAAATATAATTATTTTATTTGTTCCAATTTGTTTTGCTATTCAATTAACAATGGTGAATAGCAAGCCAGACGTCGATTATGTTCCATCTGTCTTTCTCTCTGGCCTCTTTGTATTATTTGTCGGTCTGGCCATCATCCCAGATTATTCAATTAGCATGGAAGACTTGTTTATCGTTCTTTTTATGGGTGCATTTCAAGTTGGGTTAGGATTTTTATTAATCACAATTGGATCAAGATATATACCACCACATAGAGCGGCACTTTATGTGCTTCTTGAACCAGTGCTGGCTCCACTTTGGGCGTGGATCGGTGTAGGTGAAACACCTCCTTATATTGAACTTCTTGGCGGATTAATTGTCTTTTCTTTTGTCCTTTGGAGACTGATTGATCAGTTTCTTGAAGCTGAGAAACATAAAGAATGACAATTTTTTCTAAAAAAAGTAGATTTGAGTATGGACGTAAAACTTCTTTCAGGTGCATTAGGAGCAGAAATTTCTGGCATATCTCTTAATAATATCAATAAAGAAATATTTTGTACTGTAAATGAATTATTACTTGAACATAAAGTTATTTTTTTTAGAGATCAAAACATCACTCCTGAGGAACAAATAAGATTTGCAAAATTTTTTGGCCCTATTGAAGAACACGCTTATGTTAAAGGAAGAGAAGGCTATCCTGAGATAACAAGACTCATTAAAGGTGCTGAAGAGAAAAACCAATGGGGTGAAGGGTGGCACAGTGACGTCAGCTATAATGAAAACCCTACAAAAGCTGTCATACTAAAATCAGTTAAAATACCACCAGTAGGTGGTGATACAGTTTTCGCAAATATGGAATTGGCTTGGGAGACGCTGGATAAAGAAATAAAAGATATTGTTGAAGGTAAGAGAGCTGAACACTTTTCTCTTGGTGCGGGTTTCTTTATTGATGAATATAAATATTTTGAAAGTAATGGTAATGATGCTGAAGAATATTCTAATCATCATCCAATTGTAAGAACTCATCCTGAAACAGGAAAAAAAATATTATTTGTGAATTGGACCTATACAAAAAAAATTGAAGGACTTGAACAATCTGAGAGCAATGAAATACTCTCTAGAATATTTGAACATCAATCACGTCTAGATCTAACATGCAGATATACTTGGTCCGAAAATAATGTTGCGATATGGGATAATCGTAGTGTAATTCACTACGCAATAGCAGATTTCTTCCCTGGCAGAGGTCTTGGACATGAAAGAATAATGGACAGAATCGCGGTGTTAGGAGACCGTCCTTATTGATTATCTAAAAGATTTTTCTGAATAAAAAATACTTGAGAAAAGATAAATATAAAGGTAAGCCCCATAATGCCAAAAAGCTTGAAGTTTACCCATACGGCATCAGAAAAATTCCTATAAACTACCTCATTTGCAGCAGCTAAAAATAGAAAGAAATACGCCCATCTTTTACTTAAATTTATCCAACCATAATCAGTTAAATTTATTGCTGAGCCCATGAGATTTTTTAATAAAGGTTTATTAAAATACAAGCCTATAAATAATGCTACAGAAAAGATTAAGTTTACAAGTGTTACTTTAAACTTAATAAAGAACGGATCGTTAAAATAAATTGTCAATCCCCCAAAAACAAAAATCAAAATCGTGCTGAATAGTAACATCGGGGACACTTTTCTTTCGATTAAATATGATCCAGCAATTGCAATGCCTGCAGCAATCATCAAAGGGAGAATAGCTTCTTGAATTTGACCTGTTTTAATAAAAAAGTAAAAAAAGACAACCAAAGGTCCGAGTTCAAATACTTGTTTTAAAGACCCACGCATATAGATACAATTTTAATTATGCTTTGCTTTGGAAATATATTTTCCATTTTTAATACCCTCAAACATCTCGTCTAGCAATGGATGTGTTACAGGGTCATCTGACTCATCAACTAATAAGTTTTGTTGAGAAACATACGCAACATAAGATGGTTGACTTGGAGCTTCAGCGAGTAAATGATAAAAGGGCTGATCTTTTCTTGGACGAACTTGCATAGGTATTGACTGATACCATTCTTCAGTATTATTAAATTCTGGATCAACATCAAATATAACGCCACGAAAATCAAAATACTTGTGTTTTACGATCGAGCCGATTTGAAATTTTGCTTTATTGATCATTTAAGAAAAGAATAAGTATATTCTCAAATATTTTCAAGTGTGTTCTTAAAACAATATATCTGATAATTACTTAATTAATGTTTCTAACGTCTTATATTGAATATAACCAGGATAAATAGAATCATTTACAATCGAAGCAGGTGTTCCACGAAGACCCAAACTTTTTGCTAATTTCATATTTGCCTCTATGATATCATTTGATTTTTGACCGGCAGCCTCTTGAAATATTTCTTCACCATTTAAATCAATTTTATTAAGTATGTCGACAATACTTACTTTTTTCATCTTTGGACCAAGCTGCATAAACTGATTATGGACTTCAAAATACAATTTAGGATGTCTTTGCCAAACAATGAGGGCAATCTTTGCTGCTGTATCAGATATATCTCCGAATATTGGCCATTCCATATAAATTATTTTAACATTATCTGTATTATTCAATAGCTTTTGAAAATCATTAGCCTGCTTTGAACAATAACCACATCTATAATCAAAAAACTCTATAATTGTATAATCTGCTCCACTATTTCCAACAGTTGGAAGAGCAGCAGTTTCATAATTTCTTATAATAAAATTTGCAAGATTTTGATCGTCTTCAGCAAAACTAATACTAAATACATTAAAAAATAAAATTATTATTATAGTTTTTTGAAATAATTTATTTATCATTACTTAAATATTCATTCAAAGACTCAGCTGTTCCTAAATGTAGTGCGTTTGTATTAAATTGGTACCCCTTCAGGGTTTTTTTGCTAATACATGAATTCCAAGCTTCATTTACAGAAAATACCTCTTTTTCTATACCGTTAAATGCATTTTGACATATAATTTGAGCGCCAATATAAACATATGGCTCAGAACTTTTGTCGTATCTTATTAGATCATTATTCTTTGATTTACAAAAATCGCCCTTACCTTTGAACGATTTCAAGTTTCGTTTAGGTATCAAACCAAGAAATGCTTCGGTCTTTTCTGGATAGCTATTTATCATATCTTCAATTAATTTCCTATCTAAATCACCCCATATAACATCACTATTCAAAACCAGAGATTTATTAATATTATGTTTATCAAATATTTTCTTAATGCCGCCTCCAGTATCTAAAAGTAAATCTGACTCATCTGAGACGATGATGTTATTTTGGCTTAAGCTTTGTATAAACTTTATTATCTCATCTGACTTATAGTGAACGTTTATAATAATTTCTTTAGTTCTAATTTGATTAAGTAAATCGATCGCGTATTGAATAAATGGTTTATTCTTGACCTTAATTAATGGCTTAGGAATAACAGGATCAAAATTTCTCATTCTTTTCCCAAGACCGGCGGCCAAGATTATTGCAGAATCAATCATATTAATTCATGATTTTTAAATT
>QCRN01000005.1 GCA_003211835.1 Pelagibacteraceae bacterium AG-461-B04 | reverse complement strand
GACAGCAGATTCCTCAAATATGATATCAATGTCGATAAATTTGATAAAAATGACTATTCCGTCATTGTAGGTCCAGTACCAATGGGTGAAGCAAAGTCTATGCTCGAAGCGCTCGATACACAATTAAGTACCCAAAATAGCTCCATTGTTGAAGCTGAACTAGTGTGCAATGAAGAAATTATTTTAATGTGCTCAATTTAAGACTGAGCTAGATCATTATAAATACTAAAGTAAAAATTCATCATATCACGCGTCGTAATTGCCTTATTCTTGATAAATGTTGCTACTTCTCCATCTTTATAAGCGTAATTAATTCTAAACAATTGACGTCCTTTTTTCTCTAAATGTCCAGTCTTTATTAACTTATTACTGCACCTCCTCACAGTTTCTCTCGGCATTCTAGATGCCTCAGAAATTGATGATATATTGGTTGGTAAAAGATAATCATTTTCGTATAAGTCAGAGATAGTTTTAAAATTTAATAGTCCACTTCGTTTCCTAAAATAGATTGATGCAGACAAGACAACGCGATCATTAGGAGTTAAGTTTAAATCATTGCCTTCTAGTGTTAAAACTCTTACCCAAAAGTGATACATGGGTAACCTTATCCGATTCCAGATTTCTGGTTTTACTTTTCCTAGATTTATGGTCCCAATAGATTTTAAATTTAATTTTAGTTTATACTTATCTTCAAGATTTGCGATAATATCATCGAATGTTCTCATGAGTGACTTCATAATTTTACTAAGAGAATCAGTAAATATATATTGAACATACGCCTCCATGTTTACAAGATAGCCATACTTTTTATCTTTGTTTACAAACCCCGCTTCTATCAATGAATTTATGTATCGTCTTATATTCTCACGAGGTATAGAAAAAAATGCCTCGAGAACTTTAAGAGATATTTTTTTTTCAATAAACTGATTATATGGACCTGTAAAAAAATTATTATCCAAGAAGTCTTCAAGATGCATTGCCTTAATTTGCATTCTATATTCAGGAAAAAGGTCTGCATTTACATGTGCGTTGGTAAGAGAATAAAGGATGATGAACGAAAGAACACCAATAGACTCATCTTGCAGTCGTTTATCTTTTGTTATCCAATTGGTTGGGCTGTTTTCCCAATCAGAATCTGTATGTAAAAATAAATTTTGATACCGAGAGATGTGAATTAACAACATCAATGAAAAGCTGCCATCGTCTAGTTTATTAATGAGATCGATGACTTTTTCTTTTTTTGCTTCTAAGCTTGAATCCATAGTTTGATGATATACCCAAAATGGGTCTTAGTTAACATAAATATAGCCTATAATCCTTGTTGAATTAAAAAAAATTGGAAGTCATAATTATAATTATGAAAAGCAATTTAACTAAGATCGCTCAGCAAAAGAAAATCAAATACTTCTTAATAAGTTTTGTTGATTTATTCGGGATCCAACGTGCAAAATTGGTTCCTGCTCGCGCTATATCTGATATGCAAAAAACTGGTGCTGGATTTGGTGGTTTTGCAACATACCTAGACCTTGATTTTGCAGCCCCCGATATGTTTGCCGTTCCAGACCCAGAAAGCCTAATACAACTACCATGGCAACCTGATGTTGGTTGGTTGGCCAGTGATCTGGTGATTAATAATGCACCAATGGATCAGTGCCCACGTGTCATTCTCAAAAAGCAAATTAATCAAATGACAGATCTTAATTTTAAAATGATGACTGGCGTGGAATGTGAATTTTTTATACTTAATGAAGAAGGGACTAAAGTTGCTGATTCAAGAGATGATGCCCCAAAACCTTGTTATGATGTTGCAGCATTGATGAGGCGCTACGATATTTTAAAGGAAATTTGTGACTCCATGATCAAGCTTGGGTGGAAGCCCTATCAAAACGACCATGAGGATGCTAATGGGCAATATGAAATGAATTGGAATTATACTGACTCGCTTACGACTGCAGACCGACATGTCTTTTTTAAGTTTATGGTGAAGTCTATTGCTGAGAAACACGGATTAAGGGCAACGTTTATGCCCAAGCCTTTTGATGAATTAACGGGTAATGGTTGCCATGCGCACGCATCCTTATGGGATTTAAAGAAGAAGAAAAATCATTTTCTTGATCATGGTAATGAGCTTGGCTTATCTAAAATGGGCTACTACTTTATTGGCGGTATTATGAAATCTGTAGACTCATTTTCAGCTTGGTTCAATCCATCATTAAATAGTTATGATCGTTTGAATGCGAGAACAACCAATTCAGGTTCAACGTATTCACCTACTGCTGTAACATATTCTGGAAACAATCGAACACACATGATCAGAATACCAGATACAGGGCGGATAGAATTTAGGCCCGCTGATGGTGCAGTTAATCCATATCTTCTACAAGCCGGGTTAATTGCAATGGGATTGGATGGGATAAAAAATAAGAGAAGTCCAGGCAAAAGAATTGACGTAAATATGTATTCACAAGGTCACAAATTAAAAAGAATCAAAAAGCTGCCTCAGTCTCTTATAGAGTCACTTAATAAATTTAAAGCTAGTGAAGTTGTAAAAAAATCTATAGGTTCAAAAGTTGTCTCTCAATACGTAAAACTTAAAAAAAGAGAGATTGCTGAACACAATAAAGTTAGTGATGGTGACAAAAAAGATTGGGAAAGAAAAAATATTATTGATTGCTAAAACTATTTTGTGCCCAATACCGTTGCAACTAAATGAATTCGATCTTCTTCGCCACCATTGATTGCTGTGTGGTACTTAGTATTATCTGTTAGATAAATATTTCCGTCAGCGGGTATGTGGTGACCTGTGTGCTCAATAAACATTCTGGCGCCATAATTTGTCTTAATCGCAACGTGAATTCGTTTTTCGGGATCACGGTGCCAACTCAGTGTCGTTCGTGGAGGCATCTTTATAACTCTACATCTTCCTACTTCAAAGAACTCATTAATTTTGTCATAGACATATTTAAAGTAAGTATTATTTAGCTTCGGATTAAATAGTGTGTATCGAGTTTCGTCAATGTACGGCTCGCGCTCCATTTCCTCAAAAGAAGAGTCAGGCTTTGTCCAATATTTGCCTCTGATATTGCCCCCAAACCACTCATCAAGTTCTTTTTCATCATAGTTCAGACAAATTGCATTGGACTTTAGCATTCCTGGTTTTATGTTTTCATTCTCAAACGGCCTGATCTTTACAAGTTCAGATACAGCTTTGTTCAATTCATCAACATCAAAAGAGATATTTTCTAATCTCTCAATATATTGGTTAATGGGCGTGTACATAATGTAGTTTTAAAAAATTAGTATCTAAATGAATATAATATCTTAAATGAAGAAAGAAAGAAGTTCAGATGGAGAAACGGGCCAAAATTGTCGCAGTATCAATAAAAAAATCAATGAAATTCCTCAAAAATTGATTTTGTTAGCATTGTTTCCCTCTCAACGCTTTCATAGTATATGAGTAGAAACTATGATCAAAGAATTAGAATTATATGACCTATAGAATCGATAATTTACAATATTGTAATTGGTCAGAGGAAATTTTTAAAACCAATAATGAAGCGGGTTTAAATGCAATTCATGTAACCATAGCTTATCACGAAGATTTTGATGAAGTAAAAAATAATGTAGAGCAATGGAACTCTTATTTTGAAGAATTTAATAATTTATTGATACATGGAAGGACCTACAAAGATATAGAAAAAGCAAAAGAAGAAGAAAAAACTGCTGTCTTTTTTGGTTTCCAAAATTGTTCACCCATTGAAGACGATATTAAACTCGTTGAAGCTGTGCACGATTTAGGAGCAGTATTTATGCAGCTCACGTACAATAACCAATCTTTGCTCGCAACAGGTTGCTATGAAGAAAATGATAGTGGTGTTACTCGAATGGGTAGAGAAGTCATTAGAGAAATGAATAGAGTTGGAATAGTTATAGATATGTCACACTCGGCAGAACAATCAACATTAGATGCAATCAATATTTCAGAAAAACCGATTGCCATCACTCATGCTAATCCTTCCTTTTGGCATCCAGCTAAAAGAAATAAGTCAAATGAGCTATTAAAAGCACTTGGTCAATCCAAAGGGATCATTGGTCTTTCACTTTATCCTCACCATCTTCTTGGAGGGACTAATTGTACTCTTAAAAGTTTTTGTGAAATGACAGCAAGGACTGTAGACCTAATGGGCATAGATCATGTAGGTATTGGATCAGATTTATGTCTTGATCAACCTGACTCTGTTGTTGAGTGGATGAGAAATGGGACATGGACAAAAACTAAGGATTATGGAGAAGGTTCTAAAAGTGATTCAGCATTTCCTAGGCAGCCAGATTGGTTTGAAAATACGTTAGGGTTTAACAACCTTGAAACAGGCTTAAAAGAAATTGGCTTTGATGACAAAGAAGTAGATGCAATATTAGGTGACAACTGGTTTAATTTTTATAAAGAGAATATTCATTAATGCATAAACAAATTAAGCACCGCGATCCTCATGATGTCATGACGCTAAAGCGATTAGGCTCCTTTCATCAAACAAAGCTATCTTTTCTCAGAAGTTTTCTGAGAGAATTTAAAAGTTGGACATTTAAATGTGATTTGTTTGATCTTAATAAACAAGGTTTTGGAACAGCTGTTTATTCAGTTAATCAAGATAGTCGCACATACTCATTGATTTGCTTTGCTAATGAACTTAATGACTCAGAAAGATCTGACAGAGTAATTGCTACGAAATGGGATGCGGCATTTGTCCTTCACGATGGAATCCCTACAGAAAAAGATATTCAAAGATTAAAATTGAATGTTCCTAAGCAGGAAGTAGGTCGATGTAGTTATAAAGAATTAACATTATCGAGAGCAAATAAGTCTTTAAGAATTTTTAATCATGTTGTTGAAAGACTTTCAAATGGAGTTCAGCCGGATTTATCTTTGATAAAAAAAGTTGGCTACCTTTATCGTACTACAGCAGTTTATGGATCTGGTAAATTTGGATTAGCTGATCGATATAGAATTAAAGATCGCAAAGAAATTAATGGCCCCTTTCGACTTGAAATGATGTTGGTTTATTTAGTACGTCAGTTTACTTTTGATCAAGTAAATCACATTGCAAAAAAGAATAATCCTAAACTGGCTGTTAAACTTGACCAGTCAATAGCACGTAAACTTGGAATAGGAAATTCTACAGGACTTGGCATGGCTCCTTTTATTATTAATCATCCATCTCTATTGCATCAGTGGATTTTCGCTAAAGAAGATGCGTTAAGACAAATTAGAGAAATAAATAAAGTAAAAGAAAGTGATCTTAACATATTTAAGGAATGTCTCCAACTTTCTAAGAATATGATCAGTACTTGGAAAACAGACAGTGAATATCAAATAAAAAAAATAAGAGAATTAAGCAATGATATTATAAAATTTGAAAGTGAATATCTTTCAATCTGTG
This sequence comes from Pelagibacteraceae bacterium AG-461-B04, assembly GCA_003211835.1. GTDB lineage: Bacteria > Pseudomonadota > Alphaproteobacteria > Pelagibacterales > AG-422-B15 > CACNXQ01. The sequence continues at coordinate 76,326 of QCRN01000005.1, read as the reverse complement.
CTGCAGATAGAGAGTATCTTTGGAATCATCTCTATAAATGGATTGATAAGCATTTAAGTTTTGAAGGTATTGAATTTATCATTTCTCTAATGATGGAGCCTTATGACTCTATTGTTAATCCTTTGATATCAAAAATGAGTTCTAACGAAGATTTATATTTCAACATTCCAGCCTATAAAAAAGTAAGTGAATTAAAGAATATAATTTCTACCGGTTACAGAAATATAATTAAGATTGATTTCTCAAAAAATAAACAAAACGAAAAATTTTGGTTTATTTCCAAAAATAAAGAAGAGCCTAGGTTAGCGAATAGATTTGATGACGAAGGATCAGAGCTGGAACAACCTCTTGCCATAGCTCGTGATATAAAAGCACTTTATTTCCGTCTATTAGAAGTTCCTGAAGACCAAATTTTGTCAGAGTTTTTGAGGAACAATAGCGATTTAAGACATGTAGTAAGAAGATGCTTTATAGCTGAGAAGCTTCCATACTCTGAAATTCAAGATAATTCAATTGGTTCAAATTTAATGCCCATTGATATGCTGAGATTAAAGTTATCTTTTTTTGGGGCGCAAAAATTTGACCCTCGTTCCGATAAGTGGTTGAGAATATGCATGTATCAAGGAGCTCCTTTAATGAATGAGATAAGTCAAACTAATGACAAATGGATTTATTCATAATTTTATGAGGTCCTCGAGCGAAATCATTACAGTATCAAAAAGAGCTACTAAAGCTGCTGGGTACTCATGGGGTGTGGCTGAAGAAGTTGGAAAAAATATTGATATATTGGAACTGATAGGAATCGCAGGTATAGAAAATTTAAAATCATATTTAAGAGATATACAAAAGAAAACACCAATTGGTCCAAATGCCATAGAATTGCAAAATAAAATTGATAATGAATGCCTTTGTCCAATCCTAACTGGGGTATGCCTTATAGATGATTTTAAAAAAGTAGAGCTTTTAAAGGAAATCAATTTTTTTAATGTAAGCTACCCTCTTCTTATGATTCCCTTTATAAGTAAATTGTCGTTTCTAATTGGCAAAAGAGTAAGTATAAATATAGATGAGCATGTATTTAGATTTAATTTAGATAAGTATATGTTTAGTGAAAGCGACGTTGATTCCCTGGTAATAGAAAAAGGTAAAAATATTAAAGTGTCCACATTTGAAAATGATGACTCATTCACTCAAGAGGTCTGGGATGAGCTATATGCATTATCAACAGATACCTTCGTTGAAGAAAATGAAAAATTGAAAAGTACGGCCGCTGGAGCTGGACTTGAAGATAATGATTAATTAAAGTTGAATTCCAACATTCTTTAATTGCAAATAGCTCTTTATAGCTTGCTGACCTTTTTCACGACTATAGCCTGATTGTTTATACCCACCAAAAGGAGTTGCAATACTGCCCGTAAACCAGCTGTTCACATAGACTTGTCCACCATTAAGCTTAGCTGCTGTCTTTGTTGCCATATCAACATCTTTTGTAAATACACCTGCCGCTAAACCGTAGTCTGTATCATTTGCAATATGGATTGCTTCTTCATGATCTTCATAATCAAGCACTGATAGGAATGGGCCGAAGATTTCTTCTTGAGCGATGGTCATATCTGGCTTTACATCTGCATAAATTGTCGGCTCAAAGAAATATCCTTTTCGATCAACACGGTTACCTCCTGAAATTGCTTTGGCTCCTGCCTGTAAACCTGATCTTGCATAGTTCTCTACTTTTTGGAGTTGTTCTTCTGATATTACAGGTGTTAGATCAACGCCTTCTTCATTGCCTGGTCCAACTTTTATTGATTTAGCTAATTCCGATAGCTTGTCTAATACCTCATCTTTAATAGACTTATGGACAATCATGCGTGACATTGCAGAACATATTTGTCCAGCTTGACTAAATATTCCAACTTTTGTTGCATTAACAACTTTATCTATATCGGCATCAGGTAACACAACAGCGGCAGATTTTCCACCTAGCTCTACTACAGCTGGTACTGCTCTTTCAGCAGCTGCGTGAAGAATTATCTTTCCAGTTTTCACAGATCCCGTGAATGTGATTTGAGCGACATCTTGATTTGATGTCAACGCAGCTCCTGCTTCAACGCCGTATCCAGTGACTATATTAATCAGTCCCTTCGGTACGCCTGCATTGTGAACGGCCTGCGCAAAAAATGAAGTAGTTGCTAGAGGAGTTAGCTCAGCCGGTTTTATAACTGTTGAGTTTCCTGCAGCAAACGAACACGCTAGAGAACGTGCCAACATTGAAATGGGAAAGTTCCAAGGAACAATGTGACCCGAAACACCGTATGGTTCGTACAAGGTATAATCCATGACCTGATTGTTCACTGGTATAGTTTGACCTTCAATTTTGTCAGTCAATCCACTATAATAATCAAAATAGTTTGCGGCGTCCAAAAACTCATACTCAGATGCACCTAGCAATTTTCCATTCTCTGCACATAGTAGTGCACCACCATCTTTGCTGATCTTTCTTAATTCATCTGCGATGCTGCGCATCAACTTTGCTCTCTCCATTGGATTCATATCGACAAGCACTCGTGACTCATAAGCTGATTTTGCTGCCTCAACAGCTAGGTCAATGTCATCTTTATTAGCAGCTGAAATTTCCCCTATAATTTCTTCTGTCGCAGGATTGACAACGGCAATAATTTTATTTCCTGTAGAGTCAATCCACTCTCCATTTATGTAATGTTGATATTTTTTCATTTTATACTTTGTAATATCTTGTTTTGGCTAATTAACGAACTTTATTATAATTTTTATCTGTAATTAATTTAGTTTAAATAACCCTAGATTCCCAACTATTTTTACCTTAGTCTAAAATCATGAGTGGAAAAAAGTCAGATTTTGTAAAATTTGAACGAGTTGACAAAAGTTATGACGGTAAAGAACTGGTAGTAAAAGGTCTAGACCTTGATATTGCTGAAGGGGAGTTTTTAACTTTATTAGGGCCTTCAGGTTCCGGTAAAACAACTACATTGATGATGCTTGCAGGCTTTGAGACGCCTACTAACGGAGAAATCTATTTTGATGGCAATCCAATCAATAATATACCTCCTCACAAAAGAGGTATTGGTATGGTTTTTCAAAACTACGCTCTTTTTCCTCACTTATCAGTATTTGAAAATTTAGCATTTCCATTGAAAGTTAGAAAAATTGATAAGGCAGAAATTGAAGAACGCATAAATAAAACCTTAAAAATGGTTTCACTAACGGGCTTTGAGAACAGAATGCCTGCACAACTATCTGGTGGTCAACAGCAACGTGTTGCTGTTGCAAGAGCATTGGTATTTGATCCTAAATTAGTTTTAATGGATGAGCCTTTAGGCGCGTTAGACAAAAACTTACGTGAAAGTATGCAATACGAATTAAAACATATTCATGAAACACTGGGGGTTACAGTCGTATATGTTACTCACGATCAAGGTGAAGCGTTAACTATGTCTAACAGAATTGCTGTCTTTAATGACGGTAAGGTTCAACAACTTTCTGGTCCGAATGAATTATATGAAACACCGGTTAATTCTTTTGTTGCCAGCTTTATTGGAGAAAACAATACTTTTACCGGAACTGTAAAAGAATTAGCCTCTGGTATTGCAAAAGTTGAGACAAATACTGGCGAGATAATAATAGCGAGCCCAATAGCAGTATCTTCTGCTGGTGAAAAATCAAGAATTTCTCTTAGACCTGAAAGGGTTAACATAAATCCGACTGAGCAAATTGAAAATCGATTTGAAGCTGAAATAAAAGAAATCATTTACCATGGAGATCATACAAGAGTGCGTGTGAATTTGCTGGGCAATGATGATTTTATTCTTAAAGTTCCAAACGCAAGTAGTAATTCAAAGCTTAATCTTGGTGACAGAGTAAATTTAGGTTGGTCTTCTCAAGACTGTCGAGCACTAGATTACTAAACCTTTGATACTACATATAGATTCAATCCTAAAATATTGAAAAAATTTACCTTTTTTTGTTGCGTTTTTGTTAAAGCCCCTATGTAATATCTTCTTTATATAAAAAAAAGGAGACGATTAATCATGTTAAGATTAACAAAAATAATGTCTTTGGCTGCTTTATTGGTGGCACCTACAATGGCTACAGCTGCGGAAGTAAATGTAGTATCATGGGGTGGTGCTTATACTGAGAGTCAAAAACTAGGTTACGGGGACCCATATCAAGAGAAGAGTGGTGTTCAAGTAAACTGGATCGACTACAGTGGAGGTTTGAGTGAAATTAAAGCTCAAGTTGAGTCTGGAGCAATTACTTGGGACATCATCGATGTGTATGCACGTGATACAATTATCGGTTGTGATGAAGGATTGTTTGTAGAATTTGATTTCGATAATGACTTCCCAGCAGGTGTAAATGGTATGAAAGCAAGTGACGACTTCTTTGCTCCAATGCCAAGTGACTGTGCTGTGGGTAATATTCTTTACTCATGGAACTACGCTTACAACACTGATAACATAAATTTTGATGGAAGTTATCCTGACTCGATGGAAGACTTCTTCAATCCAAGCAAATATCCAGGAGTAAGATCTCTTTATAGCTCTGCAATGTCAAACCTTGAGTTTGCACTAGTTGCAGACGGTGTTCCAGGATCTGAAGTGTATGACTACATGGAAGAAAACGGAATCGATAGAGCTCTTGATAAGCTTTCAGAACTTTGTAACGACCCTAATGGCGGTTGCATATTCTGGTCAGCTGGTGCACAACCACCTGAGCAGTTAGTTTCTGGTGAAGCTATTATGGCTACTGGTTGGAACGGACGTCATTTCAACGCCATTGTGAACGAAGGTTCACCAATGAAAATGGTTTGGGATGGTCAAATTCTTGATTATGAGTACTTCGTACTTGTAAAAGGTGGTCCTAACCAAGCTGAAGCAATGGAAGCATTGAAATACTTCACAAGCTCTGAAGGATTGGCTGGAAGTGCAAAGCATATCGCATACGCACCTTTCAGAATCTCATCTCTTGACATAATCATGGCTGATGAGCCGTGGTTTAATTCACCTCAAGCAGGTGCAGTTGAGATTATGCCTCACATGCCTACAGCTCCAGCAAACACTAAGAACTATGTTCTTATGAACCCAGAGTGGTACGCTGATAACAATACTGATATCAACGACGCATGGGAAGCTTGGAAAGCTAACTTATAAGACTAAAACTTGGGCAACCTATAGGTTGCCCAAGTGCTTTAAATTAAGTATCCTTATACTTAATGTCTGCAGAAATTAGAACATCGGACGGAGAACTCCTCTCTGTAAAACTCAGAAAAGTTGAACGAAGAAGAAGAACGACAGCATTCTTATTGGCTGCGCCATTACTGTTTTTTATCGTTTTTGCCTATGTGATTCCAATATTTCAAATGCTTGGGCGAAGTGTCGATAACGTTCAAATGAATGAATTTTTAGGCAATACGCATGACGTCATGCAAGAGTGGGACGGAACTGAAATGCCTGGGGAAGACGTAACCTCAACTTTTTTTTATGAACTTAAAGGATTGGTGGAAGAAAAAAATCACGGCAAAATAGCTACAAGACTCAATTACGAAAAAGGTGGGTTCACAAGTCTTATAAAAAAGACAGCCAGAAAACTAAAAGATTTTGATGAAAATGGAAATTTTCTAGATCAGTTTATTGATGTTCATAAGAAGTGGGGTGATATCGAGTATTGGCTGGCATTAAAAAGAGGTACAGATGCATATCATTTCCGAAAATATTTAACTACGTTTGACTATGAGCAAAAATTTGATGGCTCGATTGAACGAATACCTGAAAAGAAACGAATAAATGTTACTCTCTGGTTAAGAACAATCTTTGTTGCTGCTGGAGTTACATTCTGCTGTTTCTTGCTTGCATACCCTATATCACATTTGCTTTCTGTTTTGCCAACTCGATATTCAAATTTACTAATGATTTGTGTTTTACTTCCATTTTGGACTTCACTTCTTGTGCGAACTTCTAGTTGGATGGTCCTACTACAAAAACAGGGTGTCTTAAATGATACTCTTGTCTCTCTTGGGATCGTTGCAGACGAAGGAAGGCTTGAACTCATGTATAACATGACCGGTACATTTATCGCGATGACACAAATTCTTTTACCATTTATGGTTCTACCACTTTATAGCGTTATGAAAACTATACCTCCAAGTTTAATGAGAGCAGCAACTTCGATGGGGGCTACTCCTTTCCTTGCATTCAGAAAAATTTACTTTCCACTCACATATGCTGGCATAAGTGCAGGTTCAATTTTAGTTTTCGTTCTTTCCATTGGATATTACATCACGCCCGCATTAGTTGGGGGTGCTAAGGGAACTTTAATTAGTAATAGAATTGCGTATCACATGCAGCAATCACTTGATTGGTCTTTAGCAACTGCAATGGCAGCTGTTTTATTGGTCGCCGTTTTAATAGTTTATTGGCTATACAACAAAATTGTCGGCATAGATAACATGAGGCTTGGATAAGATGGCTTTACCTAAATATACTGAAACAAGATACAGGGTCTGGCATTACTCATATATTATTATTTGTACTGCAGTTTTCTTTTTCCTAATAGCTCCACTATTTGTCATTATTCCACTTTCATTTAATGCGGAGCAATACATTCACTTTTCTGATGGAATGCTAGCTCTTCAACCTGAAGCGTTCTCACTTAGATGGTATGAAGATATGGTTTACGGTACTAAAAACCCGTGGGGAATAGCTGCTCGCAACAGCATTTATTATGCCTTTTTTGCAACGATAGGTGCCACAGTTTTAGGTACTGTTGCTGCTCTTGGACTTAGTAGTCGATATATGCCTTATAAACAATTGATCATGAGTATTTTGATATCGCCGATGATCATCCCACTTATCATTTCTGGCTCAGCAATCTTCTTTTCACTTGCTAAATTAGGTCTTGCTGCAACGTTTCCTGGCATAGTCATAGCGCATATAATTCTAGGAACTCCATTTGTTGTCATTACTGTAACTGCTACTTTAAGTGGTTTTGATGACAGTATTACAAGAGCTGCTTCAAGTCTTGGCAGTACACCAACCAATACATTTTTTAAAATTACATTACCTCTTATCACACCAGGAATTATTTCAGGTGCACTCTTTGCATTCGTTACATCATTTGATGAAATAGTCGTAATCTTATTCGTTGCTGGAGGCGATAGGAACTTAACCACTATACCTCTTCAGATGTGGACAGGATTAAGAGAGCAACTTAGTCCCACGATTATGGCTGTAGCTACCTGCTTAATTGTTCTTTCAACATTAATTCTGATCGTAACAGAATTATTACGAAGAAGATCTGAGAGAATAAGAGGAATATCAGCACAATAGTATAAATTGTAGCTCAGGAAATCCTTTGTTTCTTATCAGCTGGTTACTAATCCATCTTTTTTTAATTCACTAACCAGATCATCAAAACGGTCTTGGCCAAAAAAGAATTTGTCTTTGTAAACAGAAAGAGGAACTCCATGATGTCCCGCTTCGAGCTGTTCTTTTTGATTTAACTTAATTTCATCAATTAGCGCTTGTTCATTTTCGATACGAATTTTTTCAATATCTTCAAACTTCAGTCCAACTTTTGAAGTAGCATCAGCTATTGACTCATCTGTATTCCAGTTCTTGAGACCGCTCCATATTTTATTTGAAACCACAACGGCAAAATCAAGCTGCTTATCTTTTTGAATAGCTTGACAATAATGGGCTAATTTAAAAATATAAGGCTGATGGTCAGAAATTTTTCCAGTCACCAAGTTTTGATTTATTGGATCAGGATTTGGTTTGGCAAAAACCATATTATTTTTTTTTGCTTGTCTGACATAATCAATTCTTCTGATTAAAAAGTAAGTAAAGAGATTTTTACCTTTAAAAAATTCTGGTTCCCTTATTGCAAGAGGGTAAACTTGCTTAAAATTAACATCTACCCCATGTTTATCCCTCAATTCAACCATGCGTGGCAAAATTAAATACGAATAGGGACTTCTAAAAGAGAAATATAAATCCACCTTCATAATTATAATATTAACCTTTCACATCCTGTACCATCAAGGAGGTTATCAACTTTTTTTCGATCATTTTCTTCAAGCGCTCTATATTCTTCATTAACCCATTTAAGACACTTTGCCTGATAGGGAAAAGATTTTTGCTTCCAAAGACAATTATCAATTTCTGTTTCCCATTCTTTATCGCCATTTTCCATAGCATTTGCATTTGCTAATTGTGCAGGCACATACCCATTTCCAATTTCAATAAGTAAATCTTTTACTGTCGATGGCAAACTTTCAATTGACCCCCATTGTTCATCGGTAACTTCAATGCCGGACTGGTCTTCAATTAAACCAACCCATGCAACTGTTCTCAAAGATACTTCGTGGCAAATTTCTCTGGGAGTTGGATCAAAGTTAACAAGCTGAGAAAGTTGACCATATAAAGCAAAATCACTGGAAGAAGGTCTTTTACTTAATAGGTAAGATGCAGATGCAAAATGCTTTTCAAGAATAACTAATAAGCGCCTTAAACTTGCATCTATTATTGGCGCTGTATCATTGTTTGAGCCCACTACCCACAATCTGTCAATTTGCCTTTTACTGATCATTTCTCTAACATTTTTTAGCATGTCATCTGGCATCATTCCTATAGTCTGAAGTGGTAAAATAGTACCTGCATTATTTGCATCTTTTTGATCGTGCCATCGATAATGAAACATATATTTAGTACCCCACTCATCGGCAAAATCTTCTATTAGATAATTAATGAACGCAAGGGCGGGGTCAGATGGTATTGTGCTTCGTTCACTGACCTCTTTATCAATCCTTCTTATCAACGGAGTAGAGTCAGTTACTGCTTTTAAATTCCCATCTTCATCAGGCAATACAAAAGTTGGCAGCAAACCAGGTTTTGGTTTTTCTATTCCTTCCTGATCTAGATATTTTGAAGGGTCTCCCCAGATCATTTTATGGGGAATTCTTTTATATCGTAGGTAGGAGAGCATTTTGCGAGTATAAGGTGACCCCACTCCGCCAAGTACTACTAATGGATTTGGTAAATTCATAATATCTCTCTATTTTTGTATAATTTTCGTACCTGTGTCCGTTAAGTCTTTTGATTGTTTCATATTTCTCATCAACTCCATAATATCAATTGGAACAGCTACACCTTTTTTACATGCCGGTCGATCTTCCATCATTTGCATCCATCTTTGAAGACCTATCAGGCCATCTATTTTGATGCCTGACCACTTATATGTTCTTACCCAGCACCAGTTAGCAATATCAGCAATACTAAAATCATCCGCTAAAAATTCATTATCCTTTAAGCGTGTTTCCATTACCTCAAATAATCGTCGACCTTCATTTTGATAACGGTCTACAGCCGCTTGGATTTTATCACCAGGCCAATACCGAAAAAAAACATTTGCCTGCCCCATCATGGGACCAATTCCTCCCATTTGAAACATCAACCATTGAATCACTTTAGAACGAGCAATTGTTTCGGTAGGTAGAAGCTTTCCTGCTTTCTCAGCTAAATAAATAAGTTGAGCACCGCTTTCCATAATTGAAAGATTATTATTTTCTATGTCAACAATCACAGGAATGCGTCCATTTGGATTCAATGCTAAGAATTCAGGTTTTTTTTGATCTCCAGCTTGTAAATTAACAACGTGAACATTGTAAGGTATTTCAAGTTCCTCTAGTGCGACGGAAATCTTATATCCATTTGGTGTAGGCGAAGTATATAGTTCAATCATTTATTTCTTTAGTTTCAATATTCAGTTGGCCAGCTAAACCTGCTTCTCGATGTTGGTATGCTTCAAGATACGTTGGGTCATTTGGTATCATATTCTCACCCATAATTTGTCTTGAAGGCCATTTAGCGATAGCAACTACATCCCACAACTCCTCAACATGCCCAACTGCCATACGTGTCACATCTGTGTGTAAAATAAGATCTCCACCAATATTTTGTAAATGCTTCTTAACAAATTCTGCATAGATTTTGTATGCTTCTCTACCAGTCAATTTTGTTTTTCTTCCATCTTTGTATTCAGCTTTATCTTTAAACTTTAATAAGTTAACCATATAGATTGGTTCATTATCAGGTGCAGATTTAAAGAAATCCCTCATCTGATCTTTACTGGGATAAACCTTATTTTTAACTTCCATATTGAACCTTATTATTGATTATAATAAAAATAAACATTATTTGATAATACTAAAGGAGAAAGATTATGAATAAATTTTTAGTTCTTTTAAATGCTATCAATGGGATCTTGTTTATTGCAATTGGTCTCCTCTGGGTAATTTCTCCCTACGAAGCTGGAGCTAACTTTGGTATCTTAGAAATTTCCGAAGGATTAGGTCGAAGTAGTCTAATTGGTGATGTAGGGAGCTATTTTTTTTGTATTGGTTTAATGATGATACTTGCAGCTTATACTTTAAGAAGTATTTGGTTTTATGCGCCCGCGATGCTTTTGGGTGTTACTGCCTTATTTAGAGTGATCTCATGGGCAGCACATGATGCAACCTTCGCAGCTCAATTTATTATTATTGAAATATTACTTATTACTTTATTGCTTGTAACATCGAAGAGAATGTCTAGCCAATAAATATGAAAAAAATTTATTTTTTTTTGATAACTGCAATTTTAATGCTCATTATTGCGCTTATCGGAATAAGAACTACTCCTGTTCAAAATCTTTTGATAGATTTTGATTTTGATAGACAGTGGAATAATCAGGATAAATTAATAAGTTTTGATGGCGATTATATTATTGGTCTTGTTTGTGGATCACGGGGACCCTTGCCTGGTAAGGGAAGAGCCGAGCCCTGCATAATGATAAAAACTCCTGATCATATGTTTGTAGTTGATACTGGGGATGGTAGCAGGCAAAACCTTATAAATTGGAGTATTAATCTTGGTAATTTAGATGCAGTCTTATTAACTCACTTGCATTCAGATCATATTTCTGATTTAGCTGACTTTCACCTCTATTCATGGGTAACCCAAAATAGAGGCAAAAAACTGCCAGTGTATGGGCCATTGGGTACCAATCTCGTGACTGAAGGAGTAACAAAAGCTTATGAGTTAGACACTGAGTGGAGAACACTTCATCACGGAGAAGAAGTAGCTCCTTCTGACTTTGCCGGTTTTGACACAAAAATAATTAATTTAAATGATCCAGTTATTTTTGATGATGGTGAACTTAAGATAACAGCTTTTGAAGTTGAGCATTTTCCAGTTGATCCCTCGCTAGGTTTTCGTTTCGATTATAAAGGCAGATCCATAGTGATAAGTGGCGATACCGACTACAGTGAAAACTTAGTTGAACAAGCTAAAAATGCAGACTTACTATTTCATGATGCTCTCTCTCAAAATATGATAGGAAGATTGGAAGAAATTTCTGAAGACGTTAACCCCTTATTATCCACAGTCTTTTATGATATTCAGGATTATCATGCATCTCCAATTGAGGCTGCCCAAGCTGCCAATGAAGCAAATGTAAAAGAGTTAATATTTTATCATTTGACGCCAGCCCCTCAAAATTTCATTGCAAAAATAATTTTTGTGAGAGGTGTTAATGAAGTACGTCCAAACAATTGGACATTAGCAGATGATGGAACTATGGCAATACTACCAGTTGGTTCTGACAAAGTAGAAATTACTAATATTAATTAAGATCTATAAAAATAATTTTGAAAAGAAGTTTTTCATTTCATTCCAAGAATGCTCATCAGCATATTGGTCATAAAATAATCCGCTTTCTCTCTGATTAGCTTCTGGATTAGTAAAGGCATGGCCCACATTGCCATATGCATGAATTTGCCATTTAGCTTTCTTTAAATTTAGTTCATCAGCGAGTTCGACCATACTTTTTGGAGTGGCCATAGGATCATCATAGCCATGCAAAATTAAGATAGAACTATCAATTTTTAATGTCCCTTTTAACTGCTTTCCAGTACTCGCTGTTGGAGCATCATAAAGTCCGTGAAAACTAACAACTCCTTTAATATCCTCCCCAGATCTTGCAAGATCAAGAGCGCACTTGCCACCAAAACAAAACCCAATAGCCCCAGTTTTATTCTTATCAACTTGATCGAAGTTTTTAAGAGTTTCAAATGCATTTATCATACGTTCTTGAAGCAACACGCGGTCAGAATTAAATTCATTCATAAGTGCCATTGACTCCTCTGGATTAGAACCTCGTCTACCCTGTCCATAGAGATCAATTGCAAAAGCAAAATAACCTAATTCAGCTAATTTTTCAGCTTTCGCAACATCAAAAGATGAATGCCCGCCATATGCATGGCAAACAAGGATGCCAGGACGATGATTACTTATGCTATCATCATAACTGATTGAGCCTTCAAATTTTTGATCAGAATTTAGTGCGCCATAGATTAATTTTTCTGTTTTAATCATAGTTATAGAATACCCTCGTATGAATTTATGTAAAGATTCTTCATTTGATCTAAAGATATATCTTTGGGATTGGGTTGAGTGGATGGATCTTTTAAGGCCATTTCTGATAGTAAGTCAAAATCAAAATTAACATTCAACTCTTTAAGTGTATGAGGTATAGAAAGATTACTTCTCAAATCCAAGATCCATTCCATGAATCCGTCAAATGATTTCTTATTTAAGTCTAAATATTTTGATAGAGAAATAATTCTATCTTCAATTACATCTTTATTAAAGTTAAGAACATAAGGCATGAAAATGGCATTTGATAAACCATGATGAATATCATTTACTGCATTTATCGGATGTGACAATGAATGAATAGCTCCTAACCCTTTTTGAAAAGCTGTAGAACCCATAGATGAGGTTACTAACATCTTACTTCTGGCATGAATATTTTTTGGTTCGTTATAAGCAGTGACCAATTGGTCCTTAACATTTTTAATTCCCTCTATAGCAATCCCATCTGCCATTGGATGAAACCCTCGTGCGCAATAAGCTTCCAAGCAATGTGCAAGTGCATCCATTCCTGTGGCAGCAGTTAAGTGAGGGGGTAAGCTCAAAGTTAACTCAGGATCAAGAACGACTAAATCAGGCAAGAAAGACGGGTGGAAAATAATTTTTTTTGTCATATCTGCTTCATCAACAATAAGTGAGGCTCTTCCTGTCTCTGAACCAGTTCCTGAGGTTGTTGGCATTGCAATTACTTGTGGCAGATTATCAGTTACAGCTTGTTTCCAATTGTCGCTGACATCTTCAAAAAACCATAGGTCCTCACTTTGCTTCGACATGAAAGCAATGGCCTTTCCAGCATCCAACGAACTTCCTCCGCCAATAATAATTATACCATCACTTTTGCTTGAATTAAATTGAGCAACACCATCCGTTACGTTCTTGCCCGTGGGATTTCCTTTTATATTTGAAAATACTGAGAATTCGATCTGATTCTTTTTAAGAATAGCAAGGATATCAATAAAATTTTCATTTTCTGCAAAATTTGGGTCTGTAACAATCATTGGTTTGGTTATAGTTGACTCATTAAGCGCCTCTATAATTTCAAGTCTACGTGAAAGCCCAAACCATATAGGCGTCGGATAGTTCCAGTTATTAGATACTATTTCATTCATTCAACAAACTCTTATACTCATAAAGTTGGCGGTGATGTTTTCTGTTTTGAACCTAAAGCGTAGAAGCTGATTGCAATAATTATAATCATACCTCCTATAAGAGTGAATGTTGAAGGCACCTCGTTAACGCCAAAAAGAGGTATCCAACACCATATGACTCCTCCTACTACTTCAGTAAGGGAAAGAAGCATGAATTCAGCTGCTGGCAAATAACGTGCGCCTATACTTAAAAGTATTAACCCTATTGCTACAAAAGAACCATGCATCATGCTCAATAGTATATTTCTAAGCGGCATAGTATAACCATCATTAAGATAAATAATCATGCACATTGAAAATAAGGAGCATGCAATCCCAGCAATAATGATCGTTGTAAATTTCGGTGTATCAGGTTGCCATCTTAAAGTTGTTGCAAATATTGCAAAACCAATTGAACAAAATAATCCAAAAGCCCATCCTAAAAATGTGCCAGCAAACCAATCATTGTAAGCCATTAAAAACATTCCAAATAATGATACAAAACATGCAATAGCTGTGGTTATTCCAACTTTCTCTCTAAGAAAAATATAAGCAAACAGTCCTGCAAATAAAGGTTGGGTTCCAATCATAAATAACGTTGTTGCAGCTGAAGTAAAAGTCATTCCAAATATGAAAAAAATAAATGCTGAAGCTAGACCCAAACCACCAATTAAACCTGATATACCTACTCTTTTAAAATTATGTCTGAATGCTAATCCTTCTTGATATATTAAAAATATTAGGAGAATTGTTGCTACTACAATGCCTCTACAAAATAGATAATGCCATTGATAAATTTCAGCATCGACCATATAGCGAACAGTAGGTGCACCAAAACTCCATATCAAACCAGCAGATAAGGCAAGAATAAATCCAATTAAATATGTTTTGTTATTTACTTCACTCATATAATCTAAATGAAGAATATATAAATTTAATTTTATTACACTATAAATGAACACTATGAATTCTGTTACAGGGTATGGGGAATTTGATCAAAAGTTCCAAGAAACCTATGAACTTTTCAAGAGAAATATTGAAAGTGATGAGGAAGTTGGTGCTTCATTTGCTGTTTATAAAGATGGTAAGGCTATCATAGATCTTTATGGTGGTTTTCAAGACCGTGACAAAAAAATTAGCTGGAATAAAGATACCTTAGTCAATGTTCATTCAACCAGTAAAGGAATTGTCGCCATGGTAGTTGCAAAACTAATTGATAATGGTGATTTAGAACTAGACAAAAGGGTTTGTGATTATTGGCCAGAATTTTCTGAAAATGGAAAAAATGATATTAAGGTAAAAACACTTTTATCTCATCAGGCAGGCCTTTATGGTTGGAGGGAACCTCTTGATGAAACAGATTTTTATAAATGGGATTATGTTTGTGAGTTACTTGCAAAACAAAAAACTTTTCATGAACCGAACAAAGAAATTTGTTATCATCCTAAAACTATTGGTTTTCTGGTTGGAGAATTAATTAAAAGAATTACAAAAAAATCAGTTGGAGAAAATTTGCATGAACTTCTGAGTAAACCACTAGATGCACAATGTTTTATTGGAACCCCTGAGACATACCACGAAAATATTGCTGAGTTAATAAGTTCTGAAAGTTTGCGTAAAGCATTTAGTAATCCAGAAAATGTTGATAATTACATGGTAACTGCATTCCTCAATCCAGCAAACAGAACAAAAACAGCAAATACTGCTGAATGGAGACTGGCCGAAATACCAGCAATGAATTGTCATGGAAACTCAAGATCGATTGCAAAAATCTATGATCACTTTATAAATCATCAGTCAAATAACTTCATATCAAATGAAACTTTTAAATTGGTAACAGCAGTTGCTGTCAGTGGTGATGACAATGTTATGAAATCACCGATGCAATGGAGTTGTGCAGGATACAGTGTGGGAGGCGGTAAACTTTTTGGAAAGAGCAGCAAAGCATTTGGTCATACTGGTTGGGGTGGCTCTATGGCTTTTGGTGATCCCGAAAATGGTCTGAGTTTTGCTTACACTATGAATTTACTTACAGGGTCCATGCTAGGTGATCAACGAGCATTAAAGTTAGTGGAAACAACTTATAAAAATTTATGAAACTAAGTACCAGATCAAAGATATTTTACGGCGGCGGAGATTTTGCGATAAATATTATGTGGCAGTTAACCGTCTTTTACCTGCTATTTTTCTATACAGATATTTTTGGTCTATCGCCAACACAAGCAGGGTTAGTATTTTTCCTAGCAAAGGTCTGGGATGCATTTACTGATCCAATCATGGGATACATAGCAGATAATACTTCAACGAGATGGGGGAAATTTAGACCCTATATTTTATTTGGATCTGTACCCGCTTTAATAATGATTATACTGTGTTTTACTTCACCCGATTTGTCTCAAACTGGAAAATTTTACTGGGCTCTATTTACCTACATTACCTTCACGACACTATACACAATTATAGCTATTCCAGTTGGTTCACTTATTCCTGCTATGACTCAAGATCGAGATGAGAGAACCTCTCTTGCTTCGTTCAGGTTTTTAGGGGCCAGTTCAGGATCAATTGCCGTAGCAGTATTAACATTACCCCTAGTTGGTTTGTTCAGTTCACCTCAATTTGGTTTCCCAGTTGTGGTTGGTTGTTTGGCTTTCTTGGGAGCAATTTTTGCTTTTCTTTGCTTTTTTAATACTAAAGAAATTTATTCTAAGCCTTATGAAAAACGTGTTGGATTAAAAAAAATCATAAAGATGGTTTTTACAAATTTTCCATTACACTTTGTCATATTGGCTCTTCTTACTACTTGGATTGCGAACAATATTAAACAACTTACAGTAATCTATTTCGTTAAATATAACTTACAATTAGAAGCTTACTTTAGTCCAATTTTACTGGGCGTAATTCTTCAAATTATGCTTGGAGCATATGTAATAAATTTAGTAAAACACAAATTTGAAAAGAAAACTTTATTCATGATTGGAACTTTTCTGTATGTTATTACAGATTTAATAATTTATTTTATCACTGGTTATGAAAACTTTTGGTTATTGGCATTCATTGCTAGTCCTGGCTTCGTTGGTTTCGGAATGGCAGGTGTAATGGCCTGGTCAATGATTGCTGATACAGTTGAGTATGGTGAGTGGAAATCAGGATTTCGAGCAGAGGGAATACTTAATTCTGCTCATGTATTTGTGTTTAAGTTAAGTGTTGGTTTTAGTGCTTGGTTAGCAGGAGTGATATTAGATAACACAAATTATATTGCTAATTCAGCAATACAAAGCGAAGAAACCTTGAATGGTCTTTTCATTATGGGTTATATTTTTCCATCTATTGCGGGAACGATAGCAATAGTAGTAATGTACTTTAATAAATACGATAGTATTTTTTATAAAAAAGTATTTGCAGAATTAAAACAAAGATAAAATCAAATTATGAAAGCGATCTCAGTTGGTGAAGGCTATGGGAGAGTAAACTTAATTGGCGAACATTTAGATTATAATGGAGGATGCGTATTACCTTTACAGATAAAAAACTCAATAATCTGTGAATTAAGTGAGACCCCTGAAATTGAATGCATTTCGATAATCTCAGACAAATACCAAAAAACATTATCAATTGAGAAATTAGAAAAAAGAGGTGATTGGGCAGATTTTGTAATTGGCTCATGTTTATTTTTTGAAAAAAAATATTCAATAGCAATCAAAAAACTATCTTTTAATATAAACAGTACACTTCCACTAGGAATTGGACTCTCGTCATCAGCTGCGATAACAGTTAGTGCTTTAAAGGCTCTTGGTAGTTATTATAAAAAAAATATGTCAGATGATGAACTTATTAATCTGGCATTCGACATCGAAAATAATTTTGTAGGAGTTGGTGGTGGTATTATGGATCAATTTGTATCTGTATTAGGCAATCACAATCAAGCTTTATACCTAAATACTCTAAATAAATCTTATGAATTAATTGATATATTTGAAGATTATAATTTTCTTATTATTGACAGTAATACACAAAGAATTTTATCAAGCAGCGAGTTTAATCAAAAAAAAGAGTTATGCCTTAGCGCATCGAAGAAAATGAATTTAAATAATTTATGTGAAAAAGAAATTATAAGCAAAGAAGATATTGAAATATTATCTGATGAAGAATTTAAAGTGTGTAAGCACGTAGTCGAAGAAAATGTAAGAGTAAAAAAAGCTGTTCAATTCCTAAAAGATGATAACCCTGATGAATTTGGAAAACTGATGACCGAAAGTCACCTGTCTCTCTCGAAATATTATGGTGTTTCAACTAATGAATTGAATAAATTAGTAAGTCTGTCTAATTCTTTTGGAGCGTTAGGATCAAAGTTGACAGGAGCTGGTTTTGGAGGGGCTGTTGTAACACTAGTGAAAAATGATAAAGTAGAAGAACTCAAAAAGTTAATATTAGAGAATTATGATAAGGCGAAATTTGTATGATGTTAAAAAATTTACCTAAAGATTTTATATGGGGCACTGCAACTGCGGCACACCAAGTTGAAGGAAACAATACTAATTCAGATTTTTGGCACTTAGAACATACTAAAGATACAACATTTGCTGAACCTTCAGGTATTGCTTGCGATCAATGGAATAAATATGAAGAAGATATCGACATTATGGCTGATCATTCCATCCAGGCTTATCGCTTATCAGTTGAATGGGCTCGAATTGAAACCAGTGAAGGGGAATTTTCTCAAGAAGCAATTGATCACTATAAAAAAGTTCTAGATTATTGTCGAGAGAAAGGCTTGAAAACTTGTGTAACCTTGCAACACTTTACATCACCACTGTGGTTCACTGCAAGAGGTGGTTGGGAAAATCAGAATAACGTAGATTTATTTGTTCGGTACTCAGAAAAAGTTTCAAAAGAATTGGACGATTACATGGATACAGTATGTACAATTAATGAAGCAAACCTAACCTCTTGTTTTGCTCATAGTTTTCCTAGCTATCCAGAGGGTGGAATGAAAACCATTATGCCTTTTGTTAGTGAAGCAGCAAAAACATGCGGCTCAAGCCTTGAAAACTTTGGACCTTTTTTGTTTGGACATCCATTCAAAATAAGAGATTGCATGATGGAGGCTCACGTAAAGTCATTTCCAGTTATTAAAGGTAACTTGAATAAAAATCAACCAGTTGGAATCACACTTTCAATTATGGATTACCAATGTATTGATGGTGGGGAAGCAATGAGAGATAAAGCTCATGCCGAGTCTGTAGACATTTGCTTGGATCAGGTAAAAAATGATGACTTTATAGGCATACAAACATACACGCGTCATACATACGGTCCTGAAGGAATTATTAAACCTAATACAAATAATTCAACCATGCTCGTGATGGGATATGAATACTATCCAGAGTCTCTTGAAAATGTCTTGAGATACGTAGCACCTAAAATTAATTGTCCAATGATTGTGACTGAAAATGGAATTGGTACCGATGATGATGAGCAAAGAATAAGCTATGTCAAAACAGCACTAGAGGGTCTTCAACGCTGTATCGATGATGGCCTCGATATAAGAGGTTATTATTATTGGTCATTCCTTGATAATTTTGAGTGGTTGTATGGATATAAGCCAAGATTTGGACTTATTGAAGTTGATAGAGAAACTCTTGAAAGAAAAAGTAAAAACAGTTTAAAGTTTTATCAAGAAATTATTGAGAAATCATCTTAATTAGATCTGATCACTCTTAGCTTGATTGAGAAAACAGCCATTAATAAGCCAGCTATCATCTTCTTGCTGTTGCATCGTATAAATTGCAGTTACAAATATGCCATCTGGGTCAACTAAATAGACTTCAAGAAAAGTGGTTCCCCCTTGGGTTGTTACGTTTCCAAAGTTTATACTTTTTGGTCTATACACAGCTTGATATTGACCCACTACCATATCTCTAAACTTTTTATAATCAGAAAAGATGGTTTTAATTGTTGGAGAAGCATATGAATATGCTTTTTCAAAATCATCATCTTGAAATGCCTGCAGTTGTGCACTTACCACTGATATTATTTCTTCCTCATCTGATGCAGTAATGGCATACGCACCATTCTGAATTACGATGAATAAGATTAATATTTGAAAATAGTTAAATATTTTAGTCTTCAACATCAGAAAACATCTTTAGTTTTCTCGCTTTTAGAATAAGCACTGCAATTGCAATGAGCAGTATTGCGCCACCCTCATACAATAACATGCTAGGATCCATTGTCTTACCTTGAAGTATAATTAATCTAGCTACGGCAGTAATTGCAATAAACAATGGAATGCTTATTCTGATCCTATTGAGCGTCCAATACTCTCTGATCATTTGAATAACTTCTAAGTAAATAAATAGTAACAATAGATCAGCTAATTCAACAAGCGATTTCTCATACATTGCGAAAATCTCATAACCAATAGCAATAACTGTCGCAAAAATAATTATTACTAGAGCAATTTTCTCAATGTATTTTATCGTATCAATCATAAAATTTCAAAAAGTCCTGCCGCTCCCATTCCACCGCCAACGCACATTGTGACGACACCATATTTTGCATTTCTTCTTTTGCCCTCAATTAAAATATGACCTGTCATACGTGAACCTGTCATACCGTATGGGTGTCCAATTGAGATTGAACCACCATTAACATTCAGCTTCTCATTATCGATTCCAAGTTTATCACGGCAATATAAGACTTGAACAGCAAAAGCTTCATTTAGTTCCCAAATGTCAATATCATCAACGGATAAGCCGTGTTGTTCTAACAATTTTGGCACAGCAAAAACTGGACCAATACCCATTTCATCTGGTTCGCAAGCTGCGACTGACAATCCTCTAAAAATTCCCATTGGTTCAATGTTTCTTTTTTCTGCTTCTTTCAAGTCCATTAATACGCACGATGAAGCTCCATCAGATAACTGACTTGCGTTACCTGCAGTAACGTATTTATCAGGTCCCATGACTGGCATGAGTCCAGCTAAACTTTCTAAAGTTGTCTGAGGTCTGTTACACTCATCTTTATCAACTGTTACTTCTTGCTCAGTAACTTCTTTTGTTTCTTTGTTGATAACATCCATTTTTGTTTTCAAAGGAACGACTTCATCTGTAAATTTTCCAGCGCTTTGCGCTTCAGCTGTACGCTGTTGACTCTGAAGTGAGTATTCATCTTGCTGTTCCCTGCTTACTTTGTATCTATCAGCAACAATATCTGCTGTATTAATCATTGGCATCCATAAAGCAGGACAGATTTTTTGCAATTCAGGCTCTATTAGGTATTTCATATTTAAGTTCTGCTGTGTCATTGAAATTGACTCAACTCCACCACCTATTGCAACTTTGATGCCATCAACAATAATTCTTTGAGCTGCAACAGCAATACTTTGAAGTCCTGATGAGCAAAATCTATTGATTGTAGTTCCAGGAACAGTAACAGGACATCCGCCAGCTATCGCTACATTTCTTCCAATGTTATGACCAGTTGCAGCTTCAGGTTGTCCACAACCAAATATAATATCTTCTACTTCACCAGATTCTATTCCTGCTCTTTCAATTGCGTGTTTTACAGTATGGCCGCCCATCGTAATTCCATGAGTTTTATTAAATCCACCACGCATAGCTTTTGCTAAACCAGTTCTGGCAGTTGATATTATTGCAGCTTCTCTCATACGATTATTTCCCTGAAATATTAAAAAACGTAACATAAACTTTTTATGTGAAAAAAAAAGTTAAAATTTAATATATCTAAAGACGCTTAAAATAGCCTCATATTTTGGCATATAAATTTCTTTATTATGCTTGACCAGATTTAATTACGAGGCTAAAAATTCGCATTCTTAATAACATACGAATCTAAAATGGTAATGCTTAAAACAGAAATGTCTCTTCCTAACTGGGTTCCTGAAGGTTATAAAAAACTTGGGTGGCATGCAGGTTTTGATGTACTCATTGGACCAATGTATTTCAAAAAAGAAGATGACGGAAACTTTAAATTCATTACAAAAATTTTAGACAAACACTTAAATGCTCATGGAATTGCACATGGTGGATACTCAATGTCATTAGCAGATATTTTTTTAGGCTCAATGGTGTTTACTGCGTGTGGAAAGAAACCTTGCAGTACTATCTCTTTAAATTGTAATTTTGTAAGCCCAGGTCTTCAAGATGACATTATTGAGTGTGACGGGAAAGTTACCAAAACAACAAAATCTCTTGTATTTGTAGAAGGAAACTTGATTTCAAAAGATAAAATTATTTTGTCAGCTTCAGGTATCTGGAAAATACTTAATCAATAATATTTAGTAAATCTCTCTAGGCTTATATAAGTTTTAATATCGGAAAACTTATTATTTCTTAACATTTTTTTTATTTCGCTTACTGAGAAGATTTTTGTTTCTAAGACCTCGTCATCATCAAAATTTGTTGCTGTTTGTTTGTAACAATGTGTTAAATATGAATGAATAATACAAGTATTATAAGCTGGGGTAGGAAAGTATTTGCCTATAAGTCTCCATTGCTTTCCATGATAACCAGTTTCTTCAATTAATTCACGTTTTGCGCATTGTAATGGTTTTTCACCAGGGTCAATCGTTCCTGCCGGAACTTCTAACATGATCTTGTCAGCTCCATACCTATACTGCTTAATCAAGATAATATATTTCTTATCTACAATTGGCACTATAGCAGTTATCCCATTGTGGCGAATAACATCTCTTGTGGTCCTTCTACCATTTACCCAAATAACTTCATCTAACTGAAGTTTAAATACACTAGTATCAATACTTTTTTTTGTTTTAATGAATTTTGCTTTTTTCATTTTATTTTTTGAAATTGACGCATATTAATAAATTCTACTTTTGAATGATGCTCTTCAATAAGATTAATCAGATCACTTGGTGCTATAGAAACTGTTGCGGTATTAACTAGTGGATGAAAATTAACAATATCAAAGTTCAAAAATTCCGAGTCAAAGAAGAATTTAACTTTTTTTTCATAATCGTTTAATAATCCAAATGGCGATACAGATCCTGGCTTAATGCCTAAATATTGCAAAAGATATTCTTCTCTCGCAAATGATAGTTTCTTTGAGCCTAGCGGATTTGCAGCTTTCTTAAGATCAGCAACAATATCTTCTATGAAGCTAACTAAATAAAAATTATCTTTTTTATCCTTTAAGAAGAGATTCTTTGAATGAGCTCCTTCTATCTGACCTCTTAAATTTTTTGAGTCTTCCACTGTAAATAATGGTTTGTGTTCAGTTAATTTAAATCGAATAGATTTCTTATTAAGTAAGTCAATTAAACCTTCTCGATCCATTATTAACTAAACTTTTGAAGATTTTTTTTATACTGCGAATTTGGATATTTACTAATGATTAAACTGAATTTCTTTTTTGAAATCCAGCCATTTTTTAGGGCAATTAATTCAATTGAGCCCACTAGGGTTTTTTTATTTTTTTGATATCTTTGAACATAATTAGAAGCCTCAAGCATTTCGGCGGCATCGCCTGTATCAAACCATTTTATATCTTTTTTGAGTGGAAATACATTGAGCAGTTGTTTCTCTAAATATGCAAGATGTACATCAACGATTTCTAACTCTCCTCTTTTAGAAGGTTTAAGTTTTCTAGCTGCTGATTTAGACTCGAAGTCATAAAAATATAATCCCGGTATGGTTAAATTACTTTTAGGTTTCTTTGGTTTTTCAATAATTGATTTGATTTTCCCTTTTTTTCCAACATCAATAACTGCAGATTTTGAGGGATATTTGGTTTTTACGGCTAAGACTGCTGCACCCGAATTTATTGATTGCACTTGCTTTAGTGTTTTTTGAAAACTTTCTCCGATGAAAAGATTGTCTGCTAAGGCTAGGACAAATGGCTGTTGAGTAATAAATTTATTAGCAACATTTATTGCATCTGGTATACCTTTCTGTTTCGCCTGGAAAGAATATTTAAAACGCATACCTAACTGATTACCTGTGCCAAACAGTTTTTTAAAACTCGGCATATCCTGCTTACGTGAAATAAATAATACTTCCCTAATGCCTGCAAGCATTAAATTGGATAGTGCATAATAAAGCAATGGCTTATCATACAGAGGTAGTAAAGGCTTTGATGCCGCTTC
Source organism: Pelagibacteraceae bacterium AG-461-B04 (assembly GCA_003211835.1). Taxonomy (GTDB): domain Bacteria; phylum Pseudomonadota; class Alphaproteobacteria; order Pelagibacterales; family AG-422-B15; genus CACNXQ01. Next base: position 52,570 of record QCRN01000005.1, on the reverse strand, counting down.
AGTTGATGGGAACAGTCGAGTTCCCTTACCAGCGGCAAGAATAATTCCTTTTTTAAATCTCATTTAAATTTTTTATAACTGATTTACTGCTTATCAGATTTACGTTTTAGGAAATTTTTATTCCTTAAGTTCCTATATTCAGGATCTTTTTTTTGCATTTTTGCCATCATGGTATTCATCACATCTTCTTTATGAAGGGTCGCCGCATTCCATAATGCTACATTTTCTAATCCCTCTTTTACCGAATGGTCTCTAGAATAATTTAAAACTTCTTTAGTAACCCACATTGCTAAAGGTGTTTTTGAAGCAAGTCTTTCAGCAATTTTAAATGCACTATCCAGCATTTCTTCATGATTTTCATGCAAAGAACTTACAAGTCCTACCTCTCTTGCTCTTTCCGCAGAAACTTTCTCTCCCATCATTGTCCATTCTCTCGCAATACCAGCAGGAATAATTTTGGGTAGTCTTTGAATAGTGCCAATGTCTGCAGCAAGTCCAACATTAATTTCTTCTATTAAAAAGAAAGCATCTTTTGTGCATAATCTAATATCAGCTGCAGTGATTAAGTCTATTCCTCCTCCAATGCATCCACCTTGAACTGCTGCTATCACTGGAAACCGAGCTGTTTCCAAACAAGTAGCTGCGTTCTGTAAATAATGTAGTTGTTGTAAGAAGTAACCTCTGCTTCTTCCAAGTTCATTTTCACTTTGGTTTTCAACCACATCATCCTTAAACATATTCAAATCTATGCCAGATGAAAAGTGAGGACCTGTTGACGAAACGACCAAGGCTCTGATTTCACCACTACTATCTAATTCTTCAACTTCTTTAGGAAATAAATTCCAAAAATCCTCATTCATTGAGTTTCTTTTCTCAGGCCTGTTGAACCTTATATGAGCTATAGAATTGTTTATTTCGACATCAAATGGTTTAGACATATTTTTTACTCGCATTAAATATTTGAACTATATAAACTATATATATATTTAAAACGTACTAAAATACATAAAAAATGCCTATTAATTACGATGAAATAATGTCTATGACATCTGAGAATGTTGAAATTTCTTACTCTGATAAGGATTCAATTCTCTATAGCCTTGGAGTTGGTCTAGGTAATGATCCAATGAATATGGCAGAGTTAAAATATGTTTATGAAAACTCACAAGTTGCATTACCATCAATGGCAACAAATTTTCAATATCACTCGCCTCTACTTTTAAAAGCAAACATAAATTTCATTTTAGTAGTGCATGGTGAGCAAAAACTGTCTTTTACAAATCCCCTACCGGTATCGGGAGATTTTATTTCTAATGCTAAGGTAATAGGTTGCTATGATAAAGGTGCAGGTAAAGGTGCGGTAATAGATGTAGAGACTACAATCAAACTAAAAAAAGATAATACTGAAATCTGTAAACTTGTAAGTACCACGTTTGCGAGAGGTGATGGAGGGTTTGGAGGTCCAGAATCTCCAAAAAGTGAAATATTTAGACCAGAAGGTGATCCAGATTTTGTTCACGAAATTAAAACTAAACCTGACCAAGCTTTGATTTTTAGACTTTCAGGTGATTTTAATCCGCTACACTCCGATCCTAATTTTGCAAAGACTGCAGGATTTGAAAAGCCTATCCTTCATGGCATGTGCACTTATGGTATTGCGTGCCGCTCACTCGTAGAAAGTGTATGTGAGGGTGATGCTAAAAAGTTAAAAAAATTTGATTGCCGTTTTTCATCCCCTGTATATCCTGGTGAAACAATCGTTACTGAAATGTGGAAGAACGGCAGTAAGGTTTACTATCAATCTAAAGTAAAAGAGCGAGAAAAAATTGTAATTAAGAATGGAGTGAGTGAAATAACATGATACCAAAAGTTGGAATAGCAGAAGGAAAAGAACCTTTATTTTATAATGACTCCCATCACGCTTGGAGAGATGAAGTTAGAAAGTTTGTAGCTAAAGAAATAGCCCCATTTGTAGAGGAATGGGAAGAAGCAGGAGAATTCCCAAGAGAATTATACAAAAAAGCCGCCGAGGTTGGTCTGATGGGCATGGGTTATGATGAAAAATACGGTGGTACTACAGAAGGTATTGATATATTCCACGGTATTGTAACCGCAGAAGAGTTTGCTCAAGGGTGTGGCGGTGTTTCTGCAAGTCTACTTTCACATAATATTGCAATTCCTTTGATTCATTCTCTTGGAACTGAAGAGCAAAAAGAAAAATTTATTCCACCTGTTGTGAATGGAGAAAAAATAGCAGCCCTCGCAATGACCGAACCTTCAGGGGGCTCTGATGTTGCAAGCTTAAAAACGAAAGCTGTAAGGAAAGATGACCATTTTGTAGTCAACGGTTCAAAAATGTTCATCACAAGCGGGATGAGAGCAGACACCTTTGTTGTTGGAGTAAGAACAGGTGGCGAAGGAGCCTCGGGAATTTCTGTGCTTGTAATTGAAAAAGATACACCTGGATTTACTCAAACTCCCCTTAAAAAAATGGGATGGTTAAGTTCTGATACTGCTGTTCTATATTTTGATGATTGCAAAGTTCCTGTTGAAAACTTAATAGGTGGCGAAAATAGTGGTTGGATTGGTGTGATGGGTAATTTCAGTCAAGAAAGATTAGGTATGGCTGCAGGAATGAATGCATATTCACAAATTTGTATTGATGAAGCTGTTGCTTGGGCTAAAGAGAGAAAAACTTTTGGTAAGCCACTTATCGATAATCAAGTTATTAAACATAAACTCGTTGAAATGAATAGAGTTGTAAGAACGTCTCGTGCATGGACTGAATTATTATCTTGGAGAGTCATGAATGGAGAAAGTCCTATTGCAGATTTAGCTATGCTAAAAGTTCATGCAAGTAAGGCTATGGAATTGTGTGCGCGAGAAGCAATGCAAATACTTGGCGGTGCTGGATACCTCAGAGCGAACAGTGGTCCTGGTAAAGTTGAGAGGATCTACAGAGAAGTAAGAGTTAATGCAATTGGTGGCGGTTCAGAAGAAATTATGTATGACTTAGCTGCAAGACAATTAGGATATAGATCTTAATTAAAACTCAGCTACTTCCATATCCATCATTGATGATTTACCTGCCTGCACTTTTTTAGAATACATTACTAGTTCTGGCATAATTTTTTCTACAAAATAAGTGCCTGTTTTAATCTTATTCTTGTGAATAGGCTCATTTTTTCCCATTGAAAACTTAGCCATTCTAGCCCACATGTAGGTCATAGAAGATAAAGCCATTAAATTAAGGTAATCTGTCGCTGATGATAGAGCATTTTCTGGATCCTGCATTCCATTTTGCATTAGCCACATAGTTGAAGTTGTGACTTCTTTTAATGCATTTTCTAACGGCTTTATGAAGGTTGCGATTTCATTATTATCTTTATTTTCATTTAAAAAGCTTTGAACTTCTTTTTGGAAGTTTTGTAACATTCTGCCCTTGTGCATTGTGAGTTTTCTTCCCACTAAATCTAATGCTTGAATACCATTAGTGCCTTCATAAATCATAGTAATTCTTACATCTCTTAAATATTGTTCAAGAGGGTATTCCTGAGTAAAACCGCTACCCCCAAGTACTTGAAGGCTTTCAGAACAATTCATGAAACCTTTTTCTGTACAATAAGCTTTTATTATCGGCGTCATTAAAGCCGCAAAATCGTCAGCATCCTGTCTTACTTGCTCATCAGGATGGTCTTCTGCAAGATCAATTTTCATAGCTGTATATATACAAAGTGCTCTCATTGCCTCCGTTGTAGATTTAACATTCATCAGCATTCGTCTAACATCAGGGTGAACAAGGATGCTGTCTGCTTTACTGTCTGGATCTTGTTTCTCTTTGACTACTGATCTCATCTGCTTTCGTTCTTTTGCAAACTCTAATGCATTTTGATAAGAAATTTCAGACATTGCTATAGCTTGTAAACCAACTTTCAGCCTTGCATCGTTCATCATTAAGAACATTGCTTCCATACCCTTATTCTCTTCACCCACAAGCCATCCTTTGGCATTATCTAGATTCATGACGCATGTTGGTGATGAGTTAATACCAAGTTTATGTTCTAAGCCACCACAAAAAATGGGATTCCTCGAATTATCATCTAATCTCTTTGGAACTAAAAATAGACTTATACCTTTTATTCCCGCTGGAGCATCGGGTGTTCTAGCTAAAACAAGATGAATTATGTTCTCTGTAAGATCATGTTCACCGAATGAAATCCAGATCTTTTGTCCATTTAATTCATAGTGATCATCAACTGGCTTGGCCGTTGTTTTGATTAAACCCAAATCAGTTCCACATTGTGGCTCAGTGAGACACATGGTTCCCATCCACTCACCAGAAGTCATGTTTGGCAAGTACTTATCTTTCAATTCTTCAGTCGCCTTTTTTAATATAGTTTTCATTGCGCCATGACTGAGTCCCGGACCCATGTAAAATGCCATATTAGATGCAATTCCGACTTCTCCTGCAAGAATAGCTGTTGTGAAAGGAGCTCCACCGCCTCCATATTGAGTTGGCATCGTAGCACCAACGTACCCAGATTCCTTTACAACTTGATATATTTTTTTAAACTCTTCTGGAGTATGAACTTCAGGGCCTTCAGGACCATCAGGAAGATACTTGAGACCTTCGCGGTCACCTATTTTATTGCTATCAACAACCTCTAATTCATTCAGACGACCAATTTCACTCACTACGCTCATTAGCGTATCAGAGTCATAATCCTTGAATTTATCTATGCCTGCAATGATCTCATCGTAATTGAGCATAGCAAGGTTATATTTGAAATCTTCTATTGGACTTTTGTAGGACATAGGTTTATGAATAATTGTTGTAATTTAATTTAAATATATAATCATTGTCTAATAAATTGCAAATCTCTAATTTTGCTATCCATACCGTAGGGGAAAGTCTGAAAAGTGTGAAAATATGAGTATTTATCTGCCAATTGCAGAGCTCTCAGTTAATATAATTTTACTACTATCAATAGGTGGTGTAGTCGGTTTTTTGTCAGGAATGTTTGGTTTAGGTGGAGGATTTTTAATGACCCCTATCCTCATATTTATGGGTATTCCAACAAATGTAGCTGTAGCAACGTCAGCTAATCAAATCGTTGCTTCATCAATTTCTGGAACAATTGGTTACTGGCGACAAGGCTTAGTTGACTTTAAAATGGGTGGCGTCTTGCTGATAGGCTCATTCTTTGGATCTATATTAGGCGTGTGGATTTTTAGTAGATTAGTCGTCCTTGGTCAAATTGATACTGTTATATCAATTCTGTATTTTGCTCTCCTTACTTCGATTGGTCTAATTATGCTCATTGAAAGCTCTCAAGTCATTAGAGATAGGGTAAGAAGAAAAACAGTAAAGAGAAAAATTCATTATCATAACTGGGCACATAAATTGCCATTCAAAATGAAATTCTATAAATCTAAATTATATATTAGCGCAATACCTCCTATCATTATTGGATTCGTTATTGGCATTTTGTCTGCAACAATGGGTATTGGTGGTACATTCATATTAATCCCTGCCATGATTTATTTTCTAGGAATGCCAACATCTAAGGTAATCGGAACATCATTATTTCAAATTATATTTGTTACTGCCCTTGTAACATTGCTTCATGCAACAACTACATTTGCTGTTGATGCAGTTTTAGCATTCTTTCTAATAATCGCCTCTGTTATCGGTGCACAATTAGGAGTATTAGCTGCTAATAAATTAAGAGGTGAAGAAATAAGAGCACTTCTCGCAATTATTGTATTGGGTGTTGCAACTAAAATAGCACTTGACTTACTAGTGGAACCAAACGAGATTTTTAATATTTCTGTCATTAGGGCTTTGTTCTAAAATGAATTTTAAAATATTTTTATTAATTAAATTATTTGTATTGTTTTTAATCTCGCCAGCCTCAGCACTTGTGATTGGATCTGATGAAGAAGAAATATACATTGATGCCAATTTTTCAGGAAAAAACCTTCTTGTATTTGGAGCATTTTATTCAGATCCCTCGCAGGCAAGAGATGATAAGAGTGATATTCTTATTGAAGTAATCGGTCCATCTGAGGATGTAGTTATAAGGAAGAAAGAGTCTTTCTTTGGTTTCTGGCTGAATTCAAAAAGTGTTGGGTTTAATGATGTTCCTGGATTTTATTACCTATCAAGTACAAATGAAATAACTGATGAATTTTTAAATGAAAATAATATTGGTCTATTAAATAAAAAAGACACTCAGCTTATTGACTGGAGTGCATTAAATATTGACTGGGGAAATGTCAAAAATCAAAAAGAAAAAGATACTTTTTATGATGCGCTAATAAGAACAAAAGAGAGTGAAGATGTGTACAGAAAGGTCAATGGAGAAATTCAAATAATTGATGGAAATTTATTTAGATCTTATATTGAGATACCCAATACTGTTCCTGTCGGGCAATACAAGGTTAATTTGTATTTGATTATAGATAATAAAATTTCAAATGAATATTCTTATAATTTTATGGTAACCAGAGTAGGTATTGAAGAAGCAATCTATTCCTTTTCAAAAAACTATCCTTTAATTTACGGATTGATTTCTCTTCTAATAGCTATACTTATAGGCTTGAGTGGTGCGGAAGTATTTAAAAGATTTAGAAAAGTTTAATGGCAGAAATATCATATTTTTACGTTGTCCTAGCAGGACTACTCAGTTTTTTGTCTCCCTGTGTATTACCTATTGTGCCTGGCTATTTATGTTTTTTAGCGGGTACAAGTTTAGACAAGATTTCCTCGGGTGAGAACGCTTCAAAAGAAAGGAATGTATTTTATTTTGCATTAAGTTTTGTTTTTGGATTTTCTACTGTGTTCATTTTATTGGGCGCGTCAGCGACTTTATTAAGTGGCCTTATTTATGAATACCTAGATATATTGAGAGTTGTTGGTGGAATTATTATCATCGTTTTTGGTATTCATTTTATGCAAATTATCCAACTTCCATTCCTAAATAGAGATACAAGGTACCAAATTGAAAGCTATAGACCTGGAATAGTTGGGTCTTACGTAATTGGACTCTCTTTTGCCTTTGGATGGACGCCGTGTATAGGGCCAATTTTAGGCAGTGTATTATCAATAGCAGCAAGTTCAGAAACTGTTACTTATGGGATTGTTCTTTTAATGCTTTACTCGGCAGGCCTTGGTATTCCATTTCTACTCGCTGCATACGCTATTAATGGCTTCATGAGATTTTTATCTAAAATAAGAAATTATATTAGAGCTATAGAAATTTTTACTGGTGTATTACTTGTAATATTTGGTATTCTCATCTTAACTAATAGAATTCAAGAATTGGCATTCTTTTTTATAAAGTATTTTCCGTTCTTAACGCAATTTGGATAAAGGAGTAAATATGTTTCAAAAAGATTTATTAAAAAATAAAAGAATTTTGATTTCTGGTGGAGGGTCTGGCCTTGGAAAAGCAATGGCTACAAGATATTTAGAGCTTGGGGCAAATATCTATATTTGCGGTAGAAGAAAATCAGTTTTAGATGAAACTTCAAAAGAATTAATGGATTTACACGGTGGATCTGTAAAAGCTATTTCATGTGATATTAAAGTCCCTGAGGCCATCGAGGATATGGTGAGTGAAATTTGGAGTGAAGGACCTCTCACAGGACTACTAAACAATGCAGCAGGTAATTTTATTTCTAGAACAGAAGATTTATCTCCAAGAGCTTTTACCGCTATCTCTAATATAGTTTTTAATGGAACTTTTTATATGACTAATGCCATTGGTAAAAGATGGCTAAAAGAAAATCTAAAAGGAAGTATTATTTCTATTCTAACTACTTGGGTTGACAGTAGTGGACCTTATACAGTTCCATCGGCTATGTCGAAATCTGGCTTAGCAACAATGACAAGGTCACTAGCTGCTGAATGGGGAAATAGAGGAATAAGACTAAATGGAATTGCTCCAGGTCCATTTCCTACAAAGGGAGCTTGGGATCGACTAGCACCTGGAGGTAAGGGAGCAAACTTAATGAATTCAGTTCCCATGAAGAGAACTGGTGAATTAAGTGAACTTGCAAATCTTGCAACTTTTTTAATGGCAGATGGCTGTGAATATTTAACAGGTGAAATTGTTGCCATAGATGGTGCTCAATGGCTTAACCATGCAGGAAATTTCTATGAAATGTTAAAAGATGTAACTGATCAGGAGTGGGAAATGCTAAGAAATATGATTAAATCCTCAAATGATGCCGATAAGGCAAAAAGATCCGTTTAAATAAAAGTATCTTTGAAAAGTTTTTTGCTCATTCTTCTTATAAAAGAAGGAATAAAACGCATAAAGAATGAAGCAAGATTCGCTTCTAATCCTACAGTATGGTGGATTTTTTTACTTTTATAAGCCAGCCAGACTTTATCAACGACTTTTGAGACCGGGTATATTTTAGTTCGCTCATTTACAAAATCTCGTTCCCATTGACTTTGCATATCAGATGACACGTTTCTCGCCTCAAGTATTGGCGTTTCTGTAAACCATGGATTAATTTCAGAAACTCTTATACCATGTCTTTCATACTCAATTCTTAAAGACTCAGTTAGTGAACTTACTGCATGCTTGGTTGCTCCATAGATAGCAATACCGGGTGTAGGCACTAGCCCTGCTACGGAACTGGTATTTAAAAGAAGACTATTCTCTGTATTCTTTAACAAACTCAGCATCGAAATACATCCATTTGCAACTCCTTTAAAATTAACATCTATTATTTTATAAATTTCATCGACAGGTACGTCTTCAAAAGCTCCAGCAAAATTTGCTATGCCCGCGTTATTAAAAAAAATATTGCATGTTCCAGATGTAAATTCTGAGAAACTTTTTTCAGCTTCTTTCCAATCCTGAATACTAGTCACATCTAGCTTTTGATACATACATTTGTTATGTCCAATTTCATTGGCTACTTCTTTGAGACCTTCCTCATTAATATCAAACAATCCAACATTCCAACCTTTTTCAGCGAATGATATTGCGGTTGCTTTGCCAATGCCAGAAGCTGCTCCAGTAACAAATATACTTTTTGCCATAGATTATAAGCCCTTCAAAAAAAGTTTAGTCGCAAATTTTGATGCATCATCGGGAGACACATCACTTCGTGTCAACATTTCATCACCAAGATTTATACATACTGCCATGACAGATGTGATCATAAAAGAAATATCATTTTGAGGAAATTTTGTTTTTTTTGAAAGATTAATCACAAATTCATATAAATTATTATTAAATCTTGCATACTCCTTTGAATGAGCCGAAAGCCACTTTAAGTCTAATATGTATTTTCTATTATTTTTAATAAATAAGTAATTTTCTTCTTCATTTAAAATCCAATTAAACCAACTATTAAAGGCTATCTCAACAGTCTGATCGAAAGATTGAGCTTCATTTATTTTTTTCATAAAGTAATCGCTGAATTCATTGACCAGTCTTTCAATGATTATTAAAAAAACTGCATTTTTGTCATCAAAGTAATTATAAAATGTACCAGAACCAAGTTTAGCTATTGAAACGATTTCTCTAATACTTGCATTATCGATACTTTTTTCAGTAAGAATCTTTCTTGAGGAAGTTATTATAGTCTCTCGATTATTTTTTTTATTAATTTGTCTTTTTCTTTGATGAAATGGAAGATCCATTATTTTGTTCATGAATGAATAATACCTACTGCATCTGAGATACTTTTGTGTCCATCATTTTGCAAAAGATATGATAAATCCTTTTTAATATTATTTATCATTTGAGGTCCATTGAAAGTAAGTGCTGTATACAATTGAACTAATGACGCGCCCAACTTAATTTTAGTATAAACATCTTCAGCATTAGAAATGCCTCCAACACCAATAAGAAGCAATTCTCCGTTTGTTTCTTTTGAGAGGAAGCTTAACACTTTATTTGATAATTCTTTAAGAGGCTGTCCTGAAATGCCCCCTTCTTCATCTTTATACTCGTCTCTTAATTCTTGAGGACGAGAAATAGTTGTATTAGTAGCAATTATACCGTCGATTTTGTATTTCTGAACTAAATTCAGTATCATGCTGTAGTGCTGTTTAGTACTATCAGGATCAATTTTTAGGACAATCTTTTTTTGTGTCTTCATATTGTTTCTTAATTGAGATAATTCGCTGAGCAGTGTATTTAATGTATCGTGCTCTTGTATCTCTCTCAAGTTCTTAGTATTAGGTGAAGATACATTTACAGTAACGTAATCTGAATAATCAACTACTTGAGAGTATAAATTAATATAATCGTCAACAAAATTTTCTGTGTCTCTGTTGGGTCCAATATTTGCTCCAAGTACTCCATTTTTGTTTGATTTACTCATATTAGTCAAAAATTTTTCAATGCCATTATTATTAAAGCCTAGTCTATTTATAATAGCTTTATCAGATGCTAATCGGAATACCCTAGGTTTAACATTTCCAAATTGAGGTCTTGGTGTGACAGTACCACACTCGGTGAAACCGAATCCTAAATTGAATAATGAATTTATAACTTCAGCATTTTTATCAAATCCTGCAGCCATTCCGATAGGATTCTTAAAACTTAGTCCGTTAATATCATTACTTAAAATAGAGAAATTATTATTGCTTTCAATAAATGGGTTTGGAAGTTTAAGCGCATTTATTGTTAAGTTATGGGCAACTTCGGGGTCAAGGTTCTTAAGTATATTAAAAAATATCCTTCTCATATAAATTTTTACTTTAACTTTTCTTCAATCAACTCAATGGTATGTTTTATTCCATATATCGCAATAAAAGTTCCAAATCTTGGTCCATCTTCTTTGCCAAAAAGTACTTGATAAATAAGTTTAAACCAATCCCTGAGGTTTTCAAAATTGTGATCTTTTCCTATTTGATATATCTCAGTTTGAATGGTTTCAGCATCGGCATTTTCACTCTGACTACGCAATCTATTTATTAAATCCTCGAAAATTTTTCTTTCCTCACTAGATGGGGTCTTATAATTTATTTGTTCTGAAGTGATGTCTCTTTCAAAGTTAATTGCCCCTTTTATTAAATCATCAATAAATTGACTATTAGCACTAATAATTTTTTCATCGTATTTCTTAACAAAATCTAAAATAATTGCAGGATCATTTTTTCCACTTGCAGCAACGAGATTTAATATGAGATTATATGTTACATTTACATTTCCTATAGGGTTTTCACCATCCATAATGTGCCAAACTGGATTTTCAATTTTCTCTTGATCAGATTGAGTATTAAATTTATTTAAATGACTTAAGAACTCATCAGCTGACTTCGGGATGATATCATGAAAGAGTTTCTTAGCCCTTCTTGGGTTTTGATACATAAAATAACTTAATGTTTCTTTAGGCGCGTATGACAACCATTCCTCTATAGTTAATCCATTTCCTTTTGACTTTGATATTTTTTCTCCATTTTGGTCTAGAAATAGTTCATAAAAATAGTTCTCTGGAGGAGGATAACCAAGTGCTCGACTTACTTTTGCAGAAAGCTGAAACGTTGGTATTAAATCTTTTCCATACATCTCATAATCAATATCAAGAGCCCCCCATCGCATTGCCCAATCAACTTTCCATTGAAGTTTACATTTTCCTTTTAAAATAGATTGCTCAACTTCTTTATTCTTACTTATATATGAAATTGTATTTTTATCAGGATTAATTGAAACAATTTCAACTTCTAGAACATGTCCAGAATCGGGGCATATTGGAAGGAATGGACTGTATGTTTTTTTTCTCTCTTCTCCTAATGTTGGCAGAATAATATTTTTAATCGACTCATAATTATTCAACACATTGATAAGTTGATTATCAAAATACCCTGAAGTATAAAGTTCAGTTGCACTTTTAAATGTATACTTAAAATCAAATTTATCTAAAAATTCTTGTAACATCTCATTATTATGATCACCAAAACTCTTACTTGTCTCAAATGGATCTGGAATTGACGTAAGTGGTTTATGAAGATTCTCTTCTAATATTTTTTGGTTAGGGACATTGTCAGGTACTTTGCGAAGCCCGTCCATATCATCAGAGAAGGCAATAAGTTCTACTTCAATATCTGATAATGATTTTATGGCATTTAGAATCATTGTTGTTCTTGCGACCTCACCAAATGTACCAATATGAGGTAATCCACTTGGACCATATCCGGTCTGCAATCTAATTTTTTGCTTTTTATTGGTTTGAGCTTTTTTTATTATTTTCTTAGCCTCAACAAATGGCCAAGCTTTCGCATCTTTAATAATTTCACGTATTGACGGCATATTTTTGGACATTACCATATTATTCTTATAAATCGGTGAAAAATTAACAAATTTTATCTGTTTTTAAATATTTAGATTATTTACTAGTTTTCTTTGCAAATAATAAAACTATATATTTATAGAAATTTCATATAGTAATCTGACTTCAAAATCATGAAAAAAAATAAAAATATAAAGCCTTCTCGTCAAGAAGCAGAGGCAGCAGTTAAAACTTTATTATCTTTTGTAGGAGAGGATCCTGATAGACCAGGCTTAATAGAGACTCCCAAGAGAGTTGTAAGGGCTTATGAAGATTGGTTTTCAGGATACAATGATGACCCTAAGGAAGTTTTATCAAAAACTTTTGACGAACTTGAAGGTTATGATGAGATTATTATGCTACGCGACATCAGGATTGAGTCGCACTGCGAACACCATATTGCTCCTTTTATCGGTTCAGCACATGTGGCATATTTACCAAATAAAAGAGTAGTAGGAATAAGTAAGCTTGCAAGAATTACGCGTATTTATATGAAAAGAATGCAAATCCAGGAAAAGCTAACTGCTCAAATTGCTAATTGTATTCAAGATGTTCTTAAACCAAAAGGTGTGGCGGTTGTAGTTGAAGCGCAGCACCAATGTATGACGACAAGAGGAATTGGTACACCAGGTATTTCTATGGTCACAAGTCAGCTTTTAGGCAAATTTAGAACTGACTCCTCTACAAGGAGAGAGTTTTATAGTATGATCAACCAAGGATCTATTCTTAAAAAGAATTAATAATTTAATTTAATGATAAATTTTAAGATAATACTTAATGTATTAGGGTATCTTTTAATTGCCCTTAGTCTCGTAATGCTTATCCCAATGATAATTGATCTTGGAATAGGTAATAATACTTGGAAGTCTTTTATTACTAGCGTGATTATAACGTTTGGATTTGGTGTTACATTCTTAATCTCTACTCGAAATGAAGAAAATGATAAAATTTTGATGCAGGATGCATTTTTAATGACATCTTTATCCTGGCTATCAATTAGTATATTTGCTGCTTTGCCTTTTTATTTCACTGAAGAAGGCTTAAATTTTACCAATTCGATGTTTGAATCAATGTCTGGAATTACAACAACCGGATCGAGCGTTATTCAGAATGTTGAGTCATTAACGGAGGGAATGTTAATATGGAGAGGTTTATTGCAATGGATGGGTGGCATCGGAATTATTGTAATGGCTGTAAGTATTTTGCCTGTTCTTCGGGTTGGAGGAATGCAGGTATTCAGAGCAGAAAACTCAGATACAACAGATAAAATTCTTCCCAGAACAGCGCAGATAGCCTCTGCTGTTATCATAATTTATTTGACACTCACATTAGTTTGCTTAGCTGCATATTGGTTAGGTGGGATGAAATTCTTTGATGCTCTGGTTCACTCAATGACAACAATTGCAACTGGTGGATTTTCAACTCAAAATAATTCTTTTGCTAGCTTTAACAGCAAGTCGTTGGAATATATTGCAATAATTTTTATGGTACTGAGTAGCCTTCCAATATTAATTTATCTTGAAGCATTCAAGAATGGTTTCAAAAGAATAATTTCAGACACTCAGATACTTACATTTCTTGGAATAATATTTTTTAGCACTCTGTTGGTTATATTATACTTATGGTTCACTGATATAAAAGGTATTGAAGAGTCAATTAGAAGTGGAGCATTCAATGTTATATCTATAATTACTGGGACTGGCTATACATCCGATAATTATAATTTATGGGGACCTTTTCCAATTTATCTTTTATTTTTTGGAATGTTTATTGGAGGTTGCGCTGGTTCAACAACATGTGGAATAAAAGTATTTAGATTCCAAATCTTGTTCCAGACATTAAAAATGCAAATTCAAAAACTGCTTCATCCTCATGGAGTTTTTGTTCCTCACTATAATCATAAAAAAATTGAAGAAGATGTAACTTCATCTGTAATGAGTTTTTTCTTTATATTTATTTTAAGTTTTATAGTTATTACATTATTACTTTCTACAACGGAGCTAGATTTTGTGACCAGTTTGTCAGCCGCTGCAACATCACTTGCAAATGTTGGGCCTGGTCTTGGCGAAATGATTGGGCCTGAAAATTCCTTCTATGAAATTAGCACATTTGCAAAATGGGTATTGATTTTTTCAATGCTATTGGGGAGGCTTGAGATTCTCACTGTTCTAGTGATACTTCATCCTGCCTTTTGGAAAAAATAACTATATTAATATTCTAAGGATTTGTTTTTGGACATGGAGTCTATTAGATGCCTCTTCCCAAATTCTTGAGTTTGCTCCATCAATTACCGCCTCTTCAACTTCTTGACCCCTATTTGCTGGTAAGCAATGCATAAACAGACAATTTTTTTTTGCCTTATTCATTAAGGATTTTGTTACTCTATAATCATGTAACTCTCTAATCACTTGTTCATCAGTTTCTTCGCCCATTGACTGCCATGTGTCTGTCATAATTACATCGGCTACAGATAAAATTTCATCATCAATTTGATTATGAATAATATTCTCTATATTTAAGTTTTCTTTATAATCGCTAATTTTAGATAAATATAAATCCCTCGATCTGTTAGGCGAAAAAATACTAAATTTAAATCCTAAATTTTTGGAATAAGATTCAATCCATGAATGCGCTACATTGGTTATGGGGCCAAACCAAGTAATATTTAAATTTTCTAAAGAACCTTTTTCTTCAATGATGGTCATTAGACCGGCCATGCATTGACAAGGATGAGATAAATTTGAAAGTCCATTAATAACAGGCTTACTTGAAAATTCTATAGTGTCCAATATAGTCTGGTGGTTATTTACTCGCATAACAACTCCATCAGAATAGAGACCGAAAGTTTTGATTGTATCTGATAAACTTTCCTTACCGCTACTCAAATGGATATCTGAGCCATTGAGTATAATTGATGAACCGCCAAGTTGCTTAACTGCAAGATCAAATGAAAGCCTTGTTCTCGTGGAATTTTTCTCAAAAAATAAAATTAAGTTTTTTCCAGACAATATTTCTTCTGAGCTTAAGTTACTGTTTTTATTTTCTATAGCAGAGTTAAGCAATACATTAATTTCTTCAGCAGTAAAATCTTTAATATCGATAAAGTTTTTCATGAGGATAGCTCTTTGCAAGTCGATCTAATTTTATCAATTGCTTCT
Source organism: Pelagibacteraceae bacterium AG-461-B04 (assembly GCA_003211835.1). GTDB lineage: Bacteria > Pseudomonadota > Alphaproteobacteria > Pelagibacterales > AG-422-B15 > CACNXQ01. The sequence goes on along the minus strand of QCRN01000005.1, from coordinate 37,109 downwards.
TCACATTCTGAATTAGATAAATTTATTGGCGGAAGTAGCCTTACGACATTATCAGAGGCTTTAACCGTTAAAATGAAATTTTTACGTGCTTGTTTAACAAAATCTTCATTATTAATGTTACATTTTAATCCTAGAATAAAACCCTTTCCTCTTATACCCTCAATAATATCTGGATAATCATTAGCAACTTTATTTAGATCTAATAATAATTTTTCCGAGACTGTGATAACTTCACTAAAAAATTTAGACGAGGTCATCAAATCCAGCACAGCATTTCCAACACTGCACGCTAGAGGATTTCCACCAAAAGTAGATCCGTGTGACCCAAACTCCATAGCGTCACCTACCTTTCTAGAAGTTAAACATGCTCCGATTGGAAAACCGTTACCAATTGCCTTCGCTATAGTCATTATATCTGGCTCTATATTTGACCACTGATAAGCGAACATTTTTCCCGTTCGACCCATTCCACATTGCACTTCATCAAATATAAGCAAAACTTCATTTTCATCACACAATTTTCTAATCGCATCTAAACAAAATGGAGGGACTTCTCTTACTCCGCCTTCACCTTGAATGGGTTCTATAATTACCGCTGCAGTATTTTCATTAATTGAACTCTTTAATAATTCATGATCGCCAAACGCAAGAGACTTAAAATCATTCACAGCTGTATTAAATGTTTCCATTTTTTCTGGTCCTTGAGCTGCAAGCGCACCTATGGTTCTTCCATGAAAAGATCCACTAAAACTAATAATCTCTTTTTTCACTTTAGAGTTTTTGGTTTTGTGAAAATATCTTCTAGCAATTTTAATACTTGCCTCTACTGCTTCAGTGCCTGAATTACAAAAGAAAGCATAGTCTGCAAAACATAATTCACACAAACGTGAAGCCAATAGTTCTTGCTCAGGAATTTGATATACATTTGAAAGGTGCCAGAGTTTTTCTGATTGTTCCCTTAGTTTTTGAATTAGATAAGGATGAGAATATCCTAACGAATTTACTGCTATACCTGTTCCAAAGTCCAAATATTTTTTACCTGATTTTTCGTATAAATAACTTCCTTCGCCATGAGTAAACGTTAACTTAGACCTTGGGTATGTTGGTAATATATTATTCATTTTAAGCTCTTAATTTATAACCAGTTTTTAACATTAAATAATTAATAACTATTAGAGATATCAAAACCATAATCAATATAGTAAAAGCATGCAAAATTGAAGAATCGCTTGCACCTAAGAAACCAAACCTAAAGCCATCTATCATATAAAAGAATGGGTTAATGAGACTTGCCCTTTGTATTGCATCAGGTAGGACTGTAATTGAATAAAAAGTTCCAGATAAAAAAGATAGTGGCACGATCACAAAATTACCAACTGTACCTAAATGATCCCATTTTTCAGCCCAGATACCTGATATCATCCCAATTAATGACATTATAGCTGATGCTAGAATTGCAAAGATTAAAATAATCCATAAATTATGAACAGTTACCTCAATGAATGGCATCATAACTAAAGCACACGCTACAGCTGAAACCAGACCCCGAGTTATTCCAGCAAAAGTGAATGCCAAAATAATTTCAACGTTACTAAGTGGAGGCATAAGCAAATCTACAATATTTCCTTGTACCTTTGACATTAAAATTGATGATGAATTATTCATAAACGCATTCTGAATAATAGTCATCATGATAAGTCCAGGAAAAAGAAAATTTTTAAAACTATCTAGCGGATAATCTGCCCTGACAGAGCCAATGGCGGTTGTGAATATGATTAAAAATAACAAGCTTGTTAAAGCAGGCGCAGCAATTGTCTGCAAAGGTATTTTTGTGAATCTTTGGACTTCCTTTTTATAAAGAGTAATAAAACCTATAGGGTTGTAATTCATAGCGACTATTTAAATATATTTCGTAAAATGTCATTAATATTTAAATTTCAATAAGATAACTATTTACCTGAAATTTAATGAAAATTTATTTCTACTCACAAGAAATTTAAAATAATTCAATATTTAGTATATTTCTATTGAATTTAATCAAAATGTAGTGGTAAGATTTTAATAATTAAGGAGATTACTATGTCTTGGACTTATGAAAGAGTAGAAAAACTCAAGCAATTGTGGGAAGAAGGACTTACAGCTAGCAGAATTGCAGCTGAACTTGGAGAAGTGACTAGGAATGCAGTAATTGGTAAAGCTCATAGACTAGGACTTTCAGGGAGGATGGCATCAAAGAAGTCTAATGGTGGTATCTCAATTATAAGAAAGAAAAGGGTTAATATATCTCAAGCACAAAAAATAATAGATATTTCGCCCGTCATAGATGAACCGATGAATCCGACAGCATTTCAGGATATAAAAGATGGACTTTGCCGATGGCCTTTGGGTGAACCAGAGGAAATCGATTTTAAATTTTGTGGCAGAAACACCAAGGAAGGCTTTGTATATTGTCAATCTCATTACAAGCAAGCCTACCAGCCATTAAGTAAGGTTAGAGAAAGAAGAAAAGCTAAAAAAAAGTTTAGGATAAGTAATTAATAACTCAAAATTAGACTTAAGCTGAAAGAAAATACCAACAAAATTACGACTACGCATATCACAGCATTCATTAAACTCATTTTTTAATCAGCTTTCTCATAACTAGGAATTAATGGTTCATTGTTTTCTATCTTATTTTTAATTTCTTGAATTGTCGCTTCCATTCTTACATATCTTTCTGCTGTTGATGGATGCGTACCACCTTCGGAATATATAGAATTTGGAACTTCTACTGCAAACCTCCTCCAAAAATCAACTGCGTCATCTAGATTATAGCCAGCTCTCTGAAGAATATACATACTTAAGTAATCTGCCTCATTCTCATAATCAATAGAATATGCGGAGGCTCCCATACTTTGACCAATTTCCATCATGTCTTGGGGAAGGCCAACATAAATGCCTAAAAGTAAACCAAGTAATGCTCCTGCCTGAGCGTTTTCAATTTTATCAGCAACATGCTTATTTGCATTATGACCCAGTTCGTGTGCAAAAACAATTGCTGCACCCGTTTCATTCATCATTAACCACTTGGCCATTCTCAGTGAAAAAACCATGATATCACCATTTGCAAATGCATTGAATGTATTGTTATCGAGGTCAATCACAAAGTCAAACCTACATCTCTGCTCACTTCGAACCTCAAAATCAATGATTTCATTATTTCTCAAGATTTTTACGTCATACAATTTTTTATATTCTCTATCTACCTTCTCGATATAAGAGGAATATGCATCCTTACCTTGTTTAATTTTTTCTCCATCAATTTCAAGAATCTCGTCTCCAGCTAATATTCCAGCTTTACCAGCTGGTGAAACTGAGCCAAGGCTTACAACTTTTAACTTAGAGCCTAGACCTAATGATTGATTTATCTCTTCTCGAATACTCTCATATGCTGAATTTTCATTTCCTAAGTTCATACCAAGTGAATAAATACGGTCATCTTCCTCACAAAGATCAGCAGCACTAAATAAAATATCAGTCCCCATTACAGAAAATGGAATGTAAGTGTTTAACCAAGATTCTGCGAACATCTGATTTTGAATGTCTCGTTCTTTATCGGTAAGTACGGTACTGTATTCTGGAAGCTTTGTTTGAGGCTGAGCACATGAAAAAATTAATAAAAAAGAGAACAGTATTAGAACTCTCATACAGCTACCTTATCAATATTTTCTTTTTTAATCATGTAGTAAGAATGTCCAAATACTATAAGTATAATTAATATTCCACCTATCAATGTTTTCTGAGTAGGTTCTTCAAATATAAACAGCCATACCCATAAAGGACCCAGCGAAGTTTCAAGAAGAAAAAATATGCCAACTTCGGGCGAACTTATATATTGAGGCGCTATACTAATAAATACAAACGACACTCCTACAGTTATAATCATAAGAGATATCAAAAATAAATCATAAGTTTCAATGATAAATGATGAGACAAAAAATGCTGAAAGTACAGCAGTAGCTAATTTACCCAGAATATATGAAGGTACAAAATTTATTTCGGGTGATCTTCTCATGACCGTAAGACTAGCACCAACAAAAATTGCACATAGTAGTCCATAGAAATCTCCTAGATATTTATTGAGCTCGTATGACTCATAAAAAATGAAAGTTACTGCTAATAGGCATCCAAAAGAACAAAACCATGTAATTATCTCAGGCTTTTCATTTAAGAAAATATAAGAAAAAATTGCTGCAATTATTGGCACTAAACTAATCATGATAAGTGCATTTGCTACATCTGTATTTGCCAGCGCCATCACAAAAGTTACGTTAGCTCCAAGAACTAGTAGTGCATTGATGATGCCTGGCATACCAATACTCATAAAATCATCTAAGGCTCTATGATTAAAGAAAATAAAATATCCCACTAAGAGAGCAAAGCCTGGTAAAAGTGAGCGGTAAAATAAAAGATCCCATGTCTCAACACTCACAGATCTTATAATAAGCGCATCTGGAGTAATAATCATGACACCTATAAAAGCAAGTAATGTTCCTTTTTGTTTATTTGATAGTTTTTCAAACATAATATTTTTTGGCGCGCCGGGAGAGATTCGAACTCCCGACCCCCAGATTCGTAGTCTGGTGCTCTATCCAGCTGAGCCACCGGCGCATGTAGAATTATTTATAAGCTACTCTTTTATTAATAAACTAAAATCTTTTTTTTATAAATTTATAAATCACTGGAATTATAACAATTACACTAATTAAAAGAACTGGAAGCAAATACTCTACTTTAAGAATATCTTCACTAGAGAAACTTTTTGTATCAACTATATTTTGAATGCTATTTCCAATACTTACAAGAATATATGCCCAAGGGATTACTCCAAATATAGTTGCAATAAAGTAGTCCCTTAATTTCATGTCCAATACTGCGGGAAGTAAGTTTTGTATTCCAAAAGGTACTCCGCCAATTACCCTTATAAAAAGAAGATAACTTATTGCGTTGCGATTAAAGCCCTCTTTAAACTTATCAAATCTTGAACCAAACTGTCTTAGAATATATTCTTTAAAGAAATACCGAGCATAAACAAATACAACCATAGCCCCAATCACTTCTCCTATTATTGCAATGATTAACCCAATGTATATGCCAAAGTAGAAACCTGCTAAAATGCATACAGGTGTAATTGGTCCCATAATTGAGATCATCAGCGCTATAATCAATGCACAGAGAAATACGGATAAAATGGGATTTGCAATAATATAATCCTGTATTAAACCATGTTGATCAATTAAAAATTCCATAGATATGGGGTTATATTTGCCTAGTAAATAAATAGCGCTCACAAATATGGAGATGCCAAAGATGGTATTTATTATCTTGTTTTTGAACATTTAACTTAATTAATGAATATTAATTGACTATATAATGAATGCAATTTATAAGCCATTTCACTAATTCAATCTAATTAATTTATTATGAAAAGAACGTTTCAGCCCAGTAATCTAGTAAAGAAGAGACGACATGGTTTTAGAGCCCGGTCTGCTACTAAGGATGGTCGTATAATCTTGGCTAGACGTCGCTCTAAAGGTAGAAAAGTTCTTTCAGCCTAAATAATCAGTCCATCATGAAAAGTCTAGTTACACTAAAATCCTCAAAGGATTTTCTAGAGGCTAAAAAAGGTCTATTTTATCGGAGTAGATCCTTTCTTTTACAAGCATTTGAGGTTAAGAATAGCAATGAAATTAAGGTTGGGTATACCGTCTCAAAACAGAATGGAAATGCGGTAGTACGTAATAAAATTAAAAGAAGATTAAGAGTGCTGGCAAACACAATATTGGTTAACTATGGCATTAAAAACTGGAATTATGTAATCATTGGAAAGAAAAATGCAATGGTTGAAGATTTTGAAAAACTAGAAAATGAAATGCTTACAGCATTAAAAAAATTACACAGATAATTTTATGATTAAATATTGTTTCCTATTTTTAATTACTATTTATCAAAGATTGATCTCACCTTATTTTCCAAGCTCATGTCGTTTTATGCCAACATGCTCTGAATATACAAAAGAAGCTATTCAATATCACGGTGCACTCAAAGGAACATACCTTGGAATGAAAAGAATTTGCAAGTGCCATCCAGTAAAATTTCTTGGCGGCTCTGAGGGATATGACCCTGTGCCGAAAGAAAGAAATAAGTAAATGGAAAGCAGAAACTTAATTTTAGCGATAATTCTCTCAATTGGCGTACTTTTCATATGGAGTTTCTTTTTTGAAGCTCCTGAGCAACAAAATTTAGATGAGTTTAGTCTTGATGAAGAAGTATCTGAAGTTAACTCAGATGAACTAGACATGGAAGCGATAGCCGAGATTGAAGACTCACTTGGCATTGATAATGCGAATACTATTGATTTGAGTGAAGCCCTAAGCAAAGATCAAAGAGTTAATATAAATACTCAGAGTATTTCTGGTTCAATTAATTTAAAAGGTCTTAAAATCGATGACATTGTTTTAAAGAAATATAATGAAACGCAGGAAGAAGAATCAGAAAATATTAGGCTTCTTCAACCCTTAGACACATTTGATGGATACGAAGTAACTTTTGGATGGATAAAAAATCAAGATGCTGCATTTGAAACTCCAAATGCTGAAACAGTATGGAAAATCAGGAATAATGTCTCAGTCTTAGACACTTCAAATGAAGTTGAATTTGAATGGTCAAATAAAACCGGACAAACTTTTATCACAAGCATAACCCTTGATGAAGATTATATGTTTGATGTCACTCAAAAAGTCATCAATAACTCCACTGATAATATAGTTATTAACAATGCAAGCAAAGTAACTCGGAAACAATCACCATCTTTATCAGGAATGTTTATTCTTCATGAAGGATTGCTTGGGGTTCTCAAAGAAAAACTTGAACTTATCGACTATAGTGATTTGAAAGATGATCAAGAAACACTTAATTTTGAAAGTGATAATGGCTGGGTGGGTATAACTGATAAATACTGGCTAGCTGCATTGATACCTGATCAAGAAAAATCTTTCAAAGCCATTTATACGTATGACAATGGCTATATTGCTTATTATAGATCTTTAAACGCTACAAATGTGCCTGGTGGTGAAACGCATACTGTTGATAGTCAAATTTTTATTGGAGCCAAAGAAGCTAAATTAATTGATAGATACAAAGAAGATTATGGCATCTATAATTTTGATCTTGCCATTGATTGGGGTTGGTTTTACTTTCTAACTAAACCATTGTTTAACGTTATTTACTTCTTCTCTCAATTGTCTGGTAATTTCGGTTTGGCTATTATTTACCTAACAGTCATAACGAGAATAGTCTTTTTCCCACTTGCAAACTGGTCATTCGTATCAATGGCAAAAATGAAAATGCTCCAACCAGAAATGACACGAATAAAAGACTTATATAAAGATGATAGAACCCAACAGCAACAAGCGTTGATGGCATTATACAAAAAAGAGAAAGTGAATCCGATATCAGGATGTTTACCTATACTGATTCAAATCCCTTTCTTCTTTGCGATTTACAAAATGCTCTTTGTATCAATTGAAATGAGGCATGCGCCTTTTTATGGTTGGATTCAAGATTTGGCGGCAAAAGATCCCACAACTATCTTTAATCTATTTGGCTTAATTCCATGGGATCCCCCTTCTTTTATGATTATTGGCATTTGGCCAGTACTGATGGGTGTTACAATGTACATTCAACAAAAATTAAACCCAGCACCACCTGATCCAATTCAAGCAAGAATATTTATGTTTTTTCCATTTTTCATAACAGTTCTATTGGCGCAATTCGCAGCTGGACTAGTGATTTATTGGACTACGAATAACGTACTTTCAATCATTCAGCAGTGGATTATTACTAAAAGAACCACGATAAAAACAAATTAATAAAATGTCTCTTAAAAATAAACAGACTGAAAGCAAAGAGCTTTTAGCAAAATATTGGATATCTGGTAAAAAATTCCATACCAATACTTTTTCTTTTATAAAAAAATATCAGAATAAAATCATCGTAATAAAGTATGGGGGATACGCTCTGACTAAACCTGCACTTTTAAAATCATTTGCAAAAAATATATCCTTATTAAATCAATTAGGTATTAAGGTTATTGTAGTTCACGGTGGTGGCCCTCAAATTGAAAAAGAATTGAAAAAAAGAAAAATTAATAATCAAGAGTATCAGGGGTTGAGAGTAACTACAAAAAGTGTACTTGGAGTTGTAAAAAAAATTTTGTCTCACGATTTGAATAGACTAATATCTGATGAAATCAAAAAAAATGGGGGTAAGACAAAAAGATTAAATGGAGTAAGTACTAAAGTGCTTAAGGCAAAGATTGCGATGAATGGCAATATTGGTTTCGTAGGAGAGCCAAGGGGTATTGATAAAAACTTGATAATGAAGGCCCTCAAAAGTAATCAGATTCCCATAATTGCACCACTTGGAATTGATACAAATAAAAATACCTTGAATATTAATGCAGATACAGCAGCCGCTTATATCGCTGAATCAGTAAAAGCTGAGAGGTTATTGCTTTTAACGGATGTAGCAGGAGTACTTGATAATAATAAGAAATTGATAACAGAGCTCGATCGTAAAAAAGCATTTCAATACATAAAAAAAGGAACTATAAAAAGTGGTATGATACCTAAAATCAAAGCATGTTTTAATACCTTAAAAAATGGTGCAAAAGGGGTTGCCTTAATTGATGGTAGAAAACAAAACGCTGTTGCCATGGAGCTTCTAACAACGCAAGGAGCAGGAACATTAATTAAAAAGTAAACTTATGAGTGAAAATCAAAAATTAAAAGAGAGTATTGAAAGCGCTTGGGAGAACATAGCAAGCTTATCACCAAATGATAAAGATGTATCTCAAGTAGTAGATCAAATAATAAAAAAACTTGATAGCGGTGAACTTCGAATTGCTGAAAAAGTTGAAAATCAGTGGACTGTAAATCAATGGCTAAAAAAAGCTGTGCTTATTTCATTCAGAATTAATGAAAATACAATCCTTAGAGGCCCTTACACATCATGGTATGACAAAGTCAAAGGCAAAACTGTTGATTGGGATGAAGATCAATGGAAAGCAGCTGGTTATCGGCACGTGCCCAATGGGACAGTACGAGAGGGTTCATTTATTGGCAAGGGCGTTGTCTTGATGCCTTCATTTGTAAACATTGGTGCCTATATTGACGATGGAACTATGGTTGATACATGGGCAACGGTAGGTTCATGCGCTCAGATCGGTAAGAATTGTCATCTATCTGGGGGGGTTGGCATTGGCGGTGTCCTTGAACCTCTACAAGCAAATCCAGTAATAATTGAAGATAATTGTTTTGTAGGCGCTCGAGCAGAGGTTGCAGAGGGTGTAATTGTGCGGGAAGGATCAGTTTTATCTATGGGTGTTTATCTAGGCGCTTCCACAAAAATAGTAAATCGTACAACTGGAGAGATACTGTATGGTGAAGTTCCTGCATACTCTGTCGTTGTTCCTGGGACAATGCCAAATGAAGATCCAACAAAACCGAGTCTTTATTGTGTAGTCATCGTTAAGACAGTTGATGAAAATACAAGAAAAAAAACCTCCATTAATGATCTATTAAGAGAGTAGAGTATTATGGAAGTTATCGAATTAACAAAAGCGCTAATATCTTGTCAGAGTGTGACCCCTAAAAATGATGGTGTATTAGATTTACTTGAAAAAGAGTTATCAAACATTGGTTTTGATTGTAAGCGATATTTATTCAGTGATAGTGATACGCCAGATGTAGACAATCTCTTTGCTAAAATTGGAAATGGTACACCTCATATCTGTTTTGGTGGGCATACAGATGTTGTTCCAGTTGGTGATATAAACGCATGGAGCTGTGACCCGTTTAATGCATCTGAAAAAGATGGAAAAGTTTATGGCCGTGGAGCAAGCGACATGAAGTCTGCAATTGCTGCATTTGTTTGTGCTGTGGAAGATTATATTAATAATAATGAACTCAAAGGCACTATAAGTCTGCTAATAACTAATGATGAAGAAGGGCCAGCAATAAATGGAACTAAAAAAGTATTAGAGGAAATATACAATAATGGAGAAAAAATTGACTCATGTATCGTTGGTGAACCAACTTGTCCGAGTAAGTTGGGTGAGATGGTTAAAATTGGCAGAAGAGGAAGCTTTACAGCTAAAATAAGCATCACTGGTAAACAAGGCCATGTTGCATACCCTCAATGGACACTAAATCCGATCGACTCTCTCACTAAAATTTTGAACAATATAATTAGTTTAGAATTAGATAAAGGGACTGAAGACTTTCCTCCTTCAAACGTAGAAATTGTTAGAATAAATTCAAGTGATGGCGCTTCAAATGTAGTGCCTCAAAGTGCAGAAGGTACATTTAATATTAGATATAATATTAAGCATAGTAAGGAGAGTTTAATGAAAACCATTGATACAATTATCAGTGAACAAGTTAAAAATACTGATTATGTATCCAATGTTGAGTATAATAATTCAGCAGAACCCTTTCTAACTAAACAGGGAAATTTTACAGAAATTATAAAAAGTTCGTCTGATGAAATCACTGGCTTAAGTGCAGAACTTACAACAACAGGAGGCACTTCGGATGCAAGGTTTTTTAAAGATTACTGTGAAGTCGCCGAATTTGGTCTCATTGGTGAAACGGCTCACCAGATAGATGAGCATGTAAAATTAAAAGATATTAAAAATCTTAGAGAAATCTACTTACTAATTTTGAGTAAATACTTTAATTAGCATAATTACCAAATTCTAATAGTAACTACTTGGGTATAATCAGTAACATTAAGAATATTGTTAGTGCTATATCTAACTTCACAGGAGATGGGTTAAAGTTCCATTTCGTTCCAAACATAAAAACCTACAGAATCGCCCCAAAAATAAGGAAAATGAAGTAAACAACGATGAACCCAGGAAAATATTTAAGGGAAAAATTAAAGCTTTTAACTAATTTCTTTTTCATAAAACGTTATTACTCAAATTTTTTGACCTTAAATAGAAAATTAATCTGTCAATTTGGCAATTGCATAAAATTAAATAATTGCACTGTTTATGTATGTTGACTGCATGTTTGATGAAATGTACAGCGATAACGCTGAGATAAGAGAACACTACCTAAATGTTAATTCATGGCTAAGAACTATGTCTTCTACAGCTATAAGTAAAAAAAATGTAGAAGCTGAAAGTCATTTTAAAAGAATAGGTATTACATTTTCAGTTCAAGATGATTCAATGTCAGAAAGAATCATTCCCTTTGACTTAATACCAAGAATATTAACATACCACGAATGGTCTAAAATTGAGAAAGGTGTCATTCAAAGAACTAAAGCTCTCAATGCATTCTTAGCAGATATTTATAGTAGTGGAGAAATTTTTAAAGCAAAGATAATTCCTGAAGAAATTGTTTATAAAAAAGCATCGTTTGACCAATCAATGGTAGGTTTCTCGCCGCCACGTAAAATATACAGTCCTATTGTAGGAGTTGATTTAGTAAGAACAGGAAGAGATCAATTTTATGTTTTGGAAGATAACTGTCGAACACCTTCAGGAGTATCATACATGTTGGAGAACAGGGAAATTATGATGAAAATGTTTCCTGATTTGTTTCATTCAAACCGCGTTCAAAGAGTCGATGATTATCCAACAAGACTACTGCAAACGCTAATGAGCTTAGCTCCTAAGAAATGTGATAGCTCTATTCCCACAGTTGTTCTCTTAACTCCTGGACATTTAAATAGCGCTTATTATGAACATACTTTTCTATCTGATCAAATGGGAATAGAGATGGTTGAAGCCAGTGACCTATATGTTGAAAACGATCTTGTTTATATGAAAACTGTTGATGGTCCAAAAAAAGTTGATGTTATATATCGACGCATTGATGATAATTATATAGATCCTCTATTTTATAACCCTGACTCGGTTATTGGTGTACCGGGCATTATTCACGCATATCGAACCGGTGGAGTTAATATTTGTTCTGCGCCTGGCTGTGGCATTGCAGACGATAAAGCCATTTATATTTATGTTCCTGAAATGATAAAATTTTATTTAGGTGAGATGCCTATTCTTGAAAATGTTGAGACCTGGAGATGCGAAAAAGACGATGAATTAAAATATGTTTTAGAAAATATTAAAAATCTTGTTGTTAAAGAAGTTGATGGCTCTGGTGGCTATGGAATGTTAATTGGTCCAAAATCGACAGAAAAAACTATTGAGCAATTCTCCCTTAAATTAAAAAATAACCCAAAAGGTTATATTGCCCAGCCAACTTTGGATCTTTCATCATCACCTACTCTCATTGACAATGAAATAACCGGAAGACGTGTGGACTTGAGACCATACTGCTTAATAGGTAAGCAGGCTCAACTATGCCCGGGTGGTCTCACAAGAGTTGCGCTTAATAAAGGGTCATACGTCGTAAATTCATCACAAGGAGGAGGGGTCAAGGACACTTGGGTTCTTGCTGATTAATTAAGATGTTAAGTAGAACTGCAGAAAATTTATATTGGATAAGTAGATACATGGAAAGAGCCGAAACAATGGCACGTCTATTAGATGTGGGGTATCGAATGTCTCTATTTCCAAACCCAAAAGGGTATCATAATGAATGGGACTCTGTTTTATCAGCTGCGGGGGCTTCTCAAGGATATTTTCAAAAATACAATGAAATTAATCAAGAAAATGTCGAGGATTATCTTTTTTTTGATGAGGATAACCCCTCTTCAGTTTACAGCTGTATTTTAAAAGCAAGAAACAACGCGTTAGTCGTCCGAACAGCTTTTACACCTGAGGCATGGGTGGCCATAAATAAATCCTATCAAGAAATGATTGGATTTAAGAATAATAAATATTCTGGATCGGACTTGCCAAACTTTACGGAGTGGACAATACAACAGGTGAATATGTTTCGAGGATCAGCAAATTCACTTCTTAGGAATGATGGTTATCATTTTATATTCCTTGGGACATTCATCGAAAGAGCAGATAATTCAGCAAGATTACTTGATGTAAAATATTTTGTTCTTTTGCCAACAGCTGATTACATTGGAGGTAATCTTGATAATTTACAATGGATCATACTGTTGAGGTCATTATCCTCTTTTAGAGCATTTCGTTGGGCTTATGACGGAGATGTAACGTCAACTAAAATTGCTCATTTTTTTATACTTAACAATGACTGCTCAAGGTCGCTTAGTTTCTGTATTAATAATATTGTCTATCATTTAAACAGTCTAAAATGCAGTCCAGAAAAAATCACAGATATATATATGGGACTTAAAGACGTTCATGACTCAGTCAAAACAGAAACCGTTGATTCAATAATAAGTTTTGGACTGCATGAGTATGTAACTAATTTTGTTTCTAAAATATCGTTTTTAGATAATCAAATTCAATCACATTTTTTTAGATAATATGCACCTCACTGTTAATCATTCAACAAATTACCACTATGATGATAATCTTTTGGGATTAATTCAAACCACTAAACTTATACCCTCTTCATACAATGGTTTAAAAATCATTGATTGGGAAGTTACAAGAAATGAAAAGAAGGGTGGTGATATCTTTAGAGACGCGGAAGGAAATAATGTAGTTAATTTTAAAAGTGAAGAGAAAGAAACTAATGTTTACTTTCTTGTGAAAGGAACTGTAGAGACATTTAATACTGATGGCATTTACAAAAGCATGAATGATAAGATTAATCCTTTAGTTTACATGAGAAATACAAGACTTACCCAGCCTAATAAAGAGATTTATGAACTTGGCTTAGAGGCAAGAAAGAGTTGTAGCGATGACGAAATTTTAAAAATGGCACATAACATTCTCGGACTTGTTTCTGAGAAAATTGATTATGTTCCATATACGACAAATACACAAACCACTGCTGCAATGGCCATGGAACAAAAAAAAGGAGTGTGTCAAGACCAGGCTCACATCATGATCTCTGCAGCTAAATCAATTGGTTTGCCTTCAAGGTATGTAAGTGGCTATATGCATAAAAACGAAAATGACTCTGAGTTTCAAGCAACTCATGCCTGGGCTGAAGTTTATATAAAAAATCTTGGTTGGGTTGGATTTGATCCTACAAATCGCTGCTCCCCAGATGAGAGATACATCAGAGTTTCTTGTGGACTTGACGCGAGTTTTGCTGCTCCAATCAGAGGTGTTTATTATGGAAATAGCAATGAAAACTTAGAAATAAGTGTTCAGACAATTGAGAATTCCCCCCAATAATTAAGAGGCCAATTCAGGCCTCTTAAATCTAATATTTTACCTCCATAAAATACAAGCCATCTGCGGGGGCAACTGCACCACATTTAGATCTTTCCTTAGAATTGAGAGCATCATGAAAATCACTTACCGACCAGCTTTGTTCACCGACCAATTTAAGACTTCCTACAATTGACCTTACTTGATGTTGTAAGAATGATTTTGCAGAAAATCCAAAATAAATATTTTCTTCTGATTTTGTAATTTGAAGGCTATCAATTGTCTTTATAGGGCTGTCTGACTGGCAATGAGCAGAACGAAACGTTGTAAAATCATGTTTGCCTTCAATTGATGATATGCATTTCCTCATAAGGTCTATATCTATCTCTTTATGCACATGCCATGCTCTACCCTTTTCAATTGTTAAGGGGGATTTGCGATTAACTATTCGATATAAATATTTTCTTTGACGTGCATTGAAACGGGCATGAAATTTATTATCAACTTCATCGACTTCTAAGATAGCTATTGGAAAAGGGCGAAGATGATCATTTAGCGCATTTTTAATTACAAACGGTTCTAGCTCTTTGTTATTGATATCAAAATGTGCTACTTGCCCCATGGCATGAACACCAGCATCTGTTCTTCCAGCTCCAAAAATGGTTACTGTTTCGTCAAATATATTTTTAATCGAGTCTTCTATTGCTCCTTGTATCGATTGCCCATTGTCTTGCCTTTGCCAGCCGATAAAAGGAGTACCATCATATTCGATTTTAATTTTATATCTCTTCATTCAATTATTGAGCCTACTGATATTTTATTGCCTAGTAAAAATTCTTCTATGCCGCAACTTTGTTTGCCTTCTACCTTTAAAATTAATGGTCTAATTGATTTATTTCCGCAACCAATAGTAAAATCATCATAAATTACTTTTCCAGGTTCAGCACCAATATCAACCTCGATTGCCTTTAATATTTTTACTCTTTTATTTTTCCACATAAACCAAGCGCCTGGATTAGGATTGTATGCATTTATTCGTCTTACTATTTTTAAGGCATCCTCTTTCCAATCTATCTTAGTTTCTTTCTTAGATATTTTTTCTGCATAACAAGAAAGAGTATCGTCTTGCTTCTGCATTATATTTTTGAATAAAGAGTCTTTGAAAAATTTTTCAAATAAATCAGCTCCCATTAATGAAAGCTTTGTTTCCAATTCTGTATAACTCTCTGAAATATTAATTTTGATTTTGTCTTGTGAAACAATATCTCCGGTATCTAATCCTTTATTCATTTTCATAATGGTCACCCCAGTCATTTCATCTCCCTCAATCATGGATCTTTGAATCGGTGCTGCCCCTCTCCATCGTGGCAATATCGAGGCATGGAGATTATAGCACCCAAATTTTGGAAGATTAAGAATCTCTTCAGGTAGTATGAGGCCATAGGCAATAACAACTATGAAATCAAGGTTCATATCTTTGATAAATTTAATCTCTTTTGGAGAACGTAATTCTTTAGGTGAATAAAGCTCTAAATTATTCTCTTCCGCATACAATGCTACTGGTGACTTTGAAATTTGCATTCCACGATTAGCTTTTTTAGACGGTGATGTGTATACACCTTTGAGCTTGTATCCACTTGTAATAATTTTTTTTAGGGTGGGTATAGAAAAAGGGGCCGTACCCATAAAAAGAATTCGAAAATTAGTCATTTTGATTAAGCGACGATGCGCTCTTTATTTGATTGTTTTTTTGATTTGATTAATTTTTTTACAATCATATTTTTTTTCAAATTTGATAAATAATCAATAAATAGAATGCCTTCAAGATGATCCATTTCATGTTGGATACAAGTAGCGAGCAGTCCTTCTGCGTGCAATGTTGCTTTTTTTCCATTGTAATCTAAGTAGCTTACCTCACATTCTTCAGGCCGATCAATTTCAGCATACTGATCAGGGACTGAGAGACAACCTTCTTCGTATGTTGACATATTCTTTGTCTTTACTTTGATTTCAGGATTGACAAAAAAATAAGGTTCTTTCTTACCGTCTTCATTTCTCCAGCTGATATCCATCACTATTACTCTCAAAGGAACTCCTATTTGTACAGCAGCTAAACCAATACCAGGAGCGTCGTACATAGTATCAAGCATGTCATCCATTAATAATTGGATATCTTTTGTTACTTCCTTCACTGGTGTTGATACCTGCTTTAAAAAAGGATCTGGAGCAGTAAGAATTTTCTTTATAGCCATAAAACTTAGATAGGCTAACTTAGTTACGAGGTCAAGATTGAATAGAAAAATGACTGAAAAACAGTCACAACTATATTTTCTGGCGAGCGCTCAAGGCTGCTGCGATAGTGCCTTCGTCCATGTAATCGAGTTCTCCGCCTACTGGAACGCCATGCCCTAAACGGCTTACAACTATATTTTTTTGAGACAAAGTATCTGCAACATAATGTGCAGTAGTTTGGCCATCTACAGTTGCACTAAGAGCTAATATTACCTCTTCCACTTCATCGCCGCTCACCCTATCGATTAATTTTTTTAGATTAAGATCCTCAGGCCCTACACTATTTATTGCAGATAAATTACCCCCAAGAATATGATACATTCCGTTAAACACTTCTGCTTTTTCTAGTGCCCATAAGTCAGCAATATTCTCCACTACGCAAATTTGTTTTTTTGACCGTTTCTCATCATTACAAATACTGCAAGGACTATGCAAATCGATATTTCCACAAACTTCACAAGTAATAATTTTTTCACTGGAAGATAGAAGTGCTTCTGCCAAAGGTATCATTAATTGTTCCTTTTTTTTTAAAAGATGTAAGGCTGCTCTACTTGCTGACTTTGGACCAAAGCCAGGCAACTTACTTATTAATAATATCAGTTTATCAATTTCTGGATTCGAGGATCGAGATCGCATTTTAAAAAGGCAATTTCATTCCTGGGGGAAGTTTTAATCCTCCAGTAATTGAACTCATTTCATCGGCTATCTTTTTTTGTATTTTTTCTTTAGCATCATTAAATGCTGCCATAATAAGATCTTCTAATATTTCTTTTTCATTTTTATCAATGACACTGTCATCGATATTAATTGAGGTTACATTATTCTTTCCATTAATTGTAACCTTTACAATTCCACCACCAGCAACACCTTCTGCCTCAAGTGTCTCAACTTTCTGTTGCGCATCTGCCATTTTCTGTTGCAGCTCTTGGGCTTGCTTGATCATATTGTTAAAATTGTTCATGCTACTATTCTTCTAAATTCTCCACTTTTGTACCAGGGAAAAAGTCAACAATTTCCTTTAGTTTTGGATCCATTTCTTTGACTTCTTTAACTTTTATACTTTCTACGTTATTGGCCTGATTTTCAACCAAATTGTTTAAATTACCTATCAGCTGATCGGGTTTTGGAATATCATTTAAATAAATAATTCTAATTATCAGCATTTCGAGCGCAGAAATTGGAGAAAATGAGTCCGATACTTCACCTAGTCCTTTATTGAGCATTTGCCAAAACATTGAGAGCGTTGGTAAGTCAACATTATCTGCAATTTCATTAACTTCTTTATACTCCGCTTCAGTCAGTGAATTTTTTACGCCTTGATCAGCATTTATTTTTACCATGGATATGTCATGAATGGATGAAATTAAATCACGAACAATTACAGATGGATCAGCTCCATTATCATAAAAAGAATTAATCATTTCAATACACTTGACCGTTTCACCTGAAGTCAATAATTTTATAAAATCGATTATTTCTGTTGGATCGTTTAATCCTATCATTTCTTTTACTTTGCTTTCTGTTAACTCTTTATCAGAAAATGTAATTGATTGATCTAAAATTGATAATCCATCTCTAACTGAGCCGTCAGCTGCACGTGCAATAATTTTTAATGAGCCCTGGTCAAATTGTACACCTTCCATATCGCAAATTTTCTTTAGGAAAGAAACTAAATCTTCAGGCTCAACTCGTTTAAGATCGTATCTTTGACATCTAGATAAGATTGTTGTTGGAATCTTTCTCACCTCAGTCGTCGCAAAAATAAATTTTACATGCGGTGGTGGCTCTTCTAAGGTTTTAAGTAATCCATTAAAAGCTGCTGTAGATAACATATGAACTTCATCAACAATATAAACTTTATACTTGGAAGATACAGGTGAGTATTGGACGCCTTCAATCAATTCTCTTATGTCAGCAATACCCGTTCGTGACGCTGCATCCATTTCATATACATCAACACTTCTTGACTCAGTAATAGCAATACAATTTTCACAAATACCGCACGGCTCTTTTTCACCATTAGAGTCTATATTCAAACAATTTAGTGATTTAGCAATAATCCTCGCTGTTGTTGTTTTCCCAACGCCCCTCACCCCTGTAAGCAAATAAGCATTAGCAATGCGGTCTGTCTCAATTGCTTTTTGAATTGTTTGAGACATAAGATTCTGACCAATAAGTTCACTAAACTTTAATGGTCGATATTTTAGAGGGATTGGTAAGTTTTTTTGCTCTGACATCATTCAATATTAATACTGTGGGAGATTAAAGTAACCCAAATATCATCGTTGCGGCTGCTTCTTTTCAGACCTGACCGGATTGGCGAATAACTTGTCTACTCAATCTCCCAAAATATTGTAGCATACGATCATTAAATGTTGTTTATTAAATGAATAAAATCATGAGTAAAATTGTATTTGCAAATAATCCTCTGAACAGAATGTCTAGCATAAGAAGTGATGAAGAGTGGCAAAAAACCTCAATGAGCAGCTCTGCTGCAAGATATATTATTTTTGATTCAGGCAAACCTCTCATTCAAGTAAGCAAAGAACCAGGTAGTAAACCCGAAATATATTTGTCTAAGTTCGAATCGGTTAAGAAACACATTAAAGCGTGTCAAATTATCTTTCTCGGTGAAATGAAAAACATAAAGTATTATGCTATCGACATTACTAAGGAGCGTAGTCATTTTGATATTGAAATCTCCATTGGGTGTAAATTTATCGATTTAAGATCTATAGCCCAAAGTCTATCCCCTGAAGATACAGGAATTCTTGCCCAAGCCAAATCAATGGTTGAATGGAATGCTGTTAATATTTTTTGTAGTCGGTGTGAAAATTCAAAGCTCAGAACAGTTGATGCAGGATCTAAAAAGGTTTGTGATAAATGTAAAACTGAGTTATTTCCTCGCGTGGATCCTGTTGTTATCATGCTACCCATTTTTAATGAAAAATGTCTTTTAGGGCGTCAGAAAATTTTTCCTCCAAGAATGTACTCTGCCCTCGCGGGCTTTCTTGAACCAGGAGAAACTATTGAAGACGCAGTTGTAAGGGAAGTGAAAGAAGAAGTGGGTCTTGATGTAAATAGTGTTGAATATAAGTTTACACAGCCATGGCCTTTTTCTTCTCAGTTAATGATTGGCTGTTTTTCAAATGTGGATGATGATAAAACTAATCTCGATGAAGATGAGATTGAACATGCTGTGTGGTTATCGCGTGAGGATATAAATCGAATTTTTGTTGGCAAAAGCCCAGATAGAATTTGGATACCTCCCGCTATGGCTGTAGCGCATCAACTTATTGTTGAATGGTTACACAATAAATAAACTATTGGTTCCTATAAGAATGTTTTGGATAAACGCCAAGAACCTGAAGTTTTTCTGTGTAAAATGATAGTTCATCAAGAGCTCCTTTAACAGAAGAGTCATCAACATGGCCATCAAGGTCAATGTAAAACTGTGCTTTATTAAAATCACCATCGACTATAAAGCTCTCGAGCTTCGTTAGATTAACGCCATTGGTCGCAAAGCCTCCAAGAGCTTTATATAATGCCGATGGCACACTTCGAACTTCAAAAATACAGCTTGTTAAATATGACAATTTTTCGTCTCTTTCCTGCTGTGCGCCTTTTGACATAATAAGAAATCGTGTTGTGTTGTGTTTCATATCTTGAATATCTGACTTTAAAATCTCTAATCCATAAATTTCTGCAGCTAAGTGGGAGGCAATCGCAGAGTCCTCATTTGTACCTATTTCACTTATATATTTAGCAGACCCAGCAGTATCAGCCATTACAATGGGGGTAAGATTTAATCTTTGAATTGCTGATTGACATTGACCAATAGCCATTGAGTGACTTCTTACAAATTTTATCTCATCAATGGTAGTTCCTTTTTTTGCAAGTAGCTGATGCTTGACTTCCTGAAAATGTTCAGCATAAATTTTAAGATCATAATCTCCTAATAAGTAATGAATGTCAGCAACTCGACCAGCGACAGTGTTTTCAACAGGTATCATCGCTAAATCTGCTTTCTCTTCTCTTACACAATTTAACGCTGCTTCAAATGTTCTGCAGGGAACAGATTCATAATCTGTCATTGCTTCTTTACATGCTAAATGTGAATAAGCGCCTAGTTCTCCCTGGTAAGATATTTTTTTCATTTCTTTAAGATTTCTTTAATTTCCTCTAAATCCTCAGGAGTATCCACTCCCAAAGGCAAAAAGTCAATTAAACCAACTTTTATTTTCATGTCATTATCTAAGGCTCTTAATTGTTCAAGTTTTTCATTTTTTTCTCTTTCAGTTTGAGATAAAGAAACAAACTTTTTAAGAGACTCTTTTCTAAAAGAATAGATTCCAATGTGATGATATAATTTGTTATGATCGTAACTATCGCTTTTCCTTGTGAAGTCTAGACCCAGAGTAGAGATTTCATTTTCTTTATAGTCACAATAGGCTTTAACAACTTGGTTTTTCCTTATTTCAGACTTATTTTTAAACATACAAGCTAACGTGCCTATCTCAGAGCTATCGTCTTCAATTAGACTGAGTACAGTACTCAGGGCCTCTGTATTGATTGTAGGAAGATCACCTTGTAAATTAATTATAAATTCAATTCTTTGATCAAGATCAATTTTATTTAAGGCCTCAAATATTCGATCAGTACCAGATGTATGTTTTGTTGATGTCATACATGCATTGCCCCCCAAGCCTTCAATTAAATTTTTTATATCTTCACTATCCGTGGCAACAAGAACCTCACCGAGTTGGGATAAAACAGCTTTTTCCCAAACGTGTTGGATCATTGGCTTGCCATTGATTTCAAGCAAAGGTTTGTTTGGAAGTCTCCTAGCTTGAAGTCTTGCAGGTATAATAATTGCTGTATTTTCTTGAGTAATCATAATGCTTTTATGCGACTAGAAGACGCATAATAACTTGAATAAATTAGAATAATGTTTAATTAATATCATATATTCTGCGAAAAAAACATTATGGATTCATTCGAAATTAACAAAATTGTTGCCTGTATTTTAGTGGTAGCACTTGTGTTTATTGGACTAGCAAACTTTAGTGAAATTCTCTACCATGTTGAAAAGCCAAAAGTTGCTGCTTATCAAGTTGATGGCGGTGATGAAATATTAATGGATGCAGCTGCAACTTCAACTGAGGCAGTTGCCCAAGCTCCCACCGAAGACCCTATTCAAGTTCTTCTTGCTAGCGCTGATCTAGATAAGGGTAAAAAAGTATTTAAGAAATGTTCACAGTGTCATGTTATGGAAAAAGGTGGTGCTAATAAAATTGGCCCAGCTTTATGGAATATCGTAAATAAAGATATTGGTTCAAAAGATGATTATAAATATTCTAGTGCAATGGCAGCCTTTGAGGGTGATTGGACATATGAGCAATTAAATAGTTATTTAATTAATCCAAAAAAATATATTCAAGGTACAAAGATGTCCTTTGTTGGTCTCAAAAAAGCTAAGGACCGCGCAAATGTTATTCTTTATTTAAGAAGTTTTAGCGATAATCCCGCTCCAATTGAATAAATCAAAAGTTACTTAATATATTAATTGACTGCTGGAGGTACTAAACCTTATTCTCATCAAATATGACAAAAGAAAATGTTGGCTTATCAATTTATTTTGATAACAGAATGCTTCGCATTTTACTTTTGGGTGCTATCAGTGGTTTCCCGTGGGTAATAATTGGTAGTGCACTTTCACTTTGGTTAAAAGACTTTGAACTTTCTAGAAGCACTATTGGTTGGGCGGGATTAATATTTGGAGTTTATGCCATTAACTTTTTATGGGCTCCTTTAATTGACAGAATTAAAATTCCCTATCTAACAGATAAAATAGGTCACAGAAAATCTTGGATAATTTCTCTTCAATTTATAATCTTATGTAGTCTTATTTTTTGGAGTTTTCTCAATCCAGTAAATAATCTTGAGGTTATTATTTTCTTAGGTTTATTAATTGCAATTTCGTCAGCATCACAAGATATAACAATTGATGCTCTTAGAATTGAACAAATATCTGCAAATGAAAAAGCATCAATGGCTGCAGGTGCTTCTATTGCCGTGGTTGGATGGTGGACAGGTTATAAAATTGGAGGAATGTTAACGTTATTTGTTGCTGATTATTTAGAAGTAGTTGGATTTGCAAATTATTGGCAACTCACTTTTATATTTCTTTGCCTATTAATACTTTTATTTAATGTTGGATTACTTTTTATTCCTGAAGATACCTCTAATGAAAGACAGAAAGCTCAAAATAAGGATCAAGAAAATTTTAAAGCTGCTGGATTTTCAGCATGGTTTATAAGCACAATTATAAGTCCATTGATAAGCTTCTTTAAGAAAAACGGTGTAACCATCAGCTTTTTAATTATCGGATTTATTTTCCTCTTTAAAATAGGCGAGGCTTTTCTTGGAAGAATGTCTATCATATTTTATGACGAGATGGGATTTTCAAAATCTGATATTGCAATCTATTCAAAAGGTCTTGGATGGATTACGACTATTACATTTACTCTATTGGGTGGGTGGTTTGCTATTAAATCTGGCGTTGTGAGGGCGTTATTTCTATCTGGGATAGCAATGGCCATAACAAATATTATGTTTAGCTTTATGGCATGGTCAGATAAATCTGAATTATTATTTGCTGCCGCTGTTCTTCTTGATGATCTTGCTGCTGCATTTGCAACTGTTGCCTTTGTCACATTTATTTCATTGCTTGTGGACAGGACCTATACAGCAACGCAGTATGCACTTCTTGCCTCTCTTGGAACAGCAGGAAGAACGTTGATGGCGTCTTCATCAGGTTCGCTCGTAGATTGGCTGCAGGGTGATTGGGGAACATTCTTCATAATTACCGCTTTAATGGTAATCCCCTCATTAATACTTCTATGGTTTATCAGAAATAAATTTAATTTCAGTTAGTCTAAAGTCTGCCCATTTTTCTAATTTTACCATTCGTTTTAAATATTCTTTTTTTTGCAGAACTTAATAACTCAATTGCAGTTTTCATATGATAAGCATTAGCGTGGATAATATATTTATTATCTATCATCATGGCTACATGACCCTTCCAAAAAATTAAATCCCCTGCTTTAAGTTTCTTTTCACTTAAAATCTCTTTAGTTATAAAAATTTCTTGCATATCTGTATCTCTTGGAAATTTTTTATTATTAATTTGTAATAAATTTTGAATAAGCCCCGAACAATCAATACCTATGGAGCTTCTTCCTCCCCATAAATAAGGAGTATTTAAATACTGCTGGGCATATTTGACTTTATCAAACCCCACCTTATTAATTGCAGATAAATCACTAGTCGGACACCAACCTAATCCATTGATTAGAGAAAACTTTCCTTTTGTTTTTTTAACTTCTAAAACTGAATTAAAGCTTAAGTGAAATAGATCTTTGCTCTTAATATCAGGTTCCTTGTAAATGTATGTACGTAAAGACGTTACTTTATGTGTGGGTTTAAATAATTTTTTTGATAGATTTGCTGTGGCTATATATCCTACATATTGATCTTTTAATGATTGAACCCAAGACCAATCCTTAGATACTTCATAAGCGATACATTCTTCACCGAATAAAAGTTGAGTGCTTAATTTAGATTTTTTATTTGAATACAATGGTGCAAACGAACTGACCACAGTACATTTTTTACCTTTAGAGTATTTTGGTCTCTTAACAATATATTTATAAGTTGAAGCGGCTAAATTACTCTTGATGGGAGTTATTCGTGGGTCGAATTTCACTTTTATTTAAAGCGCAAAACCAAGATATAAAAAAACAATTGTCATGACAGCAATACCTCCGAAAACCATTGTAGCTCTGATCACTACGTCCAATTCCCTAGCTGCAAACATATGATAAATAAGTGGGCCAACTAAAGGAATAAACATCAGTACCAGTGTCCAAGTTATTTTAGAGGGAACGCTTCTGTATTTTCCAATATGTAAATCAAATAAAGCTGTTGCTGTCCAAGTTGCATACAAAAAAATAGGAAGGTAATATCCATAAAAATTAAAAAAAAGCGATAAGAACGGAACATCCTCTAATGGAAAAAAAGTAACTCCAGGCATTTATTTTTATCTCCTAATTATAGGTTAAACAATTAGGGGATTAGTTCAAATAGTTTCTGGCCTCTTGAGGCAGCTCTATTTCCTCCAAAACATCTTCATATTGACTAAAAACCTCAACCGCAGGCTTGACTGAACTCCATATTTTAGTAACAGGCAAGTTAGTTTTATCATAACCAAGACTTATTAATTCATCCATAATGGGCATATTGGGTTGGTTTTCGGGTGCTTCAAATGTTCGCCAATCACCTTGGTTATATTTTCCATCACTTGTCTGTATTACTCGCGCCAAAGACAGCCACATACCAGATAAATCCGCACTTAAGGGATAGAAGGAAGAGTCACAATTATTGAGTGTTTGCAAGCCAGGTGGAATTGAAGTATTGAAATAATTATTTTCAAAACAGTTTCCTAAATTTGAGAGGCCACTGGATGCTAGATCAGCTCTTTTAGAATTTATAATCAAATTGCTTTCAACACGGTTGCCATGAGCAGGCCAGTAATTTACATCTGCTGTAGCTGTTATAATAACACCATAAAGATTATGATTAGCAATAACATTATTTTTAATAATATTGTTATTTCCTCCTGCAATGACAACTCCATTTCCGAGTGATAAGTTAGTTGATTGAGTAGCGGGGGCGTCTATATTGTTATTGTTTTCAATAAGATTCCCAATAATAAAAGTTTCTCTTTCAGGAGGAAGAAGTTCCGAGTCTAAAGTGTTCGGTGCTAATCCACCTTTATTATTTCGAAAAACTGAGCTTATAATATAAAGAGAGCCACCCGAGTTTGTTCCTGAATAACCAAGTCCATTATTTTCAGATATGACGTCATTAACGATTGCGTCACATGGATAACATTGGCCAATATAAAAACCTGCATCTGGTGAGCCAGAGGCATAAGAATGATCTAAAACTCCATCAACGGCATCAAATGCATATACACCATAATCACCATTATTATACGCTGTTAAATAAGAGCCTCTGTAACCTTTAACTGTTGCCCAATAAAAACCATTCAGCAATGCATTTCTTGCAGTTATATTTTCTATGACTACGCCATCAACACCTGCAACTAAAATGCCGTTACCTCTTTCAAACTCCCCATCGATGATTGTTGTATTTCTATCCCAACCCCTTATCGTGATTGATGGAACATTTACAACAACCTCCTCGTAGTAAATACCAGGCTTAATCAAAACAAGATCACCTGGGTTTGAAGCATTAACAGCGTCTTGAATTGTTTCATATCGATCGGGTACATGCCTTACATTTCCAGTGAACCTTGTAACCACATCTTTCTTTGAGAAGTTTGTATAATCTTCATAATTTATATCACCCACAACAACAGAGCCAACCATGCCCCATTTTCCATCAGGGGAGGCATGAAATGAACACAAATATTTATATAGTCCTTCATTTTCGTAATTAATATCTAGATAGTCACCCTTTGGAATTTCTGCTAGGGAGCCCCAACTTTCATCGACAGCAATAACATTATGGGGGTTGTTACCCCAATTGTTAAATCTTACTTTGCCACCCGGATTTATTCTAACAACTGGTGGGGAATAAGAATTATCTATAACTCTTACTCCGGTAAAAGCAGCGGACTGATCTGGACCGCTATCACATGATGTAAAAAAAATAAATGACGATAAAAAGAAAAATATAACTATGAAACTCTTTTTACTATTAAACATTAAACTTAAAAGCCTACTAGAAATTTTCTTGCAAGACCAATAATCGGTGCAAGAAAACCAAGGTTACCTCTTGTCAGCATAAATACAACTGCAATTATAATCGCTGCAAAAATAATTATTTTTATAACTCGAGATAACTTTCCAGGCTCAGTATTCACTAATGCACGAATAATAAAATATAATGTGGCTGCTCCTAAGACGAAAAAAACTAATATTTTAATCATGACAAATTTTAATAGGCAAGCCTAATTTGTCTTCGAAAATAAATCAACTTGTTATAAGTTATTTTCTAACTCATAGAGTGTAATAGCCTCTGCAAGCTCATTCTTTTCATCACAATTAAAAACGCATAAATCGGACAATTTAGCAAGATTTTCAATCGCATTTTCGTATCTATCGGTTTGCAAAAATAATTCGCCTTGATATGCAAGGATCCCTTCATGTTGAGGGTCAATTTCTAAACCAGTATTATAATATATTTCAGCATCTTCAAATTTACCTAACTTTCTGCTTGCAAACCCAATCATATTCCACCCACTAGCGTTTTGTGGATTTTCGTAAACATAAACCTCTAAGTCTTTTAAAGCTCCTTCAAGGTTGTCTTTTTTTTCGATTTCAAAAGTGATTCTCCTTAGTTCCTTATCATAGCCAGATGACTTTTTGTATAATCCACTTCCACCCATTCCATCATTGCCTGTACCGCCGCTTCCACCGCTTCCGCCGCTTCCGCCGCTTCCACCGCTTCCACCGCTTCCACCGCTTCCACCGCTTCCGCCATCTCCACCTTTGCTACCTGCAGCATGTAATGGCATTGCAAGGGTTAAGCTTAAAATTATTGTAAAAAATAAATTTTTCATATTTTCCTGATTTAATTCTAATGTTATATATTTCAATAGTAATTTTATGAATGAAATAGACATATATTTGTACGGAGTCCCAATTGTACTCACACTTATTACTGCTGAAGTTATTTATTCAGCCATTAATAATCTCGGATACTATAAATTAAAAGACTCTCTTGCTGGATTTGGCCTTTTATTTGGCAATATCTCAATCTCACTTTTAACAAAAAGTTCAATTTTCTTTTTTTCACTATTTCTTTATCAATTCAAATTAATCTCAATTAATGAGATCTTTCCAGCTTGGTTAGTATGGCCTCTTACATTCATAGTCATCGATTTTATATATTATTGGTATCACCGATGCTCGCATAGAATTAGATTTTTGTGGGCTGTTCATATGAACCACCACTCAAGTGAGGAAATGAATTTCACTGTAGCTTTGAGACAGCCGTGGTTCGGCCCTTTAACAAAAGTTCCTTTTTTTGCTGTAATGCCTTTAATTGGTTTCGATCCAATTATTACTGCTATAGCGGGGGCAGTGTCTACACTATATGGATTGTTAACTCATACTAAGTGGGTCAATAAACTTAGTTTTCTTGAATATATACTTATTACTCCTTCACATCACCGTGTGCATCATGGCAGTAATGAAAATTATATCGACAAAAATTACGGTAATCTTTTAATTATATGGGATAAAATATTTGGTACCTATGCGGCAGAAAAAGAGGAGGTAAATTACGGTATTCGAGAAAATGTTAATACATTTAATCCTATAAAAATTACCTTTATGAACTGGTATTTAATATATATGGATTTTAAGAAATCTAGAGGTTTTAAGAATAAACTATTGTCTTTCTTTGGAGCACCTGAGTGGAAACTATAAGATCAGTCATTCACTCTGGATATTTTCTCAAATAATTTATATATTTTACAAGTTCTTCCTTCTTATCATCAGGAATATCTTTGTAAGACATTCCGAAATGATTTTTGACCATCAGGGCTACGTGAGCATATGGATTTCTCCCTTTTGGATGATTTGGGTGTGGCGGAAGTTTTCCTTTTATGGAGTTGCCGGTTTCTTGAATAAGCTTCCAAATAACAGATGAATTATCTTTATTCATAATCAGCAATAATTACTGTACGTTAAAAATCTCATATTTTTTGTTAGTAGGCAATATTCAAATATAAGTCGCCAATGTGGCAACTAATTATGGTTAATTATTATCAATAAAAAATAATATGATTATTAAGTTAAGTGAGGAAAAATAATGAAATCAGAAATAATTTTTAAAGGTGTTAACCAGCAGATCAAGGTATTTGACTCAGCGGGTGACAAAAAGATTTTTGGAAGGCTTAGCCATTTTAGACGCTCTGTTTATGGGATCAGGATTTGTTTTGAAATCATGAAATTATATTTCGATAAAGATGTAAATAAACTTGAATGTACTAAAGAGTATTTAACAAAAAATATGGCTGACTTAGCCTCAAGAGCCACAATTATAAATTTCATTAATGATGAAATAAGTAAGGGATCACTTACTACTCAGGTCAGCACAAAGGATAAAAGAGTAAAAATCATCCAGCCTTCAAGTGAATTGATAGACGAATTCACTATGTGGCTAGATATGATTTATAAAGCTGCTTAAATTTATTCTGAGATCTGCAAATTAACTGCAGATACTTTTCCATTTTTTTCTTCAGCTTCGTAGCTTATTTTTTGGCCTTCGTCCAATCTGTTGATACCAGCTGCTTGAACAGCAGTGATATGAACAAAAATGTCTTTATCGCCCTCATCAGGTGCAACAAAACCATAACCTTTTTTTGGATTAAACCATTTAACAGTTCCAGTAGCCATATTATTCTTATTCCTTTTTTTAAATTTAGACTTCGTTCAAGTCCAATTAGGAACAAGCACTCAATCTTTAAGTCGATCTTATAGTGATATCTAATAAAAAAGCAAATTTTATTTACTTACGAACTTCAAATAATTTATTACAACTTTTAGTCTATGTTCCGCAGTAAGTTTTATAAGGTTCAGCTTGAATTTGAGGCGTTTTCGAATATTTTTCATCAATGTCTAATTGCTCGTATGGCTTTGACAAAACTACAAGTAGTTCATTAAATTGAGAGAATTTACCTTCTATTTCAGCTTCAGCTAAAGCTTCTTCAACTAAATAATTTCTAGGAATTAATATGGGATTAGTTTTTTTCATAATATTTAGATAATCATTATTATTGATCCTTTCTTGCCAATTTTTTTTCCATACTAGAAATTCAGTATCTTCGAACTCCTCGTCATTTGCATGATTGCTGTCCATCAAGTTGCAAAAAGTATTTGTGAAGTCTGGTTTTTTTGATTGCATCCATGTCAGTAAATCCTTAATTAAAACTTCATCCTCTCTACTTCTATCAGTTATTCCAAGTTTTGATCTCATCATGATTTGCCATTTTTCGTTAAATATTTCACTGAAAGAATCGATTGTTTTCTGGGCAATTTCTACTGATTTTGTCTCATCCTTATCGATTAAAGGAAGCAAGCTTTCAGCAAGTCTAATTAAATTCCAATGAATAGTCGCAGGTTGATTACCGTAGGCGTACCTTCCTTTAAAATCGATAGAACTGAACACTGCTTTGTGATCATACTGATCCATGAACGCGCATGGACCGTAGTCTATAGTTTCTCCACAGATAGTTGAATTATCAGTATTCATAACACCATGTATAAATCCAACACGCATCCAGTTTACAATTAGATCAATTTGTTTTGACATCACTAACTTAATAAATTCAATTACTTTATTTGGGCTATCTAAGATTCCTGGAAAATGTCTTTTGATGCAGTAGTCAAGTAACTTTGACATAGCATCGATGTCCTTGTGGGCCGCTAAGAATTGAAATGTACCAAACCGAACATGACTAGCTGCAACTCTTGTTAAGATAGCTCCTTTTAAAGGAGTCTCTCTAAAAACTTTTTCTCCAGTCTCAACAACAGCAAGACTTCTTGTGGTTGGAATGTTTAAATAGAACATGGCTTCACTAATTAGATATTCACGAAGCATAGGGCCCAAAGCCGCTCTTCCATCCCCTCCCCTTGAATAAGGTGTTCTTCCTGATCCTTTAAATTGAATATCATAGATATCGCCTTTAGGCGTGCTTTGCTCTCCAATGGTAAGAGCTCTTCCATCACCAAGAATTGTGAAATTTCCAAATTGATGACCGGCGTATGCTTGTGCGAAAGGACCAATCCCAGTAGGTATTGTATTTCCAGATAAAAAATTAGAGAGGTCTTCACTAGAAAGTTTCGAAAAATCAATTCCCAATTCTGTAGATAATGATTCATTGAGGGCTACAGTTTTAGGGTCTTTTACACTTACAGGCATTAGTTTAGAGAACAGAATCTCAGGCAATTGGGTATAAGTTGCCTTAAGCTTTAATCCAATGTTTGAAAATGACTCATTATGATTTATCATTATTTTAAATTTAATTTAAATTCCTAATTATTGATATCTAAAATGTTAATCCAAAAAGAACTTGAAATTACTATTGACGGTAAAGGGCTTTATAATATCACTGAAATAATAAACCAGGCTATTGCAAAACATAGAATTGCAAAAGGTTTGTGTACATTATTTATTAAGCACACTTCAGCATCACTTATTATTCAAGAAAATGCTGATCCAAATGTTCTGAAGGACATAATAGATTTTTTTGATCGTGTAGTCCCAGAGTCGGGAAATTATGCACACAAGGAAGAAGGTCCTGACGATATGCCAGCCCATATTAAATCAGCTTTAACAAATACAAGCATTAATATACCTATCAAAGAGAAGAAGCTTGATTTGGGAACATGGCAAGGAGTTTTTATTTTTGAACATCGTTATAAAAACAATGATCCTGGCATAAGAAGAATAATTAGTATGACAATTGTAGCTTAAGTTTAATGAGGCATTCTAAACTTATCGTGACAAGTCTTACAACTTGACCAGATTAGTTTCTTTTGGGCATCTTTTAACTCATCTCCAGTTAGATTGGATGCAAGAACTGTAAACTCTTTAACTTTATTTGAAGTCTCTATCATTAGAGTATTAAATTCATCTTTTTGTAGCCATATCGTTGGCAAAGCCTCTGTATCGTAGCCTGTTTTGGTGTTATCTGGAAATAAATCTAAAAGCCTGTCATAATTTGTGCTCATCTTTTGTGATAGCTCAATCACTTTCTCATTATTCCCTTTAGTAATTTCAGCACTCATTCTCTTAGCATGACTATAATTCTGCTTAAATAGTGACTTTCTCTCCTTAATAATATTTCCGTGATCGTCCGCAAAAGCAATTACAATTAATAGTAATATCGATAGAATTGAGGAGATTAGAAATTGAAAAAAATTAATCATGTATTTAATTATATAATATGAAAATTACAAATGACACTAATTCTTATGGATTTCTTGCACGTCTTTTCCACTGGATTACTTTTGTAATATTACTGTTCCAACTACCTCTAGGAATTTATTTAGACAATCTTGAGTTTTCTGAATTTAAACTCTCTATTGAAAATGTTCATATAATCATTGGTATGACTATTTTTTACATAACACTATTAAGATTGATATGGAAATCAATTAATACAAAGCCCATTAATAATATATCAATGAGCAAAATCCAGATTATTGCCTCTCAAGTTGTGCATGGTCTTTTCTATATGACTTTATTGGTCATCACTATAAGTGGCGTAAGTAAACTTTTATTATCCGGCGAGGAAGTCAATTTTATCATTATGAAAGCATCAATTGATTATTACAACTTTGATCTTGCTGATAAATTTTATGCAATTCACGCTTTGTCAGCTTATTTTCTTTTAATTCTTTTCTCTATTCATTTGAGTGCTGTCATATATCATCATGCTTTTCAAAAGGATAAGATATTAAGAAAAATGCTATAGAGTTAAACATGGAAGATAAAAAAAACTTTGCTGAATTTATTGAACGGCTACACAAGACAACTGATGATTTTCGAGAGCATGCAAAAAATAAACGACATAAACTAAATTTAAGAACTGCAAGAGAAAATCTTTATGATCTTGTTGATAAAGACAGCTTTCTTGAGTATGGAGCATTTGCTGTAGCGGCTCAAAAAAGTCGTAAAAGCCAAGAAGAACTTTTAATGGAGACTTCTGGTGATGGCGTTATCACTGGGTTCTGTAAAATTAATAGTAATATAATAGATAATGAGTCAACTGATGCCGTTGCTATTGTCTATGATTATTCTGTCTTAGCGGGAACACAAGGTTATTTTCATCATATGAAGCTTGATCGGATTTGCGAGAAAGCAAAAAAATATAAACTACCAATTGTTATATTTACTGAAGGTGGAGGTGGTAGACCAGGCGATACAGACATCACTACAAGCATAGCAGGATTACATGTCCCTACTTTTGCTTTATGGGGAGGTCTCACTGGAAGGTGCTTGAGAATTGCCATAAATAATGGTTTCTGTTTTGCAGGCAACGCCGCTCTATTTGGGTGTGCAGATATTAGAATAGCTACCAAAAATTCATGGATTGGTATGGCAGGTCCTGCAATGATTGAGGGAGGTGGTCTTGGATCCTATAGCCCAAAAGAAATAGGTCCATCAGAAGTAAATGAAAAAAATGGTGTTATTGATTTAGTAGCTAAAGATGAAGCCGAAGCAACAGATTTTGCAAAGAAAATACTTTCTTACTTTCAAGGTGATTTAGTTGATTGGAAAGTTGAAGATCAGGCTCAATTAAAAGATATCATGCCAAAAAATAGAAAATGGTCTTACCCAATTAGAAATATTATTAATATCATTTCTGATAAAGATACCTTTATAGAACTCAAACAGATGTATGGGAAGAGTATCGTAACAGGATTTATACGCATTGAAGGAAAATCATTTGGATTGATGGCGAGTGACAGTCAACATTTAGGTGGGGCAATCGATTCAGAATCAGCTGATAAAGCTGCAAATTTTATTGAGCTTTGCAATCTTCAAAATCTTTCAATAATTTCTCTAGTCGATACACCTGGTTTTATGGTTGGACCCGATAGTGAAGAAGAAGGGGCAGTTAGAAAAATGTCTGCTCTTTTTAAAGTAGGTTCGCAAATAAAAATACCTTTGATCACAATTTTTTTGAGAAAAGGCTATGGACTGGGTGCACAAGCATTAGCTGGAGGAAGCTTTCATCAACCAGTATACTCGGCTGCCTGGCCTACTGGAGAATTTGGGGCAATGGGATTAGAAGGTGCCATCAAGCTTGGGTTCAAAAAAGAACTTGATGAAATAAAAGATAAAATAAAAAGAGAAGAACTTTTTAATAAGTTAGTCGATCAATTGTATGAAAAGGGGAAAGCAATTGAAGCTGCAGCTCACCTTGAAATTGATGCAGTAATTGATCCTGCAGAAACTAGAAGTGTAATATTAAAAGCATCGAGATAAATTTTATGGAGAAGAATTTTAAGCTAGATGATCCAGACTATTACAGCATGAGATTTGGATTAATCGTACTGCAAAGTGATGAGACAATTGAGCAAGAGATAAGAAGCACACTTGATGAGAGTGTTGCCATTTATCACTCAAGGATTCCCTGTGACCAATCTGTCAATAATGAGAATCTTGCAAAAATGAAAAATGATTTACCAATTGCAGTGCACCTTCTCCCAAAAATTGACTTTAACAGTATTGGATATGCATGTACCTCAGGTGCCACGGTAATTGGCTCTGAAAAAATAAATAAATTAATTAAAGAGCAACATAAAAATGCTTTTATAACAGATCCAATAAGAGCGGTTAAGGAAGCGCTTCATAGCTTTGGATGCAAGAATATTGCATTTGTTTCACCCTATGAGCAATCTGTAACTCAAAAACTCAAACAAAATCTTCAGAGTGATAATTTTAATATATCAAACGAGAAATCATTTAATGAGTCTGATGACACAGTGGTGGCAAGAATATCTGAAAGAGATAGTTTGAAAGCAATATTAGAAATTGGAAAAAATGATTGTGATGCAGTATTTATTTCATGCACAAATTTGAAAACATTTAAAATAATAGATGAAGCAGAACGCTTACTGAATAAACCTGTTGTATCTTCAAACCAGGCAATGATATGGCATATGTTTCGTGGTTCTGGAAATGAATCAACAAAAGGACCTGGGATGCTTTTTAAACAGAGTCTAACTAAGAGCTAGCCAAATTCCAACGCCTACCATTAATAGGCCAGCTAAACGATTTATAGATTGAATATTTTTTTGTTTCTTCAAGATAATTCCAAGCATCTGTCCGCCAGTTGCGTAAATCATCAAAGATATGAATTCTATTATTAAAATGATGACGACCAATGCTGACATCTGAGGCATGAGCGCTAAGTCATAATTGATAAATGCGGGTACCATAGCAATAAAAAAAGCCCATCCCTTAGGGTTTGCAACAGCGGTAATAAATCCCTGACTTGCTAACTTTAAAAAATTAATCTCAAAAGAATGTGTTCCGTCTAAGTTTAATGCTAATGATCCTCTTGAATTGAACATTTGATAGCCAACAAACATTAAATAAATTCCCCCTCCATATTTAAAAAAGAGAAATGTCATTGGATATGATGAAATAATTGCCCCACCACCAATAACTGCACTTCCAGCAACTATTAGTACGCCTATGAGTTCCCCAACCATCATCTTCATAGTATTTTTAAGGCCAATGGTAATACCCATAGTTAAAGCAAGAGTCATGCAAAGACCTGGAGTTATAGAAATAACAAAAAACAAAGGAATAAAAAAATAAAGAAGGGTAAAGTCTAAAAACATATGAAATTTGTATCCGATTTATAGACACAAAGCACAAAAAAAACGGGGCGCGATAAACACCCCGAAAGGTCTCCACCTCGCCCCGAAATTCCGGACTAACTCCAAACAAACTCCCCGAAAGGCTTTCGATTTTCGTTCTTCCGATAAATAGAAGATTAATTTATTAAAAAAAAATTTTAAATTAAAAAAAAATTATTTTCACTTCTTAACTTGTGGATAAGTGGAAAACTTATTTAGCAATAGAATCAATAAAATAGTTAATAAATTTAATATGTACTTAAGCAATACTTTTTTTAAGTGGTTTTTCAGTAATTGGAAAATGCATTAATGCAGATACAAAACCAAGAATTACACATACCCACCACATGATATCGTATGAACCATAAAAATCATAAAAACGGCCTCCAAACCAAGAGCCCATAAATGACCCAACTTGATGTGAAAGGAATGTAAAGCCATATAACATAGACATATATTTAGTCCCAAAAATTACAGAAATAATTCCGCTAGTAAGAGGAACAGTTGATAGCCAAAGGATGCCTAACAATGCAGCAAAAATTAGTACAGTGATCTCAGTTTTAGGAAGAAAAATGAATACCAAAAATAAAAATGCGCGGAGTGTGTATAAAATAACCAAAAGATTTTTTTTAGAGTTTTGATCACCTAAATGACCAAAATATAAAGTCCCAAAAACATTAAATAAACCAATCAAAGCGAGCGACCAAGAACCGATCCATAAGGGCAAAGAAAGATCAGTTAAATAAGCTGGCAAATGGGTTGCTACAAATGAAACATGAAAGCCACATACAAAAAAACCAACTGTTAACAATACATAGCTTTTATTTACAAAAGCTTCATTGAGTACAGATGCTAATGATTGAGCAGCTTGATCATCCTTTCCTGAATTAAAAGAGGACTTTGTTAGAGTTAGTGCAAACAAAATCATGATAAGGGATATAAAACACAGATATATAATTGACTTTTGCCAATCAGTTGCTTCGATCATAAATCCTGATAGTGGGACTATTACGAATTGCCCTAAGGAACCTGCAGCCATCACAATGCCCAATGATAACGTTTGGTATTTTCCTGTAACCGCTTTTCCTACAGCTCCAAGAATTACTGCTGTTCCACATCCAGCACAACCAAAACCAAAAACTACTTGTGAAACTATGAGGAGGCCTGATCCTTCTACAAGTGACATCATATAAAGACCAATTAAGAAAAAGATTGCTCCATAAAGACCAGCAATAGATGAACCATATTTATCTGCAATGGCTCCAAAGATTGGGGATCCAATTCCAATCATAAGGAATTGAATTGCAATGGCGAAACCAAACACTTCTCTTCCAGTTTGTATATGGTCTGAAATAGGAATTAAATATAATCCAGATGAGTGTCTTATTCCAAAAGATACCAATAAAAGAACGCATCCACCTACTATCACTAAAAGGGAAGAAGAGTGTCTAAAAAATTTCATTACATATATTTTATATACAAATAATTCTTAGTTGCTACACTAATTACTTATGGCATTTACTATTGTATATCTGATAGTCCTTGCACTGCTTCTTAGCTTATTTGTTAGAAAGCAGATTAAAGGTATAGAAAGTACAAAAAAGTTTGATGAAAAAGCAATGCTCGTTCTATGGTTAATTCTTGGAATGGTAGGGCTGATTACTGGCGGTTTATAAAAATATTATCAATAATAAGTAGTTTTTATTTTTTTATTTATAAATAGATTTACTTAATAATGAATGCGCTAATCATTTCACTTATATTTTTATTAATATTGATTATTTATTTGAACTTTCTAAATATCTTAAGAATTAAATCCAAAGTTGAAGAATTGACCATAAAGCTCGATTACATTGAAAATAAATTAGACAAATAGCTTAATCATACAAGATGATGGAAGGAAAGAATTTAAGCCCTCGATACGGTTGTTCTTTCAAACTTTTACTAATCAGTCGACTAAATCGTTTAATAATTTTGACTTAAAAATATTTGCGCCCAAAGATTGATTTGATTTCCAGTCCATGCTGGCATCTTCATTTGCTTGATCGGAAACAAATTTAAAACAGTAAAATTGAATATCT